>CAINYB010000028.1 GCA_903855135.1 uncultured bacterium | reverse complement strand
AGCTACGAACAGAAGTTTGCGATCATGCCAATTCGTTACTCTGCTACCACCTTTTAGAACTTTTCCAAAAGATTACATAGAAAAACACCACACATTTCCAAAAAGTATTTTTGGTGATAATAAAAGAATTGTTGTTCTTACACCAATTTGCGCCGCACATTTACCTGTTTCGCCACAATCAGAATTTGCAGAACAAAATTCACCTTGTTTTTTTATAGAACCACCACTAACATAAATACAAATTGTTTGATTATCGTCTATATTACCCCCCAAATATTTACTAATGCCACTATTACCATAAGTCACCTTATCATAAATTGTTTCACAAGCATTTGCACTATTTTCACAGAAATTAGCACCCGAATAATTTGTCTGATTATTACTATTTTTAATACTATTAGCAAATGGCGCATCGACTGCAGTATAAGCCCTAGTATCTAACGCTAAGCTCATTGGAATAGTACTTGAAGCTGTATAAGGATTTAGCCAACAAATATTATCTTTACATAAGCCATCAAAATCAACATTATTGATTGTGTCTGAACAAGCACCTAGATCCGGCTTACCGTTACACTCATTAGTGCCTGCTTGATAAACCAATCTGATATCAGCTTGATCTTGTGATGCATTATCCGGGGCAAAATTATAAGTGCTCAAACTATCTAAAGGTAATAAATTTGGAATTGAGTAACCGAGATAATCATGGTCAGACCAAGCTAAATGATTATTGGTGCCAGTTGTTCTGTCTTTATAAACATCAGTTGTCAAAGCAATATCATCAGTAGTAGTCTCATTAGCCCAGCGTTTACAATGATTAATACTATTAGTATTATCATATTCTAAACAAGTACCGATAGCATCGCAAACTGTTTTGTAGGTATTTGTTTTATCATCAAAGACAGCGGAAGCCGATTTACAGTCTAGCCATTCAGAACATTCTCTATCTTTACGGACTTTGACTAGCATATTACTATCATTATCTGCATCAGAAATTAGATTAACAGCATTAGCAACCCTTATATTTTCAGCATAAGTAGAAGAAGCATTATAATTAAGATTTACTTGGGTATGAGCCGCATTCCAAAGATTTGCATCATATAATAATGTACAGCCACTATTTTGATCAAACTGGCCATTACAAGAGCCTTGATTTATCTTATCATTTTTATAATAGTAATAAGACTGACAAGCATTAGCTGAGCCCGCCTCTGCTGTCACATCACAATTGATCGGATCAAGTGGATCTTTGATTTCTGTACAAAGATTTTTTTCTTCCGGACAAGCTTGAGCCCAATTGTTAGGCTCTGCCAGCTCTGCTGGACTACAAGGGACAGGATCGTTAGTTTCTAAGCTATCAGTTTTAAACCATCCAGTAGTAATAACGCCATTGTCATTAACATTTTTTTGGTAAGTACAAGTACGATTGCCTGGATTTTTAAAATAATATGTACCCTTGTCAGAGTTATATTCTTCACAATATAACTCGTCATAATCGCACAAACTTTGCTCATATTTATCTGGGTCGTTTATTTTATAGACTGTTTGAAAGGCTATGATATTATTATTATCCACTGCTCGATTCAAAATAGGTAAACCAAGTTCACTACAACCCTTATAAGCCTGCGGACAATACTTGTCTTGATCAGGCACAAAATAAGTAACACTATCCTCTTCTACATCTATCCTTGAATAATCACCTATGTGAAAAGCTTGAGTGAATGGTGACTTAGAATTTTTAGTATCTATTGCCGCTAAACAGCCAATCGCCTCTTCACGACAAAGATTTGCAAACGATTTAAAGGTATAATCATTACCATTTAGGTCTGTATAAGCCTGACAACCCAAATAAGCCCCAGTAAATGGATCATCACAAGAAGCTGGTGTATTCCAAGAATTTTTTACAAAAGCTAAATTATCTACTACTTCGCTCAATAAAATATTATCTAGGAATACTTCTCCTGCGCCAGAAAAATCTATCTGTAAAGAAACTTCATCCAAATTATCTATATCGATTGGCGCTTGCACACTGAGCTGATAACGACGCCAATCGCCAACTGCTACTACGCCCAAGTTTTCAATAGAATGATATGTTTCACTGACTTCATCATATAATTTTGCTTGCACGTCTGATAGATTACCTGTATTTTTCATCCACCAGGTAAGCTGATAAGCTTGTTGATCTCTTACATTACCTATTGGTCTACTGATAGTAGTACCAGCTGATATCTTTAATGAATGGCCATTATTAGCCAACGATTGATTAGATAAATCTAAACCAGATCCAGACCAAGGACTATAGCTACCACTTTCAAAATTATCTAAAAATAAACGGCGAACATTATTACCTGCATTACCAGTATAAGCGCGACAGCCATTGTATTGCGCTGGACAACTATAGCTCAAATTAGCGATCGCTTGATATGGCTCACCAGAAACTGTGCGACGATAGGTTTTACACTCATCTGAAGCATAAACCACTTTGTCTTGTAAACGGAAATAAGAAATAGAATTCGTATCAAAAAATTCACGACAATTTGGATTATACTCTGGGTCATCAAATGGATTAGCTGGAGTTTCTGAGCCACAAATAGCATCATTAAATGTGTCATCAGCACAAGTATTTTCACCAGGGTTAATATTTGTACATGGTGCACCACTGTCATTCTTTAAAAAATTCCAAGTTTTGAGCTGATAACCAGATACATCTTCACCTTCCCAAGTATAAAAAGTTGCTACATTATCAGCACTACTCAACACACATTGTCTAAGATAGGTAAAATATTCTTTACCCTCTCCTCCGGCTGCTACTGCCTCTTCATTAGTAAACTCTTCGCAACCAATAGCGACACTTGGACAACTTTGAGCTGTTGAAGGAATAAAATTATAATATTCAGTTATCGCTTCTACACCATCAGCTAAAGCTTCACTGGTATCAAAATAAGTCGGTGTTTGGGCAAAATTTTCATAGCCCACACATTCACTAGGGCATAAATCACCAGAATTTACGACCGCTGGTATCATCGGATCATTATTGCCCGGATAATAACCCTGACAACCCACTTCTTCCGCTATACACATTTGACGTGCATCAGTCATAAAAATTCTGGTGCCATCACCATAACTAGAAAAGTTACCAGCTTCGCTTTGTGTATTTGAAACTTCTTCTAACTTTACAGCATCGATGACAATAAGCCATGGATTTGGCACGGTAAAAGACAAACCAAGTGAGCTATTAACAATAGTGCCATTAAAAGTATGTTTGACTTGTATTTTTTGCCAATCAGGTGTCAAATTTTGAGTAACTTCACTAGCATCATCACCAGAAGAAAGTCTAGCTGATAAAGGTGCCCCCGCACTAGCACTCTTAGCATAAAAACTTAAAATAAAAGTTCTTTCTTTTAGTGGATAACCAGTATCTACATTAGCACTGACAGCTTGTTTAAAAGTTAAAGCATTTTGACCAAAATAAGCATCATTAATAATTGCCTCTTCCTCTGCCCCACCCGTATTCCAGCCTTGCATTTCATAATCAAAATCTCCATTTGGCAAAATATTAACACTGCGATTTGCAGCCATGACGATAAATTCACTACAACCACCATCTTCTTCATTACAGCCACTGGCTTGTTTATTTAAAAATAAATCATTGGCGTCAGTAGATACATCTGCTTCTAAAACCCAATTATTACTATCATTTTTTTCTTGGGAATAACGTTTACAACCAGCTCCATCGGCACCACAATAATCTAAACTCTGTTCTAAATAAGAAGCGTTGCCTAAATCTTCGTTATTAAAAGCTAAACAGCCAGAATAAATATCACCTTCCTCACAAATATCTGCATTTAAACGCCAAACATTGGCTGACTGAGTACAATAGCCATAAGCACCATCAAGACAATTACCTTCATCATCTTCTCTTAAACAAGTTTTTACATCAGCACAATACTGCTGACGATTACTACTACCATTTGCCTCTAAAGTTGGCGCATAAACAAAAGCCTCACAACGAGCAGCTGGTACTTTCAAAACCCAATTTGGATCCACTAAATGATAATAAGGATTATTAGCACCAAAAACACAAGTATCATTTTCAAAACAGTCGGCTACTTGACTTAAAGTTGCTGCTTGACCGCCACTACTGGCTTGGGCAGCTAATTCCCAACCAATTGGAATGATATTAGCTTTACGTAATTTGACTAAATTGTGATAGCAAAAACCTTCTTGATAACAAGAGTCTGAATTATTTCGCGGATCAGCTGATGAAATAAATGGTAAGTTAGCATTTAAATCACCATCAGCAATCGCTTGCTTGATGGTTTTTTTCTGTGATAAGACACTTAAAAATTCTGTACTCATCACGCAATTATCCGGATGTCTAAAATCCACCGAATCTGGGCAGACAATAAAATTTTCTATCAAAGAAAAATCTTCCACTGCTTCAAAGCTAGTGGTTTTCAAATCACGAAATACATCACTGCCTCTTGGTGCTCGTCTTAAGTCAGCTCCGCCACGTAATTTATCAATCAAATCATCATGTAAATTTTTATCCTCTTTGTACCAACTAGCAATTTGGCGCATGCCTTTATCTACATAAAACTTTAACAAACGAGAAGATAATGTTTTAGTAAACATGCTACCAGCATCTGCTAAAATCTCACCCCAAGCAACTTTTTTTGTCTCTTCTTTTTTTTTGGCGGCGACGTCTGCCTCTGTGACAAATTTAAGATTTGTTTCAGCAACCCCTTTTATTTGTGTACAATGAGTTTTTACCTCCTCAGTAATAACTGTTTTATTGTCTAAATAACCCTGACACTCTTCAGCTTTTATAGCTGCTATTTTATCCGCTTCTGCTTTTTTTTGAGCGGCAATTTCACGCATAGCCACTAAGACTGACAGGTCATTTTTTCCAGGGTCAAATTGTGACCAAAAATCCTTCCAATCTTTAGCTGTGCCGTATCTAGGGTCTAATTTTATTTTGATAAAATCTTGCCAACGGCCTGATGCTACCTGATCAGAGAACTCAGCCCACTGTTTTTGTACATCACGCCAATCACATTTTGGGCCTTTTGGCGACGGTGCTTCACTATCGATCAAATTCAAAGTCATAGTTAACTTTACTTCAATCGAAGGATCACACAAATTAAAGCCTAACTTAGAAAAACTTTTAGAGGTCAAGTCTCCTACAAATTCACCTAAAGCGGCGTCTCTAGAATTTTGTAATGATTTTTTAATTGAATCTGTTCTAAAATATGCCTTGTTACCTTCAGCACCTTCGGCAATAGAATTAGCCATATCATAGGCTAATTTATTAGCAAATTGTCTAAAAACATTTTCAATTAGCCTATTTCTAGCATTCTTATCAAATTCTTTAATAACAATAACAACTTTCTCCCAAATCCATTTTGCCGGCTGTAAAACAGCTTGAATAGGATCAACGGCTGCATAAACTGGCTTTGGTGCGGCTAGATTCAAACTAAATGCTAAAACCATTAGCAACAAAATTTTAATAAAATGTTTTTTTGCTATTATCATACAAAATATTTATTGATTGACTAATTTTTTACCAATATCTAAAAGCTCTTGATCACTTAAAGCTTCAATTGATTTTTTATCGGCATTTTCTTGAGCTAATAAAAATGCCTTAACTTCAGTCGCTGACATATCTTGTGTTACAGCTTGTTCGCCTTCTATTTCATCTAAAATGCTAAAAATGTAAAATAAATCATCATCTGTTAGACTATCTACTTCCTCTTGTTTCATGCCATTGTCTAACAAAAACTTACGAAATTCACGAAAAGCTGCTTGTTCTATAGTCAAGTTTGGATCTAGAGCCACTTCTTGAACAACTGCTGACAGATTAGTCTGCGGAGTAATCAAGGCTAATAAATTACAATCTTGGCCCGTTGGACAGATGGGGTCATTACCAGAATTCACTTCTTCTAAATCAGAATATCCATCAGAATCCGTATCAGCTAAAAAAATACTAGTATTAAACTGGTAAATCTCCTGATAATCTGTCAGACCATCAGCATCTGTGTCTTTTGATTTCAAATCTTCTATAGTCTTAGCTTTATTTTGATCTTGTTCTAAAAGTTGTTTCTGTATAAATTCTGGTATATCCACTGCTAGAGATTTTTCTAATAGTTGAGTTTTAAAGTACCAAACGCAAGCTATTATCACTAAAACCAAAAAGAAAACAAATAGCCAAGTGACTTTTTTGTGCCAAATGTTTTCTGTATACTCGCCTCTATTTTTTTCTTGCATAAAAAATAATTTGTCGATATTATTATACCACAGATTTAAAATTTTGCCTAAAGATAAATAAAAATACCCCCTCTGTCGATTCCGCCTTCGACGGAATACGTCTTCTCCCCCAGATCCCCGCGTAGGCGGGGAAGGGGAAGACAAGAGAGGGGGTACGAAATTAATTATAAATTTTAGCCGTTAATTTGAGCCATAAATCTTTAGTTAAATCCTCGGCTCGAGCATTTTGATCAATTTTTAAAGCTAAAAATATTTTTGTTAACTTATCTTTTTCTATTTTAGGGTCGCTCAATAAGTTGTTAAATAATTTTTTCCTCTTATGTGCCATTCCCCTTTTAATCAATTGCCAAACTAACTTTTCGTCCTCTGCATAGCGCCAAGGTTTAATTTGATCTATTTTTAAAATAGCGGAATCTACTTTTGGAACTGGGAAAAAATTATTTTTTGGTACTAATCTTATAATCTGTGCTCGGCCATAAAAAGCTATTGCTAAAGATAATAAACTATTTTTGGCGTCTTTTGCCTCTACTCTTTCGGCTACTTCACGCTGAAGCATCAAAACCATGCTCTGTGGTGGTAATTCAAAACTTAAAAACTGATTGATAAACTTGCCCGTCAAATAATAAGGAATATTAGCCACTATTTTATATTTATCTATTTTATGTTCAGCTCGCCTCGATTCGGCGAAACGGGCTAAAATATCTTGCCATTGCCTTTCTTTGAGAGACAAAATATCCTGCCAATGTAAATCTAGGTTTTTATTTAATTTAACTAAATTATTTAGCAAATTAGCTAAATTTTTATCTACTTCAAAAGCTACTACTTTATTTACTTTTGTTAATAATCTAGTAGTCAAAGCTCCTAAACCAGGACCAACTTCTAAAACTAAATCGCTAGACTTTAAATCAGCGGCCTTGATAATATCATCCAAAACTTCATCGGAAATTAAAAAATTTTGACCACGGACTTTATTGGGCGTCAAGTGATATTTATGTAATAAAAATTTTAATTCTTCTAAATTCATTAGAGCAAAGAATATAATAATGACATGAAGCCCGCTAAAATAAAGGTAAGTTTAAAAGCTAATAAATCATTGCTAACAAAAAATAAAGCAAAATAAATCAATAAAATAGCCAACAATTTACCGACCGCTAAACTCATTTCAAAAAATACCACCGTTGACATCACACTTTTAGTCTTGGCTCGCTCATAAGTGATGCTAGTCAAAGGCACCATGATGATATTTTTAGCGAGCCTAGACATGGTATCTACTAAAAATACTCCCACTTGATTCACTACAAAAATCCTGATAAACCAAGAAAAAGCATAAAAAGCACTGCCTAAATTTAAAACCGATTTTTTATAGCGTGAATCTGATAATTTACCAATATATAAAGTAATCAACATGGTAATAAAAGTAGCTAAAGCCACCACTAAACCAACATCCAAAATATTGGCTAAAATCAAAGAAATAGAAATTGGCCAAACAACCAAAACTACCAACTCTTCACCAAAGCCTAAGTAAGCAAAAAATGATCGCCTGTTCTCTGCGCTCACCAAATCTTTATAGGCTTGCAGATAAGAAAAATCTTTGTAACGAAAATTTTCTTGAGTGATCAAAGTTGGTAAGTTTGATAATAAAAATATTAAAGAAGCGATCACAAATAAATCACCGTAACCCCAATTACTGATGATAAAGCCGGCAAAGGCTGGGCCTAAAATATACACTAAAGAAGTACTAACACTTAAAGCACTAACTTCTTTTCCCTCTTCGGTGACATCAGAAAACTTTGCAAAACCAGCATGATAAGCCGGCCAATAAAACATTTTTTGTACCGCAAAAATAAGTGGCGCTATATAAAAAAGCCAATTAAATTTAGTAATAAAAAATAAACTTAAATAAAATAAAGCAAAAAAACAACTTCCCCAAAAAATTCCCCATTCATAGCCACGAGCTCGAGAAAATTTAGCTCCCAAAGGCATGATCAAAATATAAACAGCATAAACCAATAAATAAAATAACATGATCTTTTGCAAAGAATAACCGATTTGGTATAAATAAATCGGCTCAAAAATCATGACCATCGCTAAAGCAAAATTTACCAACGTAGTAGAAACAAAAATTTCCCTCACTTGTCTACTCATTCTTTGAGGTAATAAACTTATAAAAAAATTTTTGATTGGCATAATTTTATTTTTATTTGTCACCCCGTGGCATCACGGGGTTTATTTCACCCTGACGTAGAAGTTCCCAACTATTATCTCTGTTTACCTTAATGATAGTAGATGCTAAATTTTTGGGCAAGTTGCCAGCATTGATAAATAAATCTGGCTTAATATTAAGTAAAGCTAGATATTTTTTTATTTCTTTTACTTGATAAGCACTCTTTTGCTGGCTAAGATTAAAAGAGGTGCTAATAAGTGGCTTGCCAAAAAGCTCAACTAAATTTTTAGTCCAAGCAAAAGAAGAAATGCGCATTGCTAAACTATCCTGATGGCATTTATGCCAATCACAATAGCGATAAGGCAAAACCAAAGTCAGTGGTCCTGGCCAATATTTTCTAGCAAGTTCAGTGGCAAATAGTGGAAATTCCGCTAAAGCTGAAGCTGTTTTTAAATCTGGTACCAAAACTGGCAAAGCTTTGTTTTTATCGCGTTGTTTTATTTTATAGATTTTATTGACTACGCGTTGGTCAAAAAAATCTCCCCCCAAACCATAAGAAGTTTCCGTTGGATAGACTATTACTCCTCCTTTATTTAAAATCTCTAAAGCTTTTTGCAAAGCAGAGATTCTATTTTTAGAATTTAATTTTATTTCTTCCATTTAAACAACGATGCTAATAATTTTATTTTTAATATAAAGATATTTTTTTATTTCTTTACCTGCTAGCTGCGCTTGAATTTTTGGCAAGGCTAAAACTCTATTTTTTAGCTCTTCGCTATCTTCGGTATCAAGAGCCAACTCTATCGTATCTCTTAGTTTGCCGTTAATTTGAATAGCAACCATCATCTTATCAAGCTTAGCTAAATTTTCGTCATAGTCTGGCCAAGTGACATAAGCTAAAGTATTTTTATTACCTAAACTTTGCCACATTTCTTCTGCTATATGTGGCGCCAGTGGTGAAATTAGTAAAATAATCTTAGCAAAATCATTTTTATTAATTTGCTTTTTGTCTAATTCATTGACTAAAATCATCAAAGCGGAAATAGCCGTATTAAAACGAAAATTTTCGATGTCTTCTGTCACTTTTTTGATCGTGCGATGAATTAATTTTTGATTTTCTGGAGAGCTAGCAGTATCTTGCAAATCAAATTGCAAAGCCCAAACTTTTTTCAAAAAATTAAACACTCCTTTGATACTTTCTGTGTTCCAAGTCTTATCATCTTCAAATGGTCCCATGAACATTTCGTACAAACGCAAAGTATCAGCCCCAAACTCTCGCACAATTTCATCGGGATTAATGACGTTACCTTTTGATTTGGACATCTTGACGCCACCTTCGCCTAAAATCATGCCTTGATTGACTAGTTTTACAAAAGGCTCTTCATGAGGCACTATGCCTAAATCGAATAAAACCATATTCCAAAATCTGGCGTACAATAAATGCAAAACTGCATGTTCAGCGCCACCAATATATAAATCAACTGGTAACCAAGCTTTTAATTTTTCACCGTCTGCTAAGGCCTGATCATTATTTGGATCAATATATCTAAGCCAGTACCAAGATGATCCTGCCCATTGTGGCATAGTATTTGTTTCTCGACGAGCTTGGCCACCACAGTTTGGACAATTGGTATTTACCCATTCTTCGATATTGACTAATGGTGACTCACCGGTGCCAGTTGGCTCATACTTTTCTACTTCTGGTAAAGTAACCGGCAATTCATTTTCCGGCACAGCAACCACACCACATTTTTCACAATGCACCAAAGGAATTGGCTCTCCCCAATAACGCTGACGAGAAAAAACCCAATCTCTTAATTTATAATTAATGGCTTTTTGACCCGACTTATTTTTTTCTAGCCATTCTATAATTTTTTCAAAAAAATCTGCTGTCTTTAAACCATCAAACTCACCAGAATTCATAGCCACACCTTCAGCTTCAATGGCTGCTAAGCTCAAATCCCCTTCTGCTTGCACAACTTGAATAATCGCTAAGCTAAATTTTTTAGCAAACTCATAATCGCGCTCGTCATGAGCCGGCACCGCCATAATAGCGCCAAAGCCATAAGAAGCTAAAATATAATCGGCAATAAAGATAGGAATTTCTGCTTGATTGGCTGGATTGATAGCTACAATATTTTCTAGTTTTACCCCAGTTTTTTCTTTGGCTAAATCAACACGCTCTAAATCTGATTTATTTTTTGCTTGCAAAATATAGCTCTCTACATCTTGCCAGTTGCTAATTTTATCTTTTAAATCTACGAGCAATTTATGTTCTGGCGACAAAGCTAAATAAGTTGCGCCAAATAAAGTATCAGGTCTAGTGGTAAAAACTTTAATTTCTAAAGCTGAATCTTTAACTTTAAAAATAACTTCTGCACCTTCACTCTCACCTATCCAATTTTTTTGTAATAATTTTATTTTATTTGGCCAATCAAGTTCATCAATATTTTTTAATAACCTGTCAGCATAGGCGGTGATTTTTAGCATCCACTGACGTAAATCTTTTTTAGTGACTTGTGTGCCACAACGATCACATTTTCCTCCAACTACCTCTTCATTAGCAAGCCCCGTTTTACAAGACGGACACCAATTGATCGGCACCACACTTTCATATGCTAAACCCTTTTTAAATAGCTGTAAAAAAATCCATTGTGTCCATTTATAATATTTTGGATCAGTGGTGTTGATTTCACGAGACCAATCATAAGAAAAGCCTAAAGATTTGATTTGACGACGAAAGTTATCAATATTTTTTTGGGTCGTTATTTTTGGTTGCGTACCGGTTTTAATCGCATAATTTTCAGCAGGTAGCCCAAAAGCATCCCAGCCCATCGGATGTAAAACTGAAAAGCCTTTTTGACGCCAATAACGAGACATGATATCAGAAGCCGTGTAACCCTCTGGATGTCCGACATGCAAACCCTCGCCAGATGGATAGGGAAACATATCTAAAACATACTTTTTACCATTATTTACCTCTTTGACTGCAAAAGTAGCTTCATTTTCCCAATATTTTTGCCATTTTTCCTCAATATTTTTTGGCTGATAAACCTTTTCCATAAAGAAAAAATCAAATAATTATAGGCAAATTCTAACATTATCAGCTTAAAAAATCAATTTATTACTATTGACAAAAAGCTTGAAAAATATCGTTATCTATAGTATAATTGTTTATACTAATTAAGATCCTACAAACGCTTCATTATCTATCTCTGATTGACTCCGCCGTCGGCGGAGTCAAGACCAAGCTATAATGCTGCTAGTAGGAATGTATAATAAACATATTAGCATCCATTGGAAGAAAATTTTTACTGGCCTATTATTAAAAACTATTGATGGCCTCATCAAGCTCAAAAAACCTTTGCTCTGGTTTAGTGGCTTTTTTTATCTTGGTCTAAAATTTTTAGCTAAAATATTTATTTTACCAATTTTATTACCGCTCTATCGCCTATTTACTAGAGCTAAAACTTATTATCGCCGTTTGAATATCAAACAAATTCCTTATTTAATTTTTATCAAAAAATATTTACCACGTTTAACAGTTTTTATTTTAATTTTAGTTGTTACTAGTAATAATATCTTTGCTCAAAGCTACGGCTTAGATGAATATGTAAATAAAAGTCTAATATCCGCTTTAGTAGTGCCTGATCAAGCTAATTGGAGCGAACTAATAGAAGATTCTGGACCAGCTACTGCGCCCTCACCAACAGCTACGAACTATCTGCAAGAACAAGGTGCTGTTCAAGAATTAGTTATTAACACTCCTTTTGCTGACGATGATGACCAACAACAAATTAACACTTCAGCTGACGATAGTAGCTTAGTTTTATTAAATCCAAATGACATCAATGATAATGAACCAGCACCAGAAGACACTAAGCGCTCAGAAATTATTTACTACACTGTCAAGGCTGGTGATGTCTTGGGTAAAATAGCCGAACAATTTAATATCACTTCTAACACTTTGTTATGGGCAAATAATTTGACTTGGAGTAGCACTATTAAGCCTGGTGACAAACTTACTATTTTACCTTCTTCTGGTATTAATTATGAAGTACAAAAAGGAGATACTTTAGCTGCTATTGCCAAAAAATATCAAGCTGATGGTAGCAAAATTATTTCTGCCAACCAGCTAGCTAATGCTGGCGCTATTCGCTCTGGAGACTTATTATTTATTCCTGACGGTATCAAACCAACTAAAGTCCAATCCTCTTATCAGCCGCCAAAAAGTATCGCTAAAAAGCCAAGTAAAACCGAAACGACCAATGTCTATAGTGATGAAGATGTTCCAGGCTCAAGCTCTCACTCTGACACTAAATTGCTCTGGCCACTACTTAGTCAACGTATCACTCAATATTATAGCTGGAAGCATACTGGCTTAGATGTTGGTGATAAAGTCGGCCAACCTATTTATGCTGCTGAAAGTGGTAAAGTAGAACGAGCTGGTTGGTCCACTGGTTATGGCTACAATGTTGTGATCAATCATGGTAATGGTCTAGTGACGCTTTACGGCCACGCTTCTAAACTCTTAGTCAAAGATGGTGATACGGTCTCTCGTGGTGAAACCATTGCCTTAATAGGTAATACTGGCTGGTCCACTGGACCTCATCTACACTTTGAAGTCCGCGTCAATGATTCACGTAAAAATCCTTTGAACTATATAAGATAAACATTTTTAAAACACCCCCGGCGCCTGCCGGGGGTGTTTTGTTTATACTTTATAATTTTCCTGCACCTAATGGATTGTAACCATTTTTTACTTCATCACCATCTAAATAACCATCATTATCTGAATCTGAATCATTTTCATCAGTGCCATATTTTAATTCATTTTTATCAGATAAATTATCCTTATCTGAATCAAAATTTTCTTGACATGCTTTTTTGAAGCAGCCAGTTTGAGAACAAGTCACACCAGTTATGTCTTGAGTATATACACAAAATTCAAAGGTTCCTAGATCTTTCGAACTCATGATAGATTTGCTCCATTGATAGCCTTGGGATAAAATGGGCCAAGTCATCACATTTTCTACACCGTCACAAACTTTTTCATTTTCGCCTGGTATATTCAATCTTTTTTTTGCTTGAAAACAAGTTTCAATATCTGCTTGTAGTTGTGTTAATTGTTCTACTGTAAAAATTGTTGTCATACTAACCGATTCTTTAGATTCTACACCTTGACTAAAGCCAGAAAAAAGCATTGATTGCAATTCATCTAGCGTCACTACTTTTTCTGGCGCAACAATTTCTTTGCTCTCAATATTTTCTATAGTTTGTGAAAAATTCACCGTTAAATTTAACACATGTTCATTTTTATCTTTAAGATCAAAATTATTTATACTAAAATCCATGCCAAGAATACTCTTAGTCTTGGGATCAACCCAAAAACTAAAAGTAGTAGCTTTTATAAACTCCTGCATATTTGTCCACGCTTCAGGATCGCTAGTTTTGTAAGTTTCAAAATTCTTTTTCATTTCTATCGCCGCACTTGGTTCAGCAAAAGCATCAATGCTGACTAATAAAAATTCATTTATTTTATCAGCATTAATATTAAAGTCCATCTTTTTTAATTTTATTCCCCCAACCTCTTTAGTTTGATGTGGGTCACTTAAAATAATTAATTTTTTATCTTTCACATTTTGTAAAAAAGCATTATTTTTTTGTGACCAATCTTTAAAATTAGGCATATAATCATTAGGCTTGCCTTGCAATAATGGATTTGCTTGTAATGATGCCTGATCAATGCTAATCCAAGTACTAGTCAAATCAAAAGGAATTTCCTTTACCCAGTCGTCTTGACTATCAACACTCAAATAAACAGTCTTGTCTATTTTTTTATACTTTAAACTAAACTTAATTTCTTTATCATCCCCACCGAAAACAAGATTCGTTTGACCCTCTAGTTTATCACCAACCACATCTACAGCACCGTCTAATTTAACAGAAGCTTTTTTAAAATCAATTAAATTAATGGTTCCTTTCTCGCTAGCAGGCGTCACAATATCTGATAAATCTACATTTAATGTCTGACTCATTTTATAATTTCCACCTGATTTCCAAGTCATGTTTTTGGCTAATAACATCACCTGACCTTTGGCATAATACCACCAACCACCGGAACCCAATAGAACTAAAATAAAAACCAATAAAGCATAAAGCCACCATTTGCGTTTTGGTGTAGTGGCTGCGACTTGTGCGACACTAACTGTATTAGCAGTCGCAGGTAAAACACTTGGCACTGGTGTAGCTGGCGCT
>CAINYB010000027.1 GCA_903855135.1 uncultured bacterium | reverse complement strand
GCATTAGCCATATTTTCATAATATTTTCTCACCAAACGACCAAAATTCCACAATCTCATAATAATATTTAATAAATAACTTTGTAATAAAACAAAATCACCAATTGTCAAAATGTTTTTTTGCCACAATAAAATCGCATAATACATCACGCCAATTTCTAGCAAGATCATGAACATGGCTTGGCCAGCTTCAAAATAATTACCTAAATTCCAAGCAAATTGATGTAATTTTTGAAAATCACTATTTACTTGAGCGAATAATTTCTTTTCTCTGTTATAGCCATTAAATAATTTGACATTATTATGGTTTGTGATAGTGTCTGCCAAAACTCCCGTCACTTTAGAGCTCAAAGCTGCTCTTTGCGTGTCGTATTTTAATTTATAAATACTAAAAAAATAATTAACTAAAATATAAATAATTATCCAAAGTAAAATACCAAGACCAATAAAAATATTTTTTTTCGCTAAAACAATAATGATAACGAGAGTGTTCACAATCATTGGCAATAAATCCCAAACTAGAATATCAGTGATCATTTCAAAAGCATGAGAAAAACGATTGACTTTTTTGACCAAAGAACCAACAAAATTATTATTAAAAAATGAAACTGAATGCTTGTGAAGATAGCTAAAAGATGTATTTTCTAAATCAGCCATGGCATTAGTTTGAAAATATGACATAAAAAAAGTGACGAGACGCCAACAAATCCAGCCCAAAAAATAGATAAAAAATATTTTTAATAAAATTCCCACTAAAATACCACCTTCTCTGGTAACACCAGAATTTACTAAAACGTCAAAAAACTGCTTATAAAATAAAGGTGCTGTAATATTAGCAACTGATCCACCAATCACGCCAAATAAAATCACTAAAACAGACCATTTGTAATGCCACAAATGTTGCCAAAAAATCTTGAATGTTTGTTTAGTTAAATATTGCATAAGTTCGAGTATTATAGCATAATCTTTAACAAAAAACACCCCTAGGAGTGTTTTATATATTTTAATTACTTCTACGACGTCGAGGATTACGACCAGTTCTTTGAAAAGTTCTGGTACTTCTAGCTTGTTCACCATGACGCATACCAGTTACAGCTCGACTAACAATGCGAGTGGCGGTCAAAGCTGGTATCGGCATCACTGGAATAGTTTTTTTAATCAATTTTTCGATCTGCCTAATCACAAATTTTTCATCAGAACCAGCAAAAGAAACAGCCTTACCAGTCGCACCAGCACGAGCGGTACGGCCAATACGGTGCACATAGTCATCAGGATTATTTGGCAAATCATAATTGATCACCAAAGAAATACCAGTGACATCAATACCACGAGCAGCAATATCAGTCGCGACTAAGACACGGTACTTACCATTTTTAAAGCCAGCTAAAGCCTCTTGTCTTTGAGCAAGAGAACGGTTGGAGTGAATTTCTACCGCAGAATGTCCCATACCACGGACAAAACCAGCGATTTTTTTAGCACCATGTTTAGTCCGAGAAAAAATCAAGACCGAGCCATGATTATCAGCTAAAATTTTATGTAAAAGATTAATTCTATTTTCTTTAGGCACCATAAAAATCTCTTGCTCTATTTGCGTAGCGACTGTACCAGCTGGCGCTACTTCGATACGCCAAGGAGTTTTCATAAAACGAGCTGCCATCTCCGCAATCACTTTCGGCATGGTAGCAGAAAACATCATAGTTTGACGATCTTTAGGCACTAAAGCCAAAATTTGTTTGATCTGTGGCATGAAACCAATGTCTAACATCCGATCAGCTTCGTCTAAAACAATCATTTTGATTTTATCTAAATGAAGATTTTTTTGCTGTAAATGATCAATCAAACGTCCAGGTGTAGAAACAATGATATGCGGATTACGCTTTATAGCTTGGATTTGTGATCCAACTGAAGCACCACCAATTAAAACTACGGTACGTAAACCAAAGTCTTTGCCAAGCTTGTGTAAAACTTCATCCACTTGTAAAGCAAGCTCTCTAGTAGGTAATAAAATCAAACCTTGGCCTTTATTTTGGCTCAAAAGCTGAATCATCGGAATACCAAAAGCTAAGGTTTTTCCTGTACCAGTTTGAGCAATGCCAACAACGTCCTTGCCTTCTAAAGCAGCGGGAATACATTGGTGTTGGATAGGTGTAGGTGCGCTAAAATGAAGCTTGCCTAAAACTTCCAATAAATTGAGAGAAATGCCTAAATTATCAAAATTAGGCATAATTGTCTTTGTTTGTGTCATAAAAATAAAAAATTATGTGACCTGACTTCTGCTGGGCCACATAATGACACAAAAGATTCGAGTCGCTAGCCTATAAAATATGGCTAGAATTAATTAGATTGTTTACTATATCATAAAAAAATAGTTTTGTCAATGACTTTATTTTACCTTTGCACACGAATAGAAGCTGTAGAATAAGCACTTT
This sequence comes from uncultured bacterium, assembly GCA_903855135.1. Classification (GTDB taxonomy): domain Bacteria; phylum Patescibacteriota; class Patescibacteriia; order UBA1558; family GWA2-36-10; genus GWA2-36-10. The sequence continues at coordinate 83,310 of CAINYB010000027.1, read as the reverse complement.
CACTACAAGCCCCAACGACAATCCTGCCATTAGAATCTCTATTTAAATAATAGCCAACACCATAACCAGTCACAACACCAGCTACTATACCACTTGGATTAATTGGCATAGTTGGTAGATAAGTTGGCACTAAATTAGACAAAGAAACACCAAGAGCAGGTTCTATATTAAAATTTGAATCTGGGTAACAATTTGAACCAAATAATTCCTCACTACCCAAAACCATAATCTCATAACCACCTTGACTAACACCAGCACCAACCATACTAGGAATGTCGCTAGTAGAAGTTGGAAATGTGCCATTATTATCGGCCTGGTATTGCTGAATTGCATCAGCGATAGCAGTCACATCTTGCCAACGTTGAGCGTCACGTGCTTGCCCGATTCTTTTAGCTGGATCAACAGCCACAAAAGTAGCAGCCGCAAGTAAAGCTATAACTGCTATAACTATAATTAATTCTATTAAAGTAAAGCCAGAATTAACGAATATATATTTTTTATTACTAAATTTCATTTTAAATTTTTCCTCCTATATTTTATATTATAACACAAATTCATAATAATTTCCCACCGCCGGTGGGAAATTATTTAGCCTATCTTAATATAATAAATAGTTGACAATTAGCCAAAAAAATACTATTATAATTTCGTTATTTCATTCGGGGATCGTCTAATGGTAGGACAACTGGTTTTGGTCCAGTCAATTGGGGTTCGATTCCCTATCCCCGAGCCAAGACAGCTGAGAAGCTGTTTTTATTTTATCTTGATTTTATTAAGCTCCCAGTGTAATCTTTAAAATATGAAAATAGCTATAATCGGTGGTGGAGCAGCTGGCATGATGGCCGCTGCGACAATCAATGAAAATAATCCTAAAGCAGAAGTTTTTTTGATTGAAAAAAATGCTTCTTTGGGTAAAAAAGTTATTATTTCTGGCGGCGGACGCTGTAATGTCACGACCGGTCTACAAGATGTCCAAGCTATCTTAGGTAAATATCCTCGAGGGGGAAAATTTTTAAATTCTGCTATACGTCAATTTTCTCCACAAAATACCAGGGATTGGTTTGAAAATCACGGCGTTCCACTTAAATGTGAAAATGACATGAGAGTGTTTCCAATATCTAATAATGGCAAAGACGTAGTCAAAGCTTTTGAAAAAGTCTTTAAAAAATACAAAACCAATATTTTATTTAATCATCAAGTCACTAAAGTAAAGAGATTGCATAAATCTGCTGGTTTTATTATAAATTTTAAAACCCAAAAAGCACTTCAAGTAGATAAAGTGATTTTGACTTTGGGCGGGCAAGCTTATCGTCAAACTGGCTCTACTGGTGATGGCTACAGTTTAGCAGAAAATTTAGGGCACCACATCACAGAGCTCGCACCATCTTTAAGCTCTTTGATTAGCAAAGAAAAATGGCCCACTTTAATAGCTGGCCTCTCTTTTAGCAAAGCTACTTTTAGTGCTAAAACAAAATCGCCCACAGGGCGAGTAAACAAATATAGCTTTACTGGACCATTTGTTTTTACGCATTGGGGTATTAGCGGGCCAGCGGTTTTTGCTTTATCTTCTTTGATTGCTTTTGAAACTTTTAGCCCAAATCAACAACTGAAAATTACCATTGATCTATTACCAGATTTAAAGATAGAAAAAATTATTACTGATTTAAAAAAATTTATTAAAAATAATCCAAATAAATTATTTAAACATACTTTACAACAATTTATTCCTCTATCAATGGCTACTGTCGTTATCGAACAAGTAAAAATAGACATAGCCCCTTCGACTTCGCTCAGGGCAGGCAAAAAAAATAATGCTATTAGCAATAAAGAATTAAATCAAACAGCTAACTGGCTAAAAAATATTCCCTTAACTATCACTGACCGTAAAGCTGGCGATGAATTTGTCACCGCTGGTGGCGTGGATTTAGCAGAAGTAAATCCAAGTACCATGGAATCAAAAATTTGTCCAAATCTATACTTTGCTGGGGAAATACTAAACATTGACGGCTTTACTGGTGGCTTTAATCTTCAAGCCTCTTGGGCAACTGGACATCTAGCTGGTTTAAATAGTTGTAAATAAAAAGAAAAGGGCTCCTGTTGCCAGAAGCCCTTTTTTCGCACACATAATCTTTACTCCCCCCTTAGCTCTTTTACGGACTTTTGATACTTACCAATCAACCACCAACTTAGAATAATTAGCAAAACCGAGGCAAAAGATAATTTGAGAGCATATACATCATCGATGCCCTCACCACTAAAAATCTCCTTGCCAAGGAAATATATGTCACCAATAGTGACAAATACCGCAATAACAGAGGCCATCAGCCAATTATTGCTGATTTTCTCCAGCATCTGACGATCCTGTGCGTTCATGATCTTTTCCCTCCTTGTTTTAAGAGCCCTTGTTCAATATAAGTCTGGCACAAATAATTACTTTTTTCAAGCAGCTACCCAGGATAAACCTGGGGTGTTAAATTTAATAAAATTAACCCTTCAATACCCCCGCCGTCGGCGGGGGTATTGTGCTAAATGTGTAAAGTGCTAAGATATAATTAAGTTTAATTAATCATTAAAAAAATTTGTATGTTTTTCACAATTGTAATTATCTTGATTTTTCTAGTCTTGATCAGCGTCAGACAGATAAATCAATACGAACGAGGCGTCAAATTTACCTTAGGTAAATTTACCTCAATTATGCAACCAGGTTGGCGTATAGTTTGGCCAATTATTCAAGGTTTTCAAAAAGTAGATGTCAGAACTAAAGCAGTCGATGTGCCAGATCAAAATGCCATTACTAGAGACAATGTTTCGGTTAGAGTCAATGCTGTGATTTATTACAAAGTCAGTGAGGCAGAAAAAGCCATCATTGAAGTCGAAGATTTTCGCTATGCTATCTCTCAATACGCTCAAACAACGATGAGAAATATCGTCGGTGAAGTCACTCTAGACGAATTATTATCTAGCCGCGACAAAATCGCTGACCGCATCAGAGAAATAGTTGACAAAGAAACTGATGCTTGGGGCCTAAAAGTTTTAAACGTTGAGCTCAAAGATGTCAGTCTACCAGCCGAACTAGAAAGAACTATTGGTAAACAAGCAGAAGCCGAAAGAGAAAAACGCGCCGTGATCATCAATTCTGAAGGAGAATTAGCTGCTTCCGAAAATATCTCTAAAGCTGCGGAAATGTTAGCCAAAACCCCAGGAGCACTACACTTAAGAACTTTGCAATCTATCAATGACATGGCTTCAGATCAAAGTAATACTGTAGTTTATATGGTACCAGTAGAAACCCTCAAAGCGATTGAAGGCTTTATCAAAAAATAAAAATACCCCCTCTCAATCTCCCCCTTCCCCGCGTACGCGGGGATCTGGGGGAGAAGGCGCGTTCCCTGGCGGATGCCGGGGAAGCGACAGAGGGGGTATTTTTTTATTTTACTTTATAGTTTAGATTAACTTCTACTGAAACTTCATATTGGCCACTTGGCACTGAAGCTGAAGCCATATCAGCACTCATCAAAGCACCACCTTTACCATCCATATATGGATCAACTGGATAGTAGTTTTCCCACCAACCAATGACTTTACCTAAATGCACTCCAGTACTTTTGGACATTGTTTTGGCTTTTATCTTAGCATCTTCCACTGCTTTGAGTCTAGCTTCATTTTTTAAAGCCTCAAGATCAGCCGCCTCAAAACTAATACCGCTAATATTATTCACGCCAGCTTTAGTCACCTCAGCTATCGCTCTACCAATTAGATTATCTTTTTCCGCAAACTTTTCTATCTTGACTGTCACTTGTTCACTGGCATTATAGCCAGCTGGCTTCGAGACACCATCGATATAGTCATACTGTGGATATAGAGAATAATTTTGGGTAGTAATATCTTTTTGTTCAATGCCTAAAGTATTTAAGGCTTTCATCACTTTATCGATATTGTTATTTAAAGTATTTAAAGCTTCTTCAGCGGAATTTGCCTTGTCCACTTGCACACCAAAAGTTATTTTAGCAACATCCGGTGTATAAGCTACTCTACCAAAACCCGCAACTGACACTTGCCAGTTTGGATTATTGACAATGCGATCACGCACTAAAGCGACAATTACCACTGCCGCTACCAACACCAAAGCCGTTATTTTAAAAATAAACTTGTATGGTTTATTTGTACAACATGTTTCTTGTTCCATATATTTTTTATTAATTATTTTAAAGGGGTTTATACTTTATTACTTGCTTTAATGAAATCCCGAAACAAAGGATGGGCTCTTAGTGGTCTAGATTTAAACTCGGGATGAAACTGGGAAGCCACAAAAAATGGATGACTTTTCAGCTCTATTATTTCTACTAATCTTTTATCTGGCGAAAGACCTGCTATTTTAAAACCAGCTTTTTCTAAAACATCTTTATAGTCCATATTAAATTCATAGCGATGACGATGTCTTTCATCTATTTTTGTTTGCCCATAAGCTTTGAAACTCAAAGAGTCTTTATCTAGCACACAAGGATAAGAGCCGAGTCGCAAGGTGCCACCTTTACTTTCTGCTTCATGATGACCAGGCAAAATATGAATAACCGGATTTTTTGTTTTAGTATTAAATTCAGTAGAATTGACGTCTTGAGTATTTAGCACATGTCTTGCAAACTCAATAGTTGCTACTTGCATACCAAGGCATAAGCCTAGATAAGGCATTTTATATTCTCTAGCATATTTGGCAGCCATTATTTTACCCTCTACACCGCGTGAGCCAAAACCACCAGGCACCACGATGCCTTTACATTGTTTTAATTTCTCCCATTCTTGCTTGTCATCTTTTTCTAAATAAGCAGCATTAATCCAAACTAAATTTAAACTTAAATTATTAGCATAACAAGCCGATTTCAAAGCTTCTACGACACTTAAATAAGCATCAAGATTTTGATTGTATTTACCGACTAAAGCAATCTCGATTTTTTGCCTATGATTAGCTTTTATTCTGGAAACTAATTTCTCCCACTCTTCTAGCTTGGCTTTACGAACAGGCATTTTAAAACGCTCAAAAATGATTTCCGAAATATGATTTTTTTTCTCAAAATTAATCGGCACTTCATAAATAGTACTGACCGTTGGTGCAGGAATAACTGCTTTTTCTTCAACATCAGCAAATAAAGCAATTTTTTGAATACTTTCTTTATCTATCTGTTTGTCTGATCTTGCCAAGATAATATCCGGCTGAATGCCACGACGATAAAGCTCACGCACTGATGCTTGGGTTGGTTTAGTTTTTAATTCACCTGAAGCCATCAAAAAGGGCAAGAGAGTCAAATGCACAAACAAAACGTTATCAGTACCAACTTCGCGATGAAACTGGCGTGCAGCCTCTAAGTAAGGCTCACCTTCGATATCGCCAACTGTACCACCAATTTCGATCAATAAAAAATCAGCTTTAGATTCCTCGGCCGCTTTTCTTATATGCGCTTTGATTTCATTAGTAATATGCGGGATGATTTGGATAGTTTTTCCTAAATAATCACCACTGCGTTCGCCTTTCAAAACCTTAGCATATACTCGACCAGTCGTCAGATTTGAAAGCTTGGATAAATTAGTATCAATAAAACGTTCATAATGACCAAGATCTAGATCAGTTTCAGCTCCATCATCAGTGACATAGACTTCACCGTGCTGATAAGGACTCATGGTGCCTGGATCGATGTTTAGATAAGGATCAAGCTTCAAAGTAAAAATTTTATAGCCACAAGAACCTAAAATGGCGCCAATTGAGGCTGAGGCAATACCTTTGCCTAAACCCGAACAGACGCCACCAGTGATAAAAATATATTTTGTTTTTTCCATAAAGTAAAAAATTAAAAACAGCTGTCGCTATTATAGCAAATTTTTTTCTTTTTGTGAAAACAATAGCAAATGTTTATCTGTAATCTGAAGTTTCTACCCCGACTTAATAAAATAAATTTTTTGACAATTTATTTTCGCTTAAAAAGCTCTAATAACTCTTTTTCATCGGCAATCCCCACTCTGGAAAAAAGCAAGGCATCGTGTTTTGGATCATCGGAAAATCCCGTCTCAATTAAAGTAGCTGCTTTTCTTTTTTCTTCTGCCTGCTCTGGTAATATTTCTCCTGCTTCTTCCATTTTAATAAGCTCATTATTAAGAGCTTCCTGAAAAACATCTTTTTCACTTGCCGCTTCGGGCTGATTTTGTGGTATCTTTGTTTCTTCAAAGTTCATATTTGTTTGTTAATAATAATTATTTTAAGATATTTTTGACTATTTGCGCTAAAAAACTCGTACCTTTTCCCCGGCATCCGCCGGGGAAATAACTACAGGATTATAATGTTTCTATTTTTACTAAAATTAATACTCTATTATTATCTGGTAATTGCAACCAAACTTGATGCTTGCCTAAATCTTTCAAAGCAATAAAGTCTACAAACCATTTTTCTTCTAAATTTATATTAAAATTTTTCTTTGCAGCTTTGATAATGTCTGCTATTTTGATAGCTTGAAACAAATGTCCTTTATCTGAAGTCTTGCCAGCAAAAGTCAAGGTTTGTTGCTGTAAAGTATTTTTTATTTTTTGATAAACAGCGACTTTGACCTCTACTTTTTTAGCGATTACTTTTTCTTCTGCTTTGATATTTTGGACATTTTTAGTAGTAGCTAAAACTGCTTTTTTCTGGGGCAACAAAAAATTCATCGCAAAACCATCAGATACATCTTTGATTTCTCCTTTTTTACCAATATTTTGAATATCCTGTAATAAAATCAATTTCATAAAATTATTCTGCGTTTTCCCCCGCCAAGGGCGGGGGAAAATCGCTGTTATTTTTTATTAAACTAAATAAAGTAAAATTTACTCTAACAATTCTTTCGCTTTGTCAAGCTGTGGATCTAAATCTTTATTAAAATCCTCGGTGCTAAATTCAACGACAAAATCTGGATCAATACCTTTTTCATTGATAGCTCTGTCTTTTGGTGTCATCCACTCAGCCACTGTCACTTTCAAAGATGAACCATCACTTAAATCAAATAACTGCTGAACCGAGCCTTTACCAAAAGTCTTTTGACCAACTAGTTTAGCGATGCCATAGTCTTGTAAAGCACCAGCTAAAATCTCTGAAGCAGAAGCTGAACCTTCATTGACCAAAACTACAGTTTTAAAATCTTTCAAAATATTTTGTCCACTAGCCTTGTATTCGGTATTGTCAGCTGGATTGGCAAATGATTCTTTGACTACCACTTCGTCTTTATTGAGCCAAAAGCTGGCTATATCTACGGCGACGTTTAAATATCCACCGGGGTCATTACGTAAATCCAAAACAATGCCTTTAGGCTTATCTTTTATAATCTGTTTAGCTGCTTTAGCAAAACGATCATTGGTATCGCCATTAAAATTAGTGATCTCTACTACGGCAATGTTGTTTTCTAATTTATAAACTACACTAGGAATAGCTATTTTATCTCTAGTGATAGTGATATCTTTTGGTTTGTCTTCATCTTTACTTAAAATCATCAATTTCACTGTTGTGCCTTTTTTACCGCGAATCAAAGTCACAGCTTGATCAACTGACAAACTAGTTGAATCCTGACCATCAATGGCAAAGATTTTATCTCCTGCTCTTAAGCCAGCTTTTTCAGCCGGTGAATCAGCTAATGGAGCGATAATTACTAAAATATCATTTTTCTTGCCGATCTCGGCACCGATACCAGAAAAACTACCGTTTAATTCTTGGGTAAAGTCATTCGTCACTTCTGGAGTCAAAAACACTGTATAAGGATCTTTGGCAGCGTTTACCATACCGGCCACAGCTCCATAAAATAAATCCTTATCCGCCATGCCACTAGATTTGAAATAATTCTGCTTTAACAAATCCCAAACTTGACTAAATAAAGCTGAATCTATTTGATCTTTACCAGCAAATAGCTGACTAATAGAATTTTTAGTCACTTGAGCACCATCAACAGTATTTTTTGTGCTCGCCTCTCCTGTCCAAAGACCAAAAGTAAAAAGCACTAAGCCCGCAAAGACTAATAAATATATTTTGATAAATTTTTTCAAGCCGCCAGGTTTGACCGCTTGAAAATTAGATTTTATTTCTTGATCCATAAATTTTTATTCTCTGATTTTAATTTTCTTTAATTGCTGAAATTGTCCCGCGACGCGGGACAATTTATAAAATTTTATTATGCTACTCTTTCGATTTTGCCACCTAGTTTAGCTAAACGTTGATCTAAAAACTCATAGCCACGATCTACTTGATAAATATTATCTATCACACTCTTGCCACTTGCAGCTAAGGCCGCGATGATCAAGGTAGCTCCAGCGCGTAAATCAAAGCTCGTCACTTCTTTACCATATAAAGGTGTTGGCCCTAAAACCACTAAACGATGTGGGTCAGAAACTACAATATCAGCTCCCATTTTTTTAAGTTCAGATACATATTTAGTACGGCCATCATACATCCAGTCATGGATCAAAGTCGTACCTTTGGCTTGCGTCATCATGGCAGTAAAAGGCTGTACTAGATCAGCGGCAAAGCCAGGAAAAGGCATATCATGAACTTTATCAATGGCTTTTAAGTTTACTTTACCGTCAACTAATAAATTAGCTAACTGATAGTTTTTTTGTTTACTTAAAGCCAAGGGCTGGATCTCTATCTTTAAACCTGCTTCTTTAAACTTTTCCAGCTCTAGTGGTAAAAAATACGGCGCCGTGTTTAAAATCAAAAGCTTCGAGCGTGTCAGACCAGCCAAAGCGATAAAAGTACCAGTTTCTATCGGATCAGGCATGATGGTGTATTCTGTGCCTTTGAGATGATTACTACCACGAATGACTAAGTCATGTGTACCAATACCATCGATTTCTAAACCCATACTTTGTAGAAACCAACACAAGTCTTGCACGCTTGGATCAGCAGCTGCTACCCTGATTTTGACTTGGCCTTGATTTAAGGCTGAAGCTAAAATAATATTTTCTGTACCGGTGACGGAAAACTCATTCATCACTATTTCACTACTTGCTGGTGCTACTTTTTCTAAAATATAAAACTTATCATCACAATCTACTTGCACACCTAATTTATGAAAAGCTTTAAAATGTGTGTCCATGGAGCGAGCGCCGATTTGACAGCCGCCTGGAGCTTTAGTTTTGATGCGTCCAAAACGACCAACCATCGCACCCATCAAAAGAATAGATGAGCGCATCGTGCTGATCAAATCCATGTCTAGTTTTTCTGGGTCTAAATTGGCACTGTCTATTTTCAGGCTGTTTTTATCTAGCCAAGTAATTTTCACGCCCAAAGACACCAAAATTTGGATCATTTTCTTGACATCTTCGATCACTGGGACATTGTGTAAAGTTACTGGCTCTTTAGTCAAGATTGTCGCTGCCAAAATAGGCGTTGTCGCATTTTTAAAACCAGCTACTTTAATCTCGCCTTGTAAAGCATTTCCTCCTTGAATTATAAATTGAGACATAGTATTATAAAATATAGGTTATGTTAGAATTTTACACCCCCACCTTCGGCGGTGGTGATAAAACTTATATATATCTGCTAATATAATACCCTAAATCACAAGATTAAACAATAAGAAATTTATGACTAAAAACACTAGGCGTGTCACTTATTTATCATTTTTCTTGCTTTTTTTCATTATTGCGCCAATTTTAGTTTTCTACGGCTTGGGTTATCGCTATAATTTTGCCAAAAAAATCATTGAAAAAAATGGTGCGGTTTTTGTCAAGTCTTATCCCAGTAAAGCCACTATTACTATTGATCAAAAAATAGACAAAGAAAAAACTCCGATCCAAATTACTGAAATTAAACCTGGATTACATCAAATCACTTTAAGTAAAGATGGCTATTTACCTTGGACAAAAAACCTAGCTGTTAAAGCCGGTGAAACTACTTTTATCGAAGATGTAGCTTTATTTTTAGCTGATCGCACTAAAACTGATTTAGAAGTTGGCGGTACTGATTATTTAATCAATAAAAATAAAGATAAATATCTTTATTTAAATAACAATGACTTATTTATTACTAATACTGAACAAGAAAAAACTGCTAAAGTTTTTACTTTTGATACCAAAACGGAATTAATCGACTGGTCACCAGATGATCAAAAAATTCTTTTTTTACAAAATAAACAATACTCTATTCTAGAAATCGGTAATAATAAAATAAAAACTCTAAATATCACTGGACAAAAAATTGTTTGGGACAATCAAGATGCTAATTTACTTTGGTTATTGAAAAAAAATAATCTTTATCGCTATAATTTAGCACTAGATAACACTTTATTAAGATTAGAAAATATTGAAGACTTTGCTTTAACTGGTGATTATGTAGTCACGCAAAAACAAGTCAATACTGCTTCACAAGTAGAACAATGGCAAAAAGATAATTTAAACTCTGTTCGTAGTTTAGCTAATTTAAATTTAGGTACTTTCAAAGTCTTGCTAGCTGATAAAGACTATTTGATTTTTAGTCTTGGCACCAAACTTTATATCCAAAGACCAAATACTGAAGTCTTTTCCGTACCAGTCGCCCTAGTAGAAATCTATGGTAAATATTTATTGATCAACGATGGCTATCAGACTATTCTCTATGATTATAATGAAGATCAAAAAGAAATCATTGACCGCTCTTCACAAATAGTTTCTGAACTAAAATGGCATCCAAACGGTAGCTATTTTATCAATGAAGTCAATGGCGAAACTGCTATTTATGAATTAGACAGTCGCGATTATCGTAACAATGTAAAATTATTCACCAATCCTTTAAAGAAAATGTATCTCTTTAATAAAAAAGGTGACAAATTATTTGTCTTAACTCCTGACGAAAACTTTTCTTTGACTATTCAATAAAAATTCAATTAAAAACCCCCGCCCTGAGCGTAGTCGAATGGGCGGGGGTTTTTATAATCTTTTAATTAAATTTCAACTGTGCGAGTCTTTTGTCTGTCCACTCAAATACTTCATAACGATCAGGCTTTTTCTTTAATTCAGACATAATACTTTCTACTTTTTTATCTGTACTGCCCATTTTTTCATCTAAACTACCCACCCTCTCATCTAAACTACTTATTCTTTCATCTAGACGATCAACTTCGGTTTTCACCAAAGTCATAATTCTCTCTTCCATGTTTTCTATGTTTTGGTCTGTCTCTGCAAACCTAGCATCTACTTGATCAAACTCTTGATCCACCCGATCAAACCTTTTGTCGACTTGTTCAAATCTTTGTTCAATACTCTCAAACTTTTTCTCTAAATTTTGCTCTAACTTCCCTAATTTTTGATCCAAACGATCGTCAATTAGATCAGCTATTTGTTTTAAATCACTTTTCTTCATACTAAAAAATTAATTATTAGTAAATCACTAATATAATAATTATTTATCAGTGTCAAAAATACCTTGAATCCACGTAGATTTATTTGCTATTTTGAGTTATCCATGCCGCATAAAATACTTCGCTTTGCTACGTATTTTTACGGCACAGGCCTAATTGTTTTTGCCAATAAATAATGTATTTATTTTACTATTCTGTACTTATCCACAGGTAAACTCTTGCATTCGGTTTTTGTTCGGTATATAATAAAAGCATCAACACAACATTTCCCCGCGACGCGGGGAAAACAGAAGTCAAAAAATAAATAAACCGCTAAAGGCGGACAAAAAATTTATGCCACATTTAACAAAAAAACAAAAAGAAATTTTGGACTTCATCAGTCAGTTCATCCAAACTAATGACTATGCACCGAGTTACCGCGAGATTGCTGATTACTTTGGTCTGTCCTCGACCGCTACTGTCCATGAACACGTCAAAGCGCTAGAAGACAAAGGCCTGATCTCTACCAGTCACAATGCCGCACGTTCACTAGAGCTCACTACAATACAAAGATTCGGCCAAGCTATAGAATTGCCACTTGTGGGCTTAATCACCGCTGGAGAGCCAATTGAGGCCGTAGAAAACAAAGAAACATTAGCAGTGCCCAGGGACTTTGTCCATGACGAGAATAGCTATGTTTTGAAGGTCAAGGGTGAGTCTATGATTGAAGAAGGCATTTTAGATGGTGACTATGTCATTGTGGAAAGAAACTTTTATCCTCAAAATGGCGATGTCGTTGTCGCCCTACTAGATAATACTTACGCTACTCTCAAAAAATATTATCGAGAAAAAGATCGCATTCGCCTGCAACCAGCTAACCACACGATGAAACCTATCTATGCTAAAAATCCGGCTATCCAAGGTATCGTCCGCGCAGTCTTAAGAAGATTTACATAAAATATTTATTAGTATTATTTTTCTCCGCCATTGGCGGAGAAATAAACACCATTTGCAAATAAACTCACCAATTATATTCTGTCTACGATGGCAAAAATATAACATAGGAAAATATAAATAAAATAATAAATAATTCTCCTTGGAGATATAAACAAACTAATAAATTTTCCTCCGTCTATGATGGGGAAAATATAGATAAAATAACTAACAAATTTCCCCCGGCGGATGCCAGGGGAATAAATAGAAACTTTATGCAAAAAAGAAGAATCAAGAGCTGGCTTCGAAGCCTGCCCATCTTAAATCATGCCAATTTCCTAAAAACTTACCAAAAATTACTAGAGCAACAAAAAAAAGTAAACCGCCCACAGGGCGGTCGCCTTATCGGCGAAAAAAATAGTTTAATTATTAAAAATTATTCTGCCAGAGCTTTTATTTGCTGAATATAATTTTCGGATAAATTATGTTCTTGAGCTCCACTTAAAACTATTTGATAATATTCAACTGTAGGTGTGCCAACTGTTTGATCTTTTTCGACGATATAGGCTTGCGCTAAAACATTAGTATTTTTCCAATTTATTTTAACAGCTTGTCTTTGATAAGTATTTGGATAACCCTCAACTTGATCTAAACTTTTTAAACATGAATCTTTGATTTGAAATAGCACACCTTCTATAGTTTGACTAGCCATTGGTCTGATATTTGCGTGACCACGACCGTAAAAATAAAAGCTATAGCCAGGTAATTGCGCTTTACCTAAATCCACGAAATTATCTTGGCCACAACGCTCTATCATCCTAGCTAAACTCATGTTTGAGCCATAAGCAAAATAAAATAAGCCATCACCAAAATTAGGCACTGTCTCCTCTATTTTCTCCGTCTTTTCAACTGCTATTGGCTTAACTTCTTGTTTTTTGGCTAAATTACTACTTTCCACTTGCCCACAAGCTGTTAAGCTAAAAAGTGTCAATAAGGTTAATAAATATAAAGCTTTTTTCATAGAAATCCTTTAATTATCTGTATTATAGCACACTTTTCACATTAAGGCCTGACATATTCCTCCCCTGTGTCATCCCCGTGCAAGCGGGGAAGGGGGAGGAATTGACAAAACCCCAAAAATTAGCTATGATATTGGAAGTTTTATAAGTTAAATAATTAATGCTATATGGCTCATAAGAAAGCAGGCGGATCCACCAGTTTAGGCCGTGATTCCGTAAGTAAAAGATTAGGCGTCAAATTATTCGCCGGACAAATTGCTAAAGCTGGCAATATTTTAGTACGTCAAAGAGGCAGCAAATTTCATGCTGGTTTAAATGTCTTAAAAGGCAAAGACGATACTTTATTTGCTCAAATTTCTGGTATCATTAAATTCAGATCACTCAAAAAAAGAAAATTTGATGGTTCTCTAAAAGAAACAAGATTTATCGATATCTTACCTCAAGCTAAATAAAATTACTTTCAAAATCCCCGGCATACGCCGGGGATTTTTGTTTTGATAAATATTAACCTAAAATCCCCACCGATAGTGAGATTTTTTATTTTGCTTAGTTAAAAAAATACCCCTGCGACGCGGGGGTATTTTAAATAAAGATTTATTTATACTTTCAGATATCGTCTAACAGCTATAGAAGTGCTGATCATGTTAATTAGCGCTAGGGCTAAAAATTGTCCACCAAAGATTAACCAAAAATTTACTCTAAAATACTGTTGAATATTGATCACACTAGCATCTTGAAAATAGCTAGTTAAAGATGGCTGAATCAAATTTAATAAAGGATAAACAATAGCTAATAAAAGCAAAACACTAACTAAAGCATATAACACACCTTCTAATAAAAATGGCCAACGAATAAAAGAATTACTAGCACCAACTAGCTTCATCACTGTCACTTCACTTTGTCGGCTATAAATACTGATACGGATAGTATTAAAAATAACAATGATAGAAATCAATAAAAACGCCAAAATAACATACCAACTATATTTATTGATGACTTTAGCGAAACTATCAATTTTATTTACAAAAGCATCGTAGTCATTAAAATCACTACTATCAACAAGTTCCTTGTACTTATCATTAGAGACAAAAGTTAAAATATTTTGATACTGTGACAAATCATGAGCTTGGATAGCTAAAGAATAAGAAAATGGATTTTCGTTATCACCAAAAACTTCCAATACTTTTTTAGCTTTATCGCTCAAATTTGATTGTTCATATAGAGCACGGTTTTCTTCTGGTGTAATAATAGTCACTTTCTGAACATCTGGGTCAGCTTTGAGTTCAGCTACTAACCACTCTACTTTGGCTTGCTCGAGCTTTGGCTTTAAAGATACTAATACATCTACCTTTTTTTCTACTCCTTCAATAGTAGCTTTTTTAAGATAATCTATACTCAATAACATGGTCGTAGAAAATAAAGCCATCAACATCATCGTCACGGTAACGATAGATAGCCAAAAGTTTCTAAAAAAACCTTGAATAGCGAATTTAAGTACCCTTAAAAAACTACGCATAAAATTTTTATTTTAATATTTTCTACAACAAATAACGACCTTGGGCTTGATCAGAGATCAAGACTCCATTTTCCAAAGTCAAAACACGACTCTTTAAACTATTTACCACATCTCTATTATGAGTAACTAAAACAATGGTCGTGCCTAAATCATTTATTTTTTTTAATAAATCAATAATTTCTCGGGTATTAATAGAGTCCAAATTACCAGTTGGTTCATCGGCTACTAATAGTTTTGGCTTATGTACCAAACTACGAGCGATAGCAACACGTTGTTGTTCGCCGCCAGACAACTGATGCGGATATCTATCTTCTTTACCTTTCAGGCCCACTAAGGCAATCATTTGTTTCACAGTTTTATCGATCTCATCATTAGCAAAACCACAAGCCTCCATAGCAAAAGCAATATTTTCAAAAACTGTTTTTTTAGGTAACAATTTAAAGTCTTGAAAAATAACACCAAGCTGGCGACGTAAAGTCGGGATTTCTTTATTTTTAATATTAGTAATATCCCAACCACCGACAATCACCTCACCTTTGGTAGCTTTTTCTTCAGCAATAATCATCTTGATCAAAGTTGATTTACCAGAGCCGCTCTGACCCACGACTGACACAAATTCACCTGGCTTGATATGAAAATCAAGATCCCTTAAAGCATGAATGTGTGGCGTATAAGTTTTACTTAAATTATTGACTTTGATCATATGGTTCTACTTTGACATATATTAAACCTGCTCCTAAAGAGCTTAGTTGTTTAAAAGCATAAGTATCCAAATCAATGATTCTACCGGTTTTTAGTTCTGGTCCGTGATCATTAACCTCTACTATGATGGATTTACCAGTTTTTAATCTAGTTACTTTTAATTTTGTGCCTTTAGGATAGTCTCGAGACGCAGCAAAATTACCATTTTTATACTTAAAAGCTTTATAGCGACTTTGATTATAATAGCTAGCTATACCGTCTTGTGCTTGTGCTTCTGCAAAAACCGCCAAAATAATGCTCTTAGCTTGGCCAGATAATTGAGATTTAATAAATTTTTCCTCTACATTATTATAGCCAGCCACGATTTGCCAAGTATTTAAATCTGGATTGTAAAGATAGATATTTTTAGAACTAAAATCTTCTACTTTGTAAATCAAGCTTAAATCATAATCATTGCTATCTAAATTGCTATCAAGCTGATAAAAATCAGAAACAAATTGTTTATCATCATTTGTTAGCTCTGGTGGAAAAACTTTGGTAATAGTGATTTGACTGGCAGTTTTTACTGTCAATCTTTTATCATTAGAAATAAAAGTATTATTCACAGCCGCTCGAGTGCTGGCTATTTGAGTAGTAAAAGCTAAAATAAAAATCGCAAAAAATAAAATTTTATACTTCATGTTTTTTAATAATTCTTTTTAACACTAGCAATTTGAATGTATTGTTTAAAAAATTCTTCTAAAGTTTTGGCCTGCACTAAAATAGGTTTTACTTGCCAAACTTTTTCATTATTTTCCCCGTCAACAATAGATTCAAGTTTCCAAATCACATATGCGCCAGGTGTGATCACAATCTGACTATATTTACCAACTTCTAAGCCTTTGATTGGCTCATAAAAATCTACTAATTCTGACTCTTTGAGCCATAAACCACTTTCTATATAGGTCAAATCAAAAGAAAACTCTTTGGCTACCTCCATAAAGTCTTTACCGCCCTCTAAGGCAGCGTAAGCTCCTTGAGCTTTTTTCATACCTTCTGGATCATTAAAGTTTTCTAGCATATACTGATAAACTTTGGCCTCCAATAAAAATGGTTTGACAATTATTTCTTTAAATTTACCCAAACTGACACCGTAAGTTTTTTTACTAAAATCAGCAAAAGATTCTTTACTCTGATCAATCACATTTGAAGCCTTTAAATAATCATCTACTTCTTTAGCATCTACAGATAATTTATATTCTTTAGCCAAGTGCTCAAGCCAAGTATCTTTAATCGTTCTCTGCCAAGCCACCTCGCCTAAATCAGTTTCAC
This sequence comes from uncultured bacterium, assembly GCA_903855135.1. Lineage (GTDB taxonomy): Bacteria > Patescibacteriota > Patescibacteriia > UBA1558 > GWA2-36-10 > GWA2-36-10. The sequence continues at coordinate 66,508 of CAINYB010000027.1, read as the reverse complement.
CAAAATTATTGTCTGGATTATTTTTAACATAAAAGTTTAAAGATTTTTGGTGATCCATGTATCTGGTCAAAGAAACCGGGTAACTTTCAGCTTGATCTTTGATTTCACCAGCTGACAAATGATAAACTTTGGCAAAAACATAACTTATACTAGTAGGCAGTTTATGCGCATAGACTAATTTCAAACCTAAGGCTTGCAAAGCTAAAAAAACTATTACCAAAACTATAAACCAAATTGCACTTTTTTTCATATTTTTCATAAATTTTCAGCAAAAAAATAATTAAACCATTTTCGCCAATTGGCCAAATCCTCTTCTCCGTTCTGTGTTGTTGCTAATTGATTTTCTTGATCAGTCGTCAAATCAATTCTTTTTTCACCTGGTTTACTAAGATTCAACTGTGATCTCGCCTGTTCTTCTACGTATTTATCAGTTTCCAAATAAGAAATTAAGTCCTTTAATTTATCTTTTTCCTGACTAACAGCTGTTAGCTGTTTATTTAAATCATTAATTTCTTGATTAATCGTATGTCTTTTGACTAGTTCTTTACCGACTTTAAATAAAGAAAATATCAAAAAAATACTTAATAAAATAATAAAAACATTAGAATTATAAAACCTTCCCCAAAATGTTTGTCGTGGTCTCTGTATCATAGTTTTTACTCCTGATAATTATAACATAAAATAAGTATTTAGCAAAAAAATATAATCTGCAAAGCAAAATTTTATTTTACTGGATATTTTTACAAAAAAACATTATAATAATAACAGCATAAAAATAAACATGAACATCCAAGAAATAAAAACAAAAAAAATTTTGTGGCTCCATATCAATAAACCCACTAGGGTCGAAATGGATTATTTAAAAGAAAACTATCACTTTCATCACTTAGATTTGGAAGATTGTTTGGTTCGTGTCCAAAGGCCACAGATTAGTGAATATAATAACTATATTTTTTGCATCTTAACTTTCCCTGTTTTTAATAAAGAAACCCGAGAAATAGAATCAAGTGAAGTTGATTTTTTTATTAATGACAAATATTTAATTAGCCTAAATGATGGCTTGAATCCAACGGTTAATGATTTTTTTAAAGAAGTAAAAAATAACGATTATAATAAAGACACTTACATGTCAGCTCATCCTGTCAATCTGCTTTACGAAATCTTACACCGCTTACAAAATAACACCTTACCGATGCTAGATCATGTGTCTGAGGATATTGAAAGCGTGGAGAAAAGAATATTTTTAGGTGAAGAAAAAAAAGTTGTCCGCGAGATATTGAGCGTCAGACGTAATATCGTCAACTTACGCAAAATTATGCAAGCGCATAAAAATATCATCAAAAAATTGATGGACTCACGTACAAAATTTTTCATGCCAGATCAAACTAATATTTATTTTGCTAATATTTTAGATCGTACTAAAGATATCTGGGACATACTAGAAACTCAAAAAGAAAATATCAACGCCTTTCAAGAAACCAATGAATCTCTGATTTCTAACAAATCTAACGATATCATGCGTATCTTGACCATTATCTCTGTCATCATCATCCCCGCTACTCTACTTTCTTCTATTTTTGGCATGAATGTCAAATACATGCCCATTGTTGATCGGCCGTATGATTTTTACCTAATATTAGGTATCATGTTGTTAATTATGCTTAGTTTCCTAGCATTTTTCCGCAAAAAAGACTGGCTTTAGTTAGCTATGGCTTATTTTTGATATTTATTATAATATAGCCCCTACCGCCTCGCGACAGGGGCGTCTAAATTTATGGATAATTTCTGGGAACAATTAGAAAAACCAATTCTTTCAATGACACCAATGGCCGGTATCACTGATTCAGCTTGGCGGCAAATCTGTAAAATGTGGAGTGCTGACGTGGTACATACGGAATTCGTTTCCGCTGATGCTTTGCACTATGGTAGTAAAAAAACCTTGGCCATGCTCGCCTACCAAGCTAGCGAGCAACCAGTCGTTGTCCAGCTATTTGGCAAACGTGTAGACATGTACCCTAAAGCGACAAAAATAGTAGAATCTTTAGGAGTGGCTGGCATTGATCTCAATTTTGGCTGTCCAGCTAAAAAAGTAGCTGGTCATGGAGGCGGCATTTGTCTACTACGAGACATGGAAACTGTAAAAAAAATCGTTAACACCACTATCGAATCAACTAATCTACCAGTATCGGTCAAAAGTCGCATTAGTCTAAATGCTATACAAGGCAAACCAGAGCAAGGTAAGATTACTGCTTTTGATTTAATTGATGCCTTGGCTGATCTACCAGTCAAAGCCATGATTATTCACGGTCGCACTTATGAGACACCTTTCACTGGACCAGTTGATCTAGAAGCCTTAAAACAACTCAAACAAGCTTTCAAAACTGGCGTGTTTTTAATCAATGGTTCTTTTCAAACAATAGAGTCAGTAGTTAGTGATTTAAAATACACCCAAGCTGATGGCATTGCTTTGTCTCGCTCACTTTATGGACAACCATGGCTTTTTAAACAAATCAAAGACTACTTGAAAACTGGTGTTTATCAAACAATCACTTGGCCAGAAATCAAAGACACCGCTATTAAACATGCAGAATTATTATTTGCTAACAAAGGTAAGTCTGGCTTTAAAGAAATGCGCAAACATCTTTTGTTTTACGTCAAAGGCCGTCCTGATGCCACTGAGATACGCAAACAATTAGTCAGCGTGGAAACTCCACAAGAAGTGGCAAAAATATTAAATAAATTAGACTAAACCCCCTCTGCATCTCCCCCTTCGTAAGGGGGAGACTATCTAAATAACTCCTCCCCGGATCCCCGCGAAAGCGGGGAAGGGGAGGTTGGGAGGGGTTAAGATAGACCAAAAAAGTCCCCGGCGTATGCCGGGGACTTTTTTAATAGGCTAATCTATAAGGAGATAATTCAGTTTTTAAGCTGCTGATACCAGCTGCGGTCGGATAAGCACTTAAATCATCTTTGACTAAAACATTTTTATATTTAAAATAATGACGATCAAAATTATAATTACTATTAAATGGTTTTTTCTTACCATTTTCTACATAATAAATTGTGTCGCTATTTTTTTCTTTGACTAAAGTACCGGTTGGTAAACTATTAGCTGTTAATGGCTCTCCGATAGTATAGGAGCTAAAGAAGTAGCCGGTAATAACATCTTGCACCAAAGACTTCCATTTATCACCATATAAAGCACGAGCAATTTCTGGACTAGGAACTAATCTCAAAGTGCCGTTTGGTTCTACTGCATAGACATTATTGGTGTCTGGATGTTTGACTAATTTTACTCCAGAACGATATGGCACTACGCCACCATCTTTATAAAAGTCTAGCTCCGCTACATCTACTTTAATCACGCTATTAAAATTTTCATACCAAGTGTAATAAGTCTTTGGATCTGGGAAAACATATTTTTTACAATCAGAGCCGATGAAATAAACAGCCGCATCTTTGGTATTTCTTTTAGCGATCAACATGCCAGCGCTATTTGAACAATCTCTATCACCTAAAACTTGGCCAGCTACATAATTAATACTATCACTGACTACTACTGAAGTACCGCGGCTATTTTTAAATTGGACATACACAGTTTTGGAGCCAATATCATTTAATAGTGTCCAAGAAGTAGTGGTACTATAAGGTCGCCAAGACACAGAACTTAAATCAGAAAAGTTACCAATTTTCATTTCTAATGGCGCATATTGACTGACCATATTATTAGCCGCCAAAGTCAAAGTCACAACCAAACTATTAGTTGCACTAGCATTGTTATTAATCAAAACACTGGCGCTGCTTGGCTGACGACTGAAGCTACCCCCGCCTCCGCCGCCACCGCCGGAAGGAGCATTAACGCTAATAGTAGTAGTCACTGTATTAGAATAATTCAAACCATCAAAAGCATGATAAGTAAAAGTGTCAGCACCAGTAAAACCACTGGCTGATTGATAATTGAAAGAGCCATCGCTAGCCAAAGTCAAAGTACCATGACTAACATTAGCAACTAAGACAGCCGTCATGTTTTGCGGACCATCAGTATCCGTATCATTCGCTAAGACACCAGAAGAAACAGGCACATTCAAAGTATTACCAGTTGTGACGCTATATGAATCATCATTAGCTACTGGCGCTTGATTGTTATTATTTACAACACTAATAGTCACCGTAGCTAAATTTGATAAGGCCTGACCATCAAAAGCACGATAAGTAAAAGTATCCCTGCCTACAAAATTATTTTCTGGTTCATAACTAAACTGACCATCAGTCCTACTCATGATTAACTGACCATGACTTGGTAAAGTTTCTACTTTTGGGCTCAGATTTTCTGTATTGTTTGGATTTGCAGTTGCGTCTGGGTCAGTATCATTATCTAAAATACTTCTAGGGGCAATAATTAATTTAATATTTTGTCTAGTGACATAATTATCATCTTTAGCAACTGGCACTTGATTGACAGCTACATTATCTGTACGACCAATATTAAAACGAAAATAAATCTCTTCTGATTGTTCACCATTGACGCCCATCACTTGACCACGATATTTATATTCACCCACTGGAAAATCACCATTAATGTGCCAATTTTTTTCTCTACTCAAACCATCTAATAAAGTCAAACTTCCTTGACCATCGGCGTAAAGATAAAAAGCTGGATTTAAAGCATCGATCATTCTTCTGTATGGTGTCAAAGCTGCGTCTCTATTAACGTAAGCAGCAAAAGCATCTGGATAAGAAACTAAATTAAAAGCATAAACGCCTCTCGCTAATTCTACATTAGTATCTGTATCTTTGGTCAAACGTAAATAATATTTAGCTATTTTAGGATCAGTTTTTAAAACAAAACCGCTAACCAAACTACCATTTACTTTGGACCAATCAGTGTCTCTAGTAGCACCTGGGTCAGTCACCATCTCTAGACCTAGATAAGTAAAAGCTGGCAAAAATGACCCGATATTATGTCTGGCTCCACCACCATTACCATTGGGACTAATATTAGGAGCGACATTTGGTTTAGTTGTTTCTTTGGTATTTTTAGTAGTGGCCGCGAAAAGAGTTGTATTACCTAAACCAAATAAGTTAAACAACAAAAAACTTAACAAACCAGCGGCAACAACTTTACGACTAATTTTAGAATAAAACATAAACTTACAATACTAATAATAAAGCAATAAAAATTAATAAAGCTAAACTTGATAAAATAACTTTATAATGTTGGTGTTTAATATGCACAAAAATGTTTAAAGCAGCTAATAAAGCTAATAAACCAAAGAATATTTTATAATAAATAATCGAAATATTAAAAATTGTTTTTGCGGCTGGGGCTTGAGTATTTTTTAAGAAAAAATATTGCTCAAAAATAGAACTTTTACTCGGCACGACATCTTGCCACTCTAAATCTGTAATTATTTCATTACCGGCCTGATCGATAACTTGTACGCTAGGTAAAATAGTTGCTTCCATGCTATCTATAGCAAGCACCTGAGACACTGTCCAAGCTTCTAAAGCCTCATCAAAACTCAAAGCTATTTTTTCTTGCCCAACGATTAAGTTAGCGGTTTTGACATCCTCACTTAAATACACTTCTGCTTGTAAGATTTTTTCTTGCTTTGCTTCTGGCGTATCAAGCTTCACAATAGTTTTAGCCAAATCAACCACTGGCACACTAAAGTCTAAATCTCCTAAATAAGTATCGGAGCTTAAGCTTTGTGTACCTTGCCAGGCAACTAATTTCAAACGATGTGTGCCTTCACGTAATTCTAAAAATAAAGTGACTTTTTCATTGCTTAAATTCTTGGATTGACTAACTATTAATTTATTTTGATCATAAACTTCTACTTTATCAGAATTTTTAGCTAAGACATCAATTTGTAAACTTTGTTTATTGCTTAGCCAATTATTTGATAAATTCAAAATCTCTGGTTTAGCTAAAGGATATTTTACTATTTGTTCAGCTAAAACTTCAGTATCATTCGCTGGCGCTGGCTCTGTCTTTGGCGTATTGATAATTTCTTTTTTTGCTTCTTCCGTCACAGCGACTTTAGTAACTGTTTTTTCTACTGTTTTTACTGGCTCAGTTTTTTTGACTTCAGCAGCTTTTACCGACGCAACAGGAGTAGGTCTAGGACGACCAAAAAACTGCGCTACCAAAGTAGTATCTACTTCATTATATACACCGCTGATCATGCCAACTCCCATGTCTTGCCAAGCGGGATCAACTAAATTGGCATAGTGAGTTGGACTATTTTTCCAAGCTTCAACTACTTCATCAGCAGAAGCAAAACCAATAGCTAAATTTTCACCAGCCATTAAATAATCATAGCCAGCATTTTTTAACCAGTTGGAAACGCGTTTGCCATCAGGACCAATGTGAGCAAAGTATTGTTGAATCAACATGTCTTGGGCCTTATTATAAGCCGCTTGATTTAAAACTGTACTTTCTTTTAATGGCTGAAGCTGCAAACTTACTCTGAAATCATTGGTTAAATTAACAACTCTCTTGCTTTCTTGGCTCATCAAGTCTGGAGTTAGCCAAGCAGCCACTGGTAATAAAACCACAAAAACAATCACTACTAACTTCACTAAAATAGCAGAAGTAGCATAAAACCATAGTCTTTCTCCATGCAAAACATAAGGATGATAATTATTCTCCTCATGTGGTAAGAAAAAATTTCTTGTTTTTTTAAGCATTTCTTGCCAAAAATTGTTTTTAGGCAAATTATCCATATTTTTAAATATCTATATAAAATAGCATAAATATCAAAAAAAGTCAATAGTATTAATAAAATTATGTTTTACATCTTTATTTTACGCAATTTTTGATAAAAAGAAAAGCGCCCCTGTTTTCACAGAGACGCACGGACTTTAAGGCCAGATCAAAGAATAGGTCAAGCCACCCTTGAAACTGTCTTCTCCGCCCCTGGTTTCCCAGAAGGCTTCGAACAAACAGTTGGGTAGGTATTCCCAGATCAAGCCAGCCTGAAAAGACTCAATCTGATCACCGAAATCCAATCTTGTGGACAAGCCGATCGGAACCGGCGTCATCCAAGCAGTGTTTTCAATGAAGTAGATGTTGTCCGGCAACTTTTCAGAGTGCCGGTGGAAATAGTAGCTCCAACCGACCTGAGGTTGAAACCAGGCAAAAGGAGCTGTCGAAAAAGTCACGATGTGACCAACATCCTGCTCCCAGCCAGCCTCCACTTGACCCCAATCACAGGTGAAAGCCAAGTAGTAAGCATTCTTGATGGATGCTTCTAATTGATCAAAGGCCAAAAACATGGTGTCAATGCTTGTCTGCTTGGCTCGCTTGAAACCGACGAAGTCCGCAGTCAATTGACCTAATCTCGTTTCGGTCTGAGCACTCAGAGACAATCCAGCAGTATATGGCGTGAACCTCCGGCTGGCATCCGGCAACCGCAAGAAAGTCATCTCAAACGGAGTCGGCAACATGCCCAAAGCTCTGTTACGGAACTGACCACCTTTGACCACAACGCCCAACTTCGGAAAATTCCACACCCTTTCAGCATAGGCCGAAGTCAGATTCACACTAGACAAGTCACACTCGCCGACGACTCGCAGAACATGATCAGAACCGATTTTCTGTTCTTCGAAAACCAGACCCACCCGACTCCAGGCCCACTCGGTCTGAATGCTATCCAGATCAAGCGAACCAGTACTCGAAGCCTGCAAGCCAGCGTTGCCGTAGACCTCCAGGTTGCCCTGATGATCAATGAGATCTCCCCAGTGAAGTTCTGCCGTGGCCTGACCTGCCACCAAAAGCATGAAGAAACAGAAAATGCGCAGCATCTTCAAACCCTCCCTTTGTTTGCGTGATTCTTGATTGACAATGTTCTAAACACCATATAATACCTGATATTTAAATATTTGTCAATAACAATAAACCAAAACCTTGACTTATTTCTATAAATAAGGTATATTACATTGTTAATTGCACACCAAATCAACAAGCTTCCAAGGAGGACACCATGAAAACGCTCTGGACATTGCTCGTTTTATTCTACTCTGCCTTGAGCATCGGTAGTACCGAAGCTCAAACTTATAAGAAGATGAACCACGCCGCCACCCAAACCTTCACGGAAAAAGCGGTAGTGGCCTACAACTATCAATGCTTCTACATCTGCGAAGGCACCAAGATTCCGATCCAGAAGTGGCGAGATGGCAAGTACCACACCGCCGACGGCACCGTTATCGAAGACAGCAAGGTGACTTGCATCGGCAAGCCAGTCGACAAGGTGGCAACGGCCAACTCCACCGCCAATCGAGCGGAACGCAAAGCGGACAAGGCTTTGGCCGGCAACGTTCGCGCACAAGCCACAGCTGACAGTGCCTTGACCATCGCCCAGCAAGCCCTGGCCTCTTGCCAAAGGCTCGATTCGCTTGAGCAAACCGTGGGACAGCTTCTTCAAGAAAACGGTCAACTCGCAACCGAACTTGGAATCTTAGCAAATGAGATGCCCGAGGATCAGAGCGAGGCTGTGGAATATCTCTGCAGTAAAGTCTCGGACCTGGAAGACAAAGACCAGATGTTTGAGGCTTTTGCCCGCAAAACTCACAAACACACCTGGGAACGCATTGTGAACAGAGCTCAAGAAGCCAAGGAAGCTGAAAAACACCAACGATCCAGTCGTTAAACAAAACGCCCAGATCCCGCATGACGGGGTCTGGGCTAAATTTTTTCTCAAATTATTTAAACAACATTATTGTGACTTAATAAATTTTTTGCAACCGTTTCTGTCACTGTCTTCGTAACACCAGACAAACCATCAATAATATATTTTGGTTTCCAAGCAAAGCCAGCAATTGGTCTGGTCATTTTTTTAATAAATACATATGCCTCTGAACCGTCTTCACCAACAATAAGTCTAGGCTCAAATGCTTTGCCAACTGGTAATTCAGGATTATGGGCTAAATGATCAAAAGATGATACTAAACCTTTTAATTTATCCATTGAATCAATTTCTGCTAATTTCTGGCCAGATTCTTGTACCATTTTTAGGAACACCTCTGCTTTATTATTAGATTCTGTAAAATCAGTTGGACTTAAATCATGTAAAAATTGTTCTTGAACTGCTGGTGAACTCTCAAATACTTTATTAACCACTTCATCAACCATATGACCATGATCATTGGATATATCTCCCATTCTTTGAGCCATCTTTAAAATATTTACATCATAAGATCCCTGATCATGGGTAAAAGCCCAAACCTTATCGCCTCCACCCATATCTTCTAAAGTTTCTACCTGCCCTGTGCTTTCCTGTCCAGCCTCAGCTACTTCGCTTACAACACCACTAGTCTCTACATCACCAGTTTCCGCACCCTCAACAATACTAGTTGCAGTTTCAGTCTGCGTAGCAGCAACTTCTGGTGCATTTTCAATCACTGTTTGAGTAGCAGCGTAGCCATTGTCAGCTAAATATTGTTCCAAGCCATGAGCTTTTATACCACTTATTACTTCGTTAACATTTTTACTAGTTATTTCAACGCCATGTTCAGCGGCTTTTTGTAAAATATCATTATTTTCTGTGATAGCAGACATATCTTCTGGCGTCAATTTATGTACCCAATCCAAACCTTCATTTAAATTTTTATCGGCAAATAAATTTCCCCAATGAACAGCTGTACCCTCTTTCAAATGATCAACGTCAGTAATACCAAACTGACCAGGATTCGCTACTACTTTATTTTCAAAATAATCGATATAGCGAGTTTGTTCTGCTACATTTAATTGATCCCAATTTGGCACTCTTTTAACTAAATGACTCGCTATCATACCCCAAACAGTATCTCCCTTGCCAACGAGTCCGTCTGGTATTTCTTCTACTACTGGTACTGCTGGCAGAATCTCTGGATCTACTTCTGGTGTAGGAGCTACTGCATCCAAAACTCTTTGACTAGCAAGCCAACCAACACTCAAACCAATACCCGCTGCCACCACATTACGCTTAATAGCTTTCATTCTTGATTTATCTTGCTCTGAAGTAGCAGTATTTGTGGCATTATTTTCAGAATTTAAAAAGCTAGCTAGAGCTCCCGCCTTGGCTACTTCTGGATTTTCTCCTGAAGCTAATTCAGCTGCTAATTGTTGAGCTTTTTTATAATAATAAACTTCTTGTACTGCTTCAACTAACAATCTCTGCTCAGCACCAAAACGTCCCGCCTCTTTGATACCTTTATTTTTATCTAAACTTAAAACACGTAAATGACTCCATTCTTTTTCTAAGTCTTCGAGAGAATACTTATCTGTCATTAATTTTTTAATGGCTTCATCTTTATCTTTTTCTGTAATCTTTGCTTTTTCTCCTCGTTTGAAGCCAATATTTTTCAAATCATCAATTAAACTTTTTTGACCCAAAGATTTTGTACGAGTATCAAGAAAGGATTCAGCTGTCATATAAGAACCAACACTAGATAAACCAACTTTAGCTGCTAAAAATCCCATGCCTCCAGTGACAGCACCAAGCGCCCAAAGACCAGCACCAAGCGCCCCACGCTTCAAAGCTGTTCTTTTCCAGAAAGATTTAAACTTAGTCATACCACTAACACCTAAGCCTTTGGCAATAGTATCAACTTCTTCGTCTTCAGCTTTTTTGAGCCTCACATACTCTTGTGTAAATGCAAAATTTTTATCTGCTTCACTTAATTTTGGATCCAAGCCAGCAACAAAAACTTTCAACTTCGCCTCTAATTCTTTCGCTTGAGCGTCGCTATATTCAGCTCTAATTTTTTCAAAGTCATCTAATTTTTCTTGGTTTTGTTTCATGATACCCAAAAATCTTCCGGTGCTCCAGACATTACCTCTTTTGTGTAGTGCTGTCCAAAAATCTAATCTTTTCTGACCTAATTCTGGATCTGTTTCTGCGGGATTTGTCTCAGCTATTGGTGCAGGTTCAACGACAGGCGGAGTTTCCGCTGGTGCAGGTTCAACGACAGTATTTTCTATAGCATTAGAGTTAGCATCATTTTTTTCTAATGCTCGCAATTTATCTTCTGCTTCTAAAATAGCCTCTTCAATAGCTTTGTTCTTTTTTAAATCATCTTTTGTTATCTCATTTGCAAGAGTTGCATATTTTTCATTAAGTAAAATTCTCGCTGCTTCTTGCAAGGCGGATTTTTTTTGAGACCAGCCATCAACACCTGGTGCACCATAAGCAGACTCTAAAATTTTGATTAAACCACGAAGTGTATTTATTTCCTTTTCTCTCTTTGCTTTTATGTCTGCGACTAAATCCTGTTCTGCCTTAGATTCTTTTTGATTAGCTCCTTTTTCTTTTTCTTTTTTTGAAGTGTTACTAGGCATTGCAAAATCTTCATTCATTACATCATAATTAGCATCCGCATCTAACTGTACATTATCCAAAACTTTTTTTGTATCTGGATTAGAAAGTTTAACCATTTTACCAGTTTCTTCATCTAAAACTTCATCAATTTCTTTATGACTTTTATCAGCCAGCTGTTTAATTTTTGGAGCTTCCTCAGGAATTTCAGTAGTCGCTTTGTCAGTGATCTCACTAATTTTAGCTTGCGTATTTTGAGCAACTTCAACTGGATTCTCTGCCCCAGCCTCATTTACTGGTGCTCGCTCCACTACTGGAGTAGTTACTTCTGGAGTAGTTACTTCTTCTTTTGTACTCATATTATTATCATTATTATGTGCTAATAAATTATCTAAACTTTTTTTATAGTCTTCTAAAAAATTAAATAATTTTTGCTTAGAAAAATCTATTGATTCATCTAATGTTTTTAATTCTTGTTGTGCTTTTTGAGCTAAAGCTAACAATTCAGCACTTAACTCTGGACGCTCTTGTTCTTTTTGTATTTTTAATACAAAAATTGTTTTGGCGATTGGATCAACTAATTCTTTATGAAAAAAATCATCTTTTTCTAAAGCTTCATTAGCGTTGTCACCAAAAATACTATATAAAAAATTATCAACTAACTCTTCGTCACTTTTTTTCTTTTTTTCTTTGGCAACCACAGGAGCTAGATTTTCTTCTACAACACCATCATCATGATCATCTGATAAATCTTCTGCCCCTACATCATCAATTATAATATTATTTCTAACTCTTTTTCTGTTTTTATGACTATCTTCTTTGGGAACTCTACGCCTAGCAGTCTCTCCAGTTCTATGTATATTTACTCCTTTGTCACCCATAAGATTAAAGTTCTTTGTGAATTTTATTCAAAATATCCTCTATTTTCTGTTTTTCAATTGCTTGAATCTTAGCCATAGTTTGAGTATTGGCTTTTTCTTTTAATTCATTTAAACGAACTAAAAAATCCTGATAAATTTCTTTTATTTTTATGATTTTTTCTTGATCTGTCATTTTTTTAAAAAAATAAAAAGGCTTTAAACACTAGGTTTAAAAACCTTATCTTGCATAGTCAACATTTCATTTTTTAAATCATCGACAATTTCTCGATGAATTTCGCCATAGTTAGGCACTTTGGCTTGGATAAACTCTTCTACACCTTGACCTGTTTCTAAGATTTTATCAAACTCTAGTTTATCCTCTTCTGGCATCGCCATCAAAATAGCTCGATTAAAACGAGTTTCTATTAAATCTAGCATCTGCTCACGCAAAGCTTCCTTTTGCTCTTCTGGCAAATTTTCCATGCCAAGTTCTTTAAAGATATCAAATTCTTGATCTGACATAATTTTTATTTTTTAATGATTTTAAATTAAATTTATTATACTATAAATTTTAAATTTGAGCAAATAAAAACGCCAGGCTTCCCGAGGGATGCCTGGCGATGAGAGAAAGCAAGAAGGGTTAAGGTTGCTGTGGGTTGATGTTAGTGGTCATGCCGACGCCAGGAGCGATCACGGTGCGAGTCGCATCAGCCTGATGACGAGCAATTACAATCTCCATGGCACGCTCCAGAGAAATAGGCTTACCATCAGCCTTGGAGCGCTCCACTAAGACATCCGCTTCGCCCATGAAGAGTTTCTGCTGGGATGCAACCTTTGCCTCCGTGTCAATCTCCAAAGCCTTTGCTGCTGCATGAGCATTGGTGATCGTGGTACCTTCGTTGAGCTTAGCCGCGCTAGCTCGTTCCATAGCCTCAGCAATGGCCTTGGCCGGAATAGGAGCACCAAAGTCAATGCCAACAACCAAATGCCCCTTGTTTAAGAGCACCTCTCTTTTGATACGGTCATTCATCGACTCTTTTTTAGGTGGCTTACGAGGGTCGGTTACTGGCATAGGATACTGTGGCAGGTTAAAGTCTTCGTCAATCTTGCTACGAAGATTTAACTGCGGAAGACGAGCCACTAAATCAGGAACATAGTTGATAGCAATGGCTACTGACCCCACCACCGAAGACTGTCTTTCGTCCGGTGACAGAGTGATCACTGTAGAAGGATGAGTGCAGGTCAACATTCTCAACCTTACAGAAACATCAACCATTGAACCATCATCAGTTGGGATTAACCCAGTTGGAGTAGATATATCCACATTCTCCCAAGATAAAACTGTAAGGGAAGAAAGTGGCAAGCAGAACGGAATACCTACCAAGAGCTGAAATAAATTCATTCCTGGTGCTTCCTTACCATAAAAGTAACAAGTACCAAACTCTTCTTCTGAGTCTTGAGTGGGAAAAAGGTACTCATTAAACTGCGGTACCCAACGTTCAGTTACTTTCCTACCGACCGGCCAAGAGCCTACACGCCAGAAAAGCAACATCACAGGCACCAAATACCAGGTCGGCGACCAGATCATCCAGATCAGGCAGGGAAAGAAGCCGAGTACAAATATGACACCTGGCCAATACGGACCATGCCAGTATGGTTTGTCCTTGATTGTCGTAAAACGCCAGTCACGAAAGAAGCTAGCCTTCAAGGCTGTCCGCAAACACAGCCAAGCTAGAACAAAAGTGATAAAGCTAAATGCCAACTTCACCCAAGACCAAGGACCCCAGCTGAAACCGACGCCTAGCGTTTGGTTATTGGCGTTGCTTGTGTTAAAGTGAAAATTGCCGAAAAGGCCAGACTTCCACAACACCACCAGACACCAAAATGCCCAGAAAATCCCCTTCAACCAGTAACCAGCTTTTCTGGTTTTTTCATTTCTTCTCCACAAGCCATTAACCACCTTACTGTAGATGATTAGGCTCACGAAGAAAATCAGTATCCACCCAGCATATGGAACATTGTCCCAATAATACCGAGCAAAAGTTGCGTGCGTGCTTCCCATGGTTCCGTCCTCCGTTTTTATGCTCTTTTTTCTTGCTTTCTTGTCAAAGACCAGTTGCCTAAGAAGCTTCAAACCCCTTAAACAATAACATAGAATTATAGCATGTTTTTAGTTTTTTGTCAAAGCCTAAAATTATAAAATACCCCCTCTGCCGCTTATGCGACTTCTCCCCCTTCCCCGCGTACGCGGGGATCTTGGGGAGATTGAGGGGGTACTAAATTAAATTATTGTCTAATATTAGCCTAATTAACAACAACAGCTCCGGCGGACGCCTGGGTTGTTATTAAAATTTTTATTTTGGTAATTTACGGAAAGCTAAATAAGAGTAAATAATTGGCGTCAACATCAAAATCAACAAAACTATTATCACTGGCAAAATCAAAGCCTCTGCCACATAAGAGATCAAACAAAATATCACACCAGCCAAAACAAAAATATATTTAGCAAAATTGTGAGTTTTGGTCCACACTACATCACTGGATAAAGTCCAAGGCGTACGAATACCGATAAACCAATTTGATTTTAGCTTGGGCATCAAAACACCAAAGATGATAAACATCAAACCAATCAAAGAACTAACTACCTGGCCAATCGGAATACTGACACCAAGATTAGACCAGCTAGTCACTAAAAATAACGCAAAAAAGAAAAGCAAAAAAATAGATTGAAATACTTTATAGGCTGGTGCAAAATCAGTATAGCTTAACTTCTTTGGATCAAGCTTGGGTAAAAATTGAAACAAGGCATAGATAGTGATCATTAAAATAGGCAAAAACAAAGTTTGAAAGCCTTTACCACTCCAGCCATCAGCTTGGCCGGCAAAATTCCAGTGCGTCACAACTTTTTCTGGCAATAACGGATAAAAATAAATGCTAAAGCCAATGGTCAGTAAAATAATTAAATAGTTTAGATAATCTAATTTTTGTAGTTTCATAAATTTTTTTCACTCTGTTCCGCCTGTCGGCGGAGTCATAGTTGTTATTGTTGGCAAACTGAGCAAAAAACAGTGCCTCTACCATTTAATTTTATCTTTGTCAGGCTTTCTTGTCTACAAGTAAGGCACTCTTCTCCTCCACGACCATAAACTTTGAGATAATCACTAAAATTTCCGGCCTTACCATCTGTGTCTCGATAATCACTAAAAGTCGTTCCCCTTTTGGCAATGGCAAGCTTTATAATTTTTTGGCAAGCTTTAAAAAGCTTTTGAATATCTTCTACTTTTAAGGTATTTACTAAACGCTGAGGCAAAACTCCAGCCTGATGACAAACTTCATCGACGTAAATATTGCCTAAACCAGCAATTAGTTTTTGATTTAATAATAAAGCTTTGACCGGTATTTTCAAGTAAGCACCCTTCGGGTGCTTAGTTTTAAAGATAGATAGAAAATTAGCAAAAGTAAAATTTGCTTGTAGTGGTTCAATGCCAAATTGAGCTACTATTTTATCTTTGTCTTGTTGATTTACTATTTTTAGATAACCAAATTGTCGTAAATCATTAAAAAATAATTTAACATCTTGCGGAAAATGAAAAATTACATGTGAATATTTATTTGGTAAATCCGTTATTTTTGGTCCACTGTGGCCACCAGCTAAAGTTTGCTTTTTGTCTTGATATATCAGCTGGCCAGTCATTTTCAAATGAATCAATAAAAAATAATCTTTATTTTGTAAATGAAAAATTAAAAGCTTGCCGATTCTCGAGACATCAACAAAATGCTGATTTTGTAAAAAATCAACAAAATATTTTTTCGGGTTTTTGACAATATTTTTCTTTTTTACTTCTACAGCGATAATCTTTTTAGCTAAAATATTTTGTCTCAAACCCTGTCTAATTGTTTCTACTTCTGGTAATTCTGGCATATATTTATATATAACATAATTTTATACAAAAAAATAGCCTGAAAAGGCTAAATACAAGTGGTCGAAGACCACGAGTGCCCCTCGACTACGCTCGGGACATTCGACTTTTGTTTGTCAAAAATACGAAAGTGGCCAAAGGCCACCGTTCGGCCTCGAGCTCACGGCCGAGAGGTGAGCGAAGTTCTGCGAAGCAGAACGTAGTCGAATGGAGCCGTCACGCAGGATTGAACTGCGGACCCCTTCCTTACCATGGAAGTGCTCTACCACTGAGCTATGACGGCATATTAACAACTTACTGACACTGCTTGTCCCAAGTTTATCGAGGGAAGCTATGACGGCAAAATGTCTAAAACAAACCTTTAATTAAATTTTCTTTCTTTACTCTACTCCAACCTTTTATTTGCGCTTCTCTTTTCATTGCTTCTGAACGAGTCAAAAATTCTTCAAAATATACTATTTTGATAGGGGCTCTATACTTAGTATACTTAGCACCTTCTCCTTTATTGTGTTTTATTTCTCTATTTTTAATATCCGCACAATAGCCAGCATACAAAGTATTATCACTGCAACGTGCTAAATAAAAATAATACTTCCTCATCACTTTTCTTTCTTCATTTTTGATATCATGTCTTTCGACTCTCCCTCGACAAGCTCGGGATCGCTCAAGACACTCTCCTCGGCTACAAAATAAACCCCCAAAGCTCTCTATTAGCAATGGTCGAAGACCACGAGCGAGGAGCTATTTATAGCGACGAGTCGAGTGGTGGGCCGGGAGGGATTCGAACCCCCGAAGGCTGATGCCAGCAGATTTACAGTCTGCCCCAGTTGACCGCTTTGGTACCGACCCATGTAAAAAACTATTTTAATTCATCTATCACGCTAATAAAATGAGCGATCTTCTGATTTTCTGGATTGACCTCTCTAAGCTTAGCTAAATACTTATTGGCTAATTCTTTGTCTTGGATAATTATACTGATATTTATCAAAAAGTCAAGAATTTTAGGGTTATTTGGTGATAACAACAAAGATCTTTGCGCAGTAGCCAAAGCTTGCTCTTTATCATCTAGCTCTAAATACACTTCAGCTAATGACAAAAAGTTTAAATGATTTTCATCAGATAAAGATATTGACTTGAGATACTCTTCTTCCGCTTCTTTCAAATTACCTCTGACTTTAGAAATTTCCGCGAGTGAAGTAAACACACCAGCATCTTCATTGTGTGTTAATTTCAATAAATAACTCAAAGTTTCTTTAGCCTGTTCATACTCTTTTTTAGCACGATAAACTTCAGCCAAAAGTTTATAAACTTCTACACTATATTGATCGATAGCTAGCGCTTCTAAAAGATTATCCTCGGCCTTGCTATACTCACCAGCATTAAAAAACTGTTTAGCTTCTAATAATAAATTTTCAATCTTTTGTGCTTTAGTAATCACGGCATTAAACTGCTCATGACTACGACGACGCAAATCTTTTTCTAGCTCTTGTAGTTTAGAATACTTTTCTTTGAAAAAATCAAAAACTTTATCTTTAGTAGGAGCTAGAGTTGCCCGGCCTAAGTCAGATAATTTACCCAAGTCTCTTTTTAAACGATTTTTTAAAATAAAATCTTTCTTTTTTTTCACTTGGACCTCTGGTAAATTACCCACATTAATATTGCTCAAATTTGGTAATTTTTGCCAAACAAGCCAAACTAAATAGCTTGACGAGATTAAAATTAAAATTAAGAAAAATAACCACATAAATTAAGCTTTGTTTTGACTACCAAATACTTTGATAATGCGTTCTACTTCAGCTTGCATCGCTATGATGCTTGGTGTCAAAATTTTTCGCGGATCAATTAAATCGCTTTGTTTATTTAAATTTTTTTGTAAAGCATCTTTAAATGCTAAACGTAAATTCGTATCGATATTAATGATAGAAATACCATTGGCAATCGCTTTTTTAAAATCTACATCTTTTAAACCACTACCACCGTGCATCACTAATGGCACATTCACTGCTTTGGCTATCTTTTGTAAACGTGGCAAATCCACTTTTTCAATGCCTTGAAAATGACCATGGATAGTACCGATAGAGACCGCTAAAGTATTTAAGCCAGTTTTTTTGACAAATTCAGCTGCTTTCTCTGGATCAGTCATCAAGTCTTTCATGTCAATTTCGCCAGTCTTGAGCTTCACTAAGCCCTCTTTGCCTAAAATAGCACCTAACTCTGCTTGTACCCAAATATGATGTTTATGGGCTAATTTTGCGACTTTTTGGCTTAATTTGATGTTAGTCTTAAAGTCCTCTACCGAAGCATCAATGTGCACTGAATTGTAGCCTACTTTGACACATTTTTCAATGATTGACAAGTCTTTACCATGATCCAAATGGATAGCAATCGGCACATTTTTCCCCACTGTATTAGCCACTGTTTTAATCAGATTAAACAGAACTTCAGCATTAGAATACTCAATGGCTGACTCAGAGGTCTGGATAATGACCGGCGACTTCATTTTCACCGCTGCCCTGACAATCGCTAAAGTGATTTCTAAATTTGAAGTATTAAAAGCGCCGATAGCATATTTTTGCTTTTTAGCTTTATTAACAATTTTTTCTATTGGGACAATCATATTTATATTTGTTTAATTAAATCAATAAATTTTTCGGCCTCTAAACTCGCACCGCCAATCAAAGCACCAGAAATAATATCCAAATCTGTAAATGAGCTAATATTTTCTGAATTCACACTACCACCATAAATAATTTTAACCAATGGTAAATCTTTATCTTCTAAAACATCAATCAAACTTTGGCGAATAATCATCGCGGTGTGTTTTAGCTCCGCTGGCTGCATTGCTTGACCAGAACCGATGGCCCAAACTGGCTCATAAGCGATAATTAATGTCTGACTTGGCTTGATATCTATGCCACGCAAAGCATTTTGTACCTGTTGCATCACCACTACATCTTTACGACCATCTTTACGATCAGCAAATGTCTCACCAATACATAAAACTGGGATTAAATCTTGCTGTAAAGCAAAAGAAATTTTATTATTTATACTTTCATCTGTTTCCGCAAAAAATTGTCGGCGCTCTGAATGACCGATTAAAACATAAGTACAACCAGTCTCTTTCAAAGTAGCTAAAGAAATTTCTCCCGTAAAAGCACCCTTGGTTTCACTATAGCCGTTTTGTGCCGCTAAAAATATATTGGAACCAGCAAAAACTTTGGCTACTTCTAAGTAAGACAAAAAATCTGGCGCAATCGCCACCTCTACTTTTTTTTCTAAACCCGCCTTGTTATATAATTTTTTAAAATTTTTAGCTTGTAAGCTTGCTTCTGCTGGACTTAACTGCATTTTCCAATTGGCAATCACTATTTTTTTATTTTTTTCCATATTTAAAGTTTAAAAATGCTAAAAACACCCACCGATAAACCAGTAACTGCTAAAGCAGCTAAAATAATGCCTAATAAAATAAAAATTAAGGCTTCAGTTTTTTTCATATCAAATAACCAAGCAGCAATTGCTCCTGACCAAGCGCCAAAACCAGGAAATGGTAAAGCTACAAAAAGCATTAAGGCTATTTTACCTAGGGCCGAATAATCCTCGGGAAACTTTTGTCTAGTTTGACTAAATAGCCAAGCAAAAAATCTACGGGCCATTCTCGATCTTTTGATCAAAAATTGAGAAACTGGCCCTAAATAATAAATCAACAAAGCAGCGGGAATAATATCTCCCAAAACTGACCAAAACATCGCCTGATAAGGCGTAAAACCATAGACCTGCATAGCAAATGGTATAGAAAGTCTGATTTCGGTAATCGGAGTGATAGACAACAAAACTACAGCAAGTTCTGGCGGCAAAGTTTGCACTAAATTATAAATATACTCCAACATATTTTAAGTATAAAACAAAATCGTTTTTAAGACCAGTGAAAATTTTGAAAGATCCAATAAGCTAAAGCTTTTAAATCTTGAAAACGATTGTCATTACTATCCGAATTTAAAACTACGGCTAAAATTTCTTGGTTATTTTCATTGGCTACTTCCGCTACTAGACAAAAACCTGCCTCACCGATATAGCCAGTTTTGGCTGGTCCCAAATGTAA
The DNA here is from genome assembly GCA_903855135.1 of uncultured bacterium. Classification (GTDB taxonomy): domain Bacteria; phylum Patescibacteriota; class Patescibacteriia; order UBA1558; family GWA2-36-10; genus GWA2-36-10. The sequence goes on along the minus strand of CAINYB010000027.1, from coordinate 46,329 downwards.
AAAGCTACCTAATAGCTTATTAGTAGAAACCACTTTATGTTTTTCTCCACTTAAAGCTGTAAAATCATAATTAGCGAGACTGGCTGTTTTTCTGACTTCTGAGACAGCAAAAGCATTTTTGGCTAAAACCAAAACTTCATTGGCGGTCGAAACATTTTTTGCACTTAGCCCAGTAGGTTCAAAAAATTGAGTTTTCGTTAGTTTCAAATCTTTTGCTTTAGCATTCATTAAAGCTACAAACTCAGCTTGAGTTTTGCCACTAGCACGCACCAAAGCCAGTAAAGCATTATTATCTGAAGCGATCAGGCTAGCATAAAATAAATCTTTAACCTTTACTTTTTCACCAGCTACTAATTTCACTGGACTAGAAATCACAAAATCTGTTTCCTCTAAAGTCACTTCTGCGTCCCAGCCAGGATTGTGTTCCAAAAATACTAATACCGCCATCAGTTTACTGATACTCGCAATTGGCCTGACCACATCAGCTTGCTGTTGCCACAGCACTAAACCGCTAGCCTTGTCCATAACAGCCGCAGAACTTGCAGTCAATTTCACACCCAAAGAATCATTGTCTATTTTAGAGGGCAAATTTTCGCTCGCTAATTTTGATTGCACGGTGACAATATTTTTATTGTCTATATTTTTTAGCTCTAAAGTAAAAATAGAGTGCACAGGTGCTACTACTATTTGTAATAATAAAAAAATCTTTGCTAAGCCTGCCCACATTTATTTAAAATCTTTAATATTTAAAATTTTATACTTACCAAGCGCTAAATTTCCTAAAGCCAAATCACCTTCTTTTACTCTAGTTAAGCTCACAACTTTATAATTCAAAGCTTGTAACATACGTCTAAGCTGTCTATTCCAGCCCTGATGAATAGTAATCTGAATTTTATAGGGAGAAATTTTTTTGACTTGATCAGCCTTAGCCACGCCCTCAGTCAATCTGATGCCACTTTTTAGCTTTAGTAAATCTTTAGCTAAAATCTCTTTATCTAGCTCTACTAAATACTCTTTTTTGACAGCAAACTTGGGATGAGTCAATTCATAAGTCAAATCACCATCGTTAGTAAGCAATAACAAACCCTGGCTATCTTTATCTAAACGGCCGACTGGATAAACACGCGGAGATTTTGGCACAAGTGTTAAAACATTTTGTCTATTATGTGCATCAAAGTTTGAGCAAATATAGCCCACTGGTTTATTTAATAAATAATAAACTTTATCGTCGGATTTGACTAATTTATTATTATAAAAAATTTGATCCTGTTCAGAATCAATACTTGTGCCTAAAGTTTTTACTATTTCGCCATTGACTTTTACTTTCCCGGAACTAATCAAAACTTCAGCCTGACGGCGAGAAGCAATACCACTGTTGCTCAAATATTTTGCTAAACGCATGATCATAAATTATTCTGTCTTCACTTGATTTAATAAAGTCTGTAAATTTTCATTGCTATTCAAGCTATCAAAATCTGGTAATTGCTTGACACTGTCTATACCCAAATGCCTTAATAAATCAATCGTCACTGAATATTTTGGTGCTAAATCATCTTTGTCCTCTTGAGCTTCTATCAAACCCCTAATCATCAAATTACGCATAATCAAGCTACAATTCACACCTCTGATTTGTTCTAACTCTTCTTTGGAAATCGGCTGCCGGTAAGCGATAATAGTCAAAGTTTCTAAAGAAGCTTTACTTAATTCTCCAGTTTGCTCGTCATGCAAATAAGTTTGTAAAATTTCCGCATTATTTGGATTTGTCACTAGTTGTGCTTTTTTATTATTTAAAACCAAATGTATGCCAGAATCTGGATGATTATATTTTTGTTCTAATTCATTTAAAATTTCTTCTACTTTAGCTAAATCTTCTTTGAATAAATCAACTATTTCTTTAAAAGCCAAAGGCTTACCAGCAGCAAGCAATAAGCTTTCTAAACTGGCCACAGAAATGGTAAATTTTTTTTCGTTTTCTTGAGACATAATTAATATTTAAAAATTTTTACTTCACCAAATAAATCATCTTGACTGACCTCTATTTCTCTTTGTTTAACTAATTCTAACATCGCTAAAAAACTGACTATCGCTTCTGTTTTATCATTTTTTTCGGTAATCAAGTGATGAAAAGAAAAACTAGCCGCATTTTTAATCAAATTTCTGATGTGTGTAATTTTTTCTCCTATAGAAACCGCTTTTTGCATCACAATCTTTGGTAAATTTACCACTGCTTTTATCTTGCCTAAAACACCAGAAAATAATTGCGACATCAAAATCAAGTCTAAATTGGCTGGTGCAAAAAATCCCTCGCGTGGCGGTAATTTAAATGGTGACAAACGTCCATAAGACATTTTATTTTTCATCCACAAACGATTAAATTTTTTACTGGCTTCATAATATTGACGATAAATTTTAAGTTGTTTCTCTAAATCATTGACTTCCGCGTCTGCTTCTAGCTCTAAATTTGGCAATAAATACTTTGATTTTAAATAAATCAATTTAGAAGCAATTAACAAAAAATCCGCCACTTCTTCACTGGCAATATTTTTGTTTTGATCAAGATAATTTAGATATTGATCAGTCACAAGGCTCAAAGAGATTTCAGTGATTTGTAGCTTTTGTTTTTCTATCAGCTGTAATAGCAAATCAAGCGGACCTTCAAATTGTTCTAAAGAAAATTTATGCATAAAAAATATTAATTTGGCCACCCGCAAGCAGAAATAAGGCTGTTAATATCAATGAAATCTGAATTATACGATAAGTACTCATCACAAGTAGCTGAATTTTTTGACCCCCTCGAAAAATAGCGTACGCATGTACTTATAAAATCACCCTTACAAATAGCTGGATTTTTTGATTCATGCAAAAAATATAACACACACTGCTCCGCATTGTCTGTTAAGCGTACGCATTTAGCTAGATCATTTTCCGCATATGTAGTCTTAAATGCAAGATTACGACGCTCATGCCTCAAAGTCTGCTGCCATTCTTGGTCAATCAAACCAATGCAAGTTGCAATAGAGGCCATCATTAATACTGTCGTCACTATATTAAAATAGTGTCCTTTTAAAAGATTTTTATTTATCAATTTTTTATGAAAATGTAATACACCCAAAACAAATAACCAAGCAAGCAACCATGCTGCTATATCAAACACATAGTATTTTGATCTATTAAATTCTAAAAGCAACAAATAAATAGGTACATATACGATATTTACTAATATAATCAAAAAAATAATAATTTTATAAATTAAATTAGTTTTGATTAAAATATTTTGACCTAAATTTTTATGTTTAATTTCATAAATAATAAATATTAAAACATAAATAAATGCTATTAGGCCCACAAGAGACATAAAAAAAACAGCAGCACCTAGATCAGAATCACCAGGTAAAATAAAAAGGTATAAAACCATAAAGACCACTAAAGCCATGAAAATCAATAAAAGTGCTGGATATAATATTCTTCTTTTCATAAAATTATTTTTTATTTATTTAAACTTAAATTTAGCTCATCAAGCTGTTCTTGAGTGACTGTACTTGGTGATTCCATCATTGGATCACGACCATCTGAAGTCAGTGGAAAAGCAATAGCTTCTTTTAAGCTCTTTTCGCCTAATAAAACCATAAGTAATCTATCCAAGCCAGGTGCAATGCCACCATGTGGTGGTACACCATAGCTAAAAGCGGAAATATAATGTTTGAATTGTTGTTTTTGCTCTTCAGTAAAACCGATCAAATCCCAAATCTTTTCCTGCAATTTACTATCATGAATACGCACCGCACCGCCACCAACTTCAAAACCATTCAAGATCATATCGTGCTGATAAGACTTTACTTTACCAGGATCAGTGTCTAAAAACTGAATGTCTTCTTCTTTTGGAGCAGTAAACATGTTATGTGATGGTCCCCAGACTTTCCCAGCGCCAACAAACATATCTTCTTCGGTTTGTTTCATAAACAAAGGAAAGTTGAGTACCCAAGCAAAAGCTAATTCATTTGGATCATTTTTATCTTTGCGTAAATCTGGTTTATCTGAATTATATTTAGCCATTACATCATCATAATTTAGCCTTGGCCATGGCTTGGCTAAAAAGTGCTTTTCAGGAAATAATTTTTCCACCATACTAGTAATCATGTCTTCCACTAAATTTAAAATATCTTCTTGTTTCACAAAAGACATTTCCATATCTAGCTGATAAAACTCTCCTGGACTTCTGTCAGCTCGAGCATCTTCATCACGAAAACACGGAGCAATTTGAAAATATCTTTCAAAACCAGCTACCATCAAAAGCTGTTTATACTGCTGTGGAGCTTGTGGTAAAGCAAAAAATTGACCTGGATGCAAACGAGATGGCACCAGATAATCACGTGCACCTTCTGGAGTAGATTTTGATAAAATCGGTGTTTGAATTTCAGTAAAATCTTTGTCACTTAGATAATTACGAAAAAAATGAATGATTTTATGTCTAAGTTTTATATTAGAAGCCATGCGTTCGTGGCGTAAATCTAAATAACGATATTTTAATCTTAATTCTTCATTAGCTTGTCTATCTTCATTGTTTATTTCAAATGGCGGTGTTGCGCTTTCAGAAATTATTTCTAATTCTTTGGCTAAAATTTCTATTTTACCAGTAAGCTGATCTTCGCGCTTTTGTTTTTCGCCACGCTCCTGGATAATGCCTTTGATACTCAAAACAAACTCTGGTCTGATGTTATCTAAAATATCTGCACCTAAAGTCATTTCGTTTGGCACACAAACGATTTGGACAATGCCAGTAGAATCTCTAAGCTCAATAAAACCTAGTTTACCCATGCGACGATAAACATGCACCCAACCTTTTAGAATAACTTCTGTGCCAATACTCAGATTGACTGTTTCTTTGATATAATTTTTCATAAAATTGTTTACTCTGGAGCTATATCCCGCCGAAGGCGGGATAAGCCTCAAAAATTGATTGTTATTGTTTAGTACTATTTGATTTAGCTGTCAAAATTAATAAAACCACCAAAACAATTACCGCAAAAACTATGCCCGCCCAAGGTAGCCAAGCATTACGTTCGGTGATCCTACTTTCTTCTGTATCACAGACATCACCGATATCATCACCATCAGTGTCTGCTTGATTACGATTTGGATTATTTTGGCAATTATCTATTTCATTATTAATGCCATCTTTATCAAAATCATCGCAGACATCGCCACGACCATTGCTATTTATATCTTGCTGATCAAAATTTGCTATTTCTACACAATTATCCCGAATATCTGGAATTTTATCACCGTCGATATCAGCGATCACATACGCTGGATTATTTTGAGAAGCCACCGGATCTAAAACAAAAACTTCTTCCGCTGAAACTAAATTACCAGCTTCACCAACCTTGATATTAGCCGATCTATCTGGCTCAAAATAAACTCTATAATTATGAGCTGGCTGGGCTAAAAATTTCAAAGTTTGAGAACTAGTTTGTGTATAATCATCCTGTTTTAATCTCAACTCACTGATACGCAGTGGCTGTCCAAATAAAAAGGTAATCGTCCATTTATTTGAAGTAGTTTGAGGGAAATTAATAGTTTGGCCTTCCATTCTTTTGCTTGCTACTATGATTCTATTTTCTCCAGCAACTTGCGCACGAATTTCCACATAGTTTGGCAAAGAAACATTATTAGCTAGCAAAGTCGTCAAGGCTGAAGAAGTGATCGCATTTGCACTAGAAATAGTAATCTTGACATTGCCCTGAGTATCCTCAGGCAAAATAAAATCTGTATATGTCTTAGTATTATTATCATTCATCATACTAGCGTTGCTAGTACTAGGACTTGTGCTGATAGATACTGGCGACGCATTGATCATATTTTTTTGTTGGAAAAAATAGGGCTCAAAAGTATTAGTATTTTTATCAAGCACCGCAAACTCAAAACGCTCTAACAAATCATTAGAAAAAGGTAGTTCTACAACTGTTGGCGTAGCTATTTGCAAATTTCCAACTTCTTTATACAAACGAAAAGCCGAAATAGCTTCTGAATTTTGATTTTTTGGTAAGGCTTGCGCATTTGCTGTTGCAGCTATTACGCATGTAAAAATGAATAAAGCTAATGTTTTAAATTTCATAAATTTAATTTCGCCTATAATAATTAATTTTGTTTTCTTTTACCTAAAAATGCTGTAGCTACCAGCATCAAGCCAATCACAAAGAAAGTAACTACTCGGCCAGCTAAAGCCATCCTCCAGATATCCACAAAAAGTAGTCTTAAAATAACAAAGCCGAGTAATAAACCACTGTATAAACGTAAAATTTTACCTCCATTGGTCAGACTATAAAAATATATCATCAAACCAACAATAGTATAAACAACCAAAGAAAGCATGGTAGCTGTGTCATTATTTAATAAAGCGGCGTGCAAAGAAAGCCACAAAAGAATATACGTATAGATAGAACCGATGATTAGCAAAGCAGCGCTAATCTCTTTGTGTTTTTTATCTGCAGCTTCACGAAAAAGCTCCAAGAAAAACCAACCAAGTCCCATCAAAACTAAGCCTAAAACCAATAAAACGAAAAATTCTTTATGAAAAACGCTTGTCCTCCACACTCTAGAGCTCATGCTATCAAATGAAAGCATGATTGGCACAATAAATAAAAAGTTAATTCTTTGAGCAATTTGAACATCTCGCAAAACTAAAAATGAAATAATAGCGATAACAGCACTTTCGATGGTATAAGCAATCGTCAAAGTTTCGCCACTTAATTCAGCTGAAGTAGCAGCAGCAAGCAAAGCGATACAAATACCGGCATATACATAAAATGGCTCTTTTCTACTGGTAATTTTAAAGATTAAAAATGCACCAACTGCAAAAACAATCATCCAAGCAGCGATAATCAAACTTTTCCACTCATCAGGAGCAGCGGTCATAATCCAGGCCAACAAAAATAAACCATTAGCGCCAGAGGTCAAAAGATCTGTGCTGATATTTTTGTCTGGCTGTTTGATAATTCCCAAAATACTAGTAATAAAAAATACCGAAGTAAAAGCATAAGAAAAAAATAATAATTTTTCTGTGTCTACCAAATACGAGCTAAAAAAATGCGGTAAACTATAAAAAGTTATCAATATCAAAGCAGCTGTAATCAACTCGCGTCTACCAGTCAAAGCTACTATCCAAATAGCCCCAAGTATAACAACAAATAAATAAGTAAATCTTGCAACATAATCATTAGCTGGTGCCGCTATCAATAGTGGTGCTATGCCAGCTAGCACTAGACTCATCAAAGCTAAGGCGCGGCTATTATATTTCACACTAGCAAAAGCAACAAATGAGGTACTTAAAAACATCAGAACTAAAGCTGATAGCGGAGTGAAAAAATCATACACTTCACGAGCAGCAAAGACTGTCAATAAGATAACAGTAGAACCGAGCACCAAAAATACACTTCCTTGATTGATATAATTTTTGATTCTCCAATAGCCAAGTAAAATAAATAATGAACCGGCTATAATACCTAGGGTAATGCGACCCATTGGACCGATCCAGTTGTTTAAAAAAGCATAAGTTGTCAGCCAGCCAAAACCAATGATCAAAAGTAATGCACCTAATTTCAGTAGCCAATCTTCTTTGGCCCAATCAGTAAAATCATCGATCCAAGTAGTTCCTGTGCCGCTATTCACAGCAACAGTTTGTGTGACGTTGTTAGCTGGTATAGGCTCAGCTACTGTTTGATTAGTTTGCGTCTGATGATTAACCTCAGCTGTGTTTTGAACTAAATTTCTTTGTGCTAATTGTTCTAGTTTCCAAACTCGACCACGAAGATTAGACAAAAGAATCAAAATAACTACAAAGCCTGTAAAAATAATAAACTCCATAAAATTTTGTTTTAAAATTTTTAATGCTGGAGCCGAGAACAGGAGTCGAACCTGCGGCCCATGGTTTACGATACCATTGCTCTACCAACTGAGCTATCTCGGCAAAAGCTCGCTTGATAAGCGAGTCTTAATTATTCTTCATTTTTCAAATATTCATCCAACTGATATTTCAATAAAGATAAAGATTCTAAAACTTCTTCACTAGGTTCAAGGCTTTGTTTTCTTAATTCTTTTAAATTCGTCATCATTCTCAAAGCACTAGATACGCCAACTCTTTCAATATCTCTCATTGTTTGTTCTTGATCTGAAGCTGGTTTTTCTTCTCTTGGCTCTGGAAAAAAATCTCCTTCATGCATAAATTTATTTATTAATTTTTATCTAAAATTTTATCTAATTCTGCTTTAATATCAGAATTTACAGATAATAATATTCTATTTTCTCTTAATAATGCTAATAGTTCTGGGGAAAATTTATGATCACCTTTTTCTACTAAATATGCCAATGGTCCAAATATAAATTCTGATTCAGCTAGTCTTCCTAGATTACAACCTCCTTCTTTCCATAATTTCACATTAATTAATAAATCTTCTTCCGCTTCATTAGCTATATCATGATTTTCTTCTAAACCTTCAAATTGTTCAAATTGTGTCATATTTATGGATTTAAACGATTAATAGTTCTGGCAAAAGGAATTGTTTCTCTCACATGTTGCAAGCCACAAACCCAAGCCACAATACGCTCTAAACCAAAGCCAAAACCGCCATGTGGCACAGAGCCATATTTACGCAAGTCTAAATACCACTTAAAAGCTTCTTCTGGCAATTTGTGCTCTTTGATGCGTTGTAATAACTTGTCATAATCATCTTCTCTTTGTGAGCCACCGATGATTTCGCCGTAGCCTTCAGGTGCTAGTAAATCAGCGCACAAAGCTCTATCTGGATTTTTTGGATCTGGCTTCATATAAAAAGCCTTTATACTTCTCGGATAATGCGTGACAAAAATTGGATTATCATACTGCTTAGTCAAAATAGTTTCATCATCAGCTCCTAGATCTTCTCCTGACTTGATATCAGAGCCCAAAGATTGCAATTGCTTGACTGCTTCATCATGAGTGATTTTGTGAAACGGTTTCAAGATATTTTCCAATGGCATAAGATCACGCTCTAAAATAGCAAGTTCTGCTTTATTTTTTTCTAACACAGCCGAGACCATGAAACGAATTAATTTTTCTTGGGTCTCTAAATTTTCTGCCAAATCACAAAAAGCCATTTCCGCATCCATCATCCAAAATTCAGCCAAATGTCTTCTGGTCTTTGATTTTTCTGCTCTAAACACAGGCCCAAAATCAAATACCCGTCCGTGAGCAAAAATTGCTGCTTCTAAATATAATTGTCCACTTTGGGATAAATAAGCCTTATCATCAAAATAATCTAGCTCAAATAATTCTGTCGTGCCTTCACAAGCATTTGGTGTCAAAATCGGAGAATCTATTTTGATAAAATTATTTTCTCTAAAAAAATCATAAGTAGCGGAAATCAAAGTATTACGCACGCGCATAATTGCCCATTGGTGACTAGAACGAAGCCATAAATGTCTATTGTCCATCAGAAAATCAACACCATGTTCTTTTTTGGCTATCGGGTATTCTGAAGCAATCTGAATAAACGCAAAATTTTTGACTTGTAGCTCATATTCCTCTTTCTTTGGATGTTTGGAAACGGTCGCTTCTAGCTCCACTGAAGTTTCTAAAGTGACTTTTCCTGTTTCTTCCCATTTATCAGCCGCTAAATCTGCTGAATTCAAAATAGCTTGCACAAAACCAGAGCCGTCGCGTAATTGCCAAAAAGCAATTTTGCCACTAGAGCGAAAATTAGCCACCCAAGCCTGGATTTTAACTTCCTGATCAACGAATTTTGCTAAATCTTTGATTAATACTTTTTCCATAAAATTTATAAAAACTTGATTAAATAATACCTAAAATCAGAGAAAAATACAAGGGAAATTTCTTTAATTATTTGGCTCCCCCAGCAGGACTCGAACCTGCAACATTTGCATTAACAGTGCAACGTTCTACCTTTGAACTACAGGGGAATAAGACAAAAAAACCGGTCCTTTTGGGACCGGTTTTGAAATTTAAAATTAAATACCAAAAATTACCGGTCCATGAATCGGTTATTATCATTATTATTGTTATTGTGTTTTTGGTAACTCATACCTTAATATAAGTATAAAACTCAATTTTTGTCAAATCACAACTATAATTTACCTAAATCTAGATATTCATTGATTTTTATTTCTTTGACAAAATCCGGCATATGACTGATCAAAATAATAGCTCCTTCATAATGATTCAAAGCTTTGGCAATCACTGGAATGTGACGAAAATTGATATGATTAGTCGGCTCGTCTAAAATCAATAAACCTGGTTTCATCAAAACTAATCTAGCAAAAGCCAATAAACCTTTTTGCCCTTCGGACAGCTCGCCTATTTTGCGACCCATCAAATCTCCAGTGATCAAAAAGCCAGCCGCCATTGAGCGCATATCTTGGACGCTATAGCCATCTAGACGCACACTCTCTAAAGATTCCATCACGGTTTGATCAAAGTCTAAGTTAGAAAAATTTTGGCTATAATAGCCGATGATCACCTCTGGCTTTATTTTTGCACCTTCTTCCTTATTTTCTACTAGTGATCTTAAGAGCGTACTTTTACCGATACCATTTGGACCAGAAACTAGCATGCGAGTTTGATTGCGCAAAATTTTCTCTACTTTTTTAATAACCGGCTCATGGTTTTTGATGATTTTGACTGTTTGGATATTTACTAGCTCACCGACGATATCTTGACGAGGAATTTCAAAATCTCTGATTACTTTATCATCACGTCTGACGTCTACTTTATTTTCTTCCAAAACTTCTGTTTCTTCTTTGAGTTTTCTAGCTAACTGTCTCATCTTACCACCTTTGTTCGCAAAAAAATTCACTTTATCTTTACGATCTTGGATAGTTTTTTCTAGCTGTGCATTTTTTTTGATTTCTCTTTCGATACGCTTAGCTATCTCTTCTACCACTGAATAATAGTCACCGACATAATTTTCTATTTTTTTAGTATGAACATCTAGGTAAATAACACCTTCAGTAAAACAGTTTAAAAAATCCGCGTCATGAGAAATGACGATCACGGTCTTATCATACATGATCAAAAACTGTACCAGGTGATCAATCCCCGCTTCATCGAGATTATTAGTTGGCTCGTCTAATAATAAAATATCCGGATTTTGGATCAAAGCAAAAGCTAATAATAATCTAGCCTGCTGTCCACCGGACAAATCACCAACTTTTCTTTCCATGTCTACATCCAGATTCACCGCTTCTAATACTTTGGCAATCTGACTTTTTAAGCCAGGAATTACTTGGGTAAAAGCTTTAGCAAAATATTCAGCTATACTTAAAGAATAATCTTCTCGAGCGATCATTTGTTGCGCGGTAGCAATCGTCGCATCATTTTGATAAGAAACCTGGCCACTCTTTGGCTTTAAGCTACCTTTGATCAAATTAAAAATTGTGCTCTTACCAGCACCATTTTGACCCATCAGAGTGATTTTTGCACCTCTACGCACACTAAAACTCACCTCATCTAGGATGGGCTGTCTTTCTCGATATTCAAAGGTGACATCACTAAATCTCAAAACTACTTCTTCGGCCATAATTTTATCAACTAATTAGAGGCTACTATACAGGAAATCAACAAATAATTCAAGTGTTTTAGCTAGAACTCAAACTTATAAATAAACACCTTATCTTCGACTTGCCAATGTTGACTAGCCTTGAGTTCTAGTGCTTTAGCTGTTGGGTTTTGTGGCGCCCAAGCATCGGTAAAAATAAAGTAAAATTTATGCAAACCAACTGAATTAGCTATACTTTTAGTTTTGTCTAAATATGTATCAATCTCACCATTTTCTTCGGTCATAAATTGATTATACAATTTAGCTAATTGCCCACCCCATGGTAAAGAATAATACAAAAATTCCTCTGCACTATCTTTATAATATGGCCCAAAACCATATTGCTTCACCGCTAAAGCACCAAAAAGCTGATTAGCTAATACTAAATAACCATCTTTACCATTTTCATTTTGATAAATTTCTTCAATAGCCTCTAAGTCAATAGCACGCGCACTATTGACTGACATGTGAGAAATATTATCTTGACGAGGATAAGTCAAATACCAAGCCCCCGTCATCAACATAACTAAACAAAAAGTAATAAAAAATATCAAAAATTTATTTTGTTTTTTTAACCAAGCTAACATTTGCCAAATTAAGGCTAAAAATAATGGCCAAGATAACCATTTAGCCACTTGCACTAGACGATAAGAGTAATTTACTTGATCACCATAATAATAATTATTGATACTCAAGGCCGAGATAAAAAACCAAGCTGAAATCAAAGAGCTCAAAATAACTAAAGATATAAGATTTTCTTTATATTTACCAAAAATCTTTAGCGGAAAAAAATACCAAACAAATAAAAGCAATAAAAAGAAATGTGTACGCTCGTAAAAATAAATAATATACTCTAAAACTGAATAACCATTTCTAATATACCAAATGGGATCACCAAAAATATTAAAAAAATCTGCCAAATAAGAAATCGGATTATAAATAACTAAAACTTTATTACTGAGCCAATTATAAAACGCAAAAGCCAAAACAACGGCTGTAGATGATAAAATAAAAGTCAATAATAAAGAAATTTTTCGCCAAATTTTATTTTTTATTTTTTTATAATAAGGCCAATATAAAATCCATAAAATAATATTTAAACCAACAAAAGGATGAATAAACAAAGAAGCTACAGCTGTACTTACAGATAAAATGTAAAAATGTCTTTCTTCTGTTTTGATAAATAAATATAAATAAGCAATAGCTATCACAGAAATAAGCAAAGAAAAGCCAAAAGGAGAAGAAGCAGAAAATACATCAGGTATCAGTAAAATTACTGATAAAACTAAAGGAAATAGATTTTGCTCTTTAAAAACTCTATTTAAAATTAATTTTCCCAATATCCAAACTAAAGTCATAAAAAATAAAGGCAAAAACCATCTCTCAATCAAAACAAAATCAACTCTAGTAAAAAAGTTAACTAAAACTTCTAATGAATATTGCCCGATATAAAAAGGACTCAAGGGCGTGATCTGGCCATGCTCGGCTATAAACTTGAGAGAAGACTGATGAATCAAAGAATCATAGCCATAACTCAAAACATGAGTGATAGCGACTACGATATTAGCTAATAATAAATACAAAAAATTATGCCAATTATTTTGCTTTTTAAAATAAAAATAAAATAACAGCGCTGACCAAATAGCAAAGAGTATAAAACCAATCCACCATAGACTCGGCCAAGGGCTAGGTCTACCATCTAAAATCTGATGTTGCCAAAAATAAAAGAAAAAATAAAGAAAAAAACCAAGCGATAATAATAGCCAAAAATTAAAAAATGGCTTAATATTAAATTTAATTATTTTTATTTTTACTTGAAAAAATTTGTATAAAAATATTAAAACTAATGCTATCAAAGCTACAAAAATAGCCACCGAATAGCTAGTCAGACCAAAAATATAATAAATAATAGATAAACCAAAAATATAAAAACATAGCAATAAAATAGCCGTTGAAGCAATGTCTATATTTTTAAAAAATTTTGTTTTTAGAAAATGAAATAAATAGAGAGTATTAGTAGCAAAAAATAAAAATAAAATTATCAAGCCAAAAAAGCCTGATAAATATCTAAAGCAACCTAAAATAGTCAAAATAAATAAAACCGCCGAAAAGAAAAGTATTTTATTTTTATTTAAATACATTTTTTAAAGCCATTGTTAATTGCTCTTTGGTGGGCACAAAAATTTTTTGTTCATCGATATTTCTATTTTTAGCAGAAAAAGAAAAACGAATATAATGATAAATTGGCTGTACTATGTTTTTATTGGTTATATAATCAGCTAAACTGGATTCTCTAGCAGAAATATTATTAGCCGTGACATACTGATTTAAATTCTTTATAGTCACAACATTTAAAATATTAAAATTGTTAGCTGTAAAACTAGCCATTGACTCAAATTTTCTTTTTACACCATCTTGAACATACCAGATAGTATTATAATCATTCACCCCTCTCACCAATGTGCCTGTTGGCAAAGCGTCAATAGAAAGCGCCTCTCCTTCTGTATAATTAGACACAAAAATACCAGGATCTATATCTTGCACTAGACTCGTCCAATTAGCACCATATAACTCGCTAGCAATAGCAGCTGTAGGGATATGACGAGCAACTCCACCAGCCTCAATAGCAAAAACTTTATTACTATCCGCATGCTTTAATAATTTGGTACCCGGCCGATAAGTGACAGCCCCACCATCAGGATAAAGGTCTAATTCTTCTAAGGAAACTTTTTGCACCAGCCAAAAACCATCATACCATGTCAAATATGTTTTGCTATCTGGAAAAATATACTTTTTATTATCCGCGCCAATCAAATAAACCGCCGAACCAGCTACTCCATCTCTAGTCAATAAAGAACCGGATATATGATTACCAACGGCTTTAGTCGAAGCAATATCAAAACTTACAGAGAAAATAGCAACAAGCACACTTAAGATAAGTAGCTTGATTTTTTTAAATTTTTTCATTTTTTTATTTTAAAATTTTTTAAATGAGAATAAAATAACTATTATAATTAAACACAAAAAACAGCCTGAGGTCAAGGCTGTTTTTTCAAATTACTGTAAAAATTTATTTTAAGATTTTTTCTAAAGCTACTTTAACTTGTGTTTTAGTCGGTACTACAAATTTATGATTATCGGTGTCTCTATTTTTAGCAAAGATGCTAAAATATGAGTAGTTATAATTATAAGGATAAACTTTATAATTATAATGATAATTATAAACAGATGCATTGCTCTTAGCAGAAGCAGACTGTATGTTCATACCGCTTAAAACTAATCCTAAAATAAAAACCACGCTTAAGAAAAATCCAAATTTCATTACTTTTAAAACTTTTTTCATAGTTTCACTGCTTATTTAATAAGATACTATATAATAGCACAGTTATTAAAAATTGTCAAGAGTAACAAAAACCCCCGCGTCGCGGGGGTTTTTGTTTTAAAATTTATTACTCTATTTTAACGCTATCTGTAGATATTTCTTCTGCTACTTTCTCTACTTCTTTTTTTAGTTCTGGCTCTGGCTGATCATTATCTGTAGTTTCTGGCTTTAACTCCTCTACTGGCTCTGGCTTGACAGCCTCATCAGCTGACACAGACTCTGGACTAATTTGTATAGGAGGATTTTCTACTTCTGTTTTTAAAGTAACTTGCACTTGATAATAATAAGTTGTAGTTCCATCTTCAGCGGTCACTTCGATCACAATTCTATCATTTGGCATAATTTGCTCTTTGGCAACTAAATCCAAACCAACTTCATACTCCCAAGTAATCCAAACGTTACGATAAATTCGTACTTTAATAGTACTGTTTTCATCACTAGCCTGCGGCATGACACCGATTAAATTATCGAAACTGTCTACCGTCAAAACTGCACCGGTTGAAGTCGTGTACCAATTTGAGCCGACATTAGCTGTTTCTAAATCAATCGCATAATCGCCAACTAATAAATCTTTGAGGCTACTATCTGCATTAGGAACACTAACTTCGGTCTGATCATTAATCTGCTCAACTTCAGTTGCTTCTTCTAAGCCCTCAAAAACATTAACCCTGTAATAAAAAATATTATTTTCTGTGTCCTTTAATTTTAGAATAATAATTTCATCTTTATTTATCGGCGTGTTAGCTAAATCTTCTATAGCTCCGGGATATTTCAAATCCCAAGTACTCCAACCAATGCGATAAATCAAAACTTTAGCTTCCACAAAATTATCAAAATTATTAAGCTCTACTTTTACCCCTTTAAAATTAGTAAAATCAGGCACCAATAAAGAGGCACCAAAATCAACCATATTCAAAGAGTGATAATCCATACTTAAGCCTAATAAAGGCAAAACATCTCTATCGCCAACTTGAAATTTTGTTAAAAAGTCTGGGATCTGATCTAAATCTTCAGGATCAAAAACTTTAGCTTTATACCAATTGGTAGTAGATAAATCTTCTGAAACTACTTTTACCACTACCGTTGCTTTGTGCTTCAAAAGAAAAGTAGCTAGAGCCTCTTCGCCACCAGCCTCGGGATAATTCAAAGCCCAAGTGCTCCAACCTTCACCTTCTTGATAAATATAAACCACTATTTGATTTACTGGTGCAATCGTATCTAGCTCAATGCCAGTAAAAGTATAAGGTACCAGTACTTTCAACATAACGCCAGATTTATAGCTAGCTCCCGTCCTAGACATCGGCTCAGAACCTCTTTTACCCATCACCTCTTGGCCACCAATTTTAAAACTAGTCAAAAGAGCTTGGCTACTACTCGTATAAGCTTCTGGTTCTGTTGGTGGAATAATAACAGCTTCCTCAACTGGTATCGGCTCTACAACCTGTTGGCCACCACCTCCACCACCACGATTATTATTGATAACAAGACTATCAACTAATTGCCCTTGATTATCATTAGACTGGCAAGAGCTAGTATCAAAACCAAAAGATTTGGCTAGCTCTATATCACTACAGATATCCCAAGCTTCATTTAAACCTTCTTTGTAGCCTAAAACGATTTTAGGTGCTTCATTTTCATCAGTTAAAATACTTACTTTTGGTTTGTCTGCTAACTTTTTTAGCAAATTTGGCTGTTTGGCTCCAAAAAAATTATCCTCATTCACTACTCTATCTCCCAAGACTTCTGGTGTGATAACATTTGCCTCTTCTGACTCTTCAGTTGATTTTACTTCGTCTACTAAAGGAATTTCCACATTTTTAGCCGCATATTGTACTTCCCCTCTAGTCAAAACACTTTGTATCGCCGCATAAGCACCAAGCGTAAATAGCAAAAACAATACTAAATATCGTTTTTGCTCAAAAATAGCTTTTATATTTACTTGCATATGTATCTATTTATTATAATTTTTCAATTAAACCATAGCATAAATGGCCCCAAAAAACAATAAGCACCTTTTTTTTGACAAGACTAAAATAACAATCTATTATTAAACTAAATTAAGCTAGTGGCACCTTACCAAAACGGAGGGTATCGTGGCAACCATTCTTTTGACTCATCAGTGCCGTAGTCGTGGCAAAAAACGACGTAAAAAGTATCACGCTGAAGTAAGCTTTGAACAAATGCCAACTTTTTGTTCTTGCAATGCTTGCAAACAACCAACTAAACCCTGGACAGGCTTCCGCGTCACCATAGTACAAAATCAACAAAACTATCTTTATTTGCGACTCGATAGTTCCCTAGGCAAGAAAGTTCAACAACAGATAGCTATATTCTTGCCACCAAAAAAACGTCTATGCATTGAATGTGTTTTCAAAAAAATTAAAAGGGCAAATCTTGTCCTAGGTCTGCGCCAACGATAAAAATACGCCCCGGCATCGCCGGGGCGTTCTCTTTTTTTATTTTACGGCTCTAAATGTTTACACTTATCAATGATTGTTCCTGTTTTATATTTATGTTGATACAAAACTGCTTCACCGATGATTTTAGCAATATCTTCTGGCTGATACAAAGCTTTGCGCTTAGCGCCAAAGCCTTTTTTAAACAAAGCCGTATTAGTCGCACCCGGCGTAATCACTAAAACTTTTACTTTTTTCTTTAACTCCTCTGCCAAAGACTCACTAAAACCAACGACGCCGAACTTTGAAGCACAATAGACAGAAAATTCTGCCATACCTTTTAATCCTGCACCAGAAGCAATATTGACCAACAAGCCATTAGTTTTTTCTAAAAACGGGATAAAGTATTTACTCATCATGATCAAGCCAAATAAATTCACTTGCAAAGTTAAACTTACTTCCTGATCTTTATGATTGGTCAAAAGATTATGAGCACTCAAAACACCAGCATTATTAATCACGACATCAATTTTTTGCGCTGCTAATTTTTTGGCTAATTTTTTAATTTGTTCAACCCTTGTAATATCTAAAACAAAAGTTTGTACTTTTACTTTGTGTTGTAAACCGAAATTTAAGGCTTGTTTTTGCCATGGACCTTTTTTACAATCTAGCAAAATCAAATTCATGCCCGATTTAGCTAAAAATTGTGCGGTGCTAAAGCCGATGCCACGGGCTGCACCGGTGATCAAAATATTTTGTTTCTTAGTTTTAAAAAAACTGTTTTTAAAAATCATAAAATTTTTACTTTACTTTATTTTTTTTGAAAAATAATCCTGAGCGAAGTCGAAGGATAATTTTTGGTAATAACGATTAAATATACCTTTAATTAATTCGATAGATAAAATCACGATCACTACAAACAACAAAATAATTTCCCATTCTCTCCAGCTTAAGGGCACAGTATGCAAAACTTTATTAAAAAATGGTAAATAAATAGCAGAAACTTGCAATAATAAACCAAATAAAACTGCCCAATTCAAATATTTATTGACTAAAAAATTACTTTGCCAAATATTTTTTTTCAAATTTCTAATACTAAAGACGTAAAATAAAGAGTCTAGACCCAAGGCAGTAAAGACCACAGTTTGCGCTAGGACTAAATTACTAGTACTTTGATAAATAAACCAAAACAATAATAAGCTAGCTGAAGCTGTAATGATAGAAATCACGGCAATCAAAAATTTACTTTCAAAACTTAATAAATTTTTATCTTTTCTACGTTTATGTCCCACTAAAATATCTGGATCCTCTGGCTCAGCTGTCAAGGCTAAATTTGGCAAACCATCACCGACTAAATTTATCCACAAAATTTGGGCTGTCAAAATTGGAAGTGGCCAAGCAAATAAAATCGCCACCGAAATGATAATAATCTCAGAAAAACTATCGGATAATAAATATAAAATAACTTTACGGACATTATCAAAAATCACTCTACCCTGCTTGATGGCTGACACGATAGTATTAAAATTGTTATCCAACAAGACTAAATCTGCCACTTCTTTGGCTACATCAGAGCCTGAAGCCACTACCACGCCGATGTCAGCTGCTTTCAAAGCTGGCGCATCATTGACACCATCGCCAGTCATCGCCACTACCTCCCCTCTATTTTGCCAAGCTTTGATAATACGTAATTTGTCTGCTGAAGTGACACGAGCATAGACTTGAATGTCTGTGATTCTTTTTGCTAGTTCCTCATCACTAAAATTTAATAAATCATCACCATCAATAATATCCTCAATTTTCACTTGTAAATCCAAATCATTGGCGATTTTATGAGCAGTAAATTTATTATCACCAGTGATAATCACAGTCTTGATGCCAGCTTGCAAAGCTGCTTGCAAAGTTACTTTAGTATCTTTACGCAAAGGATCAGATAAAGCCATCAAGCCAGTAAACACAAAACCACTAGGCTTAATTTTATATTCAGCTAAATCAATAGTCTTGCGAGGAATCAGTTTATAAGCCGCTGCTAATACTCGCAAGCCATCCGAACTCAAATCCGTGCTTACTTGTAAAAAACTTTTACTTTTGGTCGGACTTAAAACTTGTGCATTGACGTGCTGTAAATAGTGAGAAGAAAATTGCAAGACTTTTTCCACTGCTCCCTTGATAAACAAAATATCATTTTTATCATCATAGCTATGACGAGTGATCATGTATTTATAGCGTGAATCAAAAGGCAATTCTTGTTTACGCTGATATCTTTTGACTAATTTTTGACTAGCCTGATTTAAAACACCGAATAATAATAAAGCTTTCTCTGTCGGGCTACCCAAAATCTCCCAATCTTCTCGAGCTAAATTAATATTAGCGATTTGCGCATTGTTACATAAAAATGCAATCTCTGTTAACTTCACTATTTCAGGATCAGTCAAAGCTTGACGAAAAAGCTGGCTATTTAAGTCTAATAAATGTTTGTTAGTAAAAATTTTAGTCACTCGCATTTCGCCTTCAGTCAAAGTGCCAGTTTTATCAGTACAAATCAAAGTAGTAGAGCCCAAAGTTTCAGCCGATAGCAATTTACGTACTAAACCTTTTTGTTTTAAAATACGTTGCATGCCCAAAGTCAGAATCATGGTCACGCCAATCACTAGGCCCTCGGGAATAGCCGAAACCGCTAGAGCTACGGCCACGCTAAACATCGTGAGCCAATCTTGACCTTCTAATAATCCTAAAACAAAAATCAAAGTCACGATAATCACAATGACTTTGGTGATATTTTTAGCAAAATTGTCTAAATTTTTTTGCAAAGGTGTATGCTCTTCTTTGGTTTCTGCTAATAAGCTGGCAATTTTACCAATAGCTGTTTGATGAGAAATATCAACTACTACACCACTGGCCCGCCCTTCGACTGCCAAAGTGCCCATCAGCGCTAAATTCGTCCTTTCTGCTAGCACTGTACCTTTGTCTAAAATGTTCACCTGCTTATCTTGCGGCCAAGACTCACCAGTCAAAGGAGCTTCGTTGACTTTAAAATCAATCACCTCAATTAATCTGATGTCGGCTGGCACCCGATCACCAGCTGTTAAATAAACTATATCACCCGCTACTAAATCTTGACTTAAAATTTTGATTTGTTTTCCCTCCCTTAAAACCAAAGCCTCTGGCTTAACAACTGATTTTAATTTTTCCAAAGAAGAGTTGGCTTTTTTTTCTTGCACAAAACCAATCACAACGTTCAAAATCACAGCTGCTAAAATCACCTGCGCATCAACAAACTCTTTAAATATCAAACTCACCAAAGCCGCTATCAACAAAACATAGACCAAAGCACTTTTGAATTGCCCAAAAAACAAAGCCCACAAAGAAAACTTTTTTCCAGTGGCCAAAACATTTTGTCCAAATTTTTCTTGTCTTTTTTTGGCCTCCTGATTACTTAAACCACTTTTACTACTATTAAGAATTTTAAAAGTTTCCTCGATGCTCAAATTATGCCAAAGAGTTTTTTCTTGATTCATAAATTACTTTTATTATACCAGAAATTTGCTAATCAAGAAAATGTTTTATTTTTATTTTATTTAACTCTTTATTCCGCCCCGGTCCCCGCATACGCGAGGATGACACCGGGGCGGAATTGACAAAAAATGAATTTTATACTACCATAAGCTGTCGCTCTTTCCAATTTGGAAACAACCATCAAAACCTGGAGGACACCATGCAAACTTTTCTTGAACAAATAGAAAAGGATCTGGCAGAATATGCCGACATGATGATGATCGAATGTCCAATCGATACTCAAGTATCTAAAAAAGGCACAGTCATAGGAATATTACCAATCGAACTACGCCCACTTTTCGGGCTACTTGTCGATCTATCAGCTGAATATAATAGCCATTTACATTTTCAAAACATGGCTTATGATAAACTGATAACGATCGAGATTCTCTTTTGGACCAGCGTTCGCCAAGCCTTACCTGACTGCTACAGCTACACAAACCTCTCGTTCTGCGAGGACTGGCAGATCGTGGGCTTGAACGAAAAAAATGAACCGAAACATAAATCTGATTTCTTCGGCAAAATCCTCCGTCGTCGATCCTAATCTCTCAAACAAGTGACAATGGTCGCAACACGCCCCCAGCATCTGCCGGGGGCTTCTTTATTTGATTTTTTTCTTAAATATCAGTAGAATTAGCTATATAAAAATACCCTCCCGTCCTCCCCTTCGCAAGGGGAGGAGCTACAAAATTTTAAACTTATTCTCCCCCTTACGAAGGGGGAGATACAGAGGGGGTTAAAATATATTTATGACTACTTTAGAACAAATTAAAGCCAACTTAAAAAAACAAATTGATTTAGCTTTTCAGATAGACTGGCCAATAAATCAGCTGGAGCTAGACTTACCACCAAATGAAAATCTTGGTGATTATGCTTTTGCTTGTTTTGAATTAGGCAAATTTTTAAAACAAAACCCAGTCGAAGTAGCTAAAACTTTAGCGGAAAAATACCAAGCCGATGATTTAGTCTCTCAAGCAGAGTTTGCTGGACCGTATTTGAATCTGAAACTAGCCACAGAAAATTTTGTCAAAAATGCTTTAGCAGAAATAAATAGCCAAACAAACTTTGGCTATCATGATTTTGGTAAAAAACAAAAAATCATGATCGAATTTTCTGGACCAAATACTAATAAGCCCCAACATTTAGGTCATGTGCGTAATGACATCTTAGGTCAAACTTTAGTCAATCTTTATCGTGCTTGTGGTTTTGAAGTGATTCCTGTCAACATCATCAATGATCGTGGTATCCACATCATCAAAAGCATGCTCGCTTGGCAAAAGTGGGCTAACAATGAAACCCCGGAAAGCACAAAAACTAAAGGTGATCATTTTGTGGGCAAATACTATGTCATGTTTGAACAAGCTCTCAAAAAGGCAAAAGATGAATATTTAGCTAAAAATAACATTGACTACAAGGCTTTAACAGAATTAGAACAAAGAAAAATCAATGATGAATTTTTAGCGCAATCAGCTTTGATGCAAGAAGCACATGCGATGCTCATCAAATGGGAAGCAAATGATCCAGCTGTCAGAGATTTATGGAAAACCATGAATGATTGGGTTTATGCTGGCTTTGCGGAAACCTATAAAAATCTTAGCGTCAGTTTTGATAAAGTTTATTATGAAAGTGAAAATTATTTGCTAGGAAAAGATTTAGTGAAAATCGGTTTAGACAAAAATATTTTTTTCAAAAAAGAAGATAATTCTGTTTGGATAGATTTGACGGCTGACAAACTAGATGAAAAACTGGTTTTGCGTGCTGATGGCACTTCTGTCTACATCACCCAAGATTTAGCCGTAGCTTACAAACGTTATCAAGAAGTTCAGTTTAACCAGATGATTTATGTGGTAGCCAATGAACAAAACTACCATTTCCAAGTATTATTTTTAATTTTAAAAAAATTAGGCTTTACTTGGGCAGAAAACTTGCACCATCTAGCCTACGGCATGGTCAATTTACCAGATGGCAAAATGAAATCTCGTGAGGGTAATGTCGTCGATGCTGATAACTTGATCATCGAGATGGAAGAAAAAGCCAAAGAGATAATTAGCCAAGCAGAAAAGCAAATTAGTCATGATCAAACAAGTATTGAAGAAATTTCTCAAACCGTTGGCTTGGGAGCTTTGAAATTTTTTATCTTGGGTGTCAATCCGCAAAAAGACATGATTTTTGATCCCCAAGCTTCCATTTCTTTTGATGGCTACACTGGACCATTTGTCCAATACACTCATGCCCGTATTCAAAATATCTTATCTAAAGTAAATAACAAAATTGACTACAATTTTAGTTTAGATTTTAAAATAGAAGCCAGCGAGAAAAAACTAGCTAAAATTTTATTAAACTTTCCTGAAACTATTAAAAAATCAGCCTTAGAATATAATCCTAGCCTAGTCACGCAATACTTATTTGAATTAGCTAAAACTTTTAATAATTTTTATCAGCTCCACTCTGTCTTACAAACTGAAAATAAAAATCAGCAAAATTTCCGCTTAAATCTTTGCCAAGTCAGTCAAAAAGTCTTGAAAACTGGCTTAGGTTTCTTAGGTATCCAAGCACCTGATAAAATGTAATTTATCCTACGCCAATCCCGCCCATGGCGGGATTGGCGGTCCTTTTCTTGACACAAATAAACATATCGCCTATAATAAAGCACGTAATTTTACAATTTATTTTATTTCATGCGCCTATAGCTCAGCCTGGTAGAGCAGTTGCCTTTTAAGCAAACGGTCGCAGGTTCGAATCCTGCTGGGCGCACCACTCGACTTCGTTCCACAAAGCTCACTCGTCGTAGATCGTGAGCAAAGTCGAACGATGGTCTGCGACCAGTAATCAGCCAAACGGCTGTTTTTTATTTATTTTATCTTCTTTAAACCCTAAACCCTCACTTGTGGCGGGGTTCTTTTTTTGCACGACAATCAAAAATATAAAAATGCATCCTGCCGTAGGCGGGGTATTTAAATCTTGACTTAAGTCATATAAGTGCTAGAATATATAAATCGTACTTTCCATTCTGCTTTTCAAAAGCAGACGACCAGAGGTAAACACATCAGCAAGGCTTTCAAGGACTGTCCTGGCCCCAAACATCAGACAAGAGTGCCGTATGGTACAGCTCCAAGAGACTTTGTGAATGTGCTGGCAAACATCCACCCACTATCCCGTCAGATGGCAGAGACTCGCTCTCTTTCCTGGAGGCAGACATGCAACCGGAACAAGACCATCCACCGTAGCTACGCTACACAGTGAACCCTCAAGGCCCCGAATGCATGTGCTTCGGGGCTCTTTTTTTGCACAACAATAAAAAATCAAAAGGTGCATCCCGCCATAGGCGGGGTACTTTAAAAAATAGCTTGAAAAAAGCCGGAAAATAAGTTAAGCTAAGTTTATCAAAAAACAGGTCCTATGGATAAACTACCCCCACAAAATCTAGAAGCAGAAAGCTCACTTTTAGGAGCTTTATTGATCGACAAAGAAGCCATTATTAAAATTGGCGATATTTTGCGTCCCAGTGATTTTTATAGCAATAAACATGGCTTGATCTACGAAGCTATTTTAGACTTGCTAGAGCAACATGAGCCAATGGATATTTTATCAGTCTCAAATCGCTTAGCAGAAAAAAAACAGCTAGAAACTATTGGCGGTAAATCATACATTGCAGAATTGACCGGCATCGTGCCAAATGCTTTGCATGTAAAAAACTACGCTAATATCATCCGCAAAAAATCTATCTTACGTCAGCTAGAAACAGCCGCTGCCGAAATCGCTGAATTTTCTTTTGCCGAAGAAGACGATGTGGAAAAAACGCTAGACAAAGCTGAGCAAAAACTTTTTGCAATTTCCCAACACTCACTTAAACAAAACTTTGTCGCTGTCAAAAGTATTTTAGGTGAAACTTTTAATCGTATCGATGAATTACATAAATCTGGTGGCCAAGGCGTCCGCGGTGTTCCGACTGGCTATCCTGATCTAGATAAATTATTATCCGGCTTCCAAAAGTCTGATCTCATCATCCTCGCTGCTCGTCCTTCTATCGGTAAAACAACTCTTGCTTTAGACTTGGTCCGTCATGTCGCTATCCGCGCTAAAGTGTCGGTGGGAATATTCTCTTTAGAAATGTCTAAAGAACAGCTAGTCGATAAATTACTCGCGGCTGAAGCTGGTGTGGACCTGTGGCGTATGCGTACTGGTAAACTGTCAGACAAAGAAGAAGATGATGACTTCCCCCGCATTGGTCGCGCTATGGGTGTCTTATCTGAAGCGCCGATTTTCATCGATGATTCCGCAAACTCCAATATCATGGAAATCCGCACTAAAGCCCGACGCTTAAAAATGGAACATGGCTTAGGTTTACTCATCGTCGACTATTTACAGCTGATGGAAGGCCGGGATAAAGAAAATCGTGTCAATGAAATTTCTGAAATTTCTCGTTCTCTCAAACAATTAGCTAAAGAAATCGATGTACCAGTTATTGCTTTGTCACAGCTATCCCGTGCCGTAGAAAGTAGATCACCGGCTATCCCAAAACTAGCTGACTTGCGTGAATCTGGATCCATTGAGCAAGATGCTGACATCGTCATGTTTATCTACCGTAAAGCTAAAGATAAATCTCGCGAGTGTCCAGAAGATGAAAAGCATTTGGCTGAAATCCACATCGAAAAACACCGCAATGGTCCGACTGGCATGGTCACTTTATTCTTTGATGAAAACAAAGTCACTTTCCGTAGCATGACCAGTACTCATCAAGGAGCAAATACTCCACCCCCTCAAGATACACCGCCACCAGAAAACTTAAGTGGCTGGCAAAATATAAACGAGGAATAAAAATTAATAATAAAATATGTTCAATAAACTAAAACAATTCAACGATTTACGCAAACAAGCCAATGATTTAAAAAGTATGTTGGCTAAAGAAAGTGTCGAAGTAGAAAATAAAGCCGTTAAAATGGTCATGGATGGCAATCAAGAAATCAAAACTTTTGAGCTAAAAAGTGAAATGCTTAGCCCAAGTCATAAAGCTGATTTAGAAAAATATCTTAAAGAAGCTTTTGCTGACGCTACCAAAAAAGTCCAGCGAAAAATGGCCATGAAAATGCAAGAATCTGGCGATTTCAAATTTCCTGGCATGAATTAATCATATGGCACACTTGCCAAACTTCATCCAAAAGCTCATAGCAGAGCTAGATAAATTGCCGGGCATCGGTCCAAAGACCGCTGCCCGTTTGGCTTTTGATCTTTTGCATCGCAAAGAAGATATGCGAGATTTTGCTCAGGCTTTAACTGAAGCTTATAATCAGATTCACCTCTGTCCAAAATGTTTTAATCTTTCTGATGCTGGCTTGTGTAATATCTGTAGCAATCCAAATCGTGATCAACAACTCATATGTGTAGTGGCTCATAATCAAGATATCGAAGCAGTGGAAAAAACCGGTAAATTCCATGGCACTTATCATCTTTTAAATGGTCTATTAAGTCCCTTAGAAGGTGTTACGCCAGATAGACTGAAAATCAGTGAATTAGAAAAACGCATCAAAGATGATAAAGTAAAAGAAATTATTTTAGCTTTAGATCAAAGTCTTGAAGGCGAAGCTACGCAAACATATCTAAGCAAAGACTTAAAAAAATTTCCTGTCAAAGTCAGCCAATTAGCTCGCGGTATTCCAATGGGAGCTAATATCGAATATACAGATGAAATTACTTTATCCTCGGCTTTGGAAAATAGAAAAGAAATATAAAAATCTCCCCCAAGGGGAGATTTTTAATAAACTAAGAAAACCCGTAAAATAAATCCCCGCTGTGCGGGGATTTATTTTAAGAAATTATTTTTTCAATTTTTACTTGAGCTTTTTCTTGGCGGTGACCAACTGTTCTCTTATAACGAGTTTTAGCCTTATATTTTACCACCGTCACTTTTTTATCTTGATAGTTTTTAATAATGCTAGCTTCTACTTTAGCATCTTTCACCACTGGATTACCAATAGTAACATTATCTTTGTCATCAACTAATAACAAAACTTGCTCAAAAACCACCTTGTCGCCTGCCACTGATTTAGGTAGCTTTTCGATTGCCAAAACATCACCTGTCTTGACTTGATATTGTTTTCCACCGGTTTTTATAACTGCTAACATATATTTTTTATATTTTATAAAAAGTAATGGTAGATTAACAAAAAAACCAAGACTTGTCAATGTTTTATAGCTAAATAAGGGCTTATTTAGCGTTTTGCCCTGAGCGAAGTCGAAGGGGTTGACAAAAAGCTTAAAATGTGATAGTATATAGCTGAATCGCACAAATTTGACAACTCAACGGAGGATGGAGATGGAAGCCACCACCCACACCTACTGTGTTTACAAGGAGCCGAAAAAGATCCATGTCGGTAGGATATTCCTAGCGGCAGTCACGATCATTTCGCTCTTCATCGGCATGATCAAGCTCGGTCCGACCATCATGGCATTCGTGCAGATGCAAGACGCCGAAGATTTCTGCTTGATGCTTGACGATCAGACACTCTCAATGGGAGAGTATGACAACGTCCTTGGGGCTGGACAGGTACACCCCAAGAAGTCGGCGTGGATCATCAACCATGACCCGATGAAACCCGTGCATGTCTACAAGTGGACATCAGACAGCATCAAGGTCGATTTGGGCCAAGTCCATTTCAGAGCACCCCTGACCAGCGATGGTTTGTACGAATTTGTATCCACATCACAACACAAATTCGTCAGACTAAACTGGTCAAACTAAACACCCTCCTTTTGAGCAGACCCCGAGCAACAGTCACGCTAGCCGTGTGAGCTCGGGGTTTTTTCTTTACATTAAATCATCCCAAGTGCGTTCGGTTTGATTTTCTGCCTTGAGGATAATATTTTGTACCGCCAAAAGCCCAAGCAAAACACATTTGTATCTACGCTCTGCCACTGGCACACCCAAAATATCTAAAATATTTTGATACTTTAAAGCCAAAACTTCGGCTTTATTTTTATTTAACAAATAATCACTTAATAATGACATGCTAGCCACTGAAATAGCACAACCATTGGCTTCAAATTTTAATTCTTTGATTTTGTCAGCCTCTATTTTCACATCCACCACGATTTTGTCACCACAAGAAATATTGACTTGCGAGCTAGATAATTTTGGCTCAGTCAATCTACCACAGTTATGCGGGGCATGATAATGATCGATGATATTTTGTGCGTATATATCCATAAAATTATTTCGGCTTTTATTCCGCCGACGGCGGAATATAGCAAAAAGTTTATACTTTAAATTTATTATAAATTAATTTGAGATTTTTGATCAAAATATCTATTTCTTTTTTGGTATTATAAATCGTCAAACTAACACGTACCGTAGCTGGCACTCCCAAACTTTCATGTAATATTTGCGTACAATGCTGGCCAGCCCGGACAATAATAGCCTGTTCACCTAAAATTTCAGCCACATCATGAGCGTGAGCATTTTTCAGATTAAAACTAATGATTGGCAAATGTCGGCCACTAATATTTTGACCATAAATATCGATAAAGTCTAGCTTCAGCATTTCTTGCCATAAATAATCTGTCAATTCTTGTTCAATTTTTTGGATATAATCCCAAGTCAAATTTTTAATAAAATCTAAACTACTTTTAAAAGCTATCACATCAGCGATATTGGGCGTGCCAGCTTCAAACTTGTGGGGCAATTCTGCACTAGTAAAATTATCTTTTAAAACCCGATCAATCATTTCACCACCGCCTAAAAATGCTGGCATCATTTGTAATAAATCTTTGCGACCATACAGCACGCCGACGCCAGTTGGTCCAAAAACTTTGTGTGCCGAAAAGACGAGAAAATCACAAGCTAATTCTTGGACATTGATACTTTCGTGTCCAGCAATTTGAGCAACATCTAGTAAAGTGAAAATATTTTTAGCTTTAGCTAATTTTAAAATCTCACGATAATCATGGATGCTGCCAAAAACATTAGAGGCTGCTTGAATACTTAAAAATTTTACTTTTTTATTATCTAAAATTTTTTTAGCAGCTTCAAAGTCTAGATAACCATTTTTATCTAAACTAATATATTCTAATTTTATACCTATTTCTTCTTTTAATTGTAACCAAGGTACAATATTTGAATGATGTTCAGCGATAGAAAGTAAAACTACATCGCCAGCTTTTAAAAAACCACGACCAAAAGTTTTGGCCACCAAATTAATACTCTCGGTAGTATTACGAGTAAAAATAATCTCTTGCTTCTTAGCTGACAAAAAATCAGCTACCACAAGCCTTGTTTCTTCATATTTTTGCGTAGCTGTATCGGCTAGCGGATTTAGACTGCGATGCACATTGGCATTATACTTTTGATAAAACTCCACCAAAGCGTCAATCATCACCTGAGGCTTTTGGGTGGTAGCAGCATTATCAAAATAAACCAAATCATGGCCGTTAATTTTAGTATGTAAAATAGGAAATTTTTTATTGATTGACATAATACTTTTTTAAAATATTAGCTAAGTTCTCTTTTTGTACTTCGCTAGGTAATTGATTTAAAATTAATTGAAAAATACTTTGATATAATAAATTTTTAATATTTTCTTGATTTAAGCCTCTACTTTGGAGATAAAATAATTGCTCACAAGCTAAATTACTGATTTTAGCAGAGTGTGAGGCTTTGACTTCGTCTGGCTCGACACTCAAACCCGGCACCAGCTCTACTTTAGCCTCTGGATGCAAAAGCCAGGCACGTTGATTGTGTGACACTTCAGTATTTTTGGCAGATTTTTTGACAGATACCATGGAGTCAATATGAATTTTACTTTGATCTTTAGCGATCGCCCAAAGACGGAATTTGCCATAAGCATGCGGATACAAAAAATTATGATTTTCTTGTAGATAAACCAGTTTGCTAGTTTCTGTCAAAACTAAGACTTGATGCTGAAAATCTGCATGGGTATCAATATAAGTATTTAGATTAATATTGGCATTTTGATCAAGATAAAAATAATAATTATGCATTCTGCTATTTAAGCCTAATCTAATCACTCTATTTTCTAATAAAACTTTATCGTTAATATTTTCTAAAACAAAAATGTAATCAACTTTGACATTATCTTTGACGATAATCTCGGTATTTATTTTGTCTGGTAAATTATCTTTTAAATGCTCGAAAACTAAACAATCTTGATCTAAAATCAAGGTCTTATTTTTTTCTGGTCTTTGAGTGATAATAATTTCTTTCATAAAATTTCTCACAAAACTAGCCCACACTTCCTTCCATTTCTAGTTTTAGCATGCGATTCATTTCCACTGCATACTCTAGTGGCAACTCACGCGTGATAGGCTCCACAAAACCATTGACGATCATCGTCTCCGCTTCCTCTTTAGACAAACCGCGAGATCTTAAATAAAAAATTTCTGTCTCTGAGATTTTGCCACAACGAGCTTCATGAGCAACAGTTGCTGTATTGTTAGCAATTTTCATTTGCGGAATAGTCATGGATTTTGAATTGGCGTCCAATAACAAAGCATCACAATTGACACTCACTTTGACATTTTGAGCGCGAGCTTTGATATCTATTTCACCACGATAAATAGACTGACCACCACCACGACTCAAACTTTTCATCACAATGTTTGAGCTAGTATTAGAGGCTAGATGTATTACTTTTGCACCAGTGTCTTGGATCTGGCCAGAGTTGGCAAAGGCTAAACCTAAATGATCAGCACTAGCTTGCTCACCCACCAAAACAGAACAAGGATAAAGCATAGTGACATGCGAACCAAAATTTCCTCCCACCCACTCCATATGAGCATCAGCTTCTACTATAGCTCTTTTGGTGTTTAAGTTATAAGCATCTTTACTCCAACTCTCTACACTACTGTAGCGAAAACGAGCGCTTGATTTCACATAAATTTCCACACAACCAGCATGTAAAGAGTCTACGCCGTAGCGAGGAGCGCTACAGCCCTCGATATAATGACCTTGAGCGCCATCCTCAATGATCATCAAAGTATGTTCAAATTGACCCATACCTTTGGCATTCATGCGGAAATAAGCTTGCAAGGGTAAATCTATTTTGACGCCAGCCGGAATATACAAAAATGTCCCGCCAGACCAAACAGCACCGTGCAAAGCCGCAAATTTGTGCAAATTCGCTGGCACGGCTTTCATAAAATATTTTTTCACTAAATCAGGATATTGCTGCACTGCTACATCCATATCTTCAAAAATCACGCCTTGATCTTTAAACTGTTGTTTCAGATTATGATAAATAGTAGTTGATTCATATTGGGCACCGACGCCAGCTAAAAACTTTTGTTCAGCTTGAGGAATACCGAGTTTAGTAAAAGTATCTTTGATATCTTCAGGCACTTCATCCCAAGTATTTTCAGTTTCGCTTGCTTTAGCATAATAAGTAATACTAGCTAAGTCTAGTTTTGACAAATCTGGACCCCAAGCTGGCTTGGGCATAGTTTTGTATAATTCTAAAGCCTGCAGACGACGCTCTAACATCCACTCTGGTTCATTTTTATTTTGTGAAATTTCTCGCACCAAAGCTTCATCTAAACCACGTCGGCTAGACTTTAGAT
This sequence comes from uncultured bacterium, assembly GCA_903855135.1. Classification (GTDB taxonomy): domain Bacteria; phylum Patescibacteriota; class Patescibacteriia; order UBA1558; family GWA2-36-10; genus GWA2-36-10. The sequence goes on along the minus strand of CAINYB010000027.1, from coordinate 14,839 downwards.
ACGGAGCAGAATTTTTTGACTCCCAAGCTTGTTGAATAGTGCTTTGTTTTGCCATTTTATTTAATAAAGCTACTAAAACCAGTTTGTTTAATATTATTAATCAATTCTTCACCACCAGTAGTCACAATTTTTCCTTTGACCATCACATGCACAAAATCTGGCTTGATAAACTCTAAAATTTGTGGATAATGAGTAATCAATAAAACTGTACCTTTATTTTGATGATACATATTTATATTTTCCGCGACAATTTTAAGAGCATCGATATCTAAGCCCGAATCAGTTTCATCTAAAATAGCTAATTTTGGATTAAACAAACTTAATTGCAACATTTCAATTTTCTTTTTTTCGCCCCCAGAAAAACCAACGTTTAAACTACGCTTTAATAATTCCGGTTTTATCTTCAAGCTTTCTGCTTGTTTTTTTAAGATTTCAGAAAATTCAAAGACACTTGGCGCAATCCAAGCTTTATCTCTGGCAGAAAAAATATTTTTATAAGCTAAAAATAAAAATTGATCCAAAGCTACACCATCAATTTCTGGTGGTTGTTGCCAGGACATAAATAAACCTAAAATAGCGCGCTCTTCAGGACTCAAATTTGTCACATCCTGTCCGGCAAATAAAATCTGTCCAGTATTTACTTTAAAATTTGGATGACCTAATAAAACATTGGATAACGTAGATTTACCAGCGCCGTTTGGACCCATCACTACATGTAAAGTTCCGGTTTCAATTTTGAGATCTAAATCACGCAAAATTTCTTGCTCATTGATTTCCACTGATAAATTTTTGACTTCTAGTAAATTAGACATAGTATTTTTCGTTAGTCATGCTGTCTTCGACTCCGAGATTGCTCAGACTCGAGGAGAATTCATTTCAGCATCTTCTTAGATCCTGAAACAAGTTCAGGATGACACCGCTAAACTTTTTAATAAATCCTCTAAAGTTTTTTTGGCTAACAACTCTTTAATCTCCGACATTACGCTTGGCCAGACAGTTTTAGCATCACAAGCATGAAAAGCTGCACAAAAAGATGAGCAATCATGACGATTAAGTTTTATTTTTCCTTGCAAAGCTTCTAAAATCTCTAAAACACTGATTGCTTCAGGACTTTTAGCTAACATATAACCACCAGTTTTTCCTTCTTTACTTAACAATAAACTAGCCTTTTTCAAAGGTCTGGTGATTTGCGTCAAATAAGCTGGCGATAATTTGCGAGTGGCGGTTATCTCGGATATACTTAAATAACCATCGTTATTTTTGGCTCGCCTCGCATTCGCTTTGGCGAAGCGGGCTAACTCCAGCATAATAACTAGTGCATAATCAGCTTTAGCGGAAATATTAAACATCTTGTTTTTCTTTAAACTATAAGTAATTTGATTATATTTAAAACCAAACAAAATGTCAAGCTACAAAAAATCCCGCTTGAGCGGGATTAAATGACCATTTTATTATCTAATTTTTCTTTAGCTAGGGCCTGGGCTTTATAAAGACTTTCAAAAGTGCCAGCATCTAGCCACTCACCTTCTACCACAGCAATCTCTACTTCATTGCGTGCTAAATACCAATTATGTAAATCGACAATCTCTAGTTCAGCTCTGGCTGAAGGCTGACAATTTTTTGCTACTTCAATCACCCGATGATCAAAAATATACAAACCAGTCAAAGCATAGTCTGACAAAAACTCTTTTGGTTTTTCTACTATCTTTTCGGCTTTAAAATTAGCATCAAATTTTACTACGCCAAATCTTTCTGGATCTGGCACTTTTTTGGCAAAAAGTTTGGCTCCGCTTTTGAAACTTTTAATAGCTTCAGATAAATCATCTTCAAAAATATTATCACCCAAAATCATTACCACATCATCATCGTCAATAAAGTTTTCACCGATCACAAAAGCTTGAGGTAAACCAGCCGGCTTATCTTGAATTTCATAAGTTAATTTCACACCCCATTGTTTACCACTGCCTAAAAGATTCAAATAATCACCTGCCCTGTCAGGGGCAACAATGATCAAAATCTCTTTGATACCGGCTTTGATCAAAGTATTTAAAGGATAATAAATCATCGGCCGATTATAAATCGGTAATAATTGTTTACTCGTGATTTTAGTGAGCGGTAAAAGTCTAGTACCTAAACCGCCTGACAAAATAATGCCTTTCATAAAATTGCTTTACTTGACCTCGCAGGTCACCTGCGAGGTGACCTGCGAGGTCGTTTAATTATTTTTTGAGCTTTTCCCACCAAGCTTGATTATTTTGATACCAAGCAATAGTTTTTTGTAAGCCAGTTTGAAAATCTACTTGCGGTTGCCAGTTTAATTCTCTTTTAGCTTTAGAAATATCCATCGCATAACGAAAATCATGACCAAGTCTGTCAGCGACATATTCAATCTCGCTTTCGGTTTTATTTAAAGCTTGCAAAATTAATTTGGTAATATCTAAATTTGTTAATTCATTTTCTCCACCTAGACAATATGTCTCACCTAGTTTGCCAGCTTGCAAAATAGCTTCAATACCCAAATTATGATCATCGACATAGATCCAATCACGAATATTTAAGCCCTGGCCATAAACTGGCACTTTTTTATTGAGCATCAAGTTAGTAATAAAAAGTGGAATCAACTTTTCTGGATACTGATATGGCCCATAATTATTCGTACAATTCGAAATTGTCACTGGCAACTGATAAGTATGCCAATAAGCTCGTACTAAGTGATCAGAACTGGCTTTAGAGGCACTATATGGACTTCTGGGGTCATACAAAGTATTTTCCTGAAACTTTGGATCATCAGGTTTTAAAGCGCCAAACACTTCATCAGTGGAAACATGATGAAAACGCTTATTGCCATTGTTTTTAGCTGCTTCTAATAAAGTATAAGTGCCTAAAACATTGGTCCGCACAAAAGCACTCGGATCAGTGATTGATCTATCTACGTGCGATTCAGCGGCAAAATGCACGATAACATCTACTTGTTTGACTAATTCATTGACTAAATCGGCATCACAATTATCGCCTTGGACAAAGCGATAATTAGTATTATTAGCTAAATCAGCTAAATTCTCTAAATTACCAGCATAAGTCAATAAATCCAAATTGATAATACTATCATTTGGATGGTTTTTGAGATATTGATGAATAAAATTGGAGCCGATAAAGCCCGCTCCGCCAGTCACTAATAGCTTCATATACTGTAAGTCTACTATTTTAAAATAAAAAAACAAGCCTATATAAGGCTTAAAACTTGACATAATTACTAAATTATGCTATCCTATACAAAATGCCCTGTGGCATTGGTTCGTTCACAAACACAAAACCTTTGAGCTACGCATACTTCTACCAAGAAGTAGTGGTTCAGCAAAGGAGGAGTCATGAGTTCTGTAAACATCGTCATTCGTGAAGCGCAAGAGGGCGACTTCGCATGGGTGGAAAATCTCATGCAAAATACCCTTGAACAGTACTACGGCGGCGATCACCGCGCACACGCCAAACGTATCTTTGATGCACACATTAGTGGTGGTCTTGATTTTCTAGGTTTCTTCTCATTTGAACAACGTATGTTCATTGTGGAAGTCAATGATGAACGCGCTGGAATGATCCATGTGGTTGGTAAACGTCAATCGACGTATAAAATCAGCCCATTGATCATCACGCCTGAATTCCAGGGTAAATTTGGTCTCGGTAGCCTACTATTGGAACATGCGGAAAATTACGCACGTGACCATCACGCACATCAGCTCTATTGCACGGTAGCTGGATCAAATACCGCTGCCTTGCAATTCTTTCTCCGCAAAGGATTCATCATGGCTGGTAGTTCTGACAGTCACTACAAGGCCGGCGTGACGGAAACGATGCTTTATAAACCGCTCTACATAACTAGTCAAATCACGGCTTTGGATACACCACATATTTCTGTGCTGCCACTTGACGAAAACGATGAGACAACCAAGAAGCAAGTCAGCGTCTTGTTAATAGAAGGCCTTAAAACTTCATTCGACGGCATTGACGACAACTGGGTCAAAGCTCTTTTTGCCGGCTACAGCCGTAGAAGCAGTCTAGATATCAATACCAAGTATAAACTGATCTTCGTCGCAACTGATAGCTCTGGTCAAGTCGTTGGCGTAGCTGGTGCAACGCCTAAAAAAGGAAGCCCGATCAAAGTCATGCCTTTCATCGCGACGAACATAGCCGCTTTTGAGGCATTACTGACTGACATACCACATCAGCTGGTGCCATATGGTCACAAACTGTATATCCATATCAATCCAACGGCCGAGGAAGTCACCGCACTTCAACGTCTGGGATGGAAGTTGGATGCAGCTATGCCGTCAGCCTATCACCGTGGTGTTGTCACGCAACAATGGAGTCTAGATATAGGACAAGAAACCATGAAGACGATGCGAATCAAGGGTAAGTTCTTCGACCTAATCAGGTCTGGCAGAAAAACCCTTGAAGTGCGAGTCGGCTATGATGCTATCAAACGCATTCAAGTCGGCGAACGTATCTGTTTAACGACACACGACAAGGCTTCCGAAGTGAAGATCGGCGCCATCAGGCACTATCAAAACTTTGAAGAAATGTTGGCACGAGAGCCGTGGCAGCAAATCGCGCCCGATATTTCGTCGCACGCAGAAGTCTTGCGACTGCTCAAACAGATCTATCCTCCTGCAAAAGAAAAACTCGGCGTCATCGTGCTCGAGTTTCTCTTGAAGTAATCCATTCGGAAACAATTCCGATCAAGCCCGACCCCGCAACGCGGGGCCGGGCTCTTTTCTTAAACCAATTCTATTTTTATACCAAGAACTCCGTATTTTGCTTGCTCCTCTTTTGAATAAAAAACTTCAATTTCTTTAAGTAATGCATCTTTTGATGAACCACCAAAATATTCGGCTGAAAAATCAGTAAATAAATCATTAAAAAAATTATACCTATACAAAGCTTTAACGTTTGTTAAAACTTTTTTTGTTGCATCATCAGCACAAGAAAATTCAATTTGATCGCCTAAATTAATTTGCTGACGTTTTTCGTCATACAATCTTGACTCAATAATTTTTTTACCACTAACAATTTTTTCAAAAGGATTAGTAGCTAATTTCATTTGGTGAATAACCATAAAAATATTTATTATAAATTAAATCTGGTGACCCTACCCCGCATCGTCTCTCGCCAAGCTCGAGACTTAACGGGGCGGGCAGGGAATCGATTTTAAAACAATTTGGTAGTCCCTAGGGGAATTGAACCCCTGTTACTAGGATGAGAACCTAGCGTCCTAGCCACTAGACGAAGGGACCTTGAAAAAAAACTTTATAAAGGATGCATGTCCACCGAAGCCCTGAGCGAAGTCGAAGGGCGAAGGCGGAAGAACCTGGCGTCCTAACTGTTAGACGATAGGGCCAACTAATAAATCTCCAGCCTCCCAAGGCTTAGCCATAATCTCATAAACCACTTGCTCCATTTTGGCACCACGGGAGCCTTTGACCAAAATAATATCAGCTTCTTTGATACGATCTTGTAAAAAATAACCCGTCTCTATAGTGTGAGCAAAATGATAAATTTTATCTTCTGACATTCCAGCCGCTATTGCTCCTCTTTGAATATCTCTTGATCTTTCACCAACCACAAATAAATAATCAATGCCAGCTTTAGCAATTTGCTCGCCTATTTTTTCATGCGCCTCGACGGAACTAGCACCGAGCTCTAGCATATCACCAAAGACGGCAATTTTACTGCCACTAGTTTCCATCGCGCTCAAAATCTCTACTGCTACTTCAGCGGATTTTGGTGAAGCATTATAAGAATCATCAATCACCCAACTTTTTTTGATACCTGGTAACAAATTTGTTCTACCGCGAGCTGATTTATAGGCTTCTAAAGCAGGAATGATGTCAACTGGCTCTAATTTTAAAATAATAGCGACTGCAAAACCAATGGCTACAGCTTGGGCATGTTGTTTACCTAAAACATTATTTAAAATAAAACTATAATCTTTATTTTGATAAGTCAAGATAAAACTAGTGGCATAAGTAAAATGTTTGACTATTTTAACTTCGTGGATATAAATATCAGCCGATGAACTAAAACCAAAATTAATTTTTTGAGCGTTTAATTTATCAACATCCTGCATCACGCGCTCATCATCGTGATTTAACACTGCCCAATTATGCTCAGACAAGCAATTAAAAATACTTCTTTTTTCTTGCGCAATATTTTCAATGCTACCAAAAAATTCTAGATGACTGGTGCCAATGGCTGTCAAGATAGCGATGCTTGGTCTAGCAATGTCCGTCAAATATTTGATATCCCCCGGTCTATCAACACCCATCTCTAAAACCAAAACTTGAGGATATTTTTTGTGTTTCCACAATAATAATCTAATAGCAAATAAAAATAGTTTAGCCCAGCCAAATAAATTTTTCTTTGGTGATTGACGTCCCAAAATAGTCAAAGGCAAGCCAATTTCATTATTATAATTCTTAATATTTGACCTAACGCGAAAGTTTTTGGCTAAAGCAAAACTAATTGCTTCTTTGGCTGAAGTTTTACCCACACTTCCCGTAATACCAATAATCTGCGGTTTATATTTCTTTAAAACCGCTTGGGCAAAAAACTTTAAAATTAGCTGCAAAAGCTTCTTCATACGTGTCAATAAAATACAACAAAATCAGATTTTAGTCAATCCAAGACAAACTATCTCGTTGGTGCTATTTGGTAATATTCTAACAAAAACTTAGCAATTTCCGCAAATAATGGCGCGGCTGTACTTTCAGCAAATGGAGCTGAAGTGGGATAGTCTAGTTTGGTCAAAATCGTAAATTTTGGCTGATCAACTGGAGCAAAACCAATAAAAGTATGAATATTTTTATCATGAAAATAACCTCCAGCTGGATTAGCTACTTCTGCTGTGCCAGTTTTACCAGCTACATAATAGCCTTTTACGGCAGCATAGCGACTATGACCAGTTTCTACCACCTGCGTTAACATACCCTTGAGCGTAGCAGCGGTTGATTCTTTGATGACCTGACGAATAATTTTTGGTTCAAATTTTTCTTGATTGCCATTTGGATATTTTACTTCTTTGACTAAATATGGCTGGACTAAATTACCACCATCAGCTATCACATTGAAAGCATTGAGCATTTGCATTGGCGTCACAGTTACACCCTGACCAAAGGAAGCAGTGGCTCGATAAATGTCATTTTTTTCTTTGAGTGAAGAAATATTACCTTGACTCTCTTGGCTAATCTTTAAGCCAACTGGTGTACCAAAACCAAATTTTTCTAAATATTCATAGTAAATTTTATTTTTGATATCTTTAGTCGCAAAAACTACTCCGGTATTCAAAGAGGAAACTAAAACTTCAGTCATATTCACAATGCCATGGGCTTTGAAATCTGAATTTTTAATATTTCTTTTACCAAATTTTACCTCACCCGTATCATTGTAAGTCGTATTAGCATTGACCTGACCAAGATCAATGGCAATCGCCATGGAAATAGCTTTCATCACTGATCCCGGCTCATAATTATGATAAACAGCTGCATTATTATAGACATCAATGCTCTCTACTTCATTATATTTATTTGGATCAAAGCTCGGATAATTACACATCGCTTTGATAGCACCAGTACTTGACTCCATGACGATTGCACTGCCAATTTTGGCACCATGCCTTAAAACTGATTTTTCTAAAGCCTTACAGGCTTGGTACTGAATATTTTTGTCGATAGTCAAAACTAAATCAGCTCCATCTTCAATCTGACTTTTCCAGTCAGACAATAAAGAATCTTTAGCATTATTATCATCTAAAATCTGTTCGCCTGAGCCTGCTAGTTCCTTTTGCCAATAAGCTTCAAGACCATAACGACCTGCTTGATTTTCGCCATTTTCATCTGGTGCCAAAAAGCCAAGCATTTGTGCACCCACTTCTTTATCTGGATAAAAACGCAAAATTTCTTTTTTCCAATAAACACCCATGCTATCCACTCTGTCTTTTTTTGCTTTATCAACGTTTGTCTCTTGCAAAAGCTGATCCACACCAGCTTGCAGTTTATCTATCTGCTCTTGACTAGCTTTTTTAATAATCAATTCATAATTATCCTCTGATTTTTCTAGTTTTGGTAAAATCTCGGCTTTGTCTGCTGAAAAAATAGTCACAAATAAATCAGCGATATTTTGTGGCCTCGTCACTTTTTCTGGATCTACATACACTTGGTAAAAAATCTGGTTCACCGCTAAGGAATATAGATTATCTTCACTTTTATTATCTGCTTGGGCAAAAATTTCGCCTCTTTCTGGGGCAATAACATTTAAAGATTTACTCTGTTTTTCAGCTAAAACAATGTATTTATCATGCTCTAAAACTTGCAAATAAAATAAACGCCCAATGACAATAGCAATAAACAAAAAAACAGCCCATTGTAGGGCTAGAATTCTTTTTTCGCTTATAAACTCCTCATGATTATGGGTCTTAAAATAATTCATGTTTTATGTTTATCTTAACGCTACTACATCTTTGTTGCCTGCTAAATAAAAAACATTGCTAGTTTGTACTAAATTTAAATTTTGTGAAGCAGCTGTAATGCGTTCAACAGACTGTAATTCGGTTGCTCTGGCTTTAGCAAGCAAGACCTCACTTTGAATACCTTTGATCTGAGTATTTAAATCACTTAAAGTAAAAACTTGATTGGCGCTATTATTGACAGCTAAAAAATAAGCGAGCCATAAAAATAAACTAAAAAGTAAAAATCTTTTTTGATAGCACTTAATAAAATCAAGGACTAAATTTAAATTTTTCTTTTTGTTGGCAAACATAGCTTTATTTATTTATTTTTTATTTTAGTCATGCTGTCTTCGACTCCGAGATCGCTCAGACTCGAGGAGAATTTATTTCAGCATCTCTTTTGTCATTTGATCCTGAAACAAGTTCAGGATGACCTTAATATCTATAGCTTGGCTATCACCCTTAAGGTCGCAGAGCGACTACGATAATTATTTTTTACTTCTTCTGCACTTGGTCTAATGCCTTTAGCAGTCAAAATTTTTGCTCTCGCTATACTTTCACAAGTGCAAACTGGAGCAGATTTAGGACAAATGCAAGTTTTTAATAAACTTTTAAAATAATTTTTCACTATCCGGTCTTCAAGAGAATGAAAGCTAATGACAGCGAGACGACCACCGACGGGTAATATTTCTAAAGCCTGTGGTAAAATACTAGCGACATTGCTTAGTTCATCATTGACCGCGATACGCAAAGCTTGAAAGACTTTGGTGGCTGGATGAACACGAAATCTAGCTAAACTTGTTTCTTTTATTTTCAAAATCTGGAGTATAGCGGAGACGAACATGGCAGTTGTGATAAATTTTTGTTTTTGTTTTAATCCCGGTACGCGGGATTTCATCCACGAACTCCTATTTTTTATTATGCCTTTTGTTAAGGCACGGGCTTTTTTTTCTTCGCCATACTCCCAGAAGATTTTGTTTAATTTATCTTCGGGCCACTCCAAAATAATGTCTGAAGCTGTCAATGTCTGCTGTTTATCATCAAAACGCATGTCTAGTGGACCCTGGTCTTTAAAAGAAAAGCCTCGATTTGCTTTATCTAGCTGATCAGATGATAAACCTAAGTCTAGTAAAATCCCTTGCAAATTCGGCATTTTCTTTTCATATTTTGGCCACACTGTCTTTAAATCAGTGTAGCTCGAATTTACAATGAACAATCTATCTAAGTCTTTTACCAATTTCTTTTTACTAGCCTGAATAGCTGTCTGATCTCTTTCAAAGGCTAATACCCTACCATTTGGTTTTGTCTGCTCTAAAATCAAACCAGTGTGTCCACCACCACCCAAAGTACAGTCAATAAAATCCTGATTTTTTTTAGGCTCTAAATACTGTAAAACTTCTTTGGCTAATACACTCTGATGGTAATAATCAGTTGACATAGCTTAAATACCCAAATCTACCAAGCCTTCGGCCATGTCAGTGGTATCTTTTTCAGAAACTACTTGGTATTTTTCCCACTTCTTTGCATCCCAGACCTCAAGACGATTATATAAACCAGCTAAAACTACTTGCTTATTTAAACCAGCAAATTTCTTTAAATAATCAGGTAAAACAATTCTACCCTGCTTATCTAAGCCTAAATCCATGGCGCCAGCCAGCATCAAACGAGAAAAAGCACGAGATTTAGCTTGGCTGATCGGCAAATTAGCTAAACGATCAACTAATTTTTGCCATTCTTTCTTGGTATAAACAAACAAACAATTATCTAAGCCCTTGGTGATAACTAAACCAGAATTAAAAAATTCACGGAACTTTGTCGGCACAGCTATTCGGTTTTTGTCATCTAAATTGTAAGTATATTCACCGATGAACATATTTATCCACAAGACTTATGTTAAATTCACCACTTTTTACCACTTTCTTACCACTTGTATACATTATACTCCACCACAAAACACTATGTCAATGAAATAGCTGTGGAAAACTCCACAGCTATCATAACCCCCTCTGTATCTCCCCCTTCGTAAGGGGGAGAAATATTTTGTAAAGCTCCTCCCCTTACGAAGGGGAGGCTGGGAGGGGTTAAAATATACACAAAAGAGCCCCGCCCGAAGGGTGGGGCTCTTAAAAAATTTTATTTTAAAGCTCTATTTCAAAATTTTGTGTCTTTTGACTAATAGTAATCTCCGCTTCTCTGCTATATTCGGGAATAATACTAGTAAACTCATGTTTATTTTTTAAACTAGCCAATAATTGCTGATTAATTTCTTTCACTGGTGAGTTTAAATAAAAACTAGCCGCAACTGGAATATTTAATTGCCAGCCCAAAGTATTGATAATCGTTACTATCACCTTCACTTGCGTCAAACTCGCCTCTTTGATACTTAAGCCCAAAGCTTTTAATGTTTTTAACTCAAAATTAACTTGTTTTAAAAAATTATCCAGCTCGGCTAAAACATTTTCTTCACCCTGAATCATAGCAAATTCATGCACTTTTTCAGCACCATCAGTAAATAAACGCCACGCACCGTTTTTATTGTCTAAAATGTTTAAAATTAAAGTCATCAAAAGGCTTGTTATTTTCTTTATTTAGTTTATCCACCACCACAATATGTGGTTGAGACAAAATATCATATAAAAACTTGTCTGTCACCTCTGTCCTATAAGTATAATCAGCTTTGGTAAAAAAAGTATAGCGCAACTTGCCATTTAAACCATCGGCAATTTTTTCTAAATATTTATAAAAATCATTTTTATTGACTTTGCCTACTATCAAAACATCAGTGCCTGTATGGACATTGCTTAACACACCAGTAAAAAGTAAAAGAGACAAGCCGGCTACTTTAGACATCTTGTGCGCCACTTGCATTTCCTCTAAAGTAATAGCTTTAAAAACGATATTTTTAAGCTCTGGCAAAAGTGGACAATTTTTATTAATCGCATAAAAATGCTTGCCATCTTTATTACGCGTAGTCAACAAACCAAAAGCCACTAAATTATCTAGCTCCCGACGAATAGAATTTAGCTGAGTGTTTAACAATCTAGTTAATTCACGGACAAAAAACTCCTCTTCGCCATGGAGACAAAAAAATTTAATGATTTTAGTTCGCGCTAAAGAACCAAATATTTGTTCAAGCATTTTATTTACTAAAAGATTCAAATATAGTATAATATTATTTGAACGAAATGTAAATGTCTTTACGTACTCAAAAACTCTTTATCCACAATCATTTAAACTCACGACAGGTCTCAGGCCTTTTTTTAAGTGAGCCAACAGAAAATGGACAATTATTTTTAAGTGTCGAGCTACCAAAAGAAAAATTTGATCAACAAATTATCGCTAACCAAATCATACGTGCGGTCAGCGAATATTTTTATCAAAGCCAAGCAGACAATGCTGAAAGTGCCTTAGAAGAAATTTTACAAAAATTAAATCAGCTCTTACCGGACCTTGCTCCTGCTAAAGTCAAAAACTGGTTTTATGGCTTGGACTTAATCGTTGGCATCACGCAAAAAAATGAAATATACTTAGCCGGTATCGGCGGAGGCAACGCCTATCTTTTTCAACAAGGAAAAATTTCGCAAATCTTAGATAAAAATCCCAAAATCAATCCCGCTAAAATCTTTTCTGACATCATCTCCGGCCAGCTAGAAGAAGGAGATGCTCTCGTAGTATCATCTGACGCTTTATTTGACTATATCGCTAAAGAAAAAATCCGTGTTATCGCTCAAAAATACAGCCCCGATGGTGCTGTCAAACAAATAGAAACACTACTTTCCACTGTGCCTGATTTTGTCAGCTTTAATGGCATTTTTGTAAAATATGCTAGTGCTCATGATTTAGAGTTTAATCCGCCTATCAAAGAAAGTCCTCAAGCTGCCGTAGAAGCACGAGAAACCCAAGTTTTAGAAGATGAAATAAAAGAAGATATCAAGCCGTCACCAAAAGCTATTAAGCCCGGCGTCAAAACAAAACTAGTTTTTGACAAAAGTGCTTTACAAAATGTGCCGACTATCAGAAAAATAACCTGGGTATTTACCAGGGCTAAAGATTTTTTGCGCAGAATCGCTTTAATTTTGAAAACTATTTATTTCTTTTTCAAAAAAACTTATTTATTTATTTTCTCTAAAAAATTCCGTCGTGAAAAAGAACAAGAACTCTTAAATCAAAGCTACCAAAAACTAGAAAGCAAAGTAAAACAATTTAACTCTTTACGTACCAAGAAAAAAATCGCTATCCTGGGCCTAAGTTTAGTGCTCTTAATATTTTTACAAAGCTTAGTCTTTTTGACCGAAAAAAAATCCGAACAAAATAAAGAATCTAGCTATCGCGACACTATCAATCAGATAAATATAACTCTCAATGAAGTAGAGGCTAGCCTAATATATAATGACGATAAAAAAGCCGAGAGCTTATTACTCGAAGTGACGGACTTACTCGGCAAAATACAAGCCAAGTCTGACCCTCAAGCCGAAGAGCTAGCTTTAGTCAAAGAACAAACTGCGCGCTTATTAAACAAAGTCCGTCGTATCAACTATGTACCAGAGCCTTTAGAAATCTTTGACCTCTCCACTCTCCAAAATCCCAAAGAAATCGTACAAAAAAATGGTCAATTCTACATCTTAGATCAAGCCAATCTCTATGCTTTACAAGACAAAGCCTTGAGCGTCTTGACGCCACTAGCCAACGGCGACTCTTTAGCTGACTGGCCAAATGAAGATCGCTTGATTCTCCACAATACTGACGGCTATCAAGTCTTTAATCTCAAAGACAAGCAAAAAGAAAACTTTTCTTTTAGCCAAAATACCCAAAACATCAGCATTCAAGATCTAGCTATCTATGGCAATAACATGTATGTCCTAGATAAACAAGCTAAACAAATCTTCAAATATCCAGAAAGCAATAATACTTTTGCTAATGGCCAAGCTTGGCTAAAAGTTAATCTAGATCTCGCCTCAGCTAGCAGTCTAGCGGTAGATGGCGATCTCTATACTGTCCTAGATAACGGCCAAATCAATAAACTCAATAAAGGTAATATTCAAAAATTTGATTATCACCAACCTTACCCTCAAATCGGCGCTAAAGCAATCATCAAAACCTTTGCTGGCGCTAAATACTTGTACTTAATCGATCCAGCTAACCAACGCGTCGTGATCTTCGACAAAGCTGGCGATATCAAAGATCAATATACTTCTTTGAAGTTTGATAACCTTTTAGATCTGGCCATTGACCCAGCTGAAAAGGCAATTTACTTGCTCAATAGCAATCATCTCTACTTGCTGGCGATTAATGAATAAATAAAAACATCAAAAAACCTCCCCGTCCCCGAGATCCCCGCGTACGCGGGGAGAGGATGACAAGGGGAGGTTTTTAGGTATGCTCAAGCAAAAAAATACCTAAACAAATCGGCACGAATTTTTGATTTATTAAAACACAAAAAAACTCCCCGCGTCGCGGGGAGTTTTTTAAATAAACCTTTATTTTAAGGTAACAGTTGCACCAGCTTCAGCTAATTTAGCTTTGATGTTTTCTGCTTCTTCTTTTGAAGCACCTTCTTTAACCATGACTGGAGCGCCATCAGCTAAATCTTTTGCTTCTTTTAAGCCTAATTGAGTGACTTCGCGGATAGCTTTAATCACACCAATTTTGTTATCACCAGCGGAAGTCAATTCAACATTGAAAGATGATTTTTCTTCTGCGGCTTCAGCGGCAGCTGCTGGAGCGGCTACTGCCATAGCCATAGGGGCGGAAGCAGTGACATTAAATTTGTCTTCTAATAAAGACACTAATTCTGATAAGTCCAAGACTGACATTTTTTCGATTTCTTCGACAATGCTTTTGAACTTAGCAGGAACTTCTACGATTTTTTTCTCTTCTGACATAATTTTCTCCTATTATTTTTATTCCAGCTTTTATTGCTTGTTTTATATCTTCTATAGATTTTGTTTTTGTTACTGCTATAATTTTTACTTGGTTGGGAATTTCTGTTTTTATTTGATTGTATGCATCTTGATTGAACATCATCTTTCTAATATTCTTAAAAATATAAAGTTAAGCCTTCAGAGGGATTCGAACCCCCGACCCCCGGTTATTTTGAAGGTTTTTTGATAATTTTTCCAAAAAACCCCTTACAAAACCGATGCTCTACCACTGAGCTATGAAGGCATAAGTAGATAGGGAATAAGGGGTTTAAAAGATTAATTGTTCTTAATAATTAAGCCCAAATACGAACCTCTTGGGTCTTTTCTTGCTTTTTTATTGGGTAAATTGTCTCAGTTAATTCTTCTGGAGAGAACCATAGTTGAATCTCGCGTTTTGCATTGTCTTCAGAATCTGAAGCAT
>CAINYB010000026.1 GCA_903855135.1 uncultured bacterium | reverse complement strand
ATGCCGGCTAAATATACTTTTTCAATTTTACTTAAATCTATTTCCATAAAAATTTATACTATTCACTCTGATTCCCGCCTACGACGGGAATAAAATAAGTTCTTCGCTTCAAAAAATCTTGTCTTTTTCCCACCGTAGGCGGGAATAAAAACTACTTACTTAATACATCCTCTATCACTTTTATATAATTGTCAACCGGATTTTTCGGGAATAAATCAAATAAATTTTCCCCTAATTTTTCTCTTAACTCTTTTTTATTTAATAATTTTTCTAAATATCTTGCCATAATTTTACTAGAGCCTTGTTTGACGTAAATCGCGGCATTATGACGAGCAAAAAACTCAGCATTTTCCTCTTGATGGCTGTCTGGTATCGGGATCAAAATCAAAGCTTTTTTCAAAGCGGCTGTTTCGGTGATCATCGACATACCTGCTCGTGAAATCACTAAATCAGCTTGATTTAATAAATCTATCATCTTCACCGTCACAAAATCATATGGCTGATAATTTTCTAAACTTAAGCTTTGATCAAAATTGTTTTTACCCAAAATATGATGAACTTGAAAATTTTGGGTCAAAATTGGCAAAAATTCTTGGACAAATTTATTAAAATCTCTAGCGCCCAATCCTCCACCGGTGATCAAAATGCTTGGCTGATGTTCAATTTTTTTGTATTTTAATCGAACTGGATTACCAGTGACAATAGTTTTCTTTTTAGAAAAAAATTTAACTTGCTCAGAAAAAGTCACTGTAATTTTTGAAGCCATTGGCGCCATTAATTTATTAGCTAGTCCGACACTTAAATCTTGTTGATGAACTATTGTAGCGATTCTTAAAAACTTCGCTGCATATACCACAGGCACAGCTACAAATGAACCAGCGGTCAAAATAATATCTGGTTTTAATTTTATTAATAAATATAAACTTTGCCAAAAAGCTAATTTTATTTTTAATAAATCTTTAAAATTTTCTACAGACCAATAGCGTCTAAGTTTGCCAGATAAAATACCTTTAAATTCTATACCTTTTTCTTTGACCAGCAAAACCTCGGGTCCATTTTCTGTGCCCCAAAAAGTATAATTAGCTGGATACTTTTCGGCAAGCGCCAAAAGTGGCATCACTGAACCAAGTGTACCACCACCAACTAACAAAATTTTTTTCTTATTAGACATCTATCTTAAATTAAACTCTCCTGTTAAAGGTATGAAATAATTATACTCTGTTAATGGCCAGGAACTCCAACCCTCATCATCACAATCGTATTCATATTGACCACCGCCATTATAACAAGTTTTTGATCTAGGAAAAAAATTTCTTAAATGAACATAACCAGACTCATGTTCTGGATGACTTGGATCAGCTGTTGGACAAAAAGAAAAAACATCATCAAATTTTTCTTCTGATTTAGACTCTTTTTCTAATCTAGCAACCAAAACACTAACCGCTCTACTGGTTCCAGAGCCATAACACATAGCGCTCCAACCATTCATAGAATAAGTAGAAAAAGTTATTTCACCATTCTCATAATCACACCACGGATCATAACAACCGCCATTATTACAACAATCATCCCAATCATCACAAGTGCTACCACCGCCAGGACACTCTAAAGGAAAATCTTGGTCGATAACCCACCCTTCTTCTAAATAGCTGACCCAATTTGAACCATAATAAGCATACATATAGCCCAAATATGTATTGTCAACAAAATTAATTGGGTCTTTTTTTAGTTCATTTAAATACCCACCAGCAATTGTTTTTGTCTGTCTACCTCCTGGATATAAAAATGTCATACTTCCACCATCCTTCAAAAATGGCATAAAATCCCT
>CAINYB010000025.1 GCA_903855135.1 uncultured bacterium | reverse complement strand
TTTGAATTTTTGTAACTGGCGGAAGAGGCGGGATTCGAACCCGCGGTACCTGTTACGGTACACTTGCTTTCCAAGCAAGCGCACTCGACCACTATGCGACCCTTCCAGATAAAACTGTAACGGTGTGAATTATAATTTTTTATCACTAAAAAGTCAATAAAAAAGCCCCAGGCACGCGAACGCGCCTGGGACGGGAATGAACTTGGTGCTTAACGCACTGTGGACTTGGGTACCTGGCGGCGACCAGCACGAGCATGAGCACTTGCCCAGGGATCTTCCTCACTTTGGGCAAGGAAGTCAATGCACTGACACAGATGATCGTGCTCACCCTCCATGACTAGGTGTTCGGTCTCAAACCTACAGCAAGCATGCTTACGCTGTGCTTCGGTGATCTTGTGCTGAGGCAAACGCAGACGATGAGTCTCGATCTTGACGATCAAAGTGTTGCCATTTTGCGTGATCTCCGGATGAAGACGACGCTGAAAACTGTCACGCAGACGAGCCCGAATACTGTCCGACATAAAGAACCTCTCTGATTGTGTATAGTGCACTCTCCCACCTTGGGAAAGTTGCAAACAAATAGAGCGACAAATATCATTAAAGCATTTAAAACATATTTAGTCAATAATAATAAAACTCCCGCCATCGGCGAGAGTTTCTAAGTAAGTTTACTTCTTTTTACGTTTAAGCTTTTTTTCTGTTTCATTGATAGCAATCATAGTCTTGACTACGGTGTCTGGATTTAAAGAAATCGAGTCTATGCCTTGCTCTACCAAAAATTGAGCAAAATCTGGAAAATCCGATGGTGCCTGACCACAGATGCCAATCTTGCGTTTATTCTTTTTAGCTTTCTTGATCACTTCGGCAATTAAGGTTTTGACTGCCATATTTTTTTCATCATAAACATGGGCAACTAATTCACTATCTCTATCTACTCCCAAAGTCAATTGCGTCAAATCATTTGAGCCGATCGAAAAACCATCAAAAATTTTAGAAAATTCATCAGCTAGAATAACATTGGAAGGAATCTCACACATCACATAAACTTGTAAATTATCTTTACCCCGCTCTAAACCATTGACCTTCATAATCTCTAAAACTTTTTTACCTTCCTCAACGGTACGGCAAAATGGAATCATTACTTTGACATTAGTTAAGCCCATCACTTTACGCACTTTGACTAAGGCTCTACATTCTAATTTAAAAGCAGTGATATAGTTTGGATCATAGTAGCGAGATGCTCCGCGCCAGCCAATCATCGGATTTGACTCACTTGGCTCAAAACCCTTACCGCCGATCAAACCCGCGTATTCATTTGATTTAAAATCTGAAAGTCTCACAATCACATCTTTAGGATAAAAAGCAGCCGCAATGCGAGCAATGCCTTCGGCTAATTTATCCACAAAAAATTGTGCTTTATTTTCATGAGTGGTGGTAAGACTAGCTATTTGTTTTTTTAATTTTTCATCTTTAAGTTTGTTAAAATTTAATAAAGCCAAAGGATGAATACGAATGTAGTTTGAAATCACAAACTCTTCACGAGCAAGACCCACACCTTCATTTGGGATAAAACTTTGAGCCATAGCCATTTCGGGATTACCGATATTCATCATGATCTTAGTTTTTGGTTTAGGAATTTTTTTCAAGTCAGTTTTTTTGACTTCAAAATTTAATAAACCTTCATAAACATGACCTTTTTCTCCTTCAGCACAAGAGACTGTAGCGTCTATGCCATTTTTAATAGTTTTGGTGCCATCTTTAGTACCGACCACACAAGGAATGCCAAGCTCACGAGAAATAATAGCCGCATGGCAAGTTCTGCCACCAGAGTTAGTGACAATAGCTGAAGCTTTTTTCATAATCGGCTCCCAGTCTGGATCAGTCATCTCTGTCACCAAAACTTCGCCTTGAACAAACTTGTCTATATTAGCAACATTTTCAATTACATGCACTTTGCCTTTACCAATCTTTGCACCAACTGAAGCACCAGTGGCTAATAATTTGCCGCTGCCTTTCAAAATATATTCTTCTAAGACATTGACATCTGCCTGACTACGTACAGTTTCTGGTCTGGCTTGGACAATAAATAATTTATCAGTTTCCCCATCTTTTGCCCACTCCATATCCATTGGTTTTTTGTAGTGCGTTTCTATTTGTACTGCCCATTTGGCTAGCTGTAAAATTTCTTTATCAGTTAAAACATATTGACCGCGCTCTTCTGGGGTAGTTGCCATACCTTTGATATTTGGACCCTTGGCATCGGTATTGTAAACTAATTTTTTTAATTTAGCCCCTAAGTTTTTACTAATAACTGGTACTAGACCTGGTTTTAAATTTGTTTTAAAAACATAATATTCATCTGGAGTCACCACACCCTGCACAATATAATCTCCTAAACCATAAGCAGCGTTGATCAAAACTGCCTGT
Organism: uncultured bacterium; assembly: GCA_903855135.1. Lineage (GTDB taxonomy): Bacteria > Patescibacteriota > Patescibacteriia > UBA1558 > GWA2-36-10 > GWA2-36-10. The sequence continues at coordinate 50,268 of CAINYB010000025.1, read as the reverse complement.
CTGAAGCCTGACTCAGTATCGATGGAAAACATCACACCAGAACAAGCTTTGTCTGATCTTACCATTTTCTGCACAGTGATAGATAGTTTGATAGTAAAGTGACTAAATTTTTTATCCACCCGATAAGAAATAGCTCTATCAGTGAATAATGAAGCAACGCATTTTTTACAAGCTTCCAAAACTTGAGCATCGCCTTTGATATGTAAATAAGATTCTTGTTGACCAGCAAAAGAAGCGTCTGGTAAATCTTCAGCAGTCGCTGAAGAACGAATTGCTACATCAGTAAAATTATTTTTATATTGTTTTGAAAGTTGATGATAAGCGTCTGTGATGGCTTTTTTTAAATCCTCTGGAAATTTTGCCCCCAAAATAGTGGCCCTGACTTTTGCACCGCGTTCTGATAAATTTTTGATACTGTTGGTATCCAAATCTGATAATATTTTTTCAATATCATCTTTGATGCCGGCACTTTTTAAGAAATAATCATAGGCATAGGCTGTGACTGCAAAACCATTTGGCACAGCAACGCCTTGTTTGGTTAACTTACTATACATTTCTCCCAAAGAAGCATTTTTACCACCAACCTTAGGGATATCTTTGATGGTCGTGTCTTTAAACCACAAAATAAATTTATTTTTCTTGGCTTGCATAAAATTTTTTAGGGCTAATTTATTAATTTATTTAATTATATCAAACTTCCTCTAGTTTAATCCAGTTCATCGCCTGCTTGTAGCCCAATGGTTGAGAAGCAACAATAACAATCTTATCTCTTTTGACTACTTTTTTATTTTTTAATAAAATTTTTACTGTATTTTTGATCAGCTCATTGCTGGTTTTTGCTTCTGGTAAAATCAAAGCTTCCACACTCCAGACTAAAGCTAGCTGTCTAGCTACTTGTTCATCGCCGGTGATAGCTACGATAGGCATATCTGGTCGATAACGAGCAATCATCTGGGCAGTAAAACCAGACTGCGTAAAAGCTACAATCAACTTAGCTTTAGTATTATGAGCTAAATGAAAAGCTGAGTCTGCAATCGCTTTGATGCTACTAAAACTTTTATCACTATGGCTTTCGATCCTACTCTGAAAAGGAGAAGCCTCAGTTTCTAAAATAATATCTCGCATCATTTCGACTGCCTCAACTGGATATTTACCAAAGGCTGTTTCACCAGATAGCATGACAGCATCCGTGCCATCGACTACTGCATTCGCCACATCAGCTACTTCAGCTCGAGTGGGCTTAGGATAATTAATCATCGAATCTAGCATCTGAGTAGCGACAATGACTGGCTTACCGGCCGCCACACAATCACTAATCAATTCTTTTTGTACTAGGGGCACTTTAGCATCTGGTATTTCAATACCTAAATCACCACGAGCTACCATGACCGCGTCCACTACTTCGATGATTTTTTTCCGATCTACAAAAGCAGCCATACGCTCAATCTTAGCGACAATTTTGACTTGTGATTGAGGCGAATATTTTTTAATCAATTTTTTTAAATCCAAAATATCTTGCGCACAAGCCACAAAAGATAAAGCGACAAAATCAACTTTTTGTTTTAAACCAAATTTCAAATCCTCTTTATCTTTGTTGGTAATCACTGGCGCAGTAATTTTTACTCCCGGAATATTGATACCTTTATGAGAAAAAACTATACCGCCTTTTAAAACATGAGCATAGACTAAACGATTGTGAACCTTTTCCACTTGTAGCTGAATCAAACCATCGCTAATCAAAATACGATCTGCTATTTTGACATCGTCAGCTAAATAAGGATAATCAATTGGCAAAATCTTTTCTTTAAAGCTAGAAAAATTAATTTGTTGTAAATCTTTGCTTGCCGCTAAAATAATTTTTTCTTTTGGGATTAACTCTATCCCCCCATCATCCACCTTAGCGACACGCAAACGTGGTCCTTGCAAATCTTGCATAATAGCCAAATTGACTTTATTTAAAGCTGCTACTTTACGTAAATCATTGATTAATTTTTGGTGAGATTGATGGCTACCATGAGAAAAATTAAGACGAGCTACATTTAAGCCCGCTTTAATTAATTGATCTAAAATTTTTGGATCAGCAGAAGCTGGACCAATGGTTCCTACTATTTTTGTTTTCTTCACAATTTTATAGATTTAGCTTACTTACATATTTGCCTAAAATAGGCATCACCCAATATTTACCAGACATGGCTTTTTGTGCTCCCAAAACCGAATAAACAATGACCATAATAAATAAAGCCCAACCAATCACAGGAATCATAAAAATAATCCAACCAACAATCTCAATCACAAATAATAACAATCCTTGTTTAGCATGAAATTGAGCAAAATGTGATTTGCGTTTTAAGAATAAAGGCACCAAACATAAAATCCAAATATAAGACAAGGCTGCTACAAAACGATTACTATCAATATCGTGCTGATTTTTTTCTAAACTCATAAAATTCTATTTATCACCCCTTCTCCTCGCTACACTCGGTTTCTCCCCCTTCGCAAGGGGGAGACAGAGGGGGTCTATTTATTAATTATTTTTACAAATAAGCTACCGGCGACAGCAATAATAAGTAACATCCAAATAGGTTCAACTACTAGATTTAGCCAAGTCCACAAACTTTTAATAACAAAAATACGATAAATACCAGAAACAAAGACAGCGGCTAATTGGCCTAAAACAGCAGTAATCATGATTTGCTCCGTCGCCAAAAACCAACGCCTAGCACCTAAATAAAACCAGCCGATCAAAACTGCTATACGCCAAAGCCATAGAGATAATAATAAGTAATTAGCGGACCAATACCAATGTTGACTAATATAATGCAAAGCAATTTCACCAGCTAAAACCAAGAAAAATAAAAAAATACTTGCAAAAACCCAAGAAAAATTATCTGACCAATCAAAACTCGGTTTCTTTTCTGTGTTCACTTGCTTTTCTTGTTTTTGTTCTTCAAACCATTGGTCAACCACTGGATCAATAGTTGAAACCATGGTTTTAGCTGGCTCAAATACTTCTCTTTCTTGATTAGCATCAAATTTTAATTCCGCATTTACGACCGTGACTTTTTCTTCGGTAACTTTATCATCTATGTTTTGTGGGTCAGAAATAATTTGTTCACTGATTGAAACTTGCACCTCTGGCTTAACTAAAGTTTTCTTAGTTTTTTTCGGTTTAGCAATTTTTGACAAATCAGCCAGCCAAACTTCATCCTTAACTTCATATTCCCAAGGATAATTTTCATTAGCTTGCCAATCTAATTCTTCGACTTGATCAAAATTGATTTTATTTTTATTATCTTGCTTCATAGATGACTGTATTATACAATATTTATCATATTTATGGAATATTATCGAGCGAAGCGAGATCCCGCTCTGCGGGATAGCATTTTTTAGCCAAAATAAAAAATCCCGAGCAATGCTCGAGATTTTTAAATTTATTTTTCTACATCATGCCGCCCATGCCACCCATACCCGGCATACCGTGACTATGTCCATCATCTTTGTCTGCTTTGGGAATATCAGTGATAACAGCTTCAGTAGTCAAAAACATACCGGCAGCTGAAGCAGCATTTTGCAAAGCTGAACGAGTCACCTTAGTCGGATCGACAATGCCAGCTTTGACCAAGTCTTCTATTTTATCATCTTTAGCATTGTAGCCAAAATTATCTTTTTGCTGTAAAACTTCAGCCACGATTACACCGCCGTCTTTACCAGCATTACTAGCTATTTGTGCTAGTGGAGCCAGTAAAGCTTTCTTCAAAATTTCGGCACCTAATTTTTCTTCACCTTCTAAATTTAAATCGTCAATAACTTTTAACGAACGTAAATAAGCAACTCCGCCACCGACAATCACACCTTCTTCGACAGCGGCCTTAGTAGCAGCCAAAGCGTCTTCAATACGATCTTTCTTTTCTTTCATTTCAGTTTCAGTAGCCGCACCGACTTTAATAACTGCCACGCCACCAGATAATTTTGCTAAACGTTCTTGTAATTTATCTTTATCAAAATCTGAATCTGCATTTTTTAAGGCTTGCTCAATTTGTTTTATTCTTTCTTTGATTTGTGCTTCGTCGCCTTTACCATCAACTATAGTTGTATTATCTTTAGTAGCCACTACTTTACGAGCAGAACCTAACATCTCTACACTAGCATTAGCTAATTTTAGGCCAATCTCTTCAGAAATAACTTTGGCACCAGTCAAAATAGCTATGTCAGTCAACATTTCTTTTTTACGATCACCAAAGCCAGGAGCTTTGATGGCTAAAGTAGAAAATGCACCCCTTAATTTATTGACCACTAGAGTGGCTAAGGCATCACCTTCAATATCATCAGCGATAATAACTAATTCTTTACGGCCAGCAGCGGCTAAAGACTCTAACAATGGTAAAAGATCTTGCAAGTTGGAAACTTTTTGATCAGTGATCAAAATACTTGGCTCTTCATAAACAGCTTGCATCTTTTCGCTATCGGTCACCATATAGTGCGAAGCGTAGCCTTTATCAAACTGCATACCCTCGACCACTTCTTTATCGACACCAAAGCTTTGGTTTTCTTCCACGGTGATCACACCATTTTTACCGACAGCCTCCATGGCCGAAGCAATGATGGCACCGATTTCTTTGTCGTTGGCAGAAATAGCAGCTACCTGTTCGATTTCATTTTGATCAGCTACTTCTTTAGAAATTTTCTTTAAGTGTTTGACCACAACATCAACCGCTAAATCAATCCCGCGTTTTAAAGCTAAAGGATTAGCACCAGCAGTCACATTTTTTAAACCTTCAGAAATAATACTTTGCGCTAAGACAGTGGCAGTGGTCGTACCATCACCAGCCACATCAGCAGTTTTTGAGGCTACTTCTTTGACTATCTCGGCGCCCAAGTTTTCAAATTTATCTTCTAGCTCAATGTCTTTAGCCACTGTCACACCATCTTTAGTAATAGTTGGCGCACCATAACCTTTGTCTAAAACTACATTACGGCCTTTAGGGCCCAAAGTGACTTTGACAGAATTGGCCAGCTTATCGACACCAGCACGCATCTTACTACGAGCTTCTTCATTAAAGAGAATTTGTTTTGCCATATAATATTTAGTTAATTTTATAATATTTAGCTAGTCGTTGCCGACCTGATCGGCAACCTAGTTACTTAAGTTTACTAGATTCCGCATCAAGTGCGGAATAGCTTGACATGTGCTTATTCAGCTACTGCTAATAAATCATCATGATTTAAAATCTTATATTCTTGTCCATCTACTTTTATTTCTGTACCACCGTATTCGGAAACTATTACTTTTTGACCAACATTTAAATTTAAAGCCTTTATTTTTTCACCTTGACCAAGTGAGACAATTTCTCCTTCGAGGCGATTTTCTTTGGTGACTGACTCTGGCAAAATAATACCAGACTTGGTAGTTTCTTGTTTTGGTAAAACTTTGATGATCGCACGATCTCCTAATGGTTTTAGATTCATATGTTTTTCAATTTAATTATCTTATTATTAATCTTATCCGTCCAAGCACCTCGCCCAACGGGCGAGAGCTCTTCGATGAGATTAAATTAGCACTCTACATTATAGAGTGCTAAATATCTTTTGTCAAGATTTTATTTATTTTTTATAATTCTTCATTGTCTCCTCGACCGCCTCTTTGATTGGTCGCATGCTAATGCCATATTTAGCTAAATTAATCGACTGCATAATATTATTTGAACGCTTTTTACAAGCCAAACCAGAATCTACCAACTCTTCTGGGCTAATCCATTCTTTTTCAGGAATAGACTCAACGTATTTTGTATACAAGGCCAAAACCTCTCGGTGAGTAATAGCTCCTGGATTGGTACAATGAAAAATACCATTAGCCTTTTTCTCTAACAACTGACGAAAAGCCAAAATCATATCAGGCACAACGGTAGCGCTGTTATTGACGTCTACCACTTTTGGATAAGCAACTAATTTATCAATCATATTTGCTCGGTGCTTTCTATCATCAATCGGCATACGAATACGAGCGATACCAACATTTTCTAAGGTAGATAAAACTAAATCAGCTGCATATTTAGCCCGAGAATAAACAGCTACTGGATTAGCCGGATCATCCTCTTTCCATGGGCCGCCATGTGCTGCCTCACCATAAAAGATGCAGCCTGTCCCCATATGTAATAAATATACACCCATCTCTTTACAAGCTTCAGCGATAATAACAGGCAAAATAGTGTTGCCTTGAATTGTTTCCAACTGATGCGTTTCACACCAGTCAACATTTGGTTTGCCGACTACTCCAGCCGCATTTAAAACTGCATCTGGTTGATGTGTTTTTAATAATTCTAAAACATCATCTTTGGTGTTAATAATTTTGTCTGTAATTATAGAATCTGGCCACTCCTCATGACAACGATTACCTAACCAGCCATTGCCAATAATTAAAATTTTCATAAATTTGATTTATTTTCTCTTTTAATAAAAAGACTTAAAGTAATAGTTAATAATAATAAACCCGTCCAAGTAGTCCAAAAATAATGATCTAGTAAACTTACTAGCACAACAGAAATTAATAAACCCAAAGAAATTAAATTTGGTTTTTGTAAATGCTTTTTGCGCCAAGCACGAAACAAAAAATATAACAAAAATAAACAAGTGATAATACCACTTTCAGCTAAAACTAATAAATAAAAATTGTGAATCGGCTGGACAACATAAGGTGGCAATTTTTGTTCGCTTAAATGATTTTTTTGATAAGCAATATAAGTATTAGTGCCCAAACCCTGACCTAAAATTAACTGCTGATAATTATGCCAATCAATTTGTTTAAAAGATAATTGTCTTTCTGCCAATGATCTTGCCTCTAAATCACCTTGAGCTCTTAGCCTAGTGAGCCAGGCACCGGGAAATAAAAAATTAACTGCTAATAAAACTGCTACGCTCAATAAAAAGGCTTTGGAAAAAATCTGCAAAGCTAAAAACTTTTTACGCCACACACTCAAAAATATTAAAACCGCTAAACTGACGAACCAAGCCAAAACAGCTGAACGAGAAAAAGTAAAAAATAAAGCAAATAAAACCAAAATAAGACTTACTAAAACAACTACTAAGGGCAAGAGGTGTTTTTTGACTTTACTTATTTGCCAATCCTCTTCTTTGCTTTCACTGTAAAGATGTAGCCACCACCAAATACCTCCCCATAAACTAAATAGTAAAAAGCCACCTAAAATATTTGGATGCGGTAAAGAGCCATAGGCTCTCAGCATCCTATTTAAATCATATTGCACTACTGAAGTGCCTAAATCAGCGGCCGAGTGAGTCGCTAAACCGAGCCATTTATTAGCTGGGCTAGTTTGCATCAACATCTGATACCAAACAAAAATCGCTTGAATAAGGCCGCTAGCTAATAAGCCAGCATAAAATACTGAGGGCTTTATTTTCTGCCAGACTAAAATGGATAGTGTGGCTAAAATTAGCATGCCTAGATAATAAAAACTTAAAGTTCTTAAGGGACTAAAAAATGCTAGAATAATTAAATATAAAATAAATACAAGTACCCCCACTCGATCTCCCCCTAATTTAGGGGGAGAAGGCGCGTAAGCGGCAGAGGGGGTATTTTTAAAATATAAAACTAATAAAACAATAAGCAAAATCATGCTGGCATAAAGTCCTAGCTGTCCATACTCCCAAGTTTGATCTGCTATTTTGATACTCTGAAAAATCCAGCGAGTTTGCCAGGGCAAAATGAGCAATAAAATAAAAGCGAAACTATTAAAAATAAAATCTGCTTTAAATAAGTTCTTCATCATCTTTTTCTAAATATAAATTATGTATGCGCTCTCTCCATTTTTTATAAAATAATTCTCGCCGATCATTGACATGAAATTTTAGCATTTGTTCATTGACAATGATTTTGGTGTCCACATTGATCAGCTCACGTAAATTACGAGCAATAATACGACTTTGTATTTTGCGATAAAAATTATCCAGATAATGATTGAGTAAGGGTGGTGAAAATACAAAGTTTAAAAGCTGACGAATAATTTTCGTCAACCAATTAATCTTAACTGTCTGGCAAAAACTATTAGCATAAGTATTTGGCAAGTACCTCTTCACCCATAAATTTGCCTCTAAAAACTTATCATAAGTCTGATCGCGATCATAAACAGGCAATAGCTGGGCTATCCAGTAGGGCGTATAAATATCATGGATACTAAATAAAATATTTTCGATATCTAGATTATCCTCACTGATAAAAAAGCTCAAACAAAAAGTATCACGATGCTGCTCTTTGGTTGGTCTCAAACCTAAAATTTTGACAATCAAAATCGTAAAAAATCTGGCTAACCAGATTTTCTTTTTTTCCGTGATGATAAAGAGGTCGATATCTGACTCTTCGCTGGCATTAGAAAAAGACAAAGAATTGCAAATCGCAATCATCTTGATGAAAGGCAAATATTTGTAAATCTTTAAAAGTTTTAAAACTTTAGCAAATTTACGCTCGGATAAATCATTGTGATGCTTGCGAATCAAATAGCTATAGCTACTATCTCGAAGGCTATAGAAAGCTTCATTTAAAACTAAATTTTTGAGTAAAACTAGACTAGTTTCTAAAGCAATTTTGACTTCTAGTAAAGAAAACTTTTGATTTGGTCGATAAAGCCACTTCCAAATTTCTTCAGCCGTCAAAGGTTGATTAAAGACATCAAAAAAGGCTATGGTCTTTAAAATAGATTGTTCCAAGGCATTTACCATAACCCTTATAGTTTACTATTTTTTAAACATTTTAGCGAGATATTGACCGGTGAAGCTGTTTTTCACTTTGGCCACTTCTTTTGGCGTACCAGCGGCTACTAAATAACCACCTTTATCGCCACCTTCTGGGCCCAAATCAATCACCCAGTCAGAACTCTTGATCACATCAAGATTATGCTCGATCACTAAGACAGTATTACCTTTGTCTACTAGACGCTGCAAAACATCTAACAATCTTTTGACATCAGCAAAATGCAAACCAGTAGTAGGTTCATCTAAGATATATAAAGTTTTACCTGAAGCTCGACGAGAAAGCTCAGTGGCTAGTTTGATACGCTGCGCTTCACCACCAGACAAAGTAGTAGCTGATTGACCTAAGGCAGCGTAGCCAAGGCCGACATCCACTAAAGTTTTTAGCTTAGTATGAATGTTTGGGATATTAGCAAAAAAGCTAGTCGCCTCTTCAACAGTCATCTGTAAAACTTCGGAAATATCTTTACCTTTATAATGTATCTCTAAAGCTTCATTATTATAGCGCTTACCACGGCACTCTTCACACTCCACATAAACATTTGGTAAAAAATTCATTTCAATTTTTACTACGCCATCACCTTGGCAAGCTTCACAACGGCCACCTTTGACATTAAAAGAAAATCTACCAGCTTTGTAACCTCTGATTTTTGCTTCTGGTAATTCAGCAAACAAATCTCTGATGTAGGTAAAGACGCCAGTGTAAGTAGCTGGATTTGAGCGTGGCGTGCGACCAATCGGTGATTGATCGATATCAATCACTTTATCGATATACTCCAAGCCTTTGATCATCTTGTGCTTAGCTGGATTTTCTTTGGCATGATAAAAATGTTGCGTCAAAGCTTTCGCTAAAATCTCAGTCATCAAAGTAGATTTACCAGAACCAGACACACCAGTGATGCTGATAAATTTACCCAAAGGAAAATGCACATCAATATCTTTGAGATTAAAAGCTGAAGCACCGATGATAGACAAAGTTTTGCCATTACCTGGACGATATTTTTTTGGACTTGGGATGCTTAATTCACCAGACAAATATTTACCCGTCAAAGACTTTTTATTTTTCTTGATCTGTAGTGGCGTACCGATAGCAGTAATCTCTCCTCCGTGTTTACCCGCTCCTGGACCGATATCAATCACCCAGTCTGCTTCTAAAATAGTTTCTTCATCATGCTCGACGACAATCACGGTATTACCCAAATCTCTTAAATGTTTCAAAGTCTCGATCAATTTTGCATTGTCTCGCTGATGCAAGCCAATGGAAGGCTCGTCCAAAATATATAAAACTCCCATCAGAGAAGAACCAATTTGGGTAGCTAGTCTGATACGCTGCGCTTCACCGCCAGACAAAGTATTAGCTGATCTATCTAGAGTAAGATAGCTCAAACCAACATTTTGTAAAAAATTTAAACGCGCTAAAATTTCTTTCAGCACTTGTTTTACAATAATCAGCTCACGGCTAGATAATTTTTTATCTAAGCCCGCAAAAAAGCTCGTTAAATTTTCTACTGTCATAGCAGAAACATCAGCGATGCTTTGCTCTGCTACCGTGATACTCAAAATTTCTTTTTTCAAACGCTTACCCAAACAAGTTTCACAAGGTGTGATGCGCATATAGCGCTCAATCTCACTGCGAATATAATCAGAATCTGTCTCCCGATAACGACGCATCAGATTATTTACCACGCCTTCAAAAGTAGTATTGTAATCGCCGTTAAATTTTTCTCCTGACATTTCCATCTGGTATCTGTCGATGCCGGTACCATAAAAAATCAAATCTAATTGTTTGGCTGTTAGTTTACTGACTGGATCAGTCATAGAAAACTTATGTTTTTTGGCTACTGACTCTAAAATTCTAAAATACCAGGTCTGATTAGCCGCTGTCCGCGACCAAGGGCGAATAGCCCCTTCAGCTAAAGATAGTTTTTTATTGGGAATCACTAATTCTGGATCTACTAAAAGTTTGGTGCCCAAACCAGTACAATCTGGACAAGCACCATGAGGACTATTAAAAGAAAAATTGCGCGCCTCAATCTCCGAAAAAGAAACTTCACTATGCACCGGACAGGTAAAGTGTTCACTAAAATATAAATTTTTTTCTGTCTTAGGAATATAAACAGTGACGGAACCATTGGCTAAATCTAAAGTGGTTTCTAATGATTGTAATAATCTAGCCTTAGTTTCTTTGCTACCGTCTCGGCGTAAACGATCAATGACGATTTCAACGGTGTGTTTTTTTTGTTTATCTAAAACTAAGTCCCTGGCCTCTTCAAAAGTCATCAACTCACCATTGATACGCACACGACGATAACCAGCTTGTTGCATGTGTTCTAAAATTTTTCGGTGTTCTCCTTTTTTATCTCGTACTACTGGGGCAAGTAACATAAAATCTGTGTCAGCTTCTTGGGACCAAACTTTTTCTACAATTTGTTGTAAAGATTGCTTAGCTACTTCTTGACCACAAAGATGACAGTGGGGTCGGCCAATGCGTGCATAAAGCAAACGTAAATAATCATAAATTTCGGTCACCGTTCCGACAGTCGAGCGTGGATTTCTTGACGAAGTTTTTTGATCAATAGAAATAGCCGGGCTCAAGCCATCGATTTGATCCACATCTGGTTTATCCATCAAACCTAAAAACTGTCGTGCATAAGCCGACAGTGATTCTACATAACGACGCTGACCTTCAGCGTAAATAGTGTCAAAAGCCAAAGATGATTTTCCTGAGCCAGATAAACCAGTGATGACGACTAATTTATCTCGAGGAATCTCGACATCAATGTTCTTAAGATTATGAACACGCGCTCCTTTGATGACAATGTTTTTTGACATAAAAATCATTTAATAATCGAGGACAGGATAGCACAGAAATCGCTCTGCGTCAATCATTAAAGCAAAAAGAAAAGCCCCTGCCAGCTCTAAGAGCCAGCAGGGACAAGATTGGTCGGAACTTCAAAAGCTTCGATGGCCACTGTGAAAGCCATTGTGCCACAGCCTTGACGACCGGTAATCATCAAATACTGTCCGCACTCACACTTTTCAAATTCAACTGCGCCTTGACTGCCAAGACGTTGCCTAGGAAGATCTTGCTTGCAACCGAGGCAAAGCTGACTGTCATTGACGTTCGTTTTAAAAACGCCGCCAGGATACACATTGCTTGTGCTCATGTCGATCTCCTCATTTGTCTTCTTCTTTCTCCATTTGTGTTTCTAATCGCAAAAGTCCAAGAAACAAGATGGCACAAAAAACGCAAACAATGAGTGGCCGCCACCAAGGATTGATATTTCTCAACCAAATCCAAAAGTTAATGATGAAATCAATAATGTGGTGACGATAAATAATGGCCACCACCTTCCATGAAAGTGAAAGGATAGTAAAGAACAGAATCTTCCGCCAGTGCTTTTTGAAAAGCGCCGGCAGTTTTTTGAGTCCAGCCAGCAGACTTTTCATGGTGCACCTCTTTTTTGAAACGTTCAAGTTCAAGCTACTTTACTATATTTTGAATAAAAAATCAAGGTTTGGAGAAAAACCTCTAATCTGTTATAATAAGGATGTTCAAAAAAATAATCTCTAATTTTTTTATACATAATCTAACCAAATCAAAAACATGTTGAAATCACAAAAAACAAAGGGGCTATTTTTTTACTTTAGTCTAATATTATTGACTATACTAATAACTATAAACCACCAAACAGCTCGGGCCATAGAAGTTTTAGTCAATGGCGATTTTGCCACTGAAACTGATAGCGCTTCTTTAAGGTCAGATGATAGTGGACAAGATTGGTATGAAAGTCGAGCTGATTCTGCTCCCAATGGTCCAAATCAATTAACTTTAGACGAAACAGATATCGCTGGTAATGCTACTAAAAAAGCTAAAATTACTGGCACTTCAAGTTATAATACTTACATGTCACAAGCCCTACCAGCTGCTATCACTAGCGGAACTTTTACAGTAGAATGGGATATTTATGTTGACTCAATCGTTGATGTCTCAGCTACTGATCGTAGTGGCTGGATGTTCTTAGGTAATAATAGTAACGCCATTCAAGGACCAAGCTCAACAGATACTGAACGTTGGGCAATACTTTCTTGGGCGAAAGTTGGTGGCGGCACTACTGGCGCAGTAAGCTTAACTTATCGTGATCGTGATGACGCTTTAACTGCTTTTTCTTTGGCTAGCTCTACTTTGGCTTTAGATACTTGGTATACTGTAAAATTAGTCGGTAGCCCAACCACTGATACTTATGATATCTATGTTAATGACATGCTTCAAGTATCCGGTGCAACAAGTCGTTATGCTAATGTTGATCCAAGTTATATTAGTTTTGCTTCTTGGAATGATGGTGCGGGTACTTTTTATGTAGATAATGTTTCTTTTGATGATGGCACTACTCTAGACCCAACTTTCAATCAAAATGTATATCGTTGGTATGCTAATACTGACGCTATAAGTCCGACGGATCCTTGGCCAGTAGGTGGCACTAATCTAGCAGAAAATACTAGCGTTGGCGGTAGCAATCGTCCAAGTACTGATGATGTTTTACGTCTACGTATGTCTGTCCAAAATAGCGTGTCCGAATTAACAGCTGGAGCACAAGCTTTTAAATTACAATTTGGTACTGGTAGTTCTTGTGCTAGCGTTAGCAACTGGCAAGATGTAGGTGAAATGGCTTCTACTACTGCTCCTTGGCGTGGCTATGGCAATGGTTCAGTAGCTGATGATGCCACTATTAGCTCTTTGCTTTTAACTGGTGCGGATGTTGGCGGAACTTATGAAGAAGAAAATAATTCCGCCTTAAACCCTAATACTGTAGCTGTGGGACAAGATGTAGAATACGACTGGGTTTTACAAGCACACAATTTAGCTGATGAAACAAACTATTGTTTCCGGATGGTAGAATCTGACGGAACAATTTTTAATACTTATACAAATTACCCTCAAGTCACAAACAGCGCCACAGTGTTTGATGTTTCTTTTGAAGGTGGCAATGGTGAAGATTTTGTAAGAATCGGTGATAGTGTTACTTTTGATGGAGAATTAGACATCGGTACTGGCACTTACTTAAGAACTACTTGGTTTTATTTTTCTATGACTAATGTTTTGAATAAAACCATCAATTTTACCATGAATAACGCTAGAGGTGCTAATACTGAAACCAATGTTTGGACAGGTAAACGACCTTTTTATTCTTATGATCAAGTAAATTGGTATCCAGTCACCAATGATGGTACGGATAATAACCCAGCCTTTACTTGGAATGCTCCAGGAAATAGCGAAACCTTTACTCAAGACACGGTTTATATAGCTTACAATCCACCATACACTTATACCGATGCTTTAAATGATATTGATCGTTGGGAAGATTCAACATTTGCTTCCTCTACTGTGGTCTTGGGTCAAAGTGTCCAAAATAGAGACATTCATCTTTTGACTTTTGAAGATGTCAATTCTCCCATACCTTATGCTAACAAAAAAGTGATGTGGGTACATAGTCGCCAACACCCTATGGAAATAGGTGCTAGTTATGCTGCTCAAGCAATTGTAGATTTTTATCTGGACACCACCAACCCTGAATCAAAAGTATTTAGACAAGGATGGATTTTAAAAATAGTCCCCGATGTCAATCCTGATGCTATGTATTTAGGACAAACTAGAAGTAATGCTAATGGTTGGGATTTAAACCGTGAATGGAATAATGGCGCACCAAATGCTGGCACAGAAGAACCAGAGGTATATGTTTTACACTCTGCTATTCATGATTGGGTCACAACTCAAGGTAATAGTATTGATATCTTTTTAGATATGCACACGCAATCTTCTGCTTCACCAAGTGCCTACTATGCTAATACCAGCTTTTCTCATGAAATCATGGAAGATAATTTAGCCTTTTTATTAAATTATCCTTTTAATGCTTTTTCTGCTGGCTCTTATGCGATTGATGTCGTTTATGATAATTATGCTGCTCCCGCTTATACCGTCGAAGGTCCAGATGTGCGCTGGGACGCAGACAATCATCCCACAATTGCTAATAACCGAGCTTGGGGAAGAGCTTGGGCAATGGCCGCTATATCTGAATTTGAAACTAACGCTGATATCTTTACTTTCCATGAAATAACAGAAGGCTCCGGCTCATCAGATAATCTACTTATCACTGCTCCAGGTAAATTCAGAACCGTTTTAGATGAAAGCAAGGGTGGAGCTATGACTTATTGGTATGATATCGAAAATCAATCTGATCATACCGCTCAACTTGGTGATCTAACAAATGGTATAGATAGATTAATTTTTAACGATGGCACAGCGCGCAATTTATCCGCTTCTACTAATGTCGCTACTTCCTCCACTTATCTAGCTGGTCCTGTAGTTTCCAAAATTACTTACACTGGAGATTTTGGTGGAGTAGCAAATTATGATTACACTCTCACTAAAACGATTTGGCAAGACGGTCGTATCTGGAATAATTTTTCTTTGACTAATAACACTGGCTCTACTGTTGATTGGTCAGACATGAGTTTATATAATTCTCTGACTAATACTAATTTTAGTTTGTTATATGATAACACCGATGCCACGCCAACTCCTGGTACAGATAATTGGTTTGCGCAAGTAGGCAATGGTACTGGTGGCATCAAAGCAGTCTTGGCGAATTATTTTATCAGTCAAACTGGTGGTTGGGTTTATGATGCTTACAATTCTGCTGGTGGACCACCACAATATAATTATTATCGTGATGCAGATGGTCCGACACAAGCTGATGGCGCAACCATCACTTTAAATTGGGTGCAACAAATTAACCCAGATAATGATGTTTCAACTAACGAAGCGGCTATTGATATTTACAGCAATGACATATCTCATCCTGATACACCTACTGTTAGCACTGGATCATTTACTAATTTTTCTCCTGAAGGTGGATTAAAATTTGCAGCCAGTGGTAACCGCGCTATTTTTACTTATACTAACGCTGATTCTTATACTAAGAAAAAACCAAGCTTTGTTTTAACTGGCTATACTGCGTCTACTGCTCCGGTCTTAAAAGTAAATGGTAGCTTTTTAGACAGCGAAGATGGTTCTGCTCATAGCACAGATACTTATCTAGGAACAGCTTATAATTCTTATGTTGATGATGCTAACAATATTGCCTACATCCAGTATTTAAGTGATGTTTCTAGTAATGTCCAAATACAAATGGGTAACAATTTACCTTCAGCAAGTCCCAGTGACGCTAGTGCTGTAACAGCTACTTACAACTCCGATACACAAATAACTGTTACTTGGACAGACAACTCTGCTGATGAAGATGGCTTTATCATTCAACGTCGCGATGACACTGGTTCTGGCTGGGGATCTTACACAGAAATTGCTACTGTAGCGGCTGATATTACTACTTTTGTCGATAACTCTACTAACAATGCTTCCAATCCGCCAGCCGCTAATGAACGCTATCAATACAAAGTCATTGCTCAAAATATTGCAGGTTCAGCTAGTGGAGCAACTGGAGCTTCTAGCATAGATACTAAACCAGCTACGCCAACTATCGGCACACCAACAGTCGACTCCTCCACTGCTATTACTTGGACTTGGGCAGATAATGCTAATTTTGAAGATTCTTATCGTATTGATTATGAAAGTGCTGAGGGAACAGACGTAGACGATCTAGATGCAGATAGTGAGTCTTATCAGGCTACTGGCTTAACTCCAAATACTGCCTATAGTATCAGCATCAAGGCTTACCATAATACCAGAGGCGAAAGTTCAGCATCAGCCACTTCTGACGAAGTTTATACTTTGGCTAACGTACCAACGACACTTGCTAGCACAGCTCAAACTGCGGCTGCTATTACTTTGAGTTGGAGTGCTAATAGTAATACTGCTGGCACAGAATATTATATCGAAAATACTACGGCTAACACGAACTCTGGTTTGATTACTGCTACAACTTGGACTTCTAGCAGTCTCACTTGTAATACTAACTATACTTTTAAAGTCAAAGCGAAAAATGGTGATGATCTAGATACGGCTTGGTCTGACAATTTGGTCGTTTCTACAGCTGACTGCCCTACACTTGGTGGTGGTGGAGCAATAGCCTTACCGGCAGCCGTTGGTGAAGGTCGCATTAGTGAAGCTATTAATATGGGACAAGTTGGCAATATTGGTGCCGTCAATGATTCTGGCACCAATGTTTTGGGCTATATCAACTCTACTGCTAATTTCAGCACCACTGTTAGCAATCATAATAATCAAACTACCCAGGAACACAGTTTTAAAATTATTGATTTAGATTTACTAAATAATATTATCACTATCCAAATCAATTCCGAACCACAAATTGTGACTCTGAAATTAGATGAAGCAAAAAAAATAGACCTAGATAATGATGGTATTAAAGATCTAGAAATTAAATTTGCAAGTATTTATGTCAATCGTGCAGAAGTAACTATGGCAGCTTTACTAAATGACACTACAAGTCCTACTTTAATTAAATACGCAAATTCACCAAAAGTTTATTTAATAGAAACTAATAAAAAAAGGTGGATTACAGATGGTGAAATTTTTAATGCTCTAGGTTATAAATGGAGCGATATTCAAACCATTTCTAATAGCACTATTTATGCTGACGGAGAAAATCTCTCTAGCTCAAATAATGGTTATACTTTCAAAAACTTCTTAAAACTTGGTCAAACTAGCGAGGAAGTCCGACAGCTACAAATAAAATTAAAAACTTTAGGCTATTTTACTTACCCTCAAACAACTGGTTATTTTGGACCCGCTACCCAAGCAGCGGTCAAAGCTTTTCAAAAAACAAATAACATAGCTACGCTCGGCTATGTCGGGCCAGGCACTAGAACAGCTTTAAATAAATACAACTACTAAAAAACTTCGCTATGCGAAGTTTTTTGTTTGAATATATAATAGTGCTATAATATAATTATGCTAAATTTAAAAGATATTCCAAAAAATCCAGGTATTTATTTTTTCTTAAATAATGCCGGAAAAATAATATATATCGGCAAAGCTAAAAACCTGTTCAAACGGGTGAATTCTTATTGGCTACGCCAAGAAGATCTAAGTGAGCAAAAACAACAAATGCTCAAAGAAATCACTAAAGTCCAATATACGATAGTAGATAATGAAACTGAAAGCTTGCTTTTAGAGGCTGCCCAAATAAAAAAACATCAGCCAAAATATAATATTGTTTTAAAAGATGATAAATCTTGGGCTTATATCACGCTGACTAATGAAGCTTTTCCGCGTCTAGTCGTCAAACATGGTCGAAACTTAAAAAATAACGACAAATATTTTGGACCCTATATTTCTACTCTTAGCGCGCGTACTTTGGTGCAGCTAATTCACCGCATTGTGCCACTACGTACTTGCAAACGCAATTTAAAAATTTTGCCAAAAGGCAAAGTATGCCTAAAATATCACTTGGACTTGTGTCTGGGTCCTTGTGAAAAATTAATTGATGCTAAACTTTATCAAAATCTACTTAATCACGCTATTAGCATTATCAAAGGGGAAACAAAAAATTTAAGTAATGAGCTTAAAAATGAAATTAAAAATTTAAGCCAAACTAAAAAGTTTGAAGAAGCTTTAAAAAAAAGAAATCAGCTCCAAGCTCTAGAGCGTTCACAAGCTAAACAAAAAATAATTGGTGCGCCAAAACTAAATCAAGATCTAGTAAATATTTATTTATTAAATAACCAAGCCATTGTGACCCTTATGCAAGTACGCACTGGTGTTTTGGGAGATAAATTCAATTTTGTGATCCAAAATAAATTAAATTTAAATACCCAAGAAATTTTAGAACAAAGCTTAGAACAATTTTATCTCAAAAATTCTGACATTCCTCCTCTCTTAGTCAGCCCGATTAGTTTAGATTTAAAAAATATTAATTTGAGTTTGCAGAAAAATATTGTCGCCAAAATTGGCAAAAACAAACAGCTCTTAAATCTGCTTTATAAAAACGCCGAAGATTATGCGAAAAAAATCAGCCGAGAACCAGAAAGAAAAAATTTAATAGCCTTACAAAAATTATTAAATTTAAAAAATTTACCTCGTCGCATCGAAGTCTATGACATCTCTAATATCCAAGGAAATTTTTCTTATGGCTCGATGATTGTCTTTCAAGATGAAAAAATTGCCGCTGCTGAATATCGTTTATTTAAAATAAAAAATATCACTGGACCAAATGATGTCGCTTCTTTAAAACAAGTCTTAAACAGAAGACAAACACACACAGCTTGGCCAGAACCAGATTTGATCATTTTAGACGGTGGCAAAGCTCAACTAAATACAGTCTATCCTATTTTAAAAAAATCTTGGCAAAATAAAGTGATATCTTTGGCTAAAAAAGAAGAAGAGCTATTTTTGCCTGGCAAAAAAAATAGCATTAGATTAGACAAAAAAGAGCCTTTATCGCTATTTATCCAAAATATGCGCAATCAGGCTCATAAATTTGGCATCAAAAACTACCGTTTAGCTCATCGTCGTAATTTTGCTAAAAGCTAAAATACACCCTTCTGCCGCTTCCCCGGCGGATGCCGGGGAAGAGATGGGCCAAGAGGTGGTAATTTTAGCTTGACAACTTGTCATTTTCTTGTTAGTATATAAAAGTTCTGTAAGCTAAAAAATATGAAAAATACCTTATATATTCTACAGATTGTGATTTCTGTGCTCTTGATTGGTGCTATCTTGATCCAACAAAAAGGCACTGGTTTAGGAGCTGGCTTCGGTGGTACCAGTACTGTTTATCGTACCAAACGTGGAGCCGAAAAGACTATTTTCTATGCAACTATTGTCTTAAGCGTTTTATTTTTATTGTCCGCTATTGTTAGCTTTTTCTTAAGCTAAGCTTTATTCAACAAAAATTTGCTTTAATCTCCGCATTCTCCGCGGATGCGGAGAATGAGATAGACAAAACTAAAACAATAATCTTATTAGAAAATCTTTCCCCACAAGTAAAGAATTATTATTTTGGCTAAAAAAATCAGCCAACTCTTTATTTGGTTATACCCAAAATCAAATCAAAATCTTGTGGCCAAAAATCATCGGTAAAAAAGAAACTGATATCAATCATCAGTTATTAGCGCAATTGAACCTTAAAAAAATACCTAGCTGGCATCAGCTAAAACAATTACCAAAAGTTTTGGATAAACAAGAAAAAATTCGCTTTCGCCTAGCTTATGCCTTGTTAATTTTTAGTGTACTTGGTTTGATTGGTGCTTGGTACAATAAAAACTCAAGTTCTCAAGCAGACCATGGAGGTGCTTACACCGAGGGTTTGATTGGTGCTCCAAATTTTATCAATCCGGCTTTTGCTACTTCTGATGTTGATCGAGATTTGGTCAAGCTAGTTTTTGCTGGCTTAATGAATACCGATAACAATGGAAATTTAGTGCCGGACTTAGCTAGCGGTTACAGCATTGATGCTGAACAAAAAATTTATACTTTTGAATTAAGAAATGATGTCAAATGGCATGATGACATGCCATTTACAGCCGACGACGTAGTCTTTACAGTCGAGCGTATCAAAAATCCAGAGTATAAAAGTCCATTGCGCTCCAGCTTCAATGGTGTGACCGTTAATAAGCTTGATGACTATCGCGTGCAATTTATTTTAGATAAACCATTCGCTGCTTTTTTATCTATTTTAACTATCGGCATTTTACCAGAACACTTATGGTACAGCATCCCCGACTTTGGTGCAGAATTAGCAGAATTAAACAAAAAGCCAATTGGCTGTGGACCATATAAATTTGAAACTCTTACTAAAGATAGTAGTGGTAATGTCAAAAATTATATTTTAAGTTCAAATCATAATTATCATTTGGGTCGACCTTATATCGATGAATTGACCTTAAAATTTTATTCCGACTTTGAAACAGCAGCTTCTGCCTTGCAAAACAAAAATGTTGATGGTCTGATGTATTTACCAAAAAGCTATAAAGAACAAATAAAAAATCGTTCAGTTGTTTATAAAAATTTACAAAGTCCACAATATACCGCTGTTTTTTTCAATCCCCAACAAAATGGCTTGCTAAATGATGTGAAATTTCGTCGTGCCTTAGCACTTGCTACCGATAAAAATAAAATCTTGCAAGAGGCTTTAAATAATGACGGCCAAGTGATTCAGGGGCCGATTTTACCAGATTCTTTAGGCTATGACGAAAATGTCAAAGATCTTGACTATGATCTAGAAGCGGCTAAAAAAGAGCTAGAATTTTTAGGCTGGACCTTAAAAGAAGGTTCAAATATTAGACAAAAAAATGAGCAAGAGCTTACCATCAAGCTCACCACGATTGATCAAGAAGAAAATACTGAAGCAGCTAATATCCTCAAAGAAGCTTGGGAAGCTTTAGGTATCAAAGTAGAACTTGATATAGTAGCCAAAAGTAAAGTTCGTCAAGATATCATTGAGCCACGCAACTATCAGGTCTTACTTTATGGACAGATTATCAATATCAATGCTGGTCCTTATCCATTTTGGCACTCTAGCCAAGTGGCAGCTCCTGGTTTGAATTTAAGTATTTTTAGTAATAGTGACATCGACAAAACTTTAGAAAAATTACGTAACTCAAATAACGATTTAGAAAAAGCTGATTTGCTAAACACTTTTGAAAAAAAATTATTAGAACAACACTTAGCTATCTTTTTATATAATCCAACTTATACTTACCCAGTAGCTAAAAAACTCAAAGGCCTTGATGAATTGAAATTTATCAATTTACCAGCCGATCGTCTAGCTAATATTTCTACTTGGTTTATCAAGACCAAAAGAAGTTTAGCTAAATAAAATTTAAAAAATAAATCATAACCTCCTCTTTAATCTCCCCCTTCCCCGCGTACGCGGGGATCTGGGGGAGAAAATATCGCGAAAATTTGTGTCCCCCTCCCCTTGCGAAGGGGAGGCTGGGAGGGGTTAAAAATATTAATAAACACATTTATGGAAAGAAATTTATCTGATAGCACTGATAATCTTTTGTCAGTTGGCTCACCAAATAGTAGTCAGCCCAAAAAAAGACAAGGCTATCATCATCGCACAAACAAACAAACACCAAAAGTTTTAGGCACTACTGTGCCAGCTACTAATTTTAAACCAAATCCAGTAGCTAGCCAAAAACCGCCTAGACAAAATAGAAGCCAAAATCAAAAACCAAATCAAACTATTCGACTAAATCCTAGCAAACCACAAAGAACTTTTGTGCCAAAAGCTAGTAACCAAAATAAGCTACGCATCATCCCTTTGGGTGGCTGTGAAGAAGTTGGTCGTAATATGACTATCTTTGAATACAATCAAGATATTGTCATTTTAGATATGGGCTTACAGTTTCCTGAGGAAGATATGCCAGGCATCGACTATATCATCCCTAATACTGAATATCTCAAAGGTAAAGAAAAAAATATCCGAGCTGTAATTTTTTCCCACGGACACTTAGACCACATTGGTGCCTCCCCTATTTTATTAGAAAAACTTGGCTATCCATTGATAGTTGGTCGTCCGCTGACTTTAGCCATGGTCAAACACAAAGTCGAAGATTATAAAAAACATGATGCGAAAAATCTAAAAACTTTGATGGTCCAAAGTTTAAATGATCAATTCAAATTTGGTAATTTTACTTTAAAATTTTTCCAAATGGAACACTCGATCATGGATGCTGTCGGTGTGATTTTAGAAACACCCCAAGGCACAGTGATACATCCTGGTGATTGGACTTTAGAAAGAGATAACAATAATAAACCAATCTTGGACTACTCTCACTTAAGTAAATTAAAAAGTCCTCGCATTTTGATGCTCGAAAGTTTAGGCGCTATCGACGTCAGACCATCTGCTTCTCATGAAGTGATGAAAAAAAATCTAGAAAAATTAATCACTGAGGCACCAGGTCGTGTCATTATCGGTACTTTTTCTTCACAGATTGAAAGAATTTCTTGGATAATTTCTCAAGCTGAAAAACTAGGCAAGAAAGTAGCTCTTGATGGCTATAGTATGAAGATGAACATTGAAATTGCCAAAGAGCTTGGCTATATCAAAGCACAAAAACATACTTTTATCAAAATCGAAGAAGCTAATGGCTACCCAGATGATAAACTGGTCATCATCGCTACTGGTGCTCAAGGTGAAGGTAATGCGGTTTTATCTCGCATCATCACTGGTGCTCATCGTAATATCAAAATCAAAAAAAATGACACCGTAGTCTTATCTTCTTCCATCATTCCAGGTAATGAAAATACCATCCAAAGATTAAAAGATGGCCTTTATCGTCAATGTGACAATGTCATCCATGGTGAATTGATGGACATCCATGTGTCTGGTCATGGTAATCGCCAAGATATCGTCCATATGTTACAAAGTATTAAACCAGACTATTATATCCCTGTTTATGCTTACTACTACATGCTCAAAGAGTCGGGAAAAATTGCCAAAGAATTAAAAATTGCTGAAAATCATATCATTGTCCCAAACAATGGCTCTGTGATTGAGTTTGACCAACGTGGTGGCTTCATGAGCAAAGAAACCGTCAATACTGACTATGTCTTTGTCGATGGTTTAGGTGTCGGCGATGTATCTAACATCGTCTTAAGAGACAGACAAATGATGTCTGGCGAAGGTATGATAGTAGTGATCGCTACTATGTCTCGTAAAGATGGCAAACTATTAAGCTCACCAGATATTATTTCTCGTGGCTTTATCTACATGAAAGAAAATAAAGAGATCGTCGAAGATATTCGTAATCAAGTCAAAAAAATTATCAATGATCATAATAAGAGTGGTCAGAAAATGGCTACTGACGGTGAAATGATCAAAGAAAAATTACGTAATAATGTTGGACAGTTTGTTTTTCAAAAAACTAAACGCCGTCCAATGATCTTACCAGTGGTAATTGAAGTTTAAAATAATTTTTATAAAACCCCCAGCGTATGCTGGGGGTTTTTGTTTGGCTAATATTGCCTGATTGACCAAAAATTATGCTTGCATTACAATAACTATACTAATATACAAATTATATGAAAAAGATAATACTTACAGGCGATAGGCCAACTGGACAATTACATATTGGACATTTTTGTGGTGCTCTCAAAAATAGAGTGGCTTTACAAAATGAATATAATACCTATGTCATGATTGCTGATGTGCAGGCTCTAACAGATAATTTCAATAACCCTCAAAAAGTAAGAAAAAACGTCTATGAAGTTGCGATGGATAACTTAGCCGTCGGCATTGACCCTAAAAAATCCACCATCTTTATCCAATCGCTTATTCCTGAGATCGCTGAACTAACAGTCTTTTTTTCTAATCTAGTTACCATTGCTCGTCTAAAAAGAAATCCAACTGTCAAAGAAGAAATTCAACAAAAAAAAGATTTATTTAAAGATGATGTCACTTTTGGCTTTTTGGGCTATCCAGTTAGCCAAGCAGCTGATATCGCTACTTTTCAAGCTGACTTAGTGCCAGTAGGCGCTGATCAATTACCAATGATTGAACAAGCTAGAGAGATTGTTAGAAAATTTAATAACATTTATGGTAATACTTTGAAAGAACCAGAGGCAAAAATTGGTGATTTTCCAAGAGTACTTGGCATGGATGGACGTAAAATGGGAAAAAGCTTAGGCAACTCTATCACACTTACAGATTCGGAAGAAGAGATTAAAAATAAAATTAAAACTGCAATTACTAATGAAGTTGGTGCTAAAAATTTATTAGGATTATTTGAACAATTTTCAGAAAATGAAGAACAAATCAAAGAATTTAACAAACAATTCAAAAATAGTACTATAAAATATTCAGAACTTAAGCCACTTTTAGCTGAAGCGATTATCAGAACATTAAAACCAATACGAGAAAAAAGGGCTTACTATGAAAAAAATCCAAAAATTGTTGAAGAGATACTTTTTGAAGGCACAAAAAAAGCCAGAAAAGTAGCTAAACAAACTCTTGAAAAAGTGAAAGAAAAAATGTTTATTGATTATTTTAAAGGTAAGATTTAATTTCCAAAACTCCTCCCGCGTTGCGGGAGGAGTTTTGTGTTATTATTTAGTTGAAACCCCAGCTTATGAATAATTTTTCTATAAAAGCCCCCGCCAACGGCGGAGGCTTTTCTTGCTATATATTTTATTTAATTATGACTTGATTAGCTAATTTTTTATTTTGTGACCAAGCTATAATATTAGCTATCGTGGTGTCTAATATTCTCTGCAAGGCTTCTTTACTGTTAAAAGCATTGTGTGGCGTAATGACGACGCGATCAGAATTGATCAGCACATGTTGCTCGACAATAGTTTTGAGCC
This sequence comes from uncultured bacterium, assembly GCA_903855135.1. Classification (GTDB taxonomy): domain Bacteria; phylum Patescibacteriota; class Patescibacteriia; order UBA1558; family GWA2-36-10; genus GWA2-36-10. The sequence goes on along the minus strand of CAINYB010000025.1, from coordinate 25,220 downwards.
ACTCTTTATCTTGACGAGGATTACCAGTAAATTGTGGCGAAACTAATTCTCGTTCTTCTTTAAAAACATATTTTTCTGCTTCCAAAACATCCAAACCCATACCAATTAAAATGCCCTTACGTAAAGCTTCAACTAAAGCAGTAGTATCAGCTAATTGACCACGAGCAGTATTAATTAAAATAGCACCTGGTTTAATTAATTTAATATTCTTTAAATTAATTAAATGATGGGTTTTTTTATTATATGGTGCATGTAAAGTAATCACATCAGATTTTTTCAATAAATTCTCTAAAGTGACATATTGAAAATGCAATTTTTTAGCTAAAGCTTTATTAGGAAATGGATCGTAGACCAAAACATTCATCTCAAAACCATGGGCCATGCGAGCCACATGTTGGCCAATATGACCACCGCCGATGATGCCAATCGTTTTAGCTTTGAGGTCAAAGCCCTGTAAATCATCGAGGCGAAAATCTCCCCGCATCGTACGCTCATGTGAACGATGAATATTACGTGAAATAGAAAGTATCAAAGCAAAGGCATGCTCGGCTACGGTATTTTCTCCATAAAAAGGGACGTTAGTCACTTTGACCTTAGCCTGAGTCGCTGCTTTGATATCAATGTGATCAAAACCAGTCGAACGTGTAGTGATTAATTTCACGGCTGGTAAATCTTGCAAAATCTTTTGATTTATTTTTGAGTAAATAAAAGGAGAAATCACAGAAACATTTTGTAAATTTTTCAAAGGTACTTCTTCTATGGGTTCACAGAAAAATTTTAAACTAAAATTTTTTAAACGTTGTTTAAGATAGTCTTGCTCCCAAGGCTCAACTTCAAAAAAAGCTACTTCAAATTTTTTACTTATTTTTTTTAACATATGCTTATGATAATAATGTTAATAATTCTGTTTTTTTCTCTTCCCATATATCATGGGTATTCGCTTCGATAGTGATACGTAGCAAAGGCTCAGTATTTGAAGCTCTGACATTGAACCACCAGTCAGCAAACTCGACGGTGATGCCATCTATTTCATCTAAAATATTACCTGCGTATTTAGTTCTTATTTTCTCTAAAGCCGCCGGAATATCAGCTATGGTCAAATTAATTTCATCACCTCTAAAATACAATACAAACTCTTTGCTAATATCAGACAAGGCTCTACCGTCCACAGATATATTCTCTAAGGCCAACAACATAGCTATAAAAGCATTATCAGAATAAAAATTATCCTTGAAAGCAAAGTGTCCAGAAACCTCACCACTCATTATAGCACTCTCTTCTCTCATATGCCTAGCTGAATTCATATAGCCAACTTCACTTCTGATCGGACGTCCGCCCCAAGAATTGATAAGCTCTTTGACTGCATGGGAACAAATTAAATTATAAACAACGGCAGATCCTGGATATTTAGTCAAAAATACTTTTGCTAATAGCAACAAAGTTATATCCCCTTTTAATAAATTGCCTTGTTCATCTAACAAAAACATCCTATCACCATCAACATCAAACATGACACCTAGATCAGCTTTGACTTCTTTTATCTTGCTAGCAATTTTTTCTGAAGCACCTGAAGCCAAAGGATTTGGTGGGCGATTTGGAAAATCTTTATCTAGTTCAAAAAATAGAGGCACTAGCTCACAAGGTAATTGTTTAAAAATTTTTTCTGCCATAATAGCATTCATACCATTGCCAGCGTCAACTACGACTTTCAATGACTTTATTTTTTTAAGATCTACAAAAGAAAAAACATGTTTTAAATGATCAGCAAAAATATCTCTAGCGAGTAGCTCGCCTTTGAGATTTGGCTCTGGTAAAATTTTGATTTTTTCTACTTCTACTAGTAGCTCTTTACCACTGATAAATAAAAAATTTGGCCCGCTCGGTTGTTCTTTAAAAGCCATTTTAAAACCGCCGTACTGGGGTGGATTATGAGAAGCGGTGACCATCATACCAGCATCACAAGTGTAAGTACCTAGACTAAAGTAGTAATCATTTGTAGACACTAAGCCCAAATCCTCTACTTTGACACCATTACTCAAAAAAGTTTTAATAGCTACTTTGGCTAATGGCTCTGAAGCTAGACGCACATCACGACCTATGGTGATGACTAGATCTTCTGGCTTTTTATTTAGCTTTACGCTTAATAAATTTATAAAGGCTTGTGCAATAAACCGAGCTGTATCTTCATTTAGATCTTTTGGATAAACGCCCCTGATATCATAAGCTTTAAAAATACTAGTTTCCATATAATTATTTCTTGGCAAAAACTGGTTTAATAAGCAAAGCAAAGCTCACTAAATATAAATAAACTACGACTAGCCAACCAAGCACTGGTATTTTACATAAAATAATCAAGACTAAGATGCCAAAAGCTAGCACGCTTAAATCTGTCCAATTTTTTTCCTTAAAAAACTTATGTTTTAACCACCAACCGATTAACCAAGCTGATACTACTTGCGCCATATATAGCATGATCACCCATAAAACTAAAGCAATCACTGCCACTGGCAAACCAATGATGGTCATAGCGACTAAAAACAAAACTAAAGGCCCGGCTAGTAAAAATAATAAGCCCCATAAAATTAATTGCCAAGGTTTAGCTTGTACTTTAGCCATCGCACTATGAAAAAATGATTTAAAGAAATATAAAGCTAGCATACCAGCTACTAAGAGCGAGAAAAATTTCAAAACCATGGTCCATAAAATATCAGTGATAGATTTTGAATTTTGATTTTTGTCTAGTTTCGTAAAATTAATGCTACCCGCTACCTGCTCTGGTTTGAAAAAATTTTTCTCTTGTAAAGCATGATAATTTACGTCGCCATTAATTTTAGCAGTCTCACTGATTTGCCAATTATTGTCTTGGGCTTGCCAGAGATAAAGATTAGCTGAACCACCAATGCTATTATTTAAAACTAAAGTTTGCATAGATCCTTCTAAATTACCTACCAAACCACCTTGCAAGTCTACTTTTTCTGCCCAAACTGATAAATGACCCTTGATACTATTAGTATTAGCTAGACTCAAATCTTTACCGGCAAAAGAAACATTACGCTCTACATCAGCTGTGAGATTTAATTTTTCACCAACAATCGCTCGGACATTACCTTTGACATTACCTTTGATATCTACATTTTTAGCTACTACAAAAACATCACCATTGATATTAGCTGAATCGATAAGGATATTTTCGCCAGCTAAAAATAAGTCACCATTGATGGTGCCATAAATTTCGATATTTTCACCAGCTACATAATAATTATGATTGATAGTCTGATCAACTGATACTTTGACTTGTTTAGTTTCGATCTCCTCTTTAGCAAATAAGCTCAAGGGAAGAGCAAAAAGACTAAAAAATAGGAAAAAATAAGAGATTTTTTTAAGCATAATTTTTTTACTAATTTATTATTAAACCGCTATCTTTAAAAAACTTTGGCTAATTTACTCCCGCATGGCGGGAGTAAAACCACTGTCTTTATGGTAATTTTAGCATATTTTAAGAAAAAAAGAAAAAGGCTACCCAGTGGCTAAATTGCTTGAAAATACAGCAAATGATATAATAGACTCATGCTAAAAACCTTAATAGACTTTATTTTACATTTAGACGCGCATTTAGCTGCTCTAGTGGCAAACTATGGATTTTGGGTCTATGGCTTTTTATTTTTGATCATTTTCTTAGAAACTGGCTTAGTCATTACCCCCTTCTTACCTGGTGATTCTTTATTATTTGTAGCTGGAGCTATGGCAGCTCTAGGTGACTTTAATATTTGGTTATTATTTTTCATTCTCAGTCTAGCCGCTATTTTGGGTGACACGGTAAATTATTGGCTGGGACATTATTTTGGTGAAAAAGTCTTTGCGAGATTTATCAAGGTTGAACACTTAGAAAGGACTAAAAACTTCTTTGCTAAATACGGAAAAAAAACTATCATCCTTGCTCGCTTTGTGCCTATCATCCGCACCTTTGCTCCATTTGTGGCTGGAGTAGGAAAAATGCAATATAGCACTTTTATTAGTTTTAATATTATTGGCGGTCTAGCCTGGGTGTCACTATTTACTTTTTCTGGCTATTTGTTTGGTAATTTACCATACATCAAAAATAATCTAAGCTGGGTAATTTTGATAATTATTATTTTATCTTTATTACCAATTCTTTTTGAATATTTAAAAGCTAAAAAAAATAAATAACATGAAAAGTATAAAAAAGTTTTTATATGCTGATGATGATTCTGAATCAATCAAAACTTTAGTGAGATTAAGAGCACCATCTTTGGTGCTAGGTCTTTTATTGGGCATCACCATTTCTTTCATCACTTCTAACTTTGAAAAGGTATTAACTGAAAATATTCATGTCGCATTTTTCATGCCTTTTATCATCTACATTGCTGATGCTATTGGCACACAAACTGAAGCTATTTATTCTCGTGATTTAAAATCTGGTAAAACAAAATTTTACACCTACTTACATAAAGAATTTATTTTAGGTTTAATATTTGGCTCAATCTTTGGCTTTTTTTCTGGTTTAATTGTTCTGTGGTGGCTACAAGATATTTTACTTGCCTTAAGCATAGGATTATCCGCCTGTATCGCTATAGCCACCGCACCCATAGTAGCCTTATTAGTAGCCCAAATATTACAAAGTGCCCACAAAGATCCAGCAGCTGGCACTGGGCCAATAGCCACTGTAATTCAAGATATGACCAGTGTTATTATTTATGGCATAATTACTAGCTTAATCATGCTATAAAGTATATCTATGGAAAATGAAAACAATACTCTAGTAAACAAATTATCCATATGGATTAATTATTTGCAATCAACAAAATTTCGCCAAAAAATTCATTTTATCATTTATCTTTTTATACCCCTTTTGCTACTTGGCACTTTGATTTTTACACAAAACTCCAAACTATTTTCCCAGTTTGGCGAATGGGCCTGGCAAGTTTTAATATTGGTATTATTTATTAAGCCACTGGTAAAAATTATTGCCTATAAAGAATTGATGTGGCTACTCACCTATCGTCGAGAAATGGGTATCTTGTGTTTTTATCTTGCTTTTGCTCACTTGACTGGTCATATTTTGGCTCTACAAATTTATAATATAAAAAATTATCTGCCACCAAACAATTTCCTATTTACCGGTGCTTTAGCTGGCTTATTTTTAGTCATTTTATATTTGACTTCCAATAATTTTTCTATGCGCTGGTTGAAAAAAAATTGGAAACGAGTCCAATCTCTAAGCTATTTGCTCTTACCTCTTATCAGTGCTCACCAAATTTTATTAGCGCAAGAAGCAGAAGATACCCTTGGTTTGATTGCTTTAAATATCGCTTTTATAATTTTAAAAATATTAGAATATAATAAATTTACAATTTCTTCGCTATTTCGTCCTACAGAAATCAAATAATAAATTATTAATGCCTATTTTTATCCCGCGGACGCGAGATATAAGCACACAATTTTATGATAAAAAAACCAAAAGTAGTAAATGAATTCAAAGAATTCTTAAAAGAATATAAAGTCTTATCAGTCGCTGTGGCCTTTGTCATGGGGCAAGCGGTCAATGAACTCGTCAAATCATTTGTCGATAATCTATTTATGCCACTTTTAAATCCTATGCTTCCGCTTGGTGGCTGGCAAAATGCGACTTTTAATTGGCACAAACTTCATATCGCTTATGGGCTATTTTTAAGCTCTTTAATTCACTTTTTAATTTTAGCTTTTATCATCTTTATCGTCGTCAAAAAACTTTTAGCTAAGCCAGACGAAATCAAATAAAAACTAACAGAACCCCGCATACGCGGGGTTCTGTTTTAATTAAGATTTATTTTTTTACTAAACAATTAATATTCCACTTAGTTTTATACACTCCCTTGGGCTCGAGCCTAAAGCCAGTTTGTAATAATAAATTGGCTAATTCTTTTTCTGTAAAGCTATGGTAATAACGCCATAGTTTTTGCTTATCACCCAAATATTTTTGCCAAGAAATAAACACATCATTCCAAGCTCTTTTTTTCCACCACTGACTAAAAAAGTTTTTCAGATATTTTTTTTGTCGTAAATCCCAATTAGTCATAAATAAATAGCCCCCTGGTTTCAAGGCTTGATAAATATTATTTAAAACTTTGACCCTGTCTTTTTTAGTTTGTAAATGATGAAAAGAAGCTATCAAAAAAACCATATCAAAACTTTGTGGTTCTAATTTTAAGTTTTCCATTTCACCAACTTGAAAATTAAACTCAGGAAATTGCTTTTTTGCTGACGTAATCAAGTTATCAGCAAAGTCTAGACCCAAGTAATCAAACTTTTTATTAGACTCTTGCAAAACTTTGAGTAAACGACCATTACCACAACCAAGATCTAATACCTTGAAATTATCCTTGATATATGGTATAAAAACTTGTAATTCTTCCCATGGGTACACTCGTGAAGCAGAAAATTCTTCAGCAATCGCATTATAAATTGTTTTTAAATCATTTGACATGGCAGATTTTATAGACGAAAAAATTTTAGAAAATATTGTAATTGAGCTGGCAAACACCAAATATGCCTCAGATTTAGACTTTGTCAAAAAATTAAGACAAGTCTTTTCTACTGAGCATCTAGCTCCTACTACTAAAGCTAACCTAATTTTAGTTTATCGTCAATTAGTCAAATCTGGCCGTTTAAAAAATGACGAAAGAATAGCCGAGCTGTTTACTAAACGCGCCGTTCGTACTTTATCTGGTGTATCAGTCATCACAGTTTTGACCAAACCTTTTGTTTGTCCGGGAAAATGTATCTACTGTCCAACTGAGTCAGATATGCCCAAAAGCTATCTATCTAACGAGCCCGCTGCCATGCGCGCCAAGATGAATTTGTTTGATGCTGAGCGTCAAGTAACTATGCGTATCCAAGCCCTAGAAAACAATGGCCACTTGGTAGATAAAATAGAAATTTTAGTTTTGGGTGGTACTTGGTCAGTTTATCCTGATCAATATCAGCATGATTTTATTCGTGATTGTTTTTATGCAGCTAATACAATGATTAATAATTCCTCGCCTACGGCGAGGAATGGCAATGAGAAGATAATAAAACGCGAAAAATTATCTTTAAGTGAAGAGCAGACTATTAATGAAACTGCTCGTTATAAAATCATTGGTTTAACTTTAGAGACCCGTCCTGACTTTATCCATGAAACAGAAATAAAAAAACTAAGAATTTTAGGTTGTACTCGTGTCCAACTCGGCGTCCAACATACAGACAATAAAATTTTGGATTTGATCCAACGCGGACATAGTGTCGAGCAATCTATTTTGGCCACTCACCTCTTGAAAGACGCTGGTTTTAAAGTCGATCATCACTACATGCCAGACTTACCAGGCTCAAGTCCAGCCAAAGATTTAGCGATGTTTAAATATGTTTTTGAAAGTGAAGATTTACAACCAGACCAACTAAAAATTTACCCTTGTGTAGTCAATGAATTTGCTGAATTAAACAAATGGTTTCAAGAGGGAAAATATAAACCTTTTAGTGAAAAAGAATTGTTAGATTTATTGTTAGAAGTAAAAAAATTAGTACCACCATACATGCGTATTAATCGCTTGATCCGTGATATCCCCGAAGAAAGCATTATTGCTGGTAACCGTATCACCAACTTAAGACAATACTTACAGGCAGAATTAAAAAAACAAGGCAAAGCTTGTCAGTGTTTACGTTGTCGTGAAGTCAAGGGTGAATTATTTGATATCAAAAGTGTAGAATTAGTCACGCGCAAATATCGCGCCTCTCAAGGCCGCGAATGGTTTTTGAGTTTTGAAAATCATGACCATACTAAAGTTTATGCTTTCTTACGTTTGCGTATCAATGATAAACCACAAGAAAATATTTTAGCAGAATTAAAAAATGCTTCCCTAGTACGTGAGCTTCATGTCTATGGCAAAATGATCCCGGCTCTCAATGTTGATGACGAAGATCCTTCGCCAGAGGCTCAGGATGGTGCAATTTCCAATACCCAACATTTAGGTTTAGGTAAAAGATTGATGGCCGAAGCTGAGCGTATTACTTTAGAACAAGGTCTATATAAAGTTGCTGTCATTTCTGGCATCGGTGTCAGAAATTATTATCGTAAACTTGGCTATGAGCTAGAGGGTACTTATGTGACTAAAAATTTAAAATAGTGCTATAATAAAGTCATGAAAAATTTACAAACCAATGATCCGCAGATAGCGGAATTAATTCAAAAAGAATTAAATAGACAAAGAACTGGTGCCGAAATGATCGCATCCGAAAACTTTGTCTCTACTTCAATTTTAGAAGCCACTGGTTCTATTTTGACAAACAAATATGCTGAAGGCTACCCAAATAAAAGATACTATGGCGGTAATGAATTTATTGATCAGATAGAAACTTTGGCGATTGAACGTGTCAAAAAATTATTTAAAGCGGAACATGCTAATGTCCAAGCGCACGCTGGCTCACAAGCTAATGCCGCCGCTTACTTTGCGGTCTGTGAATTACATGATACTATCTTAGGTTTTTCTTTAGCTCACGGCGGACATTTGACTCATGGACATCCAGTAAATTTTTCTGGAAAAAGTTATAACTTCGTCAGTTACGGTGTAAATAAAGATACAGAAATGATTGATTTTGATGAAGTAGAAAAACAAGCCAAACTTCATAAGCCAAAAATTATCTTAGCTGGTGCTTCAGCATACCCAAGACAAATTGATTTTCAAAAATTTAAAGACATTGCGGATCAGGTAGGCGCTTATTTGATGGTAGACATGGCACATATCGCAGGTCTTGTAGCCACCGGTCTGCATCCTGATCCAGTGCCAGTAGCCGACATCGTCACTTCAACTACACACAAAACTTTGCGCGGACCACGTAGTGGTTTTATTTTATCTAAAATAGAAGATAGATTGGATAAAGGTGGTAACCCTTCGACTGAGCTCAGGGCAAGAAAAAACTTAGCTCAAAAAATTGACTCTGCTATTTTTCCCGGGCTTCAAGGCGGACCATTAGAGCATGTGATCGCTGCTAAAGCTGTCGCCTTCCAAGAAGCTTTAAGCCCAGAATTCAAAGCTTATCAAAAACAAATTTTAACTAATGCAAAAGTTTTGGAAAACAAATTCAAAGCCGCTGGTATCAGATTAGTCTCTGGTGGTACCGATAATCATTTGTTATTATTGGACGTCAGTCTTTTAGGTTTAGGTGGTCAAGAAGCAGAAACACTGCTTGACCAAGTAGCGATTTTTACTAACAAAAACATGATCCCTTATGATACTCGTAAACCAATGGATCCGTCTGGCATCAGACTTGGCACGGCCGCTTTGACTACCCGTGGCTTAAAAGAAGCGGAGATGGAAATAATTGCTGAGGTGATTATTGATACTTTAATCTCTCGACAGGCTCGAGATAAAAAAGCTAAAGCAGAAAATAAAGAAAAAGTTTTAGCCTTAATGCAAAACTTTCCGCTTTATCCAGAATTGTAAATTTAGATAGTCACCCTGAACTTGTTTCAGGGGCTAAAATATTATACTTAATAGATGCTGAAATAAATTCAGCATGACAAAAAATGGCACAAATAATTGATGGCAAAAAAATAGCCGAAAGTATAAAAGCTGAAATTGCGGGAGAAATATTTCAAAATTTCTATCACCCAAATTTAGCGGTTATTTTAATAGGCTCAGATGAAGCTTCTAAACTTTATGTAGCTTTAAAAAAACAAGCCGCTAAAAAAGTTGGCATTGAATTTAGTGAATATTTGATGCCAGCTAATATTTCACAAGACCAAGTTTTAGAAGCTATAAATTTTTTAAATAAAGATGAAGATGTGGATGCTATTTTAGTCCAATTGCCATTACCAACACAGCTAGACGCTGACACTATCATCCAAAGCATTGATCCTACAAAAGATGTAGATGGTTTTCATCCAAAAAACATTAAAAAATTATTAAATAACTCTGCAGATTTTATACCTGGCTTGCCTTTAGGTATTATCAGACTTTTAGAAAGCACAGGCGAAAATTTAGCTGAAAAAAAAGCGGTTATTGTCGCTAAAAGTGAAATTTTTTATCGACCTTTAAAAAAATTATTAAATGATCTAAAAGTTGCCACCGAAATTGTTGATCCAAAAAATAAAGATATAAAAAAAATTACTAAAGCAGCCGATATTTTGATCTCGGCTGCGGGCATCGCTTTTTTTATCACCGCTGACATGATCAAAGAAAAAGCTATCGTGATTGATGTCGGTACCAATAAAGTAAAAGACTACACTGTCGGTGACGTAGATTATAGCAGTGTCTTTGCTAAAGCTTCTCATATAACACCAGTACCTGGTGGTGTCGGACCCATGACAGTGGCAATGCTTTTATATAATACTTTACAACTTTATAAAAAAAATCGCACTTAGTGCGATTTTTTAATTGCTATATTTATAATAAACTACTTTGAAAACTTTGCATTTTGCCAACTAATTTTGCATCTTTAATTCTGTCTATATCAAATACTCTTAAAGCGTCACGCATATGGCAAAAAGCTTTTATTTTATTTCCTTTGATCGCTTGGATATCAATCTTACGTTTAGTCACTTGACCACTTTCATCCATATAATCAATTTCCAATTGCTGGCCGTCAGCTAAAGCCTTTTCCACCATGGCTTTGATAGGTGTTTGATTGCTTTTATCAAACCAACGCGCAACTATTGGTTCTTTTTGTCCTGAATTATGATACCAGATATTACCATGTTTTAAACCATAATCATAAACTTCTTTAGTAACTTTGACGTCATCTAAGCAATACTTGATTAGTTTGTCCCAATCATTATTTCGATAATACATGATAGCATCTAGCCCGGAACCAGACTTACCATAGCCGAGCGTGCTTTGGGCAACAGACTCAAGTTTTAAACGATGACCCAAAGCATGCACCACTTCTTCTAAAATATCTAAATGTGGAATAGTAGATAAATCAAAATCTTTGTAATAAGGTTGTAAAACCGGAAAATCAAAAGCCTTACTATTAAAACCAATGACTAATTCGGTGTTTTTAAAAAGCTCTAATAATTCTGAAAATTCTTCTTCCTTAAAACCACGATATTTATCTAAATTATATGAATACACACCCACCACTGATACACCTAATAAATGATGATTACTCTGGAAGCCACCCACTTCATCAAAGGTTTTTTGCGTCTCTAAATCTAAAACAATTATATCTTTCATGCCAAGTATTTTAACAGATTTTTACCTATCCATCAATCTAAAGCTAAAGTTATCTAATACTCTAGTATACCAATACCTTACAGGGATAGTAATAATATCTTGCCATTTAAAGCCTAGAGATAAGAAAGTAGTTTCATCTTTGATCCAGTATTCAATATTGTCTTTAATATAGAAGATGGGAGCAAAGTTACCATGTTTTAATAACTGTCCTGTAGGGTGAGTAGTTGAAGTATTTAAGTCTTCGCCTAGAGTATAATATTGAAAGTCTTCTTCTGGAAGATGTATTATTTTTTTAAAGTCATAACCAAAGTCTTTAAAGATTTGTCCTGTAGTTATCCATCTTAAGGTTTTTTCTGGTTCTACTGCATAGACTTTGTTAGAGTTTTTAAATTGGACTAGCTTACCTGGTTTAACTGTCAGTCTACCTAAGTATTCAAAAGAAGCTAGAGTTTGAGGAGTAATAATAGTAAGGCTATTAAAGTTCTTAAACCATGATTTAAAGGTATTTAGGTTAGGGATAAGGTATCTTTGGTTATTAGTGTTAATATAATAGACTTTAGGGTCATTATTTAGTTTTACTAATGTGCCTTGAAGTTTAGAGATATCTAAGATTGTATGAGGAGTAGAAGTAGGAGTTACTTCTTCTATTTGACATAGATAAGAACAACCATCGTTATTATTAGTATTACCATCATCACATTGTTCACCTTGTTCTTGGATATTGTTACCACATGCTATTGGAGGAGTTTCTGGTGGTGGATTAGAAGGACAAGCTGGGCAAGAGCCTCCACAGTCTATGCCTGTTTCATTGCCATTCTGGATGTTGTCTGAACAAGTTGGAGCCACTGTCAAAGTAGCAGGGTCAATCAAAATTGCACCCTCATTATTTCTTAAGCTAACTGAAGTTACAGTATTATCAGATAAAGTACCATCTGCTTGCAGGAGATAATATGGTTTGTCTAATTGATGAGTGGTAATAGTACTATCATCAATAAGTGAAGTAGATTTAGGTTTAAATTTAACTAAAACTTTATTACCATTAGCTCTATTGCGAGAAAAAATATAATATTGATTGTTATTTGTATCTAGGCCTGTTGCCCATTGATAATTAAAATCACTGTTAGCCACGCCAATGTCATAAGTAATAGCGTCAAACCAATAATTCCAAGGCTCACTATATTTATATGGATTTTGATACCAAAAATAAGTTGAGTCATCATCTAGTAAATAATAAGCAGCTAAACCAAATATTTTTTCTCTGTCTGTATTAATATTATCATCGCCAGTAGCAACACTCATTAAAGTCAATAATTTATTTTGATTAGAGGTAGCAACAATTTTATTAAATTTACTGACTAAATTTGTTGGTAATTGTCCCGCACTACTATTAGTGTTTGTTTCTTTAATATGAAATAATATTTCACCTTCTGAACCGTCAACTATATCAGCAAAAGTTAAATTTAAATTATCATTGTTGGCTATGATTGCGCCAGGTAAAGCATTTTGCACATCAATCACAACTTGTCTTACGTCATCTACAAACTGAGTAGAGGTTGCTGATGTGTATTCCAAAAAAGAAATATCGCTATACCAATATCTAGTAGACACTCTCGTGCTTAAACTGTCAAACATAATACCAGAAAAATTTATCGGATCATAAGCATTATTGGCTATATTATTTACGATAAAATTACGATAATTATTATTTCCATAATTACCCCCATGTGACATATACTGATAGAAAAAAGATGAAATGCGAGACTGATGCTTGAAACGAGCAGTAGCTTGAGTATTTACCAAACTAGCATACTCATCATCATCTACATAGCCATCACCGCTCACATCATTTCTATCATCCCAACCAGGAAAAGTAACGGAAGAGAAATTTATTTCCACACCCCTATCACGAGATTCGTCATCAGGATTAAAATCCCAATCTTGATATGTTCTTGGTAAATATAATTCTGTGTGAAAAGCGGAAACACCTGGATCTTCGTTACCAATATCTGGTACATTTTGTAAAGCTCCGCCGGAAGCTAATTGATAAGTATGGGCAATAGGTTGAGTGGTGCCTTGATTTAAAGTACGTAAACGAATATAGGCTAAACTATTCAAAGCATAGGGATTACCATCAGCCAATAAAGTCTCTGCCCAATCAGTTGGTGGAAAAAACTTAATCAAACCTGATTGTGTTAATTCATTTGTAGTGTCTTGTAATAAAGCTAAATTTGTCCAACTGGAACCATTCCAATATTCCCAAGCACCCTGCCAATCAGTAGAAGCGTTTTGGCTTAAATTAATATATAAACTATCAAATTTTTCTAAATTACCAAAATATAAAATAGAATTTGTTTGCCCAAAACTTAAAGTATAATCTTTCCTGATGCCAGAATCAGACCAACTATAGCCAAAGGCTTGATATGTCCAATCACTGTAACTAGAGCCATTATAATAAATCACGTTTTCAAAAACCCCCTCATAAGCTGACCCACAAGAACTATAAAAACTACAGTCTAGGATCAACTTATCTTGATCATGATGGATAAAATAATTTTCAAAATTATCACCATGCAAGCTAGCATAACTTTCAGCATTCAAATATTTTTGCGAAATACTATTGATACCACCAACCGCTAAATCTACCATGTAACCCAAGCCACCTAAGATCATGTATTGCCAAGAAGAAATATTTGGATTATAAGCTGTAATAATATTTTTACTCACACCGCCCCACTCAGTATCAGAAGATGTCAGATCATAATGATGCGCAAACCAATCATGTAAATTCTCATATATGTGTGACGGATCAAGAGATGTAAGAGTGTCAGTTTGATATTGGTTATAAGAACTGCCTAAACGACCACCATAAAGCAAACCAAAAACTTTAATGTGCTGAAAATTGGAACAATTAGTACCACTATACAAGGGGCAGACTGTATAATCTTGTTGCCATTGGTATTCATCAGCTAAACTTTTATGGGTGGCTTGGGGATTATTTTTATCAAAAAAAATAAAAATATTAAAAATAGACAAAACACTGATAGCCAAAAAACTAACTATCATTCTACTTTTAAAACTACCCTTAATTAAATAATATTGCTTCATTTCTTTAAGCTTATTATAACATTTTCAAACATTTCATGAAACCCCGCGTCAGCGGAGTTTTCTTATATTTTTGAGTTCATCAAAACCCCACTAAAGTGGGGTTTTAGCTAAATATTTAAAAAGCTACCATTCATCTATTTCTGGCAAAAAAAATCCGGGTTTTGTTTTATGTCTGGGCTGTGGTTTGTCCTCATCATAAAAATCATTGTCTTGCTCTGGCACATACTCAACGCCATCACTTTGAGCATAAACACTGGAACGAGCTAGATGATTATAGTTTAATAAATTGCTATCTAAATTACTTAAAAAAATACTGGGCTGTAAATTTTTGTAGCCATCATAACGAAATTCTGATAAAGGATAAGATAGATACAAATATCTTTTAGCTCGAGTAACCGCTACATAAAATAATCGACGCTCTTCTTCTATTTCAGTTTCACTTTGACACAAAGGATGAGGTAAAGAGCGACTAGTTAAGTTCAAAAGAAAAACTGCCTGCCACTCTAGACCTTTGGCCTGATGAATAGTGCTTAAAATAATACCAGCTTTATTTTTATCATCATTGACACTAAATTTTTCTTGCAAACTTACCTCACTTAAAAATTCTGCTAAATTACTATGCGCTGAAGCAAAAATGGCTAGTTGCTCCAAATCATCTTGACGCTGACGATAGTCAGTATATTGAGACATTAGGTAATCATTATACTGCGCCATCACTAAACGAATTAGCTCACTCAGATTTTCCTGACTAATATTTAATAACTTATTAAAATTTTCTCTGATCTGCGACCAGCTAATATCTGCTTTGGCTGATAAGCTAATATTTAAATCGTTAAGCTCACTTAAACTATCTAATTGGCTTAAGCTTGAATAAATTTTTTGTTCAGTGACTTCACCGATGCCATCATATAAAGGTAATATTCTTGACCAAGAACTTTGGTCTTTAAAATTAAACAAAACTTTAAGATGAGCTAAAACATCTTTGATATGGGCTCGCTCAAAAAACTTTAAGCCACCACGCATTTCATAATTAATCCCCCGTTTATTCAGCTCTATTTCCAAATTTTGTGAATGATGAGAAGCTCTAAATAAGACGGCTATTTCTTGTGGAATTATACCCAAGGTCAATAAATATTCTATTTTATCAGCTAAAAATTTAGCTTCACTAAAATTATTATTTTCTGCGACTAGCTCTGGCTTAACTCCCGGATTTAAAACTGACTCTAAATTTTTAGCAAATTGATTGGCATTATCAGCGATAACAGCGTTAGCAAGAGAAACTATCTCGGGGCTAGAACGATAATTTTTTTCTAGTTTAATAATCTTACATTTAGGAAAAACTGTAGGGAAATCTAAAATATTTTGGATATTGGCAGCGCGGAAAGAATAAATGCTTTGCGCATCATCACCAACCACTAAAATATTTTGATGTGTTTTGGCTAAATTATAAATAATTTCCGCTTGGATAGTATTAGTATCCTGATACTCATCGACTAAAATATATTCCCATAAATTAGCAAAAATTTTATCCGTTGGCATGGTAGTAGTTAATTTTTTCCAAGCTTGTAGTAAATCGTCAAAATCTAAAGTACCAGATTTTTGTTTTTGCTGTTTATACATTTCTGCTATTTTGACAATCTGCTCGGCGATTTGTAACCATTCAGGAAATTTTATTTGTAAACTTTCGTTTAAACTAATGTCCGAGTTAGTAGCAAAGCTAATCACCTCTTGAATCAAACTTGGGCTGGGTAAATTTTTTTGATTTAAATGATGCAAAACTTCTTTAGAAATTTTTTTAAGCAAACTTTTACTATCATCGCTATCCAAAATAATAAAATTATTTGGAATATCTAAGTAGCGACCATAAACTCTCAAAAGTCTATTGGCTACACTATGAAAAGTACCACCCCACAAAGCTAATCTGTCTACATCTTTTAAACCTAACAAAACTTTGGTGCGTGACATCATTTCATTGGCTGCTTTATTAGTAAAAGTGAGCAATAATATTTTTTCTGGTTTGACACCTTGCTCGATCAGCCAGGCAACTTTATGTACTAAGACTCTAGTCTTACCTGAGCCCGCGCCTGCTAAAACCAAACACGGTCCAGATTTGACCGTGACAGCTTGATATTGTTCCTCGTTTAAAACTTTAGCGAAATCAATTTTTGACATGAAAATATTATAGCCTAAAAAGTTCAGCTTGGCTAATTGACAGAAAGCCTTTTTTTGTGTTTAAATAAAACACGTTAATCAAGATAAATTAAACTATGTCATTTTCTTTAGGTATTGTTGGTTTACCAAATGTCGGTAAATCAACACTTTTTCAAGCCTTAACTAAAAACAAAGTCGATGCGGCTAATTATCCCTTTTGTACTATCGATCCAAATGTCGGTGTAGTCGCTGTGCCTGATGAACGCTTAAATCAATTAAGCGTGATGTCAGCATCTGCCAAAATCGTGCCAACCACGATTGAGTTTGTCGATATCGCTGGCCTTGTCAAAGGCGCCTCAACTGGCGAAGGCTTGGGTAATAAATTTTTAGCTCACATCCGCGAAGTAGATGCCATCGTGCAAGTGGTCAGACATTTTTCTGACTCAAATGTTATCCATGTTGGCGGGAAAATCGATCCCGAAGATGACAAAAAAATCATTAATTTAGAATTAATTTTGGCTGATCTAGAAACTGTCACCAAACACTTGAGTAAAGTGATAAGTAAAATGAAAGGTGCTTATGAAAAAGAATTAGATCAAGAAAAAATTGTCATTAGCAAAGCTAAAGATATTTTAGAACAAGAAAAATTATTATCGCAAGTTGCTTGGACAGAAGAAGAATTTAAAATTTTAAAACAATTAAATTTATTAAGCCTTAAGCCTATTATTTATCTTTATAATATTGCTGAAAATGATTTAGGTAAAGATTTAAATCTGCCCATTAACTCTTTGAGTATCTGTGCTAAGCTCGAAGCTGAATTAGCTGAACTAGATGCAAGTGAAGCACAAAACTATTTACAAGAATTAGGTATTAAAAATAGTGGTTTAACAAATTTAATTCAAACAAGCTATGGCTTATTAAATTTAATTACTTTTATCACCACTGGTCCAGAAGAAACTAAAGCTTGGACCATAACGCAAGGCACTAAAGCTCCTCAAGCCGCCGGCGTGATTCATACTGATTTTGAAAAAGGCTTTATTCGCGCTGAAGTAATTAATTGTCATGATTTATTAAAGGCTGGCTCTTGGACTAAAGCCAAAGAGCTTGGTTTAATGCGCATGGAAGGTAAAGAATATACTATGCAAGATGGTGATACGGTACACTTTTACTTTAACTAAAAAATTTAACTCTCTACTACCCCAAAACTTCCTCGCAAAGCAAGGAAGTTTTTTAATGCTCCTTTTTATTGACTAAATAAACTAATTATGTTAGTCTATTTTTGATTCGTTCGATTCAATTCATCGACTATTGGTTCATTAAAACAAATTTTATCAACAAAAAACTCAAGGGAGTAAATCATGACTACTTCTTCCCGTCCGTCTGATCGCGCTGTAGTTTTTATCGACATTGAAAATGTCGGCTACGGCTTTGTGAACACTTATCACTATCCACTTGATTGGCAAAGGCTTTTGGATTTTGTACAAATTCCAGGTCAAGCAAACGTCATTATCGCTTTTGCTAAATTTCACTCTCAAACGCGCTATGTTGTTTCTTCTTCTTTGGAAAACTTTTTACGCAATCGTGGCGTAATCATCAAGTCTGTTCCAGAAAATCAATATGGAAAACAGCTAAGTGACATCATGATCATTAACTCTTTGTGGGAAACCGCTATTGATGGTCAGGGTAAAATAAATCACTTGGTACTAATAAGTGGCGACGGTGACTTTGCTGCTACCTTAAATGGCATTAAAGATAGGTTTGATTACACAATCAGTGTCTATGCCTTACGCAATTGTTTAAATTCTGAATTAATAGTAGTGAGTGACCATACTCATCTCCTTGACTGTCTTTACGATGACCCTAGTCAGTGCACTTTGAATGAGTTTCTGATCAAAACGGTTGATAAAACAAAATCTCAGCTACCTGACCGATGGTTTACTTTTTCTTCTTTGATGAAATATGCACAAGAAAGACGACCTGAGTCAACGGTGCAAATAGAAACCACTATACGCACTTTGTTGAGACAACAAATATTCGTCATTAGCAGAGAGATTGATCACGAACTACGACCAATCCCCAGAATCAAACTCAACACTATTCGATGAATGGCTGGCCCAGCGTAGAAATGCGCTGGGCTTCTTTTTTTATCTGCTAAAAAATGCTATACTAAAAATACCAAATAGTTCTTTCTAGTATTTCTTAATTTTTTAGTTAGCACAAATAAAAATACTATTTTTAAAATAGTAAAGAAATTATAAAATAAATATTTGGCGATTAAAAAGAAAAGAAACAAATTACAATTGAATATCAAGAACATGGAAGTATTATAAAAACTCCATCCAGAAGGGCTTTTGGGTGGAGTTTAGTGTTGCGCCCGGCGAATGCTGGGTTATTTAAAATCTTTTATCAGCATCGCGTCACCGAAAGAGAAGAAGCGATAATTATTTTGCACAGCGTGCTGATAAGCATTCATGATTTGCTCCCTACCAGCTAAAGCTGACACCATAAATAGTAGTGAGCTTTTTGGCAAATGAAAATTAGTGATCAAGCTATCAACAAATTTAAATTTTATCCCCGGATAAATATAAATATTTACCCATTTTTCACCTGACTGCAAAATGCCTTTTTGATCACTAAAGGCTTCTAGGGTTCTGGCGGCAGTCGTACCAACTGCTAATATTTTTTTACCTGATTTTTTAGCTTGATTTAATTTTTCAGCAGTTGTTTTATCTATACTCGCCCACTCACTATGTATCTGATGTTGAGTTATGTCCTCTACTTCTACTGGTGCAAAAGTACCAAGTCCGACATGTAGGGTGACTCGCAAAATTTTAATGCCTTTAGCCTCAATTTTTTTTAATAGCGCTGGCGTAAAGTGTAAACCAGCTGTCGGCGCAGCTACTGAACCACTAGTTTTGGCAAAAACTGTTTGATAATCTTTTTTAACCCTGAGCGCAGTCGAAGGGCTATCTGCTGTTTTAATATATGGTGGCAATGGTGTGTGACCTATTTTTTCTACTATCTTTAAAAAATCAAGTCCTGCTAAATTAAACTTTACTTTTTTTAGCTTAGCTCCATCGCTCATTATTTCGCCGACTAATTTTTTCTCGAAATAAATTTTATCCCCTATTTTTAAACCATGTCCTTTGACTAAACACTCCCAAATATTAGGCTCTACTTTTTTAGTTAAAAAAACTTCTACTTTAGCGCCCGTTTTTTTCTGCCCCTGCAAACGGCAAGGGAATACTTTGGTTTCATTTAAAACCAAAACGTCATTATTACTCAAAAAATTTAAAATATTATAAAAATAACTATCTTGTATTTCACCAGTAGTTTTATCTAGCACCAAAAGCTTAGAGTGATCGCGAGGCTTTACTTGGCTCTGGGCGATCAAATTTTTTGGTAAGTGATAATCAAATAATTTTATATCCATACTAATTTATTTAAGACTGTCTCTTTTAGAATACATACAGCCACAATAATTTTGGCGATAAAAATTTTCTTGTTTACTCAAAGCACAAGCGATTTTAAAGCCTTCGTTTTTCTTCCAATCTTTATCTAAGAAATCTACGCTAAATATTTGGCTTAATTTTTGGCCAATAGAACTAATTTTTTTAGCGTCTTTATGTGGACTGATACTTAAAACCGTAGCAAAGGCTTGATAATTATTAAGTTTTGCATATTTAGCTGTTTCCCCTAAACGAATATCAAAACATACGTCACAACGCTTACCTTTTTCTGGCTCTTGCTCGAGGCCTTTGGTTTTTTCTAACCAGTTTTTAGTATCATAGGGACCTTCAATAAAATTTACTTTTAGTTTTTCGCAGTAAGCTTTCATCTCATCGCGACGCTGATTATACTCCTGGCGTGGATGAATATTTGGATCATAAAAATAAACAGTCAAATCCCAATCGGACATTAACTGCTTAATAACATAAATTGAACATGGTGCACAGCAAGAGTGCAAAAGTAATTTATTTTTCATTAATTAACTTAAAACAATTTATTATTTTCTGGTAAAGGCAAATTTAAATATTGATACGCTTTGTCAGTCACGATGCGACCCTGACTAGTACGAGCCAAAAGCCCAAGCTGCATCAAGTATGGCTCAATGATTTCCTCTATCGTACCCGCCTCTTCTTGTAAAGCAGCCGCAATAGTATTGACTCCTACTGGCCCACCATTGTAACTCTCAATAATCACCTTTAAAAAACGTCTATCTAAATCATCAAGACCATATTTGTCTATCGCCATCAAAGATAGGGCGTCGTGAGCTAAAGCGGTTGAAATGTCACCATCAGCTTTCACTTGGACATAGTCTCTGACACGTTTTAAAATACGATTTGCGATACGAGGCGTACCACGACTACGAGAAGCTAACTCTAAAATAGCATCTTCAGAGATTTTCGTTGCCAAAATATCAGCTGAACGTTTGATGATGGTGGCTAGTTCATCTTGATTATAAAAATCAAGTCTAAAAGTGGCCCCAAAGCGATCACGCAAAGGTGAGGAAATAAGATTATATCTTGTGGTCGCTCCAATGATGGTAAATTTTGGTAAATCCAAACGTAAAATTTGCGCTTGCGGTCCTTTGCCTAAAATAATATCTAAGGCAAAGTCTTCCATGGCCGGATATAAAACTTCTTCGATCACTTTTGGCAAACGATGGATCTCATCGATGAATAAAATATCGCCAGCTTGCAAATTGGTAATCAAAGCCGCTAAGTCACCAGCTTTAGTGATAGTCGGACCAGAAGTAATTTTAATTCCCACATTCATTTCTTTAGCAATAATATGAGCTAAAGTAGTTTTACCTAAACCTGGTGGGCCAAATAATAAAATATGATCAGTTGATTCTTGCCTTTGTTTAGCCGCTGTTAAAAAAATCTCTAGATTAGCTTTCACTTGTTCTTGACCAATATAATCACTAAGGCTTTGGGGACGCAAAGTCAAATCCCAAGTCTTATCTTGCTTCTGTTCTGAACTGGAGATAATACGTTCATCCATAAAATTTTAATTATATTGACAAAATGGATATTTTAGCTATAGTCAAAGTATAAACGATCCTTAAATAGATGACACCGACAGCTTCACAAAAGCCTTAGAAAGGGGGCTTAAAATGTCAAAGCTGCATGTCCCTACTACCGGCCAACTGGTCTGCGTCACCTTAAAAGAAGATGCCGGTATTGATGATGGGTGGCGCGTTTGGTTCAGGCAGTCCTGGGGCTTTCGCTCTATGTTAGAAGCTTTTGATCAGGTTACTGGTTGGGTTGTAGAATGCCAGCCAGAAGACAACCTGCAATTGTGTCTCTTCTACATTGAGGGAGAGCCAACTGCTCAAGCCATCCTGGAAATTCCTTGGGAAAAAATTCAGGAGATCAGCTGTTATGTCAAGGCAAGGGTGGTCTAACTTCACCAAACCCCAATTCGTAGTTAACAGTTCATGCTAACACAAAAACGAAGCGGGGTTTTTCTTTACTAAAAAATTTTAAATGAAAGTGACAGAGGAAACTTGATCGTCAGTTTCTTTAAAACGCATCAAACGTACGCCTTGGGTGGCACGACCTAAGATGCTGACGGTCTTTAATGGCAAACGGATCACTTGTCCTTTGCGAGAAATAATGATCATGTCCTCATCCTCCATTCTTTGACTGACAATACCAGCAGTACATAAGACACCAGTCTTAGTAGTAACTTGAGCGGTCTTGATACCAGAGCCACCACGACCTTGGACTTTGTATTCTTTTAAGTTTGTACGCTTACCAAAGCCATTAGCCATCACGACTAATAATTGTTCATCTTTATTTACTTTACCATCTGGGATCAAGTCTACGCCGACTAATTGGTCGTCTTTTTTGACTCTGATGCCCATAACCCCAGAAGCCGATCGGCCCATGGCTCGTACTGAGACTTCTTTGAAACGGATAGACTGCCCTTTTTCTGTCACCAACATGACATCATCTTTTCCACTTGCCGGTCTGACCCAACGTAACTCATCACTATCTTTTAAAGTGATGGCGATTAAGCCTGAACGTCTGACGTGAGTAAATTGGTCCACCGCTACACGTTTTACTAAACCGTTTTTGGTAGCCATAACAAAGAATTTAAAAGCATTGAAATCATCGCTTTGCAAAATAGAAGAAACTGACTCTTCAGGTGAAAGCTGTAAAAAGTTAACAATATTTTGTCCTTTAGAAGTTCGGCTTTGTGCTGGCACTTCGTAGGCTTTGAGCTGGAAGACACGACCACGACTAGTAAAGAACATCAAATCAGCATGAGTATTGGTAGCAAAGAAAAATTTCACTTCATCCTCTTCTTTGGTAGTCAGACCAATCACACCTTTGCCACCGCGACTTTGGGTCTTAAAATTATCTGGAGCAATACGCTTGATGTAGCCATCATGGGTCATGGTGATGATAGCAGTTTCATTGGGGATCAAATCTTCGGTGGTCATTTTATTGACACCGGCTTTGATAACTTTGGTACGACGAGCATCGCCAAATTTTTCTTTGAGCTCATCAATCTCTGATTTGATAATAGCCAAAACTTTAGTTTCACTTTTTAAAATAGCCATCAACTCTTTGATCAAAGCTAATTTTTCTTTTAGTTCTGTTTCTACTTTTAATCTTTCTAAGTTTGCTAAATTTTGTAAACGCATTTCCAAAATAGCAGTTGCTTGACGGTCTGATAGTTTAAACTGCTTCATCAAATTTGTTTTCGCCACTTCTTTATCTTTAGAAGCACGAATCGTCTTGATGACGGCATCAATTTTATCTAAAGCTATTTTTAAACCTTCTAAAATATGTGCCCGATCTTCAGCGCGAGTCAATTCAAATTGCGTACGACGTTTGACTACTATCTGACGATGCTTGATATACTCTTCTAAAATATCTTTCAAAGTCAAAACTCTTGGCTGCAAACCATCGATCAAAGCCAACATGTTGACATGAAAAGTTTCTTGTAATTGAGTAGACTTGTAAAGATTATTTAAGATCTTTTTCGGATAGGCTTCTTTTTTTAGATCAATCACAACGCGAACACCATCTTTGTCTGACTCATCACGCAAATCTTTGATGCCTTCGATTTTTTTATCTTTGACTAGTTGAGCAATTTTTTCTAATAAGGTGGCTTTGTTTACTTGATAAGGCACAGAAGTGATGATGATTTGAAACTGGCCTAGTTTGTTTTCTAAAATCTCAGCTTCGCCACGCATAACGATACCACCACGTCCAGTAGCGTAAGCAGTCTTGATGTCTTCTTGATTATAGATCACGCCACCAGTCGGAAAATCTGGCCCTTTGACTACTGCTAATAAATCGTCGATGGAGCTTTCAGGATTCGCAATCAATAAATTTATGGCGTCAATTAATTCACTTAAATTATGTGGGGGAATATTTGTCGCCATACCAACAGCAATACCGGTCGTGCCATTTAAAAGCAAATTTGGTAATTTGGCCGGCATGACTTTTGGCTCTTCGTGAGAGCCGTCATAGTTCGGGATAAAATCCACTGTCTTTTTATCAATATCAAGCATTAGCTCCTCTGCTAAAGCATGTAATTTCGCTTCTGTGTAACGCATAGCCGCGGCATTATCACCGTCCATGGAGCCGAAGTTACCTTGACCGTGGACTAGTGGGTAGCGCATAGCAA
Organism: uncultured bacterium; assembly: GCA_903855135.1. Lineage (GTDB taxonomy): Bacteria > Patescibacteriota > Patescibacteriia > UBA1558 > GWA2-36-10 > GWA2-36-10. Next base: position 1,107 of record CAINYB010000025.1, on the reverse strand, counting down.
AATCTTGCGCCATTCTCACCATCGAGTCATAGACAGCAGAGTCACCATGAGGATGATATTTACCTAACACCTCACCAACTACGGTAGCAGATTTTCTAAACTTTGCATTATGTTTTAAGCCAATGCTCCACATCGCATATAAAATACGACGATGAACTGGTTTTAAGCCATCTCTCACATCCGGTAAAGCCCGAGCCACGATGACAGACATGGCATAGTCCAAATAAGAAGTCTCCATTTCTTTAACAATGGAAAGATTTTCTACTCGTCCTTGGTTAAAATTATTTTCTGGTAAATTAGAATTTTGTTTTACAACTTTCTTGACCATAAAGATATTTTGGATGCTCCCCGCCTACGGCGGGGGAAGCATCGCTGTTAAATTATATTTTACCCCTGCATCGCAGAGAAAGTTTACTTAATTATTTTTTTCTTGAGTACTGGTGGCTTGTTTTTCTGCTAGATATTTTTTAGTGACCTCTAATAATGCCTTTTGTTTTTGTTCTTGGATAAATTCACCTTGTAAGTCTTTTATCTGCTCAGTGCCTAATGCAAAAGAATCTTGCATGTTTTGCAAATTATCATTTACTTGTGTTTTCACTTCATCCGAGATAAGTGCAACTGCTTTTATTTTCAGTCCTTGTTTATCAGGAGCGAATTTCAACCAAACTAGAGCAACAAATATGGTACTAATGACAACAAGAAAACTTAAAAAAAAGATTTTATTTTTTGAGGTCTCAAAAAAAATCATTTTTGTGTTTTTAAAATTATTAATTTTATATCTTCTTGAGGAAGATCTTTTTTACTAATTTTTAATTTATCCATTTCTTCCGGTTTGACACCAAACTCTTTGACAAACAGACTAATATCATCGGCTTTTAATTTAGCCATACCAGCCTGATGGCAACTAGGGATCACTATACGTGGCTCTACTTGGGAAATAATTTTCACTGCTTCTTTGGCGGTAGTTAAGTCTCCTCCGCCGACTGGTAAAATTAAAATGTCTGCCCCCTCGATGAGCTCCAGGTCTTTATCGGTCAAAGTCTGATGACCAAATTCTCCCAAAAAAGCGATTTTAATATCTTCAAAATTTATCAAATAAATAATTTG
>CAINYB010000024.1 GCA_903855135.1 uncultured bacterium | reverse complement strand
TCCAAGAATTAGATTTTTTGGTTGGCTAGCCCATCATGAAATGTTACCGATTTTAAGTCGCATGGACGTTTTGCTAGTACCGTCATTGTGTTATGAAAATTCACCGACTGTTATTTATGAGCTTTTAGCTCTCGGTGTGCCAGTTTTAGCCACTGATATCGGTGGTGTAGCCGAGTTGATTCGCGAAGGTAAAAACGGCTGGACATTTCCGGCTGGTGATTTTAAAGTATTAAACCAAAAGATTTTGAGTATTTATCAGCAGAAAGAAAAATTACCACACTTGGCAGCTAATTGTCAGGCGAGTGTAGCTGACTATACTTTGGACAAATATATTGCTAAAATTTTAGCTTTACTTAATGATGAAAGTGAAAATAAATAAAACTTTAGTTTTCCTAAGTCTTCTTAGTTTAGTGGCTGGATTTTTTTATAGTCATGATTTATTTTTTATTTATCTAAAATATCGAGATTTTTTTCCACAAATAATTTTTAATTGGCCAGACGCTAATGCTAATTATTTTTTTGTGAAGCTATTTACAGAAAATAATACTTTGAGTTTTTACGAGCCTTTAAATATTATTACGGATAATATAATACACACCAGAAGTATCAATGTTTTAAACGGTTCCCTGGTTCCTATGTCTTGGCTCTGGCCGATTATTTTATGGGCAAGCTTGGCTAAAGTTTTTGATCTATTTAGCGTCTTATGGTTAAACCCAATCTTAGCGATCTTAAGTTTATGGCTAGTTTATGCTATTAGCCAATATTTATTTAAAGATAAAAATTTAAGCTTTTTGATCACTGCTTTGTTAGCCTTTTTTGCACCGTGGCTATATTTTGCTAATCTAGTAATGTTGCCCAGTATTTTAATAATATTTTTATATTTATTAAGTACATATTTATTCTTATATACTTTTTCTAATTCCCGCGTACGCGGGAATTATGGAGGTATTGTAATTTTTAGTATAGCTAGCGTTGTATTTGCTTTAAGTGTTTTAGCTCGACCAAGTGAATTTATCTGGTTAGCTAGCATTTTGCTTTTCAGTGTTTATTTTAATAAAAATAAAATTAAAACTAAGCATTATTTTATTTTTATAAGTATTTGTTTGCTTTTTACCGGCATTACTTTATATTTTAATAAATTAGTTTACGGTGCTTACTTTTCTTTTGGCTATTTAAATTTGCAGTCAGATTCTACCAATTTTTCCAGCTTATCTTCCGCCTTCGGCGGAAGATATCTGTTGAATTTTTTTCTACCTTTTGCTTGGCAAACCAAAATATTTTTAAGAAATATTTTTTATCATTTTATTTTATTGATTTGGCCTTACTGGATCTTAGTCTTTACAGCTTTAATTATTTTGCGAAAAAAAGTTTTTACTTTAGAAAATATTTGGAAAAAATATTTGCTTATTTGTTTGGTGGCTAGTTTTCTTTTATTTATTTATTATGCTAATTGGGACATAGCAGATCAGAGTGTCAAGCAATATAATAAAATAAGTAATTCTTATATTAGATATTTTTTGCCTTTATATATTTTATGGTTGCCTATTTTTGCCAAAAGCATTCAAGTTATTTTTAAGAAATATTTTTATCAAAGTATAATAATTATTTTATTAAGTATTTTTTCTTTACACTTAGCTTTTTATGCGTCATTTGATGGCTTGTTAGTGCAGAAAAAAAACATCAATATTTATTATCAACAGTTTGAACAAGTAAAAAAAATAGTGCCTCAAGACGCTATCATCTTGACTATCAAGAGCGATAAAATATTTTTTCCTGCCTATCAAGTAATTGTACCGCAAGGCGACTTGCCACTTTGGCCAAGAATTGCTAAATTATTAACACAAAGATCAGCTTTTTATGTGCACGATTTATCGGACACAGACCTAGCTAAAGAAAAAGCAGTAGCTTTGCAAGCCGGTATTGAATTAAAATTTATTAGCGAATTAGCAAATAATTTTAAATTAGAAGAATTAAAATTAATCAAGTAATAATCTCTGTCTAATCCCCGCGTCGCGGGGATAGAGCAGACAATATGTTTATGGAAAATTGTATTTTTTGTAAAATAATAAAAGGAGAACTTCCGGCGCAGAGAGTTTACGAGGATGATAATTATTTAGCTTTTTTGTCAATAGGTCCAGTAAATAATGGGCACACGGTTGTGATTCCTAAAAAACATACAGCGACTTTTGCAGAGCTAGATCCACAAGCAGCTGCTGATTTGATTAAGATGGTACAAAAGTTAGCTAAGGAAATTGTAGCTAAATTACAAGCTGATGCTTTTAATTTGGGTTTAAATAATGGTGAAATAGCTGGCCAAGTTATTCCTCATGTGCATTGGCATATTATGCCACGTTATCAAAACGATGGTTTAGTACATTGGCAAGTAAATGACAAAGCTAAAGAGCAAATGGATGAAACCTTGGCTAAACTTTTAGACAAATAATATAAACACAATGGAAAAAATAGAAAAAATTTTAGATAAAATAAGACCGGCCTTACAAATGGACGGTGGTAATGTGGAATTTATTAGTTTTGATAATAAAACTGGCGCAGTAAAAATAAAGTTACAAGGTGCTTGTGCGCATTGTCCGATTTCAGATTTTACTTTAAAAAATTTGATAGAGCAGGAGCTAAAAAGCGCTATACCAGAAATTAATTCTGTCGAAGCAGTTTAATTATTTTTTAGCGCTAATTTATCTTTGTCTTTGATAATAATTGTTTTGAGATATTTTTTTAGAGCTGGAGTTTTAAAGCCCCAGTTTTCTAATTGGCTAAAAACTTCTTGATAGTTATTATTTGGTAAATAAGCGATCACTAAAGTGCCTAAAGCGAGGGTATTTTTTATTTGTTCGAGAGCCAGAGGTCCACTGATATTACCTAGAGCTAAAACATCAGCGTCATGTTTGCTGATTTTATGTATTGATTCAGCTAGAGTTTCGTCATGCCAATTTTTTATTTGTTGTTGATTAATACCTAAAATATTGTAGTCAACAAAATCTTCTAGACTATAGACATCTAGTTCATCTTTGTTTAATTCTTTTAATAAAGCATAAAAAACTTGATTTTTTTCATTGGGACGCATTTGGCTGACTAAAATCAAGCCAGTTTTTTTATTTAAAATATTATTTAATGTTTTTAAATCTTTGGCACTAAAAGCAAGATTTTTTAAATCTTCTTCTTTATTGATTTTGATGATAATTTTTTCTTGTGCGACCGTTGGCCAGAAAAAAACAGAAAATCTTTGAATTTTTTTGTTTAGAGCTATTTTAAATCTACCTTCTTGTAAAATATTATCTTGCAGGTCTAAGTTGGCTATTTTTTTCAAGAGTTGGCTTAAGATTTTATGCCAAGTGTTAGGCAGTTTAGCGATTTTTTTCAAAGCTTTATTTTGTCGATAAAAGAGGACTAGCTCATCTTCGCTAGGGCAAAAATGAATACTTTCAGCTTTTTTCTTTAAAGCATCGTTTAAAATAGTGCTAAAGATTTTTTCTCCGGCTTTACTTTTGCTTTTGATTAAAGCTTGAAGGCTATTATTTTCTGTCATATGGTTATTATACAATATTTTATTTAAAAAATGAATAGTTGATTTATTACCACCCACAGGGTGGTCGCCCTGTGGGCGATACTATATTTTACTATATTCAGCAAAATAGATTTTTTTTGCTCTTTATGTTAAAATATAGACAATAAATATATGAAAAGATTTGATAGTTTTAAGGTCTTTTATAAAGATCGCTTGAATTTTTACCTATTAAATATCACGATTTTAGCCTATTTATTGAGTTTTGTCTGGCTAATCATCAAAGATTTTGTGCACACCAATATCAATGTCTTGCACTACAATATTTACTTTGGTTTTGATATTATTGCTCCTTGGTATTGGCTGATATTATTGCCAGTTTTATTTTTGTTGGCCTCAGTCTTAAATACTTTATTGGGCTGGTATTACTTTAGTCGTAAGACAGCCTGGAGTCATTTTTTGGTTAGCTCTAGTTTTTTGCTAAGCCTAGCCATTTTTTTCTATTTGTTTAATATTTTAAATTACAATTTATGATGCTCTTGAATTTTGCGGTCATTAAAATTTTAAGTTTAACGGCTATAGCCTTTGTATTGGCTATCTTATGGACGCCAGCTTTAACTCATTTTTTGTATAAATATCGTTTGGGTAAAAGTATCAGAAGCTCTGATGAAGCACCAATTTTCTCTAAAATGCATGAAAAAAAATCAGGCACGCCAACTATGGGCGGTTTACTGATTTGGATGACAGTTTTATTTTTAGCTTTAATTTTTTTATTGATTAAAGAGTTGTGGCCAAGTTCTTGGTTGGCTAGTTTTAATTTTTTGACCAGAGAAGCCACTTACTTGCCTTTAGGTGCACTGGTTGCCTCCGCTCTAGTGGGATTACTTGATGATTGGTTTAATGTTACTCGTCAGGGTGGTGGAAAAGGTGGTGGATTGACTATGAAACATCGTTTATTGATCTATACTTTGATTGCCTTATTTGGTGCTTGGTGGTTTTACTTTAAACTAGATTGGGATTTAGTAAGAGTTCCATTTTTTGGTACTTTTTCTCTAGGCTGGTGGTTTATTCCATTTTTTGTCTTTGTTATTGTCGCTACGGCTTTTTCTGTCAACGAAGCAGATGGTCTTGACGGCTTGGCGGGCGGAATAGTGCTGGCGGCTTTTTCTACCTATGGTGTGATTGCTTTTGTGCAAGGTAATTATAATCTGGCTACTTTTTGCGGAGTCATAGCCGGTGCATTGCTTGCTTTTTTGTGGTTTAATGTGAATCCTGCGCGTTTTTTTATGGGTGATACTGGTGCGATGTCATTAGGTGTAGCTTTGGGTATTGTGGCGGTTTTGACTGGCTATCCATTATTATTACCTGTGATCGGATTCTTGTTGCTTTTAGAATCCATGTCGGTAATTATTCAAGTATTATCTAAAAAAATTCGTAAGAAAAAAGTATTTTTATCAGCGCCAATCCATCATCATTTTGAAGCCAAGGGTTGGTCTGAGCCAAAGATTGTCATGCGTTTTTGGATTATTGCTGGCGTCACTTCAGTTTTGGGTTTAATTATTGCTATTATTGATTTAGCTTTATGGTAAAAAGTTTTAATACCAATTTTAAAAAGCAAAGAATTTTAGTGATGGGTTTAGGCCTCAATGGCGGTGCTTTTCAGGTAGTCAAATGGCTTTTAGCTAAAGGAGCTATTTTGACAGTCACGGACATCAAAGACGCAAAAGTTTTGAAGCCAACGCTTGATCAGCTTAAAAAATTATCTGGAGCTAAAAATATTAAATTTGTTTTGGGTGAGCATCGAGCCGAAGATTTTAAAGATCAAGATTTGTTGATTCAAAATCCTGGCGTGCCTGCTAATTCTGTTTATTTGCAAATTGCTAAAAAAAATAAAATTCCGATTGTCAATGAAGCGGTCATGTTTTTTGCCTTGTATCCATATAGTAAAATCGGTGTCACTGGTACTAGAGGTAAATCTACTACTAGTAGTATCATTCACCATATTTTAAAACAAAAAATCAAAAGCAATGTAATCGCTGGTAATATTGCGACCACACCAATGTTCGCAGTTTTGGATAAACTGAAAAAAGATTCTTTACCAGTTTTAGAGCTATCTAGCTGGCATTTAGAAAATCTAGGCGACTATCAAATGTCTCCACAAATTTCTGTGATTACCAATGTTTTAATAGATCATTTGAATCGTTATAAAAATTTTAATGCTTATAAACAAGCGAAAATAAATATTATCAAATATCAGACTAAAAATGATCTTGCGATTTTAAATTTGGATAATATTCATACTAAAACAGCTGCTAAATATACTAAAGCAAAAGTTTATTATTTTTCTTTAAAAAATAAAGTAAACAGAGGAGTGTATTTAAAAAATAATGCTTTTTATTTTGTAGATAATAATAAAGAGACTCTGGTCATGACAACTTCCAATATTAAATTACTTGGCCAACATAATTTGAGTAATATTGCCGCCAGTATTTGTGTAGCAAAAATCGTAGGCCTTGAAAATAGTTTGATTAATAAAGGTGTAAACAGCTTTAAAGGTGTGGCTTATCGTTTACAATTAATCAAAAAAACTAGAAATTTACAAGTTTTTAATGATGCTACCTCGACCACACCGGATGCCGCTCAAGCAGCTATTTTAGCCATGCAAGACAAAAAAATAGTACTACTGGCTGGTGGTCAAGATAAAAATTTAGATTATAAAGATTTAGCTAAAACTATTAAAAATAAAGTAGCTAAAACTGTTTTGTTGGCCGGCACTGGTAGTGCAAAATTAATCGCAGAATTAAAAAAAATCAAATACCCAAGTGCTAATTTATTTACGGATTTTGATGATCTAGAAAAAGCTTTGTTAGAAGCTCAAAAACAAAGTGCTAATCAAGAAGTGATTTTGTTTTCACCTGCGGCCGCTAGCTTTAATATGTTTACTAATGAGTTTCAGCGCGCTAAAATGTTTGATCAATTAGTGAAAAAACATGTTAAATAAACCAGAAAATAATAAATGGAAACGATGGTTTATGAAGCCATTTTTGGCTGATAGATTTTCTCATCAGCCGGATTTGTTGTTTTTATTGAGCATTGGCTTATTACTATTTTTCGGTTTATTATTTTTGTCTTCGGCTTCTTCATCACTAGCTTTTGGTCAGCGTGAACAAGATGTTTATTTTTTTGTCAAACAACAAATCACTCACGGCTTGATACCCGGCTTATTTTTATTTTATTTAGCCCTACGCATTGATTATCATCGCTACCAAGCTTATGCTCGCTGGTTTTTTTATGCTTGTATTTTTTTGCTACTGATAGTTTTTATACCAGGATTAGGCTTAGCCGGTGCTACGGCTAAATCTTGGATTGATATCGGTCCTTTTTCTTTACAAACGAGTGAATTTGTAAAATTATTTTTTATTTTATTTTTAGCTGTTTATTTAGAAGAAAAAAAAGATGAGCTTACAGATTTTAAATTAGGTGTTTGGCCATTTTTATTTTATTTAGGCTTAATCAGTTTTTTGATTATGTTACAGCCAGACTTGGGTACTTTGAGTATTATCATCTCTACTTCTTTAGCGATGTATTTTGTCTCTGGTGCCCGCTGGAAACATTTATTAAGTCTTATGGCCGCTGGTGTTTTGGGCTTGATAATAGCCATCAAAGCCGCTCCCTATCGTCTGGCTCGTTTGACTGTATTTTTAAATCCAGACTTTGATCCTCAGGGTATTAGCTACCAGATCAGACAAGCTTTGATTGCGATTGGTTCTGGTGGTATTTTGGGCTTGGGTTTTGGTAGTGCAAGACAACAGACGAGCTTTTTGCCTGAACCAGCTGGCGATAGTATTTTTGCGGTCATTGCTCAAGAGAGCGGTTTTATTTTTTCAGCTTTATTTATTTGCTTATTTGCTTTTTTCTTGTATCGAGCTTTTAAAATAGTAAAGTCAGCGCCAGACAATTTTGCTAAATTAATAGCCTTAGGCATTGTTATTTGGTTTAGTGTGCAGATTTTTTTGAATATCGGTTCTATTATTAGCATCTTGCCTTTGACTGGTGTACCACTACCATTCATTTCTTTGGGCGGCTCTAATCTAGCTATCACTTTGTTGGCGGTCGGTATTTTAGCTAATATTTCAAAATATACTTTAACTAATCATTATCATCGCTAGTATGAAATTAAAAATAAAATTTTCTCGCCATTTTGGTTTTACGCTGGTAGAACTTTTGGTGGTAGTAGCTATCTCCGGTATTTTAGCTAGTGTTAGCTATATCGGTATCCAAGAAGTCCGCAAAACTATTCGCGATAACAAACGTCGAGCAGATTTAAATGAGGTAGCCAGAGCTTTAGAATTGTTTAAAGCAGACTATGGACAATATCCACCAAATAATTATTCTAGCGCAACTTCAGATGGTGATAGGGATTTTATGCCATTTTTGAAGGATGGTGGAAGTATGACATTTTTATATCCAGGAGGTAGACAGACAAAAACAATTGCTGGTGGGTATTTAAATGAACTAAAAAAAGACCCAATTAATTTTGTTGACAATACATATTTG
>CAINYB010000023.1 GCA_903855135.1 uncultured bacterium | reverse complement strand
TTGATCGAAAGAGAATTGGTGCACAATGTCCGTTCTGCTAATCGCTATATCGAAGCTGGTCATTCAGAGGTTTGGGATATTTTGGAAGAGATTATTATCGGCGCTCACGTCTTACTCAACCGTGCTCCAACTTTGCACCGTTTAGGTATCCAAGCTTTTAAACCAATTTTGATCGAAGGTAAAGCTATCCAATTACATCCTTTGGTTTGTACTGCTTTTAATGCTGACTTTGACGGTGACCAAATGGCCGTGCACGTACCTTTGACTGAAGAAGCTAAAGACGAAGCAGCTAACATCATGTTGTCTTCTAAAAACTTGTTAAAACCAGCTACTGGTGATCCAGTAGTAGTACCGAACCAAGACATTGTTTGGGGATCTTATTATTTAACCTTTGTTCCTGAAGGCACAGAAGTAAAAAAGATTTTTGCTGACGAAAATGAAGCAGAAAAAGCTTATGCCTTAGGTTTAATCGGTTTGCAAGATTTGATCAAAGTAAGAGTGGCTAGAGCTAATAATGAAATTATCACCACTTCAGTTGGTCGCGTGATTTTTAATAAAGAATTGCCAGTTGGTTTAGCTTTTGTTAACAAGACTTTAGATAAAAAAGGTTTAGGCAAAATCGTGGCAGAAATTTTTAGAACTTTTTCTGGTGACGAAACTGTTGACGCTTTAGATCGTATCAAAGACATTGCTTTTAAATATATTACTGCTTCTGGTTTTTCTTGGGGTATGGGAGATATTCCAAAATTACACAATAAACACGATTTGATAGTGCAAGGTGAGAAAAAAGTAGAAGTCATCCGTGAACAATACAACCAAGGTTTACTTACCAACAAAGAAAGATATATTAAAGTAATTGAAGTTTGGTCAGATATCAAAAATCAAATCACTGATCAAAGTAAAGATGTTTTCAAAGCTGACAACTCTATCACCACTATTATTAATTCTGGTGCTCGTGGTTCTTGGTCGCAGATGATTCAGATCATGGGTATCAAGGGTTTGGTGATCAATCCAGCTGGCGACATCATCGAGTTGCCTATCAAGGCCAACTTCCAAGAAGGTTTAGATGTTTTGGAATATTTTATTTCTACTCACGGTACTCGTAAAGGTTTGTCCGACACTGCTTTGCGTACCGCTAACGCCGGCTACTTAACTCGTCGTTTAGTCGATGTTTCACAAGACGTCGTAGTTTTAGAAAATGATTGTAAAGACACCGAAGGCTTAGTCATTACCAAAGCTGAAAGCAAAGAACTTAATGAGACCCTGTCTAGTCGTGTGGTTGGTCGTGTCTTAGCCGAGGGCATAGTAGACGCAGAAAGTAAACAGGTTTTATTTAAAAAAGGTACTTTAGTTAATCAAGAAATTGCTGACAAGATAGAAAAAATTGATCCTGAAAGTATTAAGATCCGTTCTGTTTTGACTTGTCGCGCTTTGCGTGGTGTTTGTCAAAAATGTTATGGCTATGATTTAGGCTATAATGATTTAGTTAAACTCGGCACTGCTGTCGGTGTGATTGCTGCTCAAAGTATTGGTGAACCTGGCACGCAGTTGACCATGCGTACTTTCCATACTGGTGGTGTGGCTTCTGAAGCTGATGTGACCCAAGGTTTGCCTCGTGTAGAAGAATTATTTGAAGCTCGTCCGCCAAAGAAGAAGTCAATTTTAGCTCCAGTCATGGGTCAAATCTTACTCAACGGCACCGAGCAATTAGTCAGTAAAGATAATCGTATTTTGAAAATCAAGACTCAAGCAGCCAGAACTGAAAATTTTGAAATCGAAGAATCAGCGCAAGTAAAAGTAAGCGATGGCCAAGAAGTAAAACCAGGACAAACACTATTTGTCATCAACCAGAAAGAAGAAAAAACTAACTTAGGTGGAATAGTAAAAATCAAAGATGATAAATTAAGTGTCTCCGTCAAATCTGGTGAAGAAGTAGAAGTGATTATCCCTGGTGGCTATAATCTTTGGGTAAAAAATGGTGAGCTAGTCGAAGAAGGTCAAGCCTTAACCGAGGGTAGTGTTGACTTGCAAGAGCTATATGATCATCAAGGTCAGCTAGCTGTCCAAAAATATGTGATCGCTGAAATCAAACATATTTATTCTTCCCAAGGACAAAACTTAGATGACAAACACGTAGAATTAATCGTCAAACAAATGTTTTCTCGTGTCTTTGTTCGCGATGTTGGCGACACAGAATTATTACCAGGCGAAACCATTACTCAAACACAGTTTAAAGAAGCAAACTTAAACAACAAAGGTAAACAAGCTACTAGCGACACTTTGTTGATGGGTATTACCAAAGCTTCTTTGACCTCTGATTCATTCTTATCCGCCGCCTCTTTCCAAGAAACTGCTAGAGTATTGATTGACGCTGCTATCACCGGTCGCATCGATCACTTGAGAGGTTTGAAAGAAAACGTTATCATCGGTCGCAAGATTCCAGCTGGTACTGGTTATGCAGAAAGTTTAGAAAAATAAAATTTATAAAAACACCCCGAGCGTAGTCGAGGGGTGTTTTTGTTTTTTCTTTAAATATGCTAAAATATACTATGTTTAAAGCAAAATAAAACTCTAAATATGGCAAAAAAAAGAGAAAAATTGAGCAGAAATAGACGCGAAATTGTCGAAGACGAGAATTATGTTGGTCACTGGACTTTAGCTCCAGAAACCAAGCGCGGCATTGTAATTGTCTTTATATTTTTAGTCTCTTTTTTAGGGCTTTTATCGATGTTTGAAGCCGCTGGTGCTTTTGGACACTACTTTTCCTTAGGACTTGCTTATTTATTTGGTTGGGCCGACTGGCTTTTTTTAATTTTACTTTTATTTTTAGGCTACGCTTTATTAAATAGCGAAAAATACTTGATTAAGCTCAGTAATTATTTTGGCTTAGCCTTAGTTTTGTCTTCTTTTTGTGCTTTGTTTGATTTTTTTGTTGGCGCTGCTGAATATCAAGACGTGGTTTCTCTAGGAAAGGGCGGCGGCGCCTTAGGATACGGCCTAGGTAAGCTTATGCAGCAATTTTTAGGCTTCTGGGGAGCTTTAGTAGCTTTCTTGGCTTTATTGACCATTGGTATTTTATTAGGCTTTAATACCTCATTTAGAGCCATGGTAGACAGAGCCAAGGCTTTAGGTATTTTAAAAGAAAAACTTTTACCTAGTGGTGGCGATGAAGAGGAACTGACCGAAGAGATTAGCGAAGAAGAAGAGTTTAGCATCGAAGATAATAACCAAGAAGAAGTCGCTATCCCTGTCCATAAAGCAGAGGCTGGCCAAGAACAAGAAGAAGTAGTTGAACAACCAGTCGTAAAAAAACCACGCAAGATTATCGTGCCTTTAGAGCTTTTGACTTACTCAAACTCTAAACCAATGTCTGGTGATATTGATGCCAATATGGCCAAGATCAAAAAGACTTTGGAGAATTTTGGTATCGAAGTAGAAATGGCTGACGTCAATGTCGGTCCTACTGTCACCCAATATACTTTACGTCCAGCTGAAGGTGTAAAGCTTGCTCATATTTTAACTTTGCAAAATGATTTAGCACTTGCACTAGCTGCTCACCCTTTGAGAATCGAAGCACCTATTCCAGGTAAATCTTTGGTTGGTATCGAAGTACCAAATCAAACTGTCTCGATAGTGAAGTTAAGAGAGATTTTAGAAAGCGATGATTATCGTAAACGTAAAAATAATTTATTTATTTCTCTTGGTAAAGATGTGGCTGGCACACCGAAGCTAGCAAATCTAGGCAACATGCCTCACTTATTGATCGCTGGTGCTACAGGTAGTGGTAAATCTGTTTGTGTGAATAATATTATTTTAAGTTTAATCTATGAAAACTCGCCAGACGAATTAAAATTTATTTTAGTTGATCCAAAGCGCGTCGAACTTTCGGTCTATAATGACTTGCCATATTTATTGACACCAGTGATTAACGAAGCAGATAAAACTATTAATGCTTTGCGCTGGGCAGTGTCAGAAATGGAGCAACGCTATAAACTTTTACAAGCGGCTAATAAAAGAAATTTAGAAAGCTATAACAACGCGGTAATAGTAAATAAACTACCATATATCGTGATCGTTATCGACGAGTTGGCTGACTTAATGCAAGTGGCGGCTAAAGAAGTAGAAGGTGCCATCATTCGTTTAGCACAGATGGCTCGTGCTGTTGGTATTCATTTAGTTTTAGCCACCCAAAGACCATCGACCAATGTCATCACTGGTTTGATCAAGGCCAATATTACTTCACGCATTGCTTTTTCGGTAGCTTCAAATATTGACTCGCGTACTATTTTGGATGCTGCTGGTGCGGAAAAATTATTAGGTAAAGGTGATATGTTGTTTATGACTGCCGAGCTGACTCACCCAGGACGTATTCAGGGCGCTTATGTTTCGGACGAAGAAATAAATGCAGTAGTTGACTATGTGAAATCTCAAGGTGGTGAACCAGAATATGATCCAAAGATTGTGGAAAAAATTGGCCACTCATCTGGTGTGATGGGCGCAAGTTCTGGTGGCAATGATTACGAAGATGATTTGACATTAGAAGCCAAAGAAGCGGTGATCAAAGCCGGCAAAGCTTCAGCCACTCTTTTGCAGAGACGTTTACGTGTCGGCTATGCGCGAGCCGCCAGACTACTGGATATTTTAGAAGAGATGGGTGTAGTTGGTCCTGGTGACGGTGCTAAACCAAGAGAAGTTTTGGTCTCTCAAGATGAGCTAGAAGAAAATTTTTCCACTGAATTAGACGAAACTGATTTGGGAGAGGCTGATGAGGTGGCGGAGTTGGTTGATGAAGAAGATGATTTAGAAGAAGAAGTTCAAGCCAAAAATTTTTAGTTAAACCATGGTAAATTTTCAGAAGAAAACAATTAGTCAAGGACAAACAGTTAACAATCGTTTGAAAACTAACCGTGAAGAACGAGGTTTTAGTTTAGCGCAGGTAAGTAAAGAAACAAAAATACAAATAAAATATTTAGAATATTTAGAAGCAGGCGATTATCATCAATTACCAGGGGAGATTTATGTACGTAATTGGATAAAATTGTATGCTGATTTTTTATCTTTACCAAGTCGAGAAATATTAAGTGATTATAAAAAAGAAAAATTAGTAGGTGACCAGTTTAAAGACGAAGAGGCAAAAAAAGAAAATAAATTTGTAAAATATTTAGGCCCACATTTTTTAAGAAAAATACTTTTGGCTTTAGTTGTTTTATTGGCTTTAAGCTACTTGGTCTGGGAAATAAATAATATTATTTCTCCACCAAAAGTAGAGATTATTTCTCCAGTCACCGATTTAAAAACTGGCGCTAGTTCAGTAGATGTTGAGGGCAAGAGTGAACCAGAGGTGCAATTGTTTATTAACAATGAATTAGTCTTATTAGATGAGCAGGGAAATTTCAAAACTAATGTGGCTCTGAGTATCGGCTTGAACAATTTAGAAATAAATGCTAAAAAGAAACATAGTAAAACTAGAACGATTTATTTAAATATTTTACGCGAAGAAGTAGCGGGATTTATACAAGCTAATTAATTATATATTCAGCAAAATCAGGCCTTTTGCTAAAGAAAGAAAGAATTTTATGGCAAACGAAAACAAAGAAGCGAAAAAACAAACAACAAAATTAAACACGGCCACGGAAAATGCGATCAATCAAATCCGTAGTCGCTTTGGCGAAGGCTCGATCATGAAGCTGGGAGAAGCAAAAGCAATGAACGTCGATGTGGTTTCGACCGGCTGTCTCTCGCTAGACATTGCTTTGGGTGTCGGTGGTATTCCAAAAGGTAGAATCATTGAAATCTATGGGCCAGAAGCTTCAGGAAAAACTACACTGGCTCAGCACATTGTCGCTGAGGTCCAAAAGCAAGGTGGTGTCGCCGCTTTTGTGGATGCAGAGCACGCCCTAGATCCTGATTATGCCAAAAGAATCGGTGTCAACATTGACGATCTATTTATTTCTCAGCCAGATACCGGTGAGCAAGCTTTAGAAATAGTAGAGACCCTAGTGCGTTCAGGTGGTATCGATGTCATTGTTGTTGATTCAGTGGCAGCCTTAGTGCCAAAAGCAGAAATCGAAGGCGAAATGGGCGATTCACACATGGGCTTACAAGCCAGATTGATGTCTCAAGCATTGAGAAAACTAGCCGGCATCGTCGGTAAGAGTCATACTATCATCGTGTTTATCAATCAGATTCGTATGAAGATCGGTGTATTTTTTGGTAATCCAGAAACTACCACTGGTGGCAATGCTTTGAAGTTTTATTCTTCAGTACGTATCGAGGTTAGACGTTCAGCCCAAATCAAACAAGCAGAAAAAATCATTGGCAACCAAGTCAACGCTAAAGTAGTGAAAAATAAAGTAGCCGCGCCATTCAAAGGCACCACTTTTGATATCATGTACAACGAGGGCATTTCTGTCGCTGGTGATGTCTTGGACGTTGGTTTGAGCTTTGATGTTATCACCAAGTCTGGTAACTCTTATAGTTATGGTGATATTAAGTTAGGTGTTGGTCGGGAAAACGCCAAGGCTTATTTGAAAGAAAATAAACAATTATTAGCCGATATTAAGAAAAAAGTTTGGAGTGAGTATAAATCTCGAGAGATCGAGTAAAAACCCCACCCAACCTCCCTTTCGTAAGGGGAGGAGCATTAAAACTTTTTATTATTTTCTCCCCCAGATCCCCGCGTATGCGGGGAAGGGGGAGATACAGAGGGGGTTATAAAAGCCACATGTCTACCGCAAATAAGATATTTTCTAACACTTTATGGCAAGTAATTTTACGAGCCATTAGTATTTTGATTGGTGTTTTAAACCTGTCTTTAATTACCCGTATTTTGGGTACTACCCAGTTCGGTTTTTATACTACTATTTTTGCCTTTGCTCAGACCTTTATGATCTTGGCTGACCTAGGGTTATATTTGACTTTACTACGAGAAATTTCTACCGCTGAAAAATCCGAGCAAGAAACAAAAATAGTAAACAATATTTTTACGATTCGTTTTTTTGCTTCATTGATAGTTTTGATTTTAGCGCCGATTGCTATCATCTTTTTTCCTTATGCTCCAGAAGTAAAAACTAATTTGATTTATTTTATTTTGACTTTCTTTTTCCAAAGTTTAGTTTCTACCTTAGCGGCTGTTTTTGCAAAAAAATTAGCCATGCCTTTAGTTGCTATTGCTGATTTATTAAATAAAAGTGTTTATTGTTTTATTTTGTTTTATTTATTTTTTAACACCGGTAGTTTACGCAGTGTTTTAGCTTGGCATTCTTTCACTCAATTTTTAGGAGTGATTTTGTTGATCATATTTTTACGCAAATTTGTAAAATTACATTTTGCTTTTGATTTTTCTTATTGGAAAAAAGTTTTTATCATTACTTGGCCTCTAGCTTTGACTACTATTTTAAATTTAGTTTATTTTAAAGCTGACACTTTAGTACTATCAGCTTATGCACCAGCAGAAGTAGTTGGCTTATACGGTGCACCATACAGAGTGCTAGAAGTTTTAGCTACTTTTCCGCACATGTTTATGAGCTTGATCGTGCCTTTGTTTACAGCCCATTATATACAAAAAAATTGGGAGCAACTTCAAGTTTTAAGTCAGCATGTTTTTGATTTTTTTGTGATTTTAAGTGGTCTGATTTTGGTCAATGTCTGGCTAGTCAGTAAGCCCTTGATGATCTTGTTGGCTGGTAGTGACTACGCTGGCTCTGGACCATTACTAAACATTTTGATCATTGCTACTATTGCTATTTATTTTGGTACTTTCTTTAGCTATCTAGTAGTGGCTATCAATAAGCAAAAAGAAATGGTAAAATATTTTTTTATCGCTGCTGTCATTGGCTTAAGCACTTATTTTATCTTTATTCCTAAATACGGAGCCCCAGCAGCTGCTTGGCTCACGGTTTTTGTAGAGTTTTTATTGTGGTTTTTTGCTTATTTGGTGATTAAAAAACATTTACCTTTAAAATTTTTCTCTCCAGTTTTTTTCAAAACTGTTTTAGCTAGCATTTTAGCTTTTATTTTAGGTAAATTTATTTTTAACTATTCTTTTATTTTGTCTATTATCGTAGCTACTTTTGTTTACGCGATAGTTTTGTATTTTACTCGTGGTATTAGTAAAGAATTGCTAAAAAAAATATTAACCAAAACTGAGTAATGATAAATTTTTTGCTGATTACTTTTGGCCTTTTATTTTTTGTGCTTGCTTGGCGCAGTCGTATTTTGGCTTTGAGTGTGTTGATTGTTTTATTGCCTAGTTATGGCTGGCGCTTTAGTATTTTTGGCTTGCCGAGTTCTTTACTGGAGCTAATGTTTTTGATCTTATTTGCTATCTGGTTTTTCGACCGTAGGGAGACCCCGCTCCGCGGGGTTCTCGCCTTGCCCAAGTATTGGCGTCTTTGGATCATGGCCTGGTTTGCGGTTTCTATCTTAGCTTTAATTTATCATTTTACTTTTAATTCTTTAGGTTTGTGGCGGGCTTATTTTCTTGAGCCAATTTTATTTAGTTTTATTATCTTAGATTTAGCTAAAAACAAAAAAAATCAAGACATTATTTTTAATAGTTTTGCCATTTTGATTTTGTTTTTAAGTGCAGTTGCATTTTATCAGTATTTTACTGACTGGCGCTTACCGGCTGCTTATAATTATCCAAATATCAAAAGACTAACTTCAGTTTTTTCTTATCCCAATGCTGTTACTTTGCTAGTCACACCACTCCTCGCCTTTTTATTTGCCTACTCTATACCCCTTTTGTCCTGGCGGACATCTCCCCCTAAATTAGGGGGAGAAAAAGAGGGGGTACTTCTTCTGATGAGTATCTTGGCAGGTGCATGGTTAATCTGGATGACCAAAAGTGAAGGGGCGATTTTAGCCTTAGTTTTTGCTCTATTTATTTTTTTCTTATTTAAATTAAAAGATAAATTCAAGCAAGGTGTTTTATTAGGCTTTGTTTTTTACTTAGCGATTTTTTCTAATTTAAAAAATTATTTTATTGCAATTTTTAATGATTTATTCCACCCGGTCGCTAGTCACTTCACCAGCTCCTTGGCTATCCGTGGCCTACAGTGGCAAGAGACCTTGTTAATGCTTAAAGAGCATTGGTTTTTTGGCGCCGGCTTAAATGGTTATCAAGCATTATTTGCTCAATACCACCAGATCAAGTGGTTAGAGATATTTTTATACCCACACAACATCTTTTTAAACTTTTGGGTGGAGCTAGGGATTTTAGGTTTATTATTATTTTTAGTTTTTATTTATTTACTAGTTAAAAATTTGAAGCAATTATTTTTGACCAAACATTATTTAGCTTGGCCATTGACTTTAGCTTGGCTGGTTATCTTCGTGCACGGGCTAGTAGATGTGCCATATTTTAAAAATGATTTAAGTTTATTATTTTTCTTGCTTTTAAGTTTGACTATCGCCAGCATTCAAGATGGACAGAATTAAATTAGCGATTATTTTATTTATTTTAGGAGCGACCTGTTTGATAGGTGCTTTGGTTTTAGCTAAAAATAGTGCAGATTTATTAAGTGAACAAAAGCAAGCTATAGTAGTAGAAAAAATAGTGACCTCTACACCAGAGATTGTCGAGCCCAAAGTAGAAGAGTCAAAACCACTAAGTCTTATTTTTACTGGTGATATCATGCTGGCTCGGCACGTAGATTGGTTGAGTAAAAAAAGTAAAGACGAAGCTTACCCTTTTTTAAAAATAAAAGATTTTTTAGCGTCAGCTGATTTGACTATTGGAAATTTAGAGGGTCCAATAGTAAAAAATTATTTTATTGTGCCAAATAATAGCACACGTTTTTCTTTCACGCCCAATAAAGCTGAAGTTTTAGCGCAAGTTGGTTTTGACTATTTATCGCAAGCCAATAATCATACTAACGACGCTAGTTTTAATTCAGAATTAGAAACTAGAACTTATTTAACACAAAACAATATCATTGGTTTTGGTCAAAACCGTAATTCCGGTCAAGACAAGGCTACTAGAATAGAAAAAAACGGACAAAAAATAAATTTATTTGGTCTTTATACTTTTGGTGTAGATTTTAATGAAGGCAAAGCTTTAAAAAACATCAGTGAGCAAACAGAAGCTGGAGTTTTGGATATCGTTTTTGTACACTGGGGAGCAGAATATAAAACAAAACATAATAAGTCCCAAGAAAAACTAGCCCACGCACTGATAGACGCTGGCGTAGACATGATCATTGGTCATCATCCACATGTAGTGCAAGATTTTGAGCAATATAAAGATAAGTATATTTTTTATTCTTTAGGAAATTTTGTTTTTGATCAGTATTTTTCCGCTGAAGTGCAACAAGGTTTGGTGTTAAAATTAGTTTTAGATGAAAAACAAAACAAAATAGAATTATATCCAGTCAAAATAAAATTAGCCCAGCCTGAGCTAATAAAAAAAGAAAGCACAGATAAAACTAGCAAGACTTTGCTCTTTGATTTTGACTAAAAGCCAAAATAAAGACAAAGAAAATAACACCTAAAATATGCAGAGTAGTTTGTGCCCAGATATTGGCTAGTAAAATACTCACTAAACTAGCAAGCAAAACAAAGTTAATGCTTTGTTTTTTGTTTATAAAGAGATTTTTAGCCAATTTTAGCCAAAAATAATAGTAAAATAAAAATCCCAAAACACCGAATTTTGCTAAAATTTCTAAATAGCCCCAATCAAAATGACGAGTGTTAACTTGCAAATTTGCCTTGTTTATAAAAGAAATGTTTAAACCCAAGCCCTGACCAATGAGCGGAGAATTTTTTATTTGTTTTGTGATCTCTGACAAAAGCTCAAGCCTAGCATTAGCGCTTTCATCGACTTTGATATTCTCTATCCCAGGCAATCTTAAGCCTAAAATATTTAAACCTAAGTTTTTAGCACTGCTTATGCTTAGATTAATAATAAAAAATACAGCAAGAAAACTTATTAAAATAAAAGCACCAAGTAAAAACCAATCCTTTATTTTGTTTTGGTATTTTAAAAATAAAAAACAAATAATTAAGGCCAAAAAGTAAGCACGAGAAATATTTAAGGCCAAAATAATATTGGCAAATACTAAAAATAATAAGTATATTTTATCTTTAGTTTTTAAATACAGCCAAGATAAAAATAAAATACTAGCGACTAGTAGTATTTGCTCAGGAAAAACTATTCGCCAAAAGCCAGCATCTAAATAAGTTATTTTAGCAGCAGCAAAATCTCTCAACCAGTTATAATACGGTGAGTGCAAGATAGCGATACCTTGCTGAAATAAGATTAAATTAAAAACTGACCACAAGCTTGAGCCTAAAATAAAAATAAAAAGTAAATTTAATAAATTTTTGTCACTATTTTTATCTTTTAAAAATTCTCTAGCCGGAAAGACAAGAAGGAAAAAACTAAAAGGCAATAGATCTTGGAGAATAAAAAATAAATTATGTTGATTTTTAAGACCCAGATAAAAAGCCAGGCCTAAAAATAATATTGCTATTAAAAATACCAATAAAATATTTTTATGCTCGCGAATTAATTCCCGCAGTCGCGGGAATTTAGCTAGTTCATTTGCGGTCGCTGTCTTATTTCCTCTAGTTATTCCCGCGAAGGCGGGAATACTAGTGAAATAAAGTAGTAAAAATTCTAAAATTAAGATAGTTCTTAGTGACAAGCTAAAAGCTTGAAAAAATAAACCAGCTCCACCTAAGACAAATTCTAATAATAAGTAATACCAAGCTAAAGGTTTATTTTTGAAAAATAAAGCAGCCAATACGGAAATATTAAGTAAAACAAATAAAGCCTGTAGTAAACTACTGTCTCTTAGCAAAAAAGAGGCTAATCTTAGAGCAAAAAAAGCAATACTTAGCCATAAAATCTGGCGCCAATTTATCTTGGCTTTTATTGGAGAAAGTGATAACATAAGCTTAAGCTTATTTTAGCACATAAGCATATTTAAATAAATTTAAGGTGGGATGGCTGAGTGGTTGAAGGCGCTGGTCTCGAAAACCGGTAGTCGTATTAAAGCGACTCGAGGGTTCAAATCCCTCTCCCACCTCCAGTGTAAAAATTAGGTGAGAATCTTCACCCCGCAGACTTGCGGGGCTGACACTTCCGCCAATTTACAAAGCTGAATAAATAGACTATATTAAACTTAATTAAAGAAAAATATATGAAAGGCTTTTGTCAAAATATCGAAAAAGAAACTTTAGAAAATAATAATTTTCGTAAAGTTTTGTATTCCGGCAAACATAGCCAATTAGTTTTAATGTCTTTAAAGCCAAGCGAAGAAATAGGCATGGAGGTGCATGAAGACAATGACCAGTTTTTCCGTTTTGAAGCAGGAGAGGGTAAATGTATTATCGATGGCAATGAGTATGAGCTGAAAGATGGTGTGGCGGTTATAGTTCCAGCTGGTGCCGAGCACAACATCATCAATACTTCAGCTACTGAATATCTGAAGCTCTACACGATTTATTCTCCAGCTCACCACAAAGATCAGATCGTCCGTGTCACTCGCCAAGAAGCGATGGATAATGAAGAAGATTTTGATGGCCAAACTACAGAAGTTTAAATTTCTAACCTCGCGTATGCGAGGTTTTATTTTTTAATATTTATGAAAAAAATAGTTCTAACTGGTGGTTCTTGTAGCGGAAAAACTTCCATTGCTTATTTATTAGAGCAAGCTTTTCCTGGCGAGGTGATTGTTGTCAAAGAGGTGGCCACTACTTTATTAAAGGGTGACTTTCCGGTGCCATCAGCTGATTACCATGATTTTGAAAAATGGCAAACATACTTTGAGCAGGCTATTTTACCAGTGCAAATTGCTTTGGAAGATGCGCACGAGATGCTGGCTAGTCCAGAAATAAAGCTAATGATTTGCGACCGAGGTTTATTAGATATTGATGCTTATGCACCTGGGTGTAGCACCGAAGTTTTGACTCGTTATAGTATGACTCACCAAAATGCTCTTGATCGTTACGATTTGGTTATTCATTTGGTGTCCTTAGCGATAGCTGACCCAGAAAATTATGGTAAAATTGGCAATGAACATCGTTTTGAAACTTTAGAACGTGCCGCACAATTAGAGTATCGTTGTCAGGATGCCTGGGCGAAACATCATAATCGTATTGTCATCAATGAGGCTGATTGGTCAAAAAAGACCAAGCAAGCCATTGAATTGGTGCGAGAATTTTTAGCTTCAGCATAAAAACACCTCGCAGGTCACCTGCGAGGTTGAGACAAATATGGTATAATTTAGGTATATTAAATTTATCCTTATTTTTATTTAGTCTATGTTTTTAAAATTATATTTGACAGCCTTAGTGATCTTTATGGTGATTGATATGTTTTGGCTGGGCTTAATAGCTAAAAATTTTTACCAACAACAGCTTGGTTTTTTGATGAAAGCTAAGGCTAATTTGTTTGCGGCTTTAATTTTTTATTTTATTTTTATTTATGCTTTAGTAGTTTTTGTGATCGCTCCAGGCGTAGCCAAAGAGTCAGTGACTGATGTGATTATGTACGGTGCTTTATTTGGCTTAGCTACTTATTCAGCCTATGATTTTAGTAATCTCGCTACTTTAAAAAACTGGCCTTTTATGGTCACTCTAGTTGATATGCTTTGGGGCACGATGGTCTCTAGTTTAGTTTCCTTGCTGACTTGTTTAGTGGCTTTAAAGTTTTTTTAAAATATATTATATAAATACAGCAACTCCCCACGAAGCGGGGAGTTGCTAAGAAAAGATTGTAATTAACATGGCCGGAAAAATAGACAAAATCATTAAAGACTATGGGCCCTATCTCAATGATATTTGGCGCCGTGTTTATCATATTGCTATTTTTTTTATTGTGATATTTATCACTGGTTTTTTTGGCGCTGGTCATGTGATTAAGCTTTTTATCAATGCTTTTAATTTAAAAGACGTGGTGATTGCTGTCACTTCACCGCTTCAGTTTTTAGATGTCTCGGTGGACATTGCTTTGTTTCTCGCTATTTTTGCGACTACGCCTTTTGCACTTTATCAGTTTTATGCTTTTTTGAAGCCGGCAGTTTCTCACAGAGAGTTTAAGGCTTTATTTTGGACCTTGCCTTTATCTTTCTTTTTGTTTGCTTTAGGTTTTGCCTACGGCTTTTTCACTCTTTATTGGGGTTTACAAATGCTAGCTAGCCTCAATGTTTCTTTTGGTCTACAAAACATTTGGGACATTGGTTTGTTTTTATCACAGTTAGCCATCACCGCGGCTTTACTCGGTGTGCTCTTTCAGTTTCCTCTGATCATGTCTATTTTTTTAAAATTTAATATTGTTACCCGACAGTTTTTAGTACAAAAAAGGCGAGTCGCTTATGCCTTTATCGTAGTGATTGTTTCTTTACTTCCGCCCACAGATGGGGTATCATTAATCATAATGTCGGTGCCTTTAGTGGCTTTATATGAGCTAACCATTCTCTATGATCGCCTGACAAATAGACACCGAGTCTTCCTAGTCGAGGAAGAGAAAAAATAATAAATAATTTTAATAAATAATTTTAAAAACTATGTTTGGACTAGGTACAAAAGAACTTATTATCATTGCCGTCATTTTAGTTTTACTATTTGGCGCTAAAAAGATCCCAGAACTAGCCAATGGTATTGGTGAGGGTATCAAAAATTTACGTCGTGGCTTTGGTGGTAGTGTCGACGACAAAGATCAAGAGAATAAAAAGAAATAAGCTATGAAATTCAATTTATCTAAAATTTTACTTTATTATTCTTTGCTTTTATCTACCCTGATGTTTGTCGGCGGTTGGTACTCAGCTAAAGGAAATTTTAGTACTATTTTAAGTAATATTTTATTTTTACCAATCGTTGTTTATTTGTGGCTAGCTTTTTGGAAAGCAAAGAAAGAATAATTTTGAAAATTGAAGATTATATGTTATAATTTAGTTAAAGATTTTTTTAACTAAATTATAATTTATTAATTTTGAATGCCCGTATTTTCTCTCAAAAATTTTTTTAGCAATAAAGCAAAAAAGTCGACACCAAATAGTGTTTCGACTTTTAAAATTTCTCCACAAAACAGTTTAGCTAAAGTGGACGACCACAAACGTCGTTTGTTTTTGAAATCTTTAGGTGTGATTGGACTTGGTGCGCTCGGTGCCACCATGTTTCCGAAAAAGACGCATGCTTTAGTAATGGGTGGGACACCAGCTACTAGTGTAGTCGGTATTAAAGACGCCTCAAATGTCCGTATCAGCCCAGCAACAGAGACTAGTTTAGCTAGCGTGAAGACCAATACTGATACTTTGGTCACCAATTCAAATAAATTTACTTTTTCTGGCTCAAACCTTTTAGTGCAAAGCTCTGGTGGCTCAGATGTAGTTGGCCTCAAGGACATTGATGATGAAAGAATTAATCCAGTTAGTGAAGACGCGGTGATTCTTTTGCGTCGTATGGTGAAATTACTAGAATCGGCTGCTACAGTTGATGTGGCTAACAGGCAAAGAATGACCGTAGATGCTTGGGGCACAAACGTCAACGTCGGTACTGGTACGAGCGCTGGTTGTCCGCGTGTGGCCTTGGGTACTGACTCGACTGTTGGTACTGTGACTTCGGTGACCAATGTGGTGACGATAGGTTCTTATGCGGCTCAGCAAATGTATGGTGATGTGGCCCATGATGTTTATGCCAATGCTATTCGTCGCAATCTTACTTTTTCCTAATAAATAAAAATAAAAATTTTAAGCAATGCAGCAAGCTCTTGCTTCTAAAACTAAAATAAAAGATGATGTAGTGGCAGACCATAAGCGTCGCTTGTTTTTGAAGTCTTTAGGAGCCCTTGGTCTTGGAGTTTTTGGTGCTACTTTATTTCCTAAAAAAACTAGCGCTTTGGTGATGGGTGGCACGCCAGCTACCAGTGTCGTGGGCTTAAAAAATGATGCTAATGTCCGTATCAGCCCAGCAACAGAGACTAGTTTAGCTAGTGTTAAGACCAATACTGACACTTTAGTCACCAATTCAAATAAATTTACTTTTTCTGGCTCCAATCTAATGGTCGCAAAAGCTGGTGATTCTGATGCTGCAGGATTAAAAGATGCTAATAACACAAGGATTAATCCGTCTAGCGAAGATGCTATTATCATGTTGCAACGTATGGTGAAGCTTTTGGAGTCACGAGCAACAGTGGATGTAGCTAATAGACGAAGAGTAACAATAGATGCTTGGGGAGAAAATCTTAATGGGGCTATTGATACAGGCATAGCTACTGGCACCCAAAGCTTGACCCAATTAGTAGATACTACCAAATATGCTTCTTGGCTAGTAGATAAATTTGCATATTTTGCAGTAAAAATTACCAGTGGTACCGGAGTTGGTCAAGTTCGTATGATACTTAACAACACTTCGCAAGCCTTGACTCTACAGGATGCTTGGACAACTTTGCCAGACGCTACTTCTGTTTATGGCATTTATGATATCCGTACAGCTGTTTCTGTTTTTGCTAATACTTTAGGTAACCAAAGTTTATTGACAGTTGCGGATACCGCTAAAGCTTGGACCACAAATGCTTGGGCTAATTATGCCGTACGTATTACCAGCTCTTTGGGAGAAGAGCAAGTTCGTTTGATAGCTTCCAATACAGCTACAGTTTTGACTCTATCTACACCTTGGACAGCTAGAGTGGGTGAAACTATGATCCAAGACAGCGGTACAGCAACTGGTACGCAGGGCTTAGGTGTCCTACAAGACACTTCTAAAGTCTGGACAGATAATATTTGGACTAATTATTTAGTCGAAATAACTAGCGGTACTGGTGTTGGCCAAGCTTTGAGAATTGCTAGTAATAGCGTAGACACTTTGACTATCAATGGTCTTTGGTCAATTATTCCAGACTCTACTTCCACCTATGCTATTCGCACCATGCCGATAGATGCTAATGATTCAGGTACCGCTTCTACGCCATCTACCACTGACGTCTTGTTAGTAGATGCTACAAAAAACTGGACCGTCAATGGCTGGGCAAATTATTTAATCAAAATTACTAGTGGCACCGGTTACGGACAAGTTAGACATATTAGTTCTAACACTGCTACCACTTTGACGATTTCCACTGCTTGGACTACTTGGCCAGATTTAAGCTCTACTTATGCTATTTACTTATTTCCAACTAGGTATTATGAAATATGTGTTTTACCCGCTGCTAACCTTGATGTAGGAAAAATAGCTGGTATGCCACGTCTTGGTTTAGGTACTGATTCCACAGTTGGTACCGTCACCTCTATTTCTAGTATGGCTGCTATCGGCTCTTATGCAGCGCAACAAAAATTTGGTGATATTTCACACAAGGTCTATAATGATTCTATCAGAAGTCAATTAACTTTTAGCTAAAATAAAAATAATATTATATGAGTCTTACAACAAATAGTTTACGTGTACAAGTCGATACCCCTATTTGGGAGTGGTGTCGTACTGCGCCAGCTGTTTCTACTGCTATCAGTACTTCAACTGCTTCTGATAGTGCGATTGGTAATCCGATTCACGGGCGCTATATTTATTATTTGATATCAGCCACTGGTTTTTATCGTTACGATACCTGGACTGATACTTATATGCAGCTTAGTTCACCGCCGATTGCTCCAGCTACTTGGGCATCTATGAAATTTTCTGGTGCTTATGGTTTTGAGGCACGAGCTTTGGCTGGTGGTGCTACTACTATTACAGCGCCGGCTTATTTTGGGCAGGTGCTCAAAGGATTTGATATCCGCATTGAGTCTGGTACTGGTGCTGGTCAGCGTCGCACTATCGTCAGCGTGGCGGAGCCAACGGTAGCTTACACTGGTATTATGACGGCGATTTCTGCTGGTTTGACTTTTACTGATACGCGTATTACCGCAGCTATTAATCAATATGCTGGCTATCAATTTCGTATCATTGCTGGTGCGGGTATCGGCCAAGTGAGGCGTATTTTGCACCATACCACCACAGTCTTTACTTATGCTGATATTTTAGGTTATGAGATTGATTATGATACCAATCCGGCCGTACCAAGTCCAGCCTTTGTGGCTGAAGGCGCTGGTGTCGGCTCTGTATACCAAATAGAAAGTTCAGTTATCACCGTCAACAGTGCTTGGGATACAAATCCAGATAGCTCGTCTCATTTTGTGGTTGAATGCGGTGGCATCTTCTTGGCTTCTTCTGCAGCAGCGGCACCATTTTTTACTTTACAATTTTATAGCATTGCCTCTGATACTTGGTATATTCGCTCTGCCACTTCTGCTTTGATGACTGCTGTCGGTACCGATGGTGTGATTGAGCGCACGGTGCGCAATGCTTCTTTGTGGGAAGCAGGCACAGCTACTAGTGGTACGACCACTACTTTGGTAGATAGCACAAAAAATTGGGCCACCAATGAGTTTGTTGGTAGGTGGGTGCGTTTTGTTTCTGGTACTATACCAGCTGGTGGGGCCGATAGATTACGTAAAATTACTGCTAATACAGGTACTACTTTGACCTGGGTGGGGACCACCACTACTGCACCCGATGCGACTACCAAATATCGTATTGAAGGCTACGATGCTGGCATTGTCACTTCTGCTACCTCTACTACTTTGGTAGATTCTGCTCAGTCTTGGTCAAACGATCGTTGGAAAAATTATCGCGTAGCCATCATCTCTGGTACGGGCATGGGACAAGAAAGAAAGATTTTTAGTAATAATGCTACTACTTTGACAGTGTATCCAGATAATAATTGGGACACAACACCTGATACTACTAGTGGTTATATGATTATTAATAACCACAATAAAATTTATTTAATACTTGGCGGACAATCAGCTATGATCGGCCATAGTATTGATGCTGACATGGCGGCTAACTCTAATATCGTCGATTATGGTAGCCCAAGACAAGGCGTGGTGATACTTTGTAATTCATCTGGTGTGGCTGCTCGTCGCCCACAGGCTATCAATACTTTGACCAGATCAGGTACGACCGCTACTTGTACGACAGTTAACCCTCATCGTCTTAAAGTAGGTGATTATTTCAAAGTGATGGGTGCGACTGGTGGTGATGCAGCTACCTATAATATCACTACTCAAGTAGTGTCGGTCACTAGTGCGACAGTATTTACTTATACTATGGGTGGTACGCCGGGCTCTAATGCTACTTTCACTGGTCACTCAGCGACCACCTTGACTGATGCTTCAAAAAATTGGACCGTCAATGGTTGGGCTAACTATATCTGCTACTTTGCTATTACTAACCCGCCAGCTGGTACAGGTGCTTTGGTGTCAGTCGGTATGGAAATCGCTTCTAATACTGCTACTACCTTGACCTTTAAAACTGCTCCTTCCCTTACACCTGCCAATGGTATTGGTCGTTATGTGATAGCAGAGCGAGCAGCTCATGGTGCGCTTGATTCAGGTATTGCTACTGGCGCTGGCCAGACAACTACTGCTATTGCTGACTCTAGTAAAACTTGGGCTGTCAATATTCACACTGGTCGTCGTGTCAAAAAAACAGCTGGTGCTGGTCAAGCTGACATCGAGGGTATCGTGAGTTCTAATACAGCCACAGTTTTGACTATTACAGTTGCTGGTACTTTACCAGTAGCCAACTCTACTTCTTATACGATTTTGGATGTACCGGTTCGTGGTTTAGGCACTAGCTTAATGGCTATTTTTGGCACATCTGATTCTACTATTTCTGGTAAATATTTGTACTCACCTCGTGGTGGTGCTAGTTTTGGCTGGGATCGCTATAATATCTCTACCAATCGTTGGGAGATGTTGTCTATCACCCCTCAAATAGAAACTTTAACCACTGGTTCTAATTATGCTTATGATGGAAATGATAGAATTTATTTTACTAAAGATAACACGCAAAGAATTTATTATTTTGATTTAGTGACCAGTTGGGTACATGGTGCTGGTCAGTATCCGTATTTAGCACCGACAGCGGTGATCGGTAATCGTATGGAAATCATCGAGACGGCCGATCATTTGAAATATTTGTGGATTAATCGTGCTAGTGCGGTGGAGTGCTTTAAGCAGCTCATGTGGTATTAATAAAAATTTTTAGACGCATATGAATTTAGAATATTTAATTCAGTTGTTAGAAAATAAATTAATTTTTTTGACAAATTCGAAAGCGCAAGCTTTTATGGTTGGTGATTTAAACACCATGAATTCAACAGACATAGAAATAGCCCAGGTCAATGATACCTTATATAAATTACGTTTATTGCTTAGTGCTACTCAAGTAGCTGCTGGTACTAATACTGACATTTCTACCATGATTGCTGCTGGCATGACAGCTGTTAAGAACACACCTGTAATTTATGAAGGTGCTACAGCTTGTATGAGTGCTTATGATATTTCTACATATGCTACTGATCCTTTGCACGAGCAAAAGATTGCTAATATTTTGCAAACTATGGGAGCGATGAGTGATAGTTCGCAAATTGATTTGTATATTGATTCTAAAGCTATCTCAAGTCCAGTGACAGCGATGATGATTTTAAATGCTGTGCAGGATTATCCGGTAGATATTCGTTTATTGATGGCTATCATGGAGCTTGATTCTCGTTTTGGTACTGCTGGCGTAGCAGTCGATACGATGAATCCAGGCAACGTCGGTAATACTGGTGCAGCGATTCGTAACTATGCTTCTTGGCAAGAAGGTGTGACGGCAGTCGCTGAATGGCTCAGTCGTCATCGTATTTTGAATCAAGAAATAGAGACAAAACAGGAGCAAAATAAAGAAGAGGCCAAAGAAGAGACAGTGACACCAGTAGAAAATGCTACTAGCACCGAAGAAATTATTACACCAGAAACAAAACCACAAGAGATTGTTAATATAGAAGAAAATACTACAGTGCCAGCTGATAATTTACTTAGCACTGAGAAGGTAGCAGACCTTGAAAAAACAAGTAAAACAAAATAATTTATATGGACATTGGTGCAAAAGAGCTTTTGGTGATTGCGGTGGTTTTGGTGATACTTTTTGGTAGTAAAAAGATCCCTCAATTTAGTCAGGCGATAGTAGATGCAACTCATAATTTACAAGACGCTTTTAAAGACAAAGACAATGTCTCAAAAAACAAGAAAAATTTATCATAATTTAAAACAGCTACAAACATATTTTCTCATGGTGTTTGTCTTTGTTTTTTTATTCGTTTTTACAGCCTCCGCCGCTACTGTTTATCCACCAAGCACTTCTTTTACTATTGGTGAATTTATTTATGAAGATGATTATACACCATCAACGGCTGACTGTAATATTAATGTTTGGGATCCTAGTGGCTCTTTGATAGTAAATAATGTTTTGATGACCGAAGATGCTAATGGTTGGCATTATTATAATTTTGCTGGTTCCGCGACTTTAGGTACTTGGCCAGCTACGATGTCTTGTGGTACAGCGGGTGTAGATTTGGTCAGGGGAGATAAGACTTTTATCATCGCCACGACCACTGGCTCTACTTCTGAAGTAGCTGACGCAGTAGCAACTTTGGTGAATGCAAATACTAATAGTGCTATCCAGACAGCTTCATCTTCTTTATCAGCTACCCTGCCTTTTTCAATTTGGAATTATACCGGCAGAAGTCTAGACACTATCGCTAATATTACTTCTGGAGTTTGGTCTTATACTACTAGACTATTGACTGGTAAACACTTGACGACTGACAATACAGAGCTTGCTACAGAAACTTATGTCGATACCGCTACTTCAACTTTAAATACAAATATTAATAATACTATTAACAATGCTTCTTCTTCAGTCACAAGCATGATTAATAGCAATATCAACAGCGCCTCATCATCGATCACCACGATGGTGAATGCAAATACTAATAGTGCTATCCAGACAGCCTCATCTTCTTTGTCAGCTACTATTCCCTTTTCAGTTTGGAACTACAGCGGTAGAAGCTTAGATGCGATCACTAATATTACCACTGGTGTTTGGAACATAGCTTCGTCAACTGTCTTCAGTGTTGGCAGTATGGGCGAGCATTTAGTTAGTAATTTAAATGGAGCAGTTTCTAATATTGCCTATTCAGTGTGGAATTACACAACTAGACTATTGACCGGCAAAGTCTTGACTGATGGCGGACAACTTGCTACTGAAACTTATGTCGATACCGCTACTTCAACTTTAAATACAAATATTAATAATACTATTAGCAACGCTTCGTCTTCTATTACCACCTTGGTAAATGCTAATACTAATAGTGCTATTGCTACGGCTTCTTCATCATTGGCTTTAACTATCCCGCTATCAGTTTGGAATTATAGCGGCAGAAGTTTAGATACGATCACTAATATTACTAGCGGAGTGTGGTCTTACACCACCAGATTATTAACCGGCAAGAGCCTAACTGATGGAGGACAACTTGCTACTGAAACTTATGTCGATACCGCTACTTCAACTTTAAATACAAATATTAATAATACTATTAGCAACGCTTCATCTTCTATTACTACCATGGTAAATGCTAACACTAATAGTGTAGTTAATAATGCTTCATCGTCGATCACAACTTTAGTCAACGCTAACACTAATAGTATAGTTAATAACGCCTCCTCTTCCATTACTACCATGGTAAATGCTAACACTAATAGCGCCATTGCCACTGCTTCATCATCATTGGCAGCTACTATTCCATTTTCAATTTGGAACTATAGCGGTAGAAGTTTAGACACCATTGCTAATATTACTTCTGGCATTGCCTCTTCAGTTTGGGGCTATACCACCAGATTATTGACTGGCAAGAGTTTGACTGATGGCGGTGAACTTGCTACCGAATCTTATGTCGATACCGCTACTTCAACTTTAAATACAAATATTAATAATACTATTAGCAACGCTTCGTCTTCTATTACTACTTTGGTAAATGCTAATACAAATAGTGTAGTAGAAAATGCTTCTTCATCATTGGCTTCAGCTATAGAAACCAGAGCTACTCTATCTAGCCAACAAGCTGGCTGGGTAGTGACAATGTCTGATTTCGGTGAAACTACTACTGGCCAAGCTTATCGTGTGAGATTGACAACCTTGAATTATGAATCTGTTCCAACTGACTCTGCTTCATTGCCAATCATCACTATCACTGATTCAGCTGGTTCAGAAAAACTACCAGGTGGCACTACTATGATCAGAGATTCAGCTGGTGTCTATCACTATAACTATACGGTACCAACTGACGCTGTTGGTGGTACTTGGGAAACACAAGTGGCTACTGAAGTTGAAAGTGGTAAAACAATCAATACTAATGATTATTGGAGAATTTCTAGCTCACCAGCTGACGTTTTGATTCTTTCTATGGCTGATCGTATCATACCTGTGGTGACTGCTAGTGTTAAGCTTATGAACAAAGGTACAGCTGGTAGCGACTTCTACTATGTTTATTGTGTGGTAGATAGTGAAGCTAATCAGTGTGGTGGTAATGATGACGTTGACTATAAGTCTATGACTGAATATATTAATCCGGGCGAGACTTTAAGTCGCTCCTTGAGTTTAGATGTTCCGACGGCTGGTACTTATTGGTTTAAATTAAAAGCCAGAGCTTTAAATGAAGTGAATTGGGCAGCATCAGCTGAACAGTTCATAGCCGAGTCTGGCGTAGTCGGTCCGTCTTGTGGTGACGGCTCTTGTAATGGTGGAGAAACCTGTAATAGTTGCTCGGCTGACTGTGGCCAATGTAATAACAATGGTGGCGGCGGCGGAGGAGGCGGAGGTGGAACTCCACCACCAGTCAATCCACCACCACCAGACAATGGTCCGGTTCATATCGCTGATCTTAACAAAGATAATAGAGTGAATTCTATTGATTTCTCTATCTTGCTATATTTCTGGAGAACAGCCTCACCATTTAGCAATCCTTATGTTGATATTAATAAAGATGTTAAAGTTGATTCTGTTGACTTTTCTATCTTACTTTATTACTATGGTGAAGTTTACGATTAAAAAATAACTAAAAAAGATGTTTAAGAAAAATTTCAAAATTATTAGCTTTACTTTTTTCGGGCTAGCTTTGATATTTGCCGCTAACTTTGCTCAAGCAGCTACTTCTTCATTTGTTTTGTCTACTGGTCAGGTGAGAGTCGGTGATGTTTTTGTGGCTGAACTGAAGCTAGAAGATTTAAATCAAAAAATTAATGCCATGGATGGCTTAGTTATTTTTGACCCAGCCTTTTTACAAGTTCAAGATGTCAGTACTGGGGATTCAGTGTTTAAGCTTTGGCCACGAACCCCAGATTTTACTAGCATTGAGGGCAAGATCATGTTTACTGGTGGTGTGCCCAGTGGCACCATGGGTGGTAGTATTGTCAAAGTCGCTTTTTTAGCCAAAAAAGCTGGTCAGGCAAATTTTTATTTGAGTGACGATTCAATTTTATATTTAAATGACGGTAAAGGTACCAAGACTTCAGCTCAAAACCAAAAAGTAGCCTTAACAGTTTTAGAATCTGACGGCAGCGTGCCAGCGCAAAACACTTGGCAAGAAAATTTAACGAGTGATAAAATCTCACCAAAAAATTTGATTATTCAGTTAGGCAAAGATCCTTACACTTTTGACGGCAAATATTTTATTAGCTTTTTTGCTGAAGACAAAGAAAGTGGCATCGATCACTATGAAGTCAAAGAGGGTGATAAAGATTTTGTGACTACGGTTAGTCCATACATTTTAGCTGACCAAAGCTTAAAGAGTAAGATTTTTGTCAAAGCCGTCGATAAAGCTGGTAATGCTAAAACGGTAGAGTTTAAAAATACTAAAGCCTTCTATTTACAGCCATGGTTTATCGGTTTAGTATTAATTGCTGTGATTTATTTCATCTGGCAAAAGAAAAAAAAGAAAAAAACAAATTCTTAAAGCAAAGCAAATTTTTATAGCAAATATCCCCGGCCTACGCCGGGGATATTTTAGCAAGAGCTAAGAGTGATGGTGGGATTTTATTGAGTAGAAAAAAATAAAAAAACTCTTCTTTATTTTTTTAAAATGTTGTATAATAAAAGCGTGAAATAATAATTTCTCCATTTCGCATTGGAGGAATTATTGTAGCAAATACAAAAGAAAAAAATAAAAAAGGATGGGGCAAAAACAAAAACGAATTAATAATATTTTTTTATTTTTTGTTTTTACTTTTGTCCTTTTTTGTTTACCAAAAATATCGCAAGCCGCTACTATTTATTTTGCGCCAGCGGCCGGCAGTTTTAAAACCGGCGACCTGATCAATGTCAGCATCAAAGTAAACACTCAAGACAAGGCGATAAACAATGTCGATGGTACGATTTATTTCCCTACTGACACCTTAGAAGTTATCTCTCTTTCAAAGTCAGGTTCGATCTTTTCGATGTGGGTGGAGGACCCAAATTTTTCTAATAGCGCGGGCTCAATCAGTTTCAACGGTGGTGTACCAACACCTGGTTTTACAGGATCAGCTGGCAAAGTATTAGGTATAGTTTTTCGGGCTAAAAAAGCTGGTACTGCTTCAGTTTCTTTTTCTTCAGCTTCTATCCGGGCTAACGATGGTTTTGGTACCAATATTTTGACCGGCTCTGGGCAAGCGCAGTTTGTCATCACTGGCACAGCGGTGCAACCAGTAGAAAAGCCAAAAGAAACACCTAAAGAAACTCCGAAAGAGCCACAAAATAAAACCGTCAGTTCGGCTATTAGTTCCAATACTCACCCTGATCCAAATCAGTGGTATAATCTGGCAAATGCTAATTTTTCTTGGTCCTTGCCATCTGGAGTCACAGAAGTAAAAATTTCTTATGACGAAAAATCAGATTCACAGCCCACTGTTTCCTACAAGCCCGCAGTCAGTAGTAAAAGTTTGTCTGACCTCAAAGATGGCGCATGGTATTTTCATTTACAATTAAAAAATGCTAGTGGCTGGGGAGCTATCACTCACTTCCGTTTTCAAATCGATACTTCAAAACCAAAAGATTTTAGTATCAAACCAGACGGTGAGCGTGAGTTGACTGATCCGATTGGCAAATTTGTTTTTACTGCTACAGACGAAGGCTCTGGCATCGATCATTTTGTAGTGAAGATTGACAGCGGCGAAGAGCAAGCTTGGACAGGTAAGAGTGGCGAAGTTTATAGCACACCAGTTTTGACTTCAGGTGTACATATTTTATTTGTCAAAGCACTTGATAAGCTGGGTAATTATTTAGCGGATTCAGTTAGCTTAGAGGTGCAGTCTTTAGAGGCACCAATATTTAGTGACTACCCAGAAGAATTAGTCGCGGGCGAAGATTTAGTTTTGAGTGGTAAGACTAGACCAAATTCAGAAGTTTTGATTTGGATAGAAAAAGAAGGCGAGAAGGCGACGATGGAAACAGTCAGCAGTGATGCCGAGGGAAACTTTACTTTCACTTTGAAAAAAGGTTTGAAAAATGGAAATTATAATATCTGGGCAAGTGCTACCGATAGCCGCGGTGCTCAGTCTGGCAACTCTGGTAAATTATCTATACTAGTGAAAAAATTAGACATGCTTAATTTAGGTATGAAAGCAATAAACTTTTTATCTTTAGCCATTGTATTAGTTGCACTCGTTATTTTATTATTATTACTCGTCTTATTTGCTTGGCGTAAGATTTTATTATTTAAGAGCAACAGACCAAAGAAGGAAAATCAACAAACTGAAGAAAAATTAAATAAAATGATTGATGCTTTGCGTGATGATATTCGTGCTCAAATAGACACTGTCAAAACAGTCAAAGCCAAACAAGTTGCTAGCGTGACTGATATCACTAGTGTTCCAGTGAACCCGGCTCCAGCGCCGGTGATGATGCCGGTGGCACCAATTGCTGCTCCAGCTCCAGTACCTGTACCAGAAGTAGTAGTTGCTCCAGCGCCAGTTGTTGCTCAGCCTAGCTTAGATAAATTACAGCTCAAATTTATTTTAGGTGATTATGATATCACTGCTTATTCAGCTGATCCTTTGCATGAGCAAAAAGTTAGCCATACTTTAAATAATATGCCGGTTTTGACTACCGCGGCTGAAGTAGATGAGTATATTCAAAAAATAGCTTTCAATAGTCCGGTGACAGCAGCGATGATTTTAGCAGCTGCTAATGTTTATAAGGCTGACTATCGTTTGATTTTAGCTTTGATGCAAGAAGAGTCAAATTTCGGTACAGTTGGCTTAGCAGTCAGCACCATGAATCCTGGTAATATTGGCAACACAGGAACAGTAATTAAATATTTTGCTTCTTGGCAAGAGGGTGTGATGGCGGTGGCTGAATGGCTTAGTCGTCACAAAGTAGCCACAGCTAATATAGCACCTACTAGTCCAAAAGTAACAAATTAAAAATAAAAAAGCTTCTTTATTTTTTAAAAATATTGTATAATATAAGCATTGAAGAATTATTTTTTCCCGCGACGCGGGAAAAAATAATGAGAAAGACGCTAAAATAAAAAATGATAGGTCAAAAACAAAAACAAATGAAAGTAAATATTTTCTTATCTTTTGTTTTTGCATTGGCTCTTTTTTGTTTACCAAAAATCTCTCATGCCGCTACTATTTATTTTTCACCAGCGGCCGGCAGTTTTAAAACCGGCGATCTGATCAACGTCAGTGTCAAAGTAAATACGCAAGAACAAGCGATTAACAATGTTGACGGCACTATTTATTTCCCTACTGATACTTTAGAGGTTATGTCAGTCTCAAAGTCTGGTTCGATTTTTTCTTTATGGGTAGAAGAGCCATCTTTTTCTAATGGTGCTGGTTCGATTAGCTTTAATGGCGGCGTGCCAACTCCTGGCTTCACAGGATCAGCTGGTAAAGTGTTAGGCATAGTTTTTAGGGCTAAAAAATCTGGCACTGCTTCTGTTTCTTTTGCTTCAGCCTCTATTCGTGCTAACGATGGTTTTGGTACTAATATTTTGACTGGTTCCGGCCAAGCTCAATTTGATATCAGTGGTGGGCAAACAGAAGCTCCTGAGGAGCCAAATCAGCCACCCGCAGAAGAGCCACAAAATAAAACGGTCAGCTCAGCTATTAGTTCTAATACTCACCCTGATCCAGGCAAATGGTATAACAATTCAGACCCAAGGTTTACTTGGTCTTTGCCGGCGGGCACGACAGCGGTCAGGATTTTATACGGAGAAAATCAAAATTCACAACCAAGTGTAGTTTATCAACCAGCGATTAGTAGCAAGGCTTTGACTGGAGTCGAAGATGGTGTGTGGTATTTTCATTTACAACTCAAAAATGCTAATGGTTGGGGGCCAGTATCACATTTCCGTTTCCAAATAGATACTACTAAGCCAAGTGATTTTAATATTCAAGCCAACGAACGCGATCTGACTGATCCGATTGGTAAATTTATTTTGACCGCTACTGATGCTTCTTCTGGCATTGATCATTTTGTGATCAAGACTGACAACGGCGCTGAACAAAATTGGACAGGCAAGAGCGGCGAAACTTATAGCACATCAGCTTTGAGCGTCGGTACTCATACTTTATTTATCAAAGCTTTTGACCAGGCGGGTAATTATTTAGCTGATTCTGTTAGTTTAGAAGTAAAGCCTTTGGAGGCGCCGATTATTACTGATTATCCAGCTAATTTGCTTGTTGGTGACGATTTGATTATCCGTGGTCGGGCTAAACCAAATTCACAAGTCACAGTTTGGGTCGAGCGGGACGGTGATCAAGCTGTCAGTCAACTAGTTACTACTGATGCTAATGGCGACTTCTCTTTTACCTTGAAAGATAGTTTGAAAAAAGGTGTTTATAGCATCTGGGCAAGCGCAGTAGCTGAGAATGGTGCTCAATCTAGTACTTCAGCTAAAAGCACAGTTGTAGTGAAACAATCAGACGCTACTACTTTTGGCACAAAAGCTATTAATTTATTATCAATAGTTATCATCTTAGTGGCTTTGATTATTGCCTTAGCTTTGTTGAGCCTCTTTGGTTGGCGCAAAGTCTTGTTATTTAAGAGTAAGTTAAAGAAAGAAACTAGATCAGCTGAAGATAAACTACACAAAACTTTTGATACTTTGCGTGATGATATCAGAGAACAAATAGAGACCCTAGAAAAAGCTAAAAATCGTCGTGCTTTGACAGCAGCGGAAAAGAGAGTGATTAAGAAATTACAAGCTGCTTTAAATAGGACAGAGTTAAGCGTTGAAAAAGAAATTAGGGATATAGAGAAAATATAAAATATTTTAATCCCGCCCGGCATTCGCCGGGCGGGATTTTGTTCGTGATATTTTTTTATTGACATTGTGTACTTGGCATGCCAGCGTTATTGACTGATGTCCACCAATGAGGAGCAGCGTGACTACATGAACCACTATATGGGTCATTATTTAAGCCGGTATATTTTCTGACTTCAAAGTGTAAATGTGGGCCAGTAGAGTCACCAGATGAGCCACTTTGACCAATATAGGTACCACACAAAACTGACATCGGCCAAACAGCAGTGTCGCGTTTTAGGTGGGCATAAATAGTCACCCAACCCACACCATCTGTCATATTTCCCTCATGATCTATACGCACATGATTACCATAGTGTCCGCCACAAGGATTATTTCTATAGCCGGTAGTTGCGCAGTCATTATATCTAGAATATAATCCTCCTTGAGCAGCAGCATAGATATTAGTGCCGATAGCGGCGGAAAAATCAGTACCAGTGTGGGTGTTATAATTATCGACAGTATTACAAGAATATTTTTTAAAACCAGTACCAGCTTGATGATCATAAAAAGCAGTAATTGTTGTTGTGCTGATTGAGAGTGGTCGACGAAATCTTGGATCAGCTTTTACGATTTGTGGTAAGCTTAAAAGTAGTGCTAAAGCACTGAGTACAAAATAACTTTTCTTCATAAAGTTTATGTCTCGAGCGTAGTCGAGAGATTATTTAATAATTTTACCGTTCAAATCAACATTGATACTCTCAGTTGATTTTTTATTTTCACTGACTAAGACAATGTTTAAAGCCGTGCCATTACGGATCCAAGTTGGCTCTTTAC
The DNA here is from genome assembly GCA_903855135.1 of uncultured bacterium. Classification (GTDB taxonomy): domain Bacteria; phylum Patescibacteriota; class Patescibacteriia; order UBA1558; family GWA2-36-10; genus GWA2-36-10. Next base: position 5,006 of record CAINYB010000023.1, on the reverse strand, counting down.
CACGAGTGATGAATTTGCTTTCTATAATTTTAGTTTTGTCTGGATTAAATTTATTTATCCAAATTTCTCTATCAGATTCATAAACTAACATATTACCATCTGGTGACCAAACCGGCTTTTCTGAAGGCATAGGTACCGCACCTGCTTGTGTGCTGTCATATAAACCAAAGTTAGTTAGTAATATTTTATTTTGGCCATCAATATCTATAATATAATGTGCACTCATACCGTGAGCGGCGTCATTAAGAGAAAAAAACATTATTTTTTTGCCATCTAAAGTCCAAAAAGGTAACCAATCTTCCCATTGATTAGTAATTCTTTTTTCGACTCCAGTTTTTACATCTAAAATAGTTAAACCCAATGAATTGTCAGTGTATGGCCTAACCCATTTTGGATTTAGTTTTTGATAAACTAACATAGTGCCATCTGGAGATAGATCTGGCTCTGATACTTTGTCCATGATTTTTTCTTTGCTATTTTTAGCGATATCAAAACGCCACAAGTCTTGGGATATATCAGTAAAATAGACTAAGTAATTTTTTTTATCAAAAATAGCTAGACTCACTAAATCATCTGATATTTTCTGCTCACTTTTATCATTAAGATTAATGAGATATAGGTTAGTGCCACCGAGACCTTCACTGTCTTCCGCTATTTCTCCTTCCCAGGCTTTGCCTACCAAGGCATAATTTGAGTCATAATCAAAGATGAATCTTAGATTAGGATCATTAGTTATAGTCTCTTTATCAAAGGCTTGACTTAAAGATTGAAATTCACCATTTAAAATTGATAGTTTATCTGCCTCGGCCACTTGCTCTGGTTTTTTTAAGACAATATAGCCAAAACCAAGGAGTACTAGTAGACTAAGACTTAAAATTAATTTTAATTTCATAAATTTATGTTTATCATATTATTACCTGTATTATCCCCGCTGACGCGGGGATTGCACAAGTATATATGTTTGATAATTTAATAAAAAAACCCAAATATAAATTTGAGCCTGTTTTGATATTTAAGGTGGTTCGCAGAAAGCGAAATAATCTTGCCTCATTTTTCCTTTTCTTCATTTCTATTATTAACCTTTTATTTTTATTTGTCAAATAAAATTTAAGGCTTTAGTTTTTCTCCCGCCTACGCGGGAGAAAAACGAGCCGGTTATCTCAAAGAGTTTTAAATGTTTGGTATTTCCCCCACATACGCGGGGAAAATCTAGTGGATTATTTTAAAATTATTTAAATATTTAGTATTTCCCCCACATACGTGGGGAAAAGCCAAGTGATTTTATAAATTAAAAGTATTTTACGCAGTTTGCATTTTACTTAAAGGCTAAATTTTAGTATAATATAGTCATGCAAAAAGTGCGTAAAGCTATTATCGCTGTGGCTGGTTCTGGCACCAGACTTTTACCAGTCACCAAAGCTATGCCTAAAGAAATGTTACCCATCGTTGATAAACCAATTATTCAATTAGTGGTTGAAGAGCTGGTGGCTGGTGGCATTGAAGACATCATTTTAGTTACCAAGTGGGATAAAAAACCACTCGAAGATCATTTCGATCACTCTTGGGCTTTAGAATCTGATTTAGATAAAGCTGGCAAAAAAGAAAAACTAGCTGAAATTGTGAAAATTTCCGAAATGGCGAATTTTATTTATGTTCGTCAAAAAGGTCCCTATGGCAATGGCACTCCCGTTTTATCAGCGGCAAGTTTAGTGAAAGATGAGCCATTTATGTATGTCTGGGGCGATGATTTGGTGAAGTCAAAAATTCCTTTTGCTAAACAAATGCTAGACGATTATCATAAAACCGGACACTTGATGATTGGTGTCCAAAAGGTACCAAAAGATCAAGTGGATAGATATGGCATCGTGAGTTTGAAAGACAAAAAAACTATGCAGCTTGATGGCATTGTTGAAAAACCGAGCACCAAAGAAGCACCTTCGCAGCTAGCTGACTTTGGTCGTATGATTTTAAACCAAGACATCATTGATGTCTTGCAAAAAACCGCCTTAGGTAAAGGTAATGAATTATGGATAGTAGATGCTATTCGTGACTATATCAAAGCCGGGGGAGAGTTTTATGCCAAAGAAGTACAGGGTGGCGAGTGGCTCACCACTGGTGATCCGTGGAATTATTTGCGCGCCACTTTAGAATATGCCAGAGACCGTAAAGACATCAAAGATCAACTCAAAAAATATTTAAAAAGTTTATAGCTTTTTATGAAGCCTAACAAAATATTTATTTTAGTTTTATTGAGCACCTTAGTTTTTAGCGCTGGTTTTGGTTGTAAACAAAATGTTTTAAATAAAGAACAATTTAAGCCAATTACTTTGGAGTATTGGGGTGTCTGGGATACGCCAGAGCAGATGAATAAAGTCATTTCTGCTTATCGAGCTACGCATCCGACTATCAGAGTAAATTATCGTAATTTTCGCTATGATGAATACGAGGCTAAGTTGCTAGCGGCTGCTTGGGATAATCGTGTACCAGATATTTTTATGATTCCCTCTACTGACTTGAAAAAATATCAAGACAAATTATCCAGCATGCCAAAAGTAGTTAAGATTCCTATCACTCAGCTACAAGGCACTATAAAAAAAGAAGCCATCACTACTTTACAGACAGTAAATAGCTTATCGTTACAAGACGTCAAAGAAAAATTTGTCCAAGTAGTCAATGATGATGTTGTTGTGGACAATAAAATTTATGGTTTACCATATTCAGTAGACACTTTAGTGACATTTTATAATTCTGATTTATTGACTAAAGCTGGTATTCCAGAGCCAATGAAAGACTTAGATGAGTTAGTTGAGCAAGTAGAAAAGTCTGGCTTAGTAAAAGTAGGACAAAGCAATCAAATTTATCAAGCTGGCGTAGCCATGGGTGGAGCTGATAATATTCCTCGTTTTTTTGATATCTTGTCAGCTTTATGGATGGAAAATGATGTGAAGTTACAAGGCGGTGAATTCAATCCTTTACAAGATAAGACTTCAGCCCAAAGATTTGCTGATGTCTTAACTTTTTACACTTACTTTGCGGACCCAACTAAGGCTGTTTATAGCTGGAATGCTGATTTACCAAATGCTTTTGAGCTCTTTGCTCAAGGAAAACTCGCTTATTTTTTTGGCTATAGCTATCACGCTGATGAGCTACGCAAGCGTGGGGTACAATTTAACTGGGATTTAGAAAATTTTCCCCAAACCAAAGGTGCTGAAGGTACTAAGTATTATAGTAATTATTGGCTCAATGTCGTGGCAAAAAATTCACCAAATCAAGACGCGGCTTGGAATTTTATCCAAAGCGTAACTACTGATCCAAATCTAGTAAATCAATATTTAGATCCAAATAATAAACCAACTGCTTTGCGAGCTTTAGTGAAAAAACAACTAGAAAATGATCAGGTTAGAGTTTTTGCTTCCCAAGTTTTGACGGCGGATAATTGGTACTCTGGCTATAATGCAGCCCTTGCTGAAACTTATTTAGCAGATTTTATTAAGAGCTATTTTAAAAAAGAAATTCAATTAAATAATGACGGTTTAGAATTTTTAGTAAAGCGTTTAAATCAAACTTATAGTAAACCAAATGAATAAAAATAAAAAATTATTTTTAAGCTTTGTTTTCTTATTTAGTTTTTTATTAGCACCGTATTTTGTTCATGCTGCAGAACCTTCTGCAGAACCTTTTTTAGATAAAATTACAAACGCAGCTTGCATGGAGAAGGGCGATTGCACTTTAACTGATATCGAAGAGGGTTTTGTAGAGCTGACAAAATTATTAATCGGTGCTATTGGCGCTTTGGCTCTAGTTTATTTTATTTGGGGAGGTATGCAGTGGCTCACTTCTTATGGAAATCAACAAAAAATTCAAAAAGGTAGAGATATTATGTTGCAGACAGTGATTGCTTTGATCATTGCTTTTATGAGTTATATTTTAGTAGAGTTTTTTGTTAACGATCTTTTACAGGGTAAGCAATGTATACAATTTGACAATGCTACAGGTCAGTGCACACAGTATAAAGCAGCGGTAGAGTTGGACTCTTCCTCTGAGAACTCTACAAATAATTCTGCAAGCTGTGCAAATAAAGCAGAAGGAACGGCTTGTAATACTGGTCAGGCTAATTATGTTTGTAGTGGAGGGCAAAATAATCAATGTATGACTAAATGCGAATTAAAAAGTTCAAAAGACCCTGGGTATGTTTGGGCGTGTGGCACGGCTTTACCCGGAGACATAACAGAGCCTTCTCTTTGTCCAGGAGACGCTACTAATGTTTGTATAAGAAGAACAAGACCGTAATAGTATAAATTATATTTTAAATATATACCTATGAAAATAAAAAAAATATCAACCCTATTAATAAGTTTAGCTTTATTTTTACCAAATATTAGTTTAGCAGTAACCTTATACAACCCTTTAGGGGGCGTAGATACTTTTCCAGAGTTAGTACAAAATGTTATTACTGGTATTTTGGGAGTAGTTGGCGCAATATCCTTAGTGATGATAGTAATCGGTGGTATCACTTGGATGACTTCAGCGGGTAACGCTGATCGCGTCCGTCGTGGTCGTGATACTTTGCTCTGGGCAATTTTAGGTTTGGTGGTAATATTTTTAAGCTATGCCATTATTAGATTTGTATTTACTGGCCTAGGTGTGGCAGCGACTTAAATTGTCAGTTTTGCTTCTTTGCTTTATAATTAAAGAGTTAATTATTAAAATATAAATTTTTGAAAGGGGGTGAAAGAATGAAAAAATTGTTAACAGGTTTATTATTGTTAATACCTTCATTGGTTTTGGCAGAACCTACAGCTGAAAACGCAGACGCTGCTTTTGGCATCAATAGTTTAGCGGACAACGGCTTAGGTTTAGGTAAGCAAGATTTAAAAAAGAGCATCGCTGGCATTATCAATGTGATTTTAGGCTTCTTGGGTACTTTAGCCGTTTTAATCATCTTATTAGGTGGTTTTAAATGGATGACTTCTCAAGGCTCTTCCGATAAAGTTGATGAAGCTAAG
>CAINYB010000022.1 GCA_903855135.1 uncultured bacterium | reverse complement strand
TGTTAGACGCCATTTCCTAAATTTTTTACACTTATGGATACAATAAAAAAATTAAGAGCAACATATAAACCTACCGTCAGAAAATGTCTCTTCTTAGCAGAATCTCCTCCTCTATCCAAAAATGGATCTTTAAGATTTTTTTATAACCCAAAAGAAGAAAGGTATGATTTTCTTTTTAAAGCAATTATGGATGCAATTTTTCCTGATTTCAAAAAAGAATACAAAAAAGGAGATAAAGAAAAATATCTTAAAAAATTTCAAAACAAAGGTTTTTACTTAATTGACGCAACAGACAAACCAATAAATAAAAAAAGTAACAAAAACAAAAATGAACAAATTTGTGATAATTTAGAAAATAAAACTAATGAAATAAAAACTTTAATTTCTAAAAACACTCCAATAATAATTATAAAAAAGAATGTTTTTACAATTTTTCAACCTAAATTAAAAAAAGAAAAAATTAAAGTTTTGAATAAGGAATTTATCCCATTTCCAAGTCATGGAAATCAGGAAAAATTTAAAAAAATCTTTAAAAAATATCTGCCAAAAAAACTTTTATAAAATAATTTAGGAAACAGCGACCAACACCCAGTATGCGGTTCAGTTAAAAAAATAAATTTTATATATGTCTAGAGAAATAATAGAACGGGTAAAAGAAATAGTGATGTCGGCAAATAGACCAATGCCAGCACATTTTAATAGTCTTGGTGACAGAAACCAATCTTTTAACGCTGACTTCAAAGATATTTCAGATGAGGACGAAACAAATATGGCTAGTGAAGCTTATCGTTCTTTTTATGATTATCTAACTTACCTTGCAACCGACTCAACGATGTTTATATTAAAGATTGGAGAAGATGTGATGCTTGGTTCTTATATAATTACTAAATTGCAAGAACCCGACCTAGCTGATAAGCTCAAAAAAGAATTAGTAAAAGAAAACCTACAAATAATAAAAGATAATAATGAGGTTTTTGCCGTTGAACTTATAGATTCATCAGAAGCTGAAGACTACTTAGAACATTGTATGCAATTTGGGAAAGATAAGGCTTTAGCAAAGTAAAATTTATTTTTTAACTTCACCCAAATCACTCATTCACTTAGGCGGTTTGCTTCGCAAAATTTTACCGCCACGTTCATTCGTGACTTCGCATACTGTGGTCTGTTATACGCAATTTTGCCAAACAAATAATTGAAAATATTTTCAATTGAGACCTTTTTAAATTTTTTAAATGAAGAAGGCCCGCCTGTAATGTTCCGAAGAACATCCAGTACGGGCCTTGGGGTTGGGCAACGCGCCTACTTCTGATCGGGTTTGACCATGTAAGTCGCCTCGCCCGTGAACGGGTCCATGAACGAAGCGACGGCTCCGGGAGGGGTCTGAGTGACACCCTGCCTGTACAGGCCGGACTCGCCGGACCTGTAGCGTCGCATGACCGTACCCTTGAGGGTAGGCTCGAGCTCGTCCATCGCCACTTCCACACGGGCTCGGCTCTCGTCGTCACCTAGATGGAGCACCTGCGCGATGCCGCCACTGTAGTGCCAGTCAACGCGGGCGCGGGCCTTCTTGGCCACTGCCTGCACCCAGTTCTCGGCCGCGTTGGACGAGGCATCGAGAGCGGCCACGGGCTGGCCTTTCTGAAAAATTTCCTGATCACAGGGGGGTGGAGTGGGTCCGTCGGTTGCCATGGTTTGCTTCTCCTTTTAAGGTTCGTCTTCGCCACGAGTAAATATCATGACTTTAGATATTATCATACCATAGCCAAAAAGTCAAGGCCCGTGGCCGAAAAATTTCAAAAGTGCTCTAATAATGTAATTATTTATTTGGCAAAACAACGCATAACACCGCGTATGCGGCTTAGCTTACACTTAATGTTTAGTTGAATTTTAAAGTTAAAGGTGCTTAAATTAGCTTAGGCACTTTTAATTTTATCCTATAAGAAGTGTAAGCTTGCGCCTACACCCCTCACTCGCCCTTGCGGTGTGCTCCGCACAATTTTACCGCAAAGCTCGTTTCGGGACGTCGCATACGCTTGTCTGTTGTATGAAATATTTTGGCAGTTTGTTGTATAATTACTTTATGATATAATAGAGGTGGAAAATACCTCTATTTTCTATTAAATAATTATTTTGAATCATGATAAAACCATACTACAAAAAAGGGAAATTTGCCTTATATAATGCCAATTCTTTAGAGTTTTTAGCTAATTCAAAAGAAAACTCCGTTGACATGATTTTTGCTGATCCACCATACTTACTCTCAAATGGTGGCTTTACTGTGCACGCCGGCAAAATGGTAAGTGTTAACAAAGGTGAATGGGATGTTAGTAATGGTTGTAAAAAAGACTTTGAATTTCATCTTTCTTGGATTAAAGAATGCCATAGAGTTTTAAAGCCTGGTGGAACTATTTGGATTAGTGGCACATACCACTCTATTTACCAATGCGGATTTGCCCTACAAATTAATCACTTTCATATTCTAAATGATGTTGCTTGGTTCAAACCAAACGCTTCACCAAACTTAAGTTGTCGTTTTTTTACTGCCAGTCACGAGACTTTAATCTGGGCAAGAAAAGATAAAAAAGGAAAACATAAATTCAACTATAAAGCGATGAAAGATGGTGACTGGCAAAGTGATTTCTTGAAAAAACCAAACACTCAAATGAGAAGTGTCTGGGCAATATATCCGCCCAAGAAAGATGAAAAAAAATTTGGTAAGCATCCCACGCAAAAACCAATGGATTTATTAGTGAGAATAATTTTAGCCAGCACAGACAAGGGTGATTTGATACTGGATCCATTTACAGGCTCCTCCACTACTGGTTTAGCAGCTGTCTTAAATGATAGAAAATTTATTGGTATTGATTTAGAAAAAAAATATTTAGACTTATCCATAAAAAGATTAAATGATTTACCAAAATCTTAAAATAAATTTATGAAAATCGTTACTAGAGCAACAGCTATCAAAAATTTAAAAAAATACATTGGCCAAGATTTAAGACAGCTGGCTAAAAAGCTAAAAATAACAACCTATGAAACTGGCAAACAAAATAAGGGTTGGAAAGGTTTAATTTTGGAACTTTTAGCTGGCTTGGAAAACAATGTTTCAAAGGCTCCGAATGGTCTGTCTTATGAATTAAAATCTGTAAGTTTTTATCATGTGAAAGATAAGCTAATACCAAAGGAAACAATGGCCATCACAATGATTAACCAAAAAGAATTGAAAGAACAGGAATTCTTTAAAAGTCATGTGTGGGAAAAATTGAAATCCATTGTTTTTTGCGCGGTCATGTGGCATGGAAAAAATTCTGATAATGCCGAATTACTAAAGGTTACTAGCTTAGATTTTTCTGAAACTGATGATTTAATAAAAGAGATAAAAGCTGACTATGATTTTATTAGAGCAAAACTAATTAAGAAAGGCTTTAGTAGTTTAACCGGCAAAGATGGTAAGTGGATCCAAGCTAGAACAAAAGGACAAGGTGGAATAAATCCTAAAACTGGCAAAAGAAGACCAATCACACGTGCATTCTATGCTCGTAAAGAATTGGTCGCTAAAATATTTAATGATTCAAAATAATTATTTCATAATACAACTGCCAAAATACATCACACAACACCGCGTATGAGAAAAAACAGCTCTAAAAGGAGCTGTTTTTCGCAAATTGCCCGTTCGTAGCTATGATGATATAATTTTATCATAGCTACTTCACGGTCAACTTCTCATACGCTGGTCTGTTAGGTGAAATATTTGGCTATTTTAGTGCATTGAAAAAGTCAAAAAAATGTGTTAATATATAGATATATTAAAAATATTAACTTATGAAAAATAAGCTTAAAATAACTACAAATAAGATAAATAAAGCTATTTCACAGTCTTCCAAAATGGAAGGTTTAAGTTTTAGTAAGGCTAAAAAAAATAAACAACTTATTCAAACTTTAAAAAACTATGATCGGGCATTCTCGGTATCAAGTTAGTAATAAGAAAGCTGGTATTGACAATGGTGTTTTAGAAAATAAACTGGGCATCAAGGATAAGAAAAAATTAGAAGAAGCTGAAACTTTATTACTAGCAGATACTTACACACATTTTTTTGAATTACTAAAAGACGATGAGGTCAAATTTGACCTTTCTTTATTATTTTCTATTCATAAATATTTTTTTCACACTCTATACTCTTGGGCTGGGAAAGTAAGAAATGTAGATATTTCGAAAGATGGCATGTTGTTTGCTTCTGTAAAATACATTGATCAAACTTTGCAAAAATTTGAACTTTTGTTAAAAAAGAAACTACCAAATAGTAAAGATAATAAAGATACAATATCTAAAAAACTTACTTTAATCCATAATGAATATAATGCTATTCATCCTTTTCGTGAGGGTAATGGTAGAACTATTCGTTTATTCTTAGACCTGCTGGTAGTTAACTTGGGTTATGATCCTATCGACTGGAGCAAAACCAAAGACTCTGATTATTTCAAGGCTTGCATTTTAGGAATGTCTGGCAAGAATGAATTAATGACGAAAATAATAAAAAAAGGTCTTAAAAAATCTAAGTAAAAAAATAGTTACTAATACACCTCACAAAATACCCACTGATTTAAAAATGACTCATCGTCGACCAAGTGCAAAAAAATGGTTTAAATAAAAATGACTTGCCATTTTTTAAAATTACAGCTACCCTTAAAATATTAAAAAATAAGAAAAATACTATGAATATTGATTTTACAAATGTCCCAAAACACTACGCCCCAAGAACCCATGAAAAAATGCAAGAAGTCTTGATGGACCCACAAGGCATTGGTCCGGCTTTTCATTATTACATGATCCGCGGTGGCGTCGAGCAAAAAAATATCACTATCTGGGAGCCAGGTACAGTGAGTGGCGAATATATCAAAACTTATGGTCACTATCATATAGGCAAACTAGACGAAAACTACTGGTTTATCTATGGGCAAGGTATTGTCTTACTACAAAAATTAGCCACTGATGACAAAGGCGAAATGATTGCAGATGAGGTAGTAGAATTCAAGGCTATACCTATCAAACAAGGAGACACTTTATTTATTCCTGCTGGCTATGGACACCTGGCAGTCAATACTGGCGATACCTATCTAGTTACCGCTGATGATAGTCCAGTAGATTTCGAAGAAAAAGATCCGACTAGTTTACCAGGTCATGCTAACTATGAATCAGTCAAACAAATGCAGGGCTTTGCTTATTACGTTGTCGAGCACGAAGGCAGACCAGCTTTAAAAAGAAATCCTCTCTATAAAAGTATTCAAAAAGAAGAGATTAATGGCTTACCGATAATAGCTTAAAAAACATCTTTAAAACACCCCCGCTCCCCGCATACGCGAGGATGACAGCGGGGGTGTTTTATGATTAAATTTTATTTAGTCTTTATCTTATCTACCAGCAAATAAACTACCCCACAAAAAATAAAAACATCGGAAAGATTAAAAACAGTAAAATAAGGTAAATTAATAAAATCTATCACTCCTCCATAATTCAATCTATCCAAAATATTGCTAATTGCACCGATTAAGATCAAGCTCCAAGCATAAAAATGCTTAGTATTTTTTTGATAAGCCTGGTAAGCTTGGAAATACACAAAGATAATCAACAAAAACAAAATTGGCCAAAGAAAATATTGGCCAATCGGTAGAGAAAAAGAAATATTTTTATTTAAATAAGCGAAATTAGTGTGTTGCCAAAAATATATTTTTAAAACACGATCTAATAAAAATAAACTTAATAAAACAAAAAGCTTCTTAGACATTAGAGAGATTTTTTCTTACATTCCATGCAAGTGGTAGCTGAAGGAAAAGCTTCTAAACGCTTCGGATCTATCGGCATACCACACTTTTCACAGGTACCATATTTACCTTCTTCGATTTTCTTCAAAGCTTTGTTGACATTAAACAAAGACACTTCCAAAGTTTTCTCCATGGATAAGTTTTTTTCAAAAGTAGCTACTTCAGCAGCATTTTCATCCTCTTTTTCACCATAGTTAGGAAACTTAGCATCATAGTCTTCATCAGTCACTTTGACAGCATCAATATTCAGCTCTTTGATTAAGTCTAATTTACGAGCACTTAATTCCTCTTTCATTTTAGCGATAAAAGCAGCATCTAATTTCATATGTTTGTCTTTAATAGTTTTGTTTAACAGAGTCAAGTTTAGCAAAAATAACCAGAAAAATCAAGTAAAAGCCAAAATTTTGGCAACTAAAAGAGGCGCATAAGCGCCCTACATAAAATCATAATGATATTGTTTAGGGAATATGCGCCTTCCGTCTCTACAAATCACTTGTTCTCCGCCTTGTATGTCAGGCGAAAAATTTGGCAAGATTTTGATTTGCAAACACGTTATGACGCTTTCTTCTGACTCGAAAGCTTGAGCCACTCTACCATATCGTGGTATCGATCTCCATTTTCATCAAATGAGGATGATCCTTTTTATATTTTTATTTTTGTTTTGCGATGTTTAAGGTGGTCAGCGCACCTTAATAATAATTACCTACAGTAGAATGGAAAGAAATATTCACTAACTAAATTATTGAACACTTCTTTATCTTTGCCAAAGAACTTATTTATTAATAATCTAAGTATATCATATAAATCGCTCTCTGTCAACTCTAAATCTTGGCTAAAGTAAGCGAAAAAAAATTTATCTTAAAACATGTTTTGACAAAATCACCAAAAAGTTTTCCACCTTGTGCACAAGTTATCCACAACTCGACTACACTCGGTGCAAGCACGAAATAAACTCGCCGCAGGCACTGAAAAATATCCACACTATTGCCAGCAAAGACGTAAACCTTGGGTTTGGGGGCTTTGATATTCAAATAATAAGACAAATTTATCAACTTCGCCTAAAAAATTAGTCAGCCTTAACTGTTTAGCTACTATTTTATCCAAAAATATCAGATTAGTAAGTTTTTCATCTTCATTGATCGCACAATTTTGTAACTGATCAGAAAAATCTGCGCTATCAGCTAATAAATCTTTGACTAAAACCTCTGAATTACTTAAATAATGTTGCTCCGCTATATCTACACCATAAAAATCTCTCATTTTCCAATAGGCTTTAGTTTGCCAGCTTAAATTTTCTACTTTAACTTCTTTATTTTTTAATAGCTCGGTATACAAAGTGCCATCTGGTAAGCTTCTGACTTTAGTCACCGGCTCAAATTCAGAGTTTAGCGAACTTAAAGCTGGATACCAATCCTCTGTTTTACTCAAATACCAGTCACCGTCTTGATCAAAAAAGTAAAAACTGTTGCTGGCATAATTTTGCCAAAAATTAGCTCCAAAATTTAAGTGTGGTGCTTGAGTATTTACGAGACTTAAAATATTTTCTTGCAAAAATTTGATATTGTCATGGCTAAAATTTTGTCCAAACAATAATAGTCTAGGTTTAGAAATTATTTTTAAATCTTGCCACGCTAAGCCTTGAACTGAATCAACATTTTCTTGTTTAGTGTTTAGTTGATAGATATTTATTTGTTTTAGATTATGTTTGGCATCTATTTGCCACCAAAGTTTTTCCCCCGAAAACAAAGCATCGTCTCCCACTTGAGCTAAAATATCTGTCAAAAATTTAGGTTTTTCGGCTTGAAAAAAAATATTTTCCCCACTAGGATTAAAAAAGTGAGGCACAATACTTACATTATCCTGACTAACAAAGTCCAATTTTGAATCAGCTTGATTAGCTACGACTAAAATATTTTTAGCTACTAAATGCCAGCTAAAATTTTTATCAGCTAGTAAATTTTTTATTTCTTTTTTATTAAAACTTGTTTTAGCTTTAAATAAATAATAATTTACTTCACTGTTCGCTAATTTAAACCAAACAATATCTTTGCTTTGCTTTAAAAAGTCTGCCCCTAAAATATCTAAGTCTGTCTTGGCTGCTGTTTGCAAATTATTTTGTAAAAAAGCTACTATTGGCTGTTCAGATTTTGCTTCCACTGACCATTGATAATAAAAACTAGTTTCTGCTGGCAAAAAATTCAGTAAACTTTGCTCAGCTTTAGAAGAAAACCAAATCATCCCAAAAGCTACAACTAACAAAAGAGCAAACGCATAGATTAGCATCTGCGAACGTTTGCTCTTTTGAATAAAATACTCTAAAAAATTCACGCTAAATAATTATTTTTTATCTCTCGATTCTACTCGAGATGTTTTACCAAAAAATGGTTTTCTTGGTGCTCTATCTGACTTTTCTTCTGAACTAAAAGCTGGTCTTTCTAAAAGCTCTTTCATCGATAAAGAAATACGATTTTTTTCTTTGTCTACTTCCATGACTTTTACTTTGACTACATCACCAAGCTTGATTTTATCTGAAACTTTAGCAAGGCGTTCATGAGAAATCTGAGAAATATGTACCATACCATCTTTACCAGGAGCGAGTTCCACGATAGCGCCTAGCTCCGTACCACGATTGCGGTCAGTAATAATTTGTAAAACTTTGCCTTCGTAAATTTCTCCCACTTCAATCTCTTTGACGATGCCACGAATCCACTCTTCAGCGCGTTTAGCGCCTTCAGAATCATGAGAAGTGATCATCACCAAGCCATCTTGTTCGATATCAATAGCGACATTACATTTGTCAATAATTTCATTGATAATTTTTCCACCAGAGCCAATAACTTCTCTAATTTTTTCTGGATCAATACGTAAAGTAGTGATACGAGGTGCATAAACAGATAACTCTGGTCTAACTTCAGCAATCGCTTGAGCCATGATCGCTAAAATCTTCTCGCGCGCTACTTTGGCAGCCAGCAAAGTCTCCTCTACTATCTCATAGCTGATACCAGTTGATTTGATGTCTAGCTGAATAGCGGTGATACCTTGAGCTGTACCGGCAATTTTGAAATCCATATGTCCAGAATGATCTTCAATACCTTGGATGTCAGTCAAAATTTTATATTTTTTCTTGTCATTATCATCTATCACCAAACCCATAGCAATACCGGCTACTGGAGCCTTGATCGGCACACCAGCATCCATCAAAGATAAAGTAGAACCACAAATAGAAGCTTGTGAAGATGAACCATTTGAGCCTAATACCTCAGACACCACCCGAATGGTATAAGGAAAATCTTCATTATCTGGCAAGACTGGCACAAGTGCTTTTTCAGCGAGCGCGCCGTGACCAATCTCACGTCTACCTGGGCCACGCAAAGGCTTTACTTCGCCGACAGAAAAGCCAGGGAAGTTATAATGGTGCATATATTTTTTGGTACCAGCTTCTTCCATGCTATCCAAAGTTTGCTCATCGCCAGGTGCGCCTAAAGTGACGATAGATAAAACTTGTGTTTCACCACGAGAAAATAAACCAGAGCCATGGGTGCGTGGCAAAAGTGCTACTTCCGCAGACAATGATCTAATCTCATCAAAGGCTCTACCATCTGGACGCTGATTTTTTTCTAAAACTAATTTTTTAAAAGCCTCTTCTAAAGCGATATCTACTGAAGCCACACCAGAAGCACGCATGTCTTTGGAAACTTCATTGTCAGCTTTTAAGATCTGATTTAATTCTTCTTTGATAGCCTCAATGGCGGCTTTCATCTTTGATTTATCAGGATTAAAACAAATACTTAAATCTTTAGTATCCAAAAAAGTTTGGACCTTGGCTTTGACTTTATCTTTTAAAGCTAAAATTTCTGGGTCTTCTACTTTAGATTCATTTTTTTTGACCCCAACTTCTTTGATAATATCTTTGACAAATTCAACTAACTTACGGATATGTTTACCAGCAAAGACAATGCCTTCATACATCTCTTTTTCCGTCACTTGTTGGGCGCCAGCTTCGATCATGATCACTTCATCGGCAGAGCCAGCCACAAATAATTCTAAATCACTTTTAGCACTTGCTTCCACTGTCGGATTGATCACCCACTCACCATTGATACAACCGACACTCAAACCAGCTAGTGGTCCGTCCCAAACAATTGGTGAAATACCTAAAGCAATGCTAGCTGCGATAACGCTAGGGAATTCTGGATTGTTGATACCATCATAAGATAATACCGTGACAACGACTTGCACATCGTTTCTATCTGACTCTTTAAATAGTGGCCTGATAGAGCGATCTATTAAACGAGCGGTCAAAATAGCGTCATCAGTGGCTCGGCCTTCACGCTTGATAAAACGTGAACCTTTGATTTTACCAGCTGCGTATAAACGCTCTTCATAATCTACCATCAAAGGGAAAAAATCTACACCTTCGCGAGGAGCAGATGAGCTCACAGCAGTTGCTAAAACTACTGTCTCACCATAAGTGACAGTACAGGAGCCATGAGCCTGTTTGGCTAGCTTGCCAATTTCCACTGACAAAGTCCTGCCCGCCAACTCAAGGCTAAAATTTTTGATTGACATAAAATGTCCTTTCTTTTTTGAGCGTTTTTGCACCAACAAGCCTTAGACTCTTAGTCGTAAAAACAGTTTTTACTAATAGCCTATCGTCTGTCGGTCAAAAAACAACTCTTAATAATCTTAATTAAACCGCCTCCGCCGATCCTCGATCCCGAGAGACTCGGATCCCGAGGGAAGGCGGAGGCGGATATAATTTTATTTTTCGTCTTCTAACTCTTCTTTTTCTTCTGCCTCTGCTTCAAAGTAATCTTCAAAATTCTTTAATTCCTTTTTAGCAATCTTTAATTTCAAAGCTTTGACGAGTTTCAAAAAGCGTTTTTCATCCTCTCTCTCCAAGTAGCGTAAAAGCTTGTGTCTTAAAGCGACTTTAGCAAGTAGTCCACGGCGAGAGGAAACGTCTTTTTTGTGGCTCTTTAAATGTTTGGTCAACTCTTTGATTTCTTCAGTCAAAATAGCGACCTGCACCTCACAAGAACCAGTGTCACTTTTGTGAGTGCGAAACTGTTCTACCAGCTTCAATTTCTTTTTCTTGTCTAACATAATTTTCCTTTGCTCCACCCACCGAGTTTAAGCTAATTTTCTGCCTTCGCTAAAGCTACGGCAAGACAAGTTAGACGAAATAAGGCTTAAACCAAGCTTGGGGGAATTAATAATAAGTAAGGCCATATTAGCATTTTTGCTAGTAAAAGTCAACCCTAGTCAAACTCCTCCCCCTTGGAGTATATTTTTTCTAAACTAAACCTTGCCCTTAAAATTCCTCCCCCTTGGGGGGAGGAATTTTATGTGCTAAAATATATTAGATGACACAAGCAGAAAATATAAAAAAATACCAAAAATATTTACACACTAAAAAAATATCTTTAAGTAGTCAAGTCACTTATCTCTGGCACTTGAAACATTTTTTAGCTTATTTAGATAAAGAAAAAATAACGCCAAAAAATTGTGAAAAATATCGTGAATTTTTGCTACATAAATACAAAAAAATCGCTACTATTAATTTACGTTTGAGCGTCATCAACGACTACTTAAAATTTAGCAAACAAAAACAGCAAATCACGCTCTTGTCTATCGAAAAACAAAACATTCATGTCCTCACTAAAAAACAATTAAGCGAATATCTCAATCTTCTCCCCCACCCCAGTGATTTGCTCAGCTTGCGTGATAAAATTTTATTAGAAATTTTATACTACAGTGGTTTTAAAGCTAAAACTATCGTCTCTCTAGAAAAAAAAGATCTAAATTTAAATAAAAATATAATTTCTTACCAAAAACAAGAAGCCAAATTAAATAATACTACTAAATTTTATTTACTAAAATATTTACAAAAAAGAAAAGACGAATCACCATATTTATTTATCAATTTTGACCACGCTGGCAAAAATAAAAACCAAGCTTTGTCTGTTAGATCAGTTGAACGTATCATTGAAAAATACAGTCATCAGATGTCTGATGTTTTACGCCTTAATCCTCAAGTTTTACGCCATACTTTAGCCTATTACTTAAAACAAAATGGCGCACAAGTCGCACAAATAAAAAAAGCTTTGCATTTCCAAAGTGATTTAGCAGCAGAATTTTATTATCAAAAATTATAATGGCTAATAAATACGAAAATTTAAATAAAATCCAAGCTGAACTTGATTTTCATGATTTGGGTATTTTAAGTCCACAAAAAATTTATAGTTTAGCTGATGATTTTATCAAAGATGCACAAAAAAATAATTATACTAAAATAGCTTTTATTGTCGGCCAAGGCAAGCATTCAAAAAATGGCGCTGTCATTAAACCACTCTTACAAAAATATTTGAGTCAAGATCCTAGTATAGCTAAAGTATCTTTAGGAAAATTTGCCCAAGGTGGTGAAGGCGTTTTAGTGGTGGATTTGCTTTAATCAAAACAGCCAAATAAATTTTATGCTTTCAGCCCGTAGGGCGTTTAATAAAATTTATTTGGCTGTTTTTAAATTTATAAAAAATTGAGCCCCGACTTCTCTCGTGAGAAGCCGGGGCCTGTATTCAGCGTTCATGCCGTTGTAGACCTTGTGGTTCAACAACCGACGATCATGCCGATGATGAGTGCACATGCCACCCGTGCGCATTTGCCAACCTGCCCCCAGGTCACGCGGAGACCCTCGGCCTGGATGATGCCCTCGATGTTGTAGGCATCGAGACGATTCGACATCTCATCGAGCATCGGCCCGGCTCCGATCAGGCAGTCTGCCCTCAAGTCGTCCTTGAAGGTCGGACCGTATTCGGTGACCATGTCGTTGTAGACGTGATTGAAGACCTCCGTCGAAGTCATGGTCGGCTTGTTCGTGTCGAAGGACAGACCAGTGGTCTGGGCCATGGCCAGGTTGACCAACAAAAAAATGCTGGCCAGACAGGTGACGATCGTGTTGCGTCGCATGAGATCCTCCTAAAAATCTGTGTCAGTGAATGAACGTATTGCCTGAGCTAACGAGCAATATCAATAATGCTCGTCCCACCAACGGCCGATGAAGTACCCGAGAGTACATGCTGCCGCACCAGCACCACCACCAATGGCTGCACCGGCGGTGTCGCACAGAGCCCAGTCGGGTATCCCGGTTATCGCCACAGGTTCGCTGAACTCGTCAACGAACCAGGCGTAGTCAGGGTTGTTGCGGTAGAGGGACATGGAACTCAACAATACATATAGATAACCGAGGTCTTGACCTCGATTTACCTTGACGTACTTGTTGATCTCCTTCTCGAGCAACGCCATCGGTTCACCTCGGGAAAGCACCTGATTGAAAGGCTGCTCTAGCCCATTGATGCGACCAATGATGTCCCGAAGATTGCTGGGCACGCCCGGCAAATGTACCGATGAACCATCCTCCGAGAGTTGCTCGATGAGCAGTTGGCTGGGCCAGGTGCCCACACCATAACGTTCCTCGAACAAACCAGCCAAGTCGGACCACACCTCCTCTCTTGTGCTGGCCGGCTTCTCCAGGTAAGCGATCATCACCGGCAGAAACTCCCGGCAGATCTGGTCGTGCTGGTAAACCTCGGTCGGCAAACCGAGCGCCAGATCGGAGGACATTCCTCCGTCAAAGTTGGACTGACCGAATGAACTGAGGCTCTCCTGCTGGTTGCTGTCCAACGGCCCCTGATTGCCACAACCACCGTTGAAAATGGCGGCAGCGATGCACAAGAGCACCATGATCAGCACGGACTTGAGATGTCCTACTGGTCCTGGGCTGCCTGGCTCAGGGCCCTGAAGCCAGGCTTTCAACGAATCCAAGCGTTTCATGGGGCTTCTCCTTTCCCTTTATGAGACACACAGCGCCAATCAAAGCAACCACGTGCATGATCCCTGCTTTTCGTTTCCTCCAATAGAGATATACTCTCATTGGAATCTATGTGAAATTGTGAAAGATCATAATATAATAACCTACAACTAATCATAAAATTTGTCAATAGCTAAAATAAGCCCCTATAAAAGAGCTTACTTTTTTCTTAAATTAATTAAAATCTAAATCTTTCTCTTAAAAGAAATAAAAATGACTACAGCTACTATCACCAAAGATAATGCTATGCCGGAAACTGCCAAAAAAGCATGCGGCCAATCAGCTAAAGGTAGCTTGATATTCATGCCATACATGCTAGAAATCAACATTGGGATAGTGAACAAAGCAGTCATATAGGTCAAAAGTTTCATTGTCTGATTTAGCTCAATCGACATCACGGTCGTATAAGCGTCACGAATATTTCTGACTGTTTTTAAATTCGTATTAGCTAATTCTAAAACCTGCTCACCATCGACTAAGACATCGTCGATTAATTCTTTGTCTTCTTTATAAAGATGAATGTAATTATATTGTAATAGTTTTTTAATCGTACTGATAGTCGGCGTCAAAGCAGCGATGACTTTATTTAAACTTTCTTCAATTTCTACTAACTCATAAATATCTTTTTTACCAATACCATGAATTTGTGACTTTTCTTTTTGCACTTTGCGATTTAAAATGACAATATACTTCTGATAATAATAAATCACACGTAGACAAATATTGATTAATAAATTAGAATGCTGGGTAGTAAAGAAATTTACTTTCTGATTGACAAAATCTTCAAATAAAATATTTTTCACCGGACTAATAGTCACTAATAATTTTGGACGAAAAATTATCGTCAAAGGATAAGTAGTGTATGAGCCTTTTTCTTCAACTATTGTACGCAAAATTACTAAAACATTTTCACCCTCTATCTCGATACGAGGCATTTCATATTTGTCCAAACTATCATCCAAAATGTCTGCCGATAAATTCAAATTTTTGGTTAACTTGTTTATTTCTTCTTTACTTGGTTCAATCACTGAAAGCCAAGAGTGATCAGAAAACTCTGTAGTCTGACGTAATTTTTTTTGTTGAACTGAATTTTTATAACTTTTTATCATAATCTAAATTTAAAAAATATTTTCTGCTATTTTTCCGACAATAAAACCCACAGCTGCAGCAATTGAAGCTAAAATAAACATTTGCAATCCAGCTTTCCACCAAATTAATCTAGTAAAATTGGTACTAAAAACTCCTAAAATAAACAAACTAAATAAAGTAGTTACAACCGAAAAATAAATAGCTTGGGGAATAGATAAAAAAACGTAACTTAACAATGGGATGGTCCCGCCAATGATATAAAAAGCAAACATAAATAAACCACCAGTCAAAGAATTATCTTCAATTTTTGGTGGTAAAGATAATTCCCGATAAGCCATTTCTTGCAACATTAATTTCTTATTTCTGCTAGCTGCGGCTACCATCAATTTGGCGGTTTTAAAAGGCCAACCATTATTTAAATAAATATTTAATAATTCTTTCTTTTCTGTTTTAGGAAAATGCTCTATTTCTAATTTTTCTTCGTATAGTTTTCTTTTGCTTAAATCAATCACTGATTTATTAGACAAATAAGAGCCAATGCCCATAGAAATACTTTCTACCGCAATAATCACTAAGCCAGATAACAAAACTATCTTGCTACTTGCGGTACCAGCAGCAATACCAGTGATCGCACCTAAAGTTGATACCATGCCGTCTTCTGCTCCAAAAATTATCTCTCGAATATTAGAGGATAATTTAGAGTCTTGATGATGAACAAAATTTTTTGTGTTTATTTTTTTCATTAGCTTTAGTATAACAAAATTTAGACAAAGAAAAAAGCTCACCCCGCACGCGAGATGAGCAAAGACGAATCAAACAAGATTTTTTTCACAGATGAGCTTCTCCTCTTCTTCTGACAAATAAAACATATGTGCACTGGGACACGGGTGACTATTACAAAGCAAATACCATGTTGTAGCACCACGATGAGCAATGAGCTCACCTTCACAATACGGACACTCGTAACCAACGTGGCGAATAATGTGTGGCATGGGAATAGGCAAGGCTTTCGACATCTTCATATCTCCTCTGCTGCTTGTGATTTGACTGTCAATGAGCTTTTTGTTGCTTTCAATCTAACTCAATAAAAATAAATTGTCAAAACACCAAGTGCTCAAGGTTTATATTTTGATATTTTTTTATTCTTCCATATCTCTATCACCAATGTAATATTTCTCCAACATGCTTTGTGCTTTTTCTGAATGAGCTGTACCATCCGATTGTTTAAAAAACATCTCTGTAGCATTTTTACCACAACCGGCTAAAATAGCTGGCCCACCAGGATGAGTATTAATATACTTGGTGACATCATACACACGATCGTTAACAATCATCCAACAATCATTTTTAGTATTGTGTTTTGCCACTTCTGAAGACTTGATCCAATTATAAGCCTCTGCTTGTTGGCGATACTCTTGCTCATCTAAAATCTTCTTTTCTTCTTCTGTAAAAATGGCTCCTTGGCCATTAACTTCATCAATTTTTTCTGGGCTAACAACATTAGTACCATTAGGCTGTTCAGAGCCTTTTTTAGTGCAAGCACTAAAAGTAAAAACTAAATTAATTAAAAATAAACTAACCAATATCCTTTTGAACATATATTTTGTATTTAATAAATTAAAGTATAAAACTAAAAAATTTTACATAAAAATTATAGCATATTTTCTAAAATATACCCATTTGCTTTTTTGGCCAAAAAAAATTAAAATTAAGCTATTAAAAAATAAAGAAAATAAAAATGCTAAAGAAAAAAACTACCACTATTATTGATTATGGTAAGTTGATGCAAGCTACTGCTTACGGCCGATCGCGCCCCGAAAGCTCCGGACCTTATACTCAAATTTATTTAATCAGACATTGCAAACCAGACTATGATCAGCAACATTTAGTCGGAGATCACAATATGCCTCTTGATAAAATCGGTTTAAAACAAAGAAGACTACTACATAAAAAATTGTTTTCTCTCAAAGACATTCAAATAGTCTACACTAGCGAACTTCTTCGTGCTCGACAAACAGCTGAAATATTTTTAAAAAAAAGAAAATTAGAACCAATCATTGATAAAAGATTTAATGAAGTTGACTGGACTGAATGGTATAAAATGAAATACTTCAACATGTCAGAAAAAACTCGCATCAAAAAAATCAAAGCCTATCAAGAAATGGATAAACGTCTTAACGTTCTGCAAGCACGCTATCGTCGTATTTTAGCTGATATCTGGAAACAAAACAAAGGCAAAAATATCATGATTTTCTGTCATGGCAATGTCATTCGCTCTATGCTGACTAGTATTTTAAATACTGATGTGATTGGCTTTTTATCTATTGAGCTTTATCAGTCCTCTATTTCCAAAATTGTCATAGACAAAAATGGCTATGTCAAAATAAACTATATAAATAATATCGGCCACTTACCACACCGACCAGCTGAAGATTTATTTAAATTCGCTTTAGAGCAATAAAGTTTTTTTTAAAACACCCCCGCGTTGCGGGGGTGTTTTAGTATAATTAACCTCCCGTCCTCCCCTTCTCCGCTTTCGCGGGGATTCGAGGAGGAGTTGTTTTGAGTAGTCTCCCCCTTACGAAGGGAGAGATTTAGAGGGGGTTACAGTTTTTTTAACTTTAACCTTAAAGAATTACTGATCACTGAAACACTAGACATGGCCATAGCCAGCCCAGCAAATACTGGCGATAAAAGCCAACCAAAAAATGGAAAAAATATACCGCTCGCTAAAGGAATGCCAATAATGTTATAAATAAAAGCCCAGAATAAATTTTGTTTAATGCCTCGCATAGTGATTTTAGAAAGCTTGATAGCTTTGACTAGTTTAGAAATATCGCCATGTAATAAAGTAATACCAGCTGAAGCAATCGCCACATCAGTGCCAGTCGCCATCGCTATTCCCACTTCTGCTTGAGCTAAAGCTGGCGCATCATTGACACCATCACCAGCCATCGCCACTATTTTTTCTTCTGCTTGCAAAACTTTTATTTTAGCTAGCTTGTCTTGTGGTAAAACTTCTGCTACTACTTCGTCAATATTTAATTGTTGAGCTATAAAATTAGCGGTGTTTTTATTATCCCCTGTGAGCATTACAACTTTGATGCCTAATTTATGTAAATTTTTGATAGCCTCCATTGCTTCTGGTTTAATCTGATCGGCGACCATAAAAATCGCCAAAACTTTTTCTTTAGTAGCTAGTATAATCGGTGTTTTACCTTGCAATGTTTCTGCTTCAATTAAAGCTATGTCAAAAAATATTTTTAAATCTTGAATTAATTTCACATTACCCGCAAAATATTCTATTTTATTAATTAGACCTCTTAAACCCTGACCTTTTATAGTTTCGAAATCCTCAACTAACTCAAAACTAATATTTTTTTCTTTAGTCGCTGTGAGAATAGCTTGAGCTAATGGATGCTCTGATTTATTTTCTAAGCTCGCTAAAATGCTTAATAGTTCATCATCACTTTGGCTAGAAAAATTTTTAAAATTTACTAAAGCTGGCTTGCCATAAGTCAATGTTCCAGTTTTATCTACCACGACTGTATTTACTTTATGTAGTTTTTCTAGCGTGGCTG
Source organism: uncultured bacterium (assembly GCA_903855135.1). GTDB lineage: Bacteria > Patescibacteriota > Patescibacteriia > UBA1558 > GWA2-36-10 > GWA2-36-10. The sequence goes on along the minus strand of CAINYB010000022.1, from coordinate 44,477 downwards.
CATCTTTGACTAAAATACCTTCACGTGCACCTTTACCTACTCCCACGATAATAGCAGTTGGCGTAGCCAAGCCCAAAGCACAAGGGCAAGCAATCACTAAAATACTGACAAAAGAAACTAAGCCATAAGATAAACTTTGGGCAAAGCTAAAATAATTAACTCCTATCAAAAGCCAAGCGCCTAAAGTCACAAAAGCTAAAACTAAAACTATTGGCACAAAAACAGCAGAAATTTTATCAGCCATTGTTTGAATCGGTGCTTTGCTTCCTTGAGCCTCTTCTACCATTTGGATGATTTGTGCAAGTAAGGTTTCTGCGCCAATTTTAGTAGCTTTAAAAGTAAAGGCGCTAGTTGTATTCAACGTACCAGCGATCACTAAATCTCCACTAGATTTTTTGACTGGCATTGGCTCCCCAGTCACCATTGATTCATCTAAATATGAAGATCCTTCTATAATCAGGCCATCGACTGGTATTTTTGTTCCTGGCTTAATGATGATTATTTCGTCATGCAATACTTGGTCAATGGCTATTTCTATTTCTTTGTTGTCTCGCAATACTAAAGCAGTTTTAGCTTGTAGATTTAAAAGCTTGGCAACAGCATCGCCAGTTTTTATTTTTGATCTGGCTTCTAAATATTTACCTAAAGCAATAAAAGTAATGACTACGATAGTGATGTCGTAATAAGTTTGGTTCACATTTAAATATGGAGCTAGAGATGTTTCAAAAGCCGTCACTACAAAGCTATATAAAAAAGCAGATAGTGTGCCCAAGCCAATCAAAGTATCCATATTGGCCTTGCCAAAACGTAAGAAACGATAGACACCCAATAAGTATGGCTGGCCAACGATAAATAAAACATAAGTAGCAAAAATTGGCAGCAAGTGATGAAAAAATTCAAACCAAAACTCAGACATCTCTGGCACTTTTTGCCACTCTGCTAAAATATCCCAAGTCATGACAAAAATACTAAAAGCTGCCAAAGGCAGAGCTGTTAATAATTTTATTTTCATAGCTGAAATAGCTGCGTATTTATCTTGAGTTTTATTCTCTGACTTTTTATCTATTAATAAACTATAGCCTAAAGGCTTGATTTGCGCTGATAAAAATTCTAGATTAGTTTTATTTTCATCAAAAACAATTTTGGCTTTTTCCGTAGCATAATTAACAGCTACTTTCTGAACGCCAGCTGTTTTTTGAAATTTTTTTTCAATAGTATGTGCACATGAGGCACAGTGCATGCCAGCAATTTTTATATTTACTTCTTGCATATAATTTACTTAAATACACTTTATTCAACAATAAATTGTCCCCTTACCATACCCATCCAGCAAGAAAAATTTATTTTACCAGCTTTAGTCGGAGTAAATTCAATTATATTTTCGCCAGCTACTAAATCTTTTTTAATATTTAAATCCGGCACAATGATTTGATTGGTGCAACCAGAAATTTTCTGGCCATCAATAAGCCACTTAACAGGCACATCTTTTTTTAGCCTAAAAACATTTGGTTCAAAACCCTGATAAGTTACAGCCATGCTGATAGTCTGTATATTATCTTGATAGACTATAGCTTGATTTCGATTTTTATAAAAAAATGGCAAGCCTAAACCATAATGTGAAAGCCCGGCTAAGAGTGTATAAAGAGCAAAAAGCAAAATTATTAAGCCCAAAGCTTTTTCTAGCACTATATTTTTCAAATTTTTTATCTTCGTACTAGACAAACCTAAGATAAATAAAACCGGCATCGTGCCTAGGGCAAATAAAAATAAAGTCATAGCTCCTAAGCTAAAATTTGCTTGTGCTAAAGCAAAAATTTGCATACTCTGCGTAAAACCACAAGGTAAAAAGAAAGTCACAAAACCTAAAAGCAAAGGTGCTAGTTGATGATTAGAATTTTTTAGTTTTTCCCAAAACTTTAAACTCGATTTTGGTAAATGAAAACCAAATTTTGTCAAAGACGGCATCAGGTCTAAAATATTTAAAGCTAAGCTCAACAAAATCAAAGCAACGATAATAGTAAGATAAGTAAACCAAGAGCCAGACAAGCTAAACCAAGAGCCTACTAGACCTAAAATTCCGCCCCCTAAAGCAAAAGTAATTAGTCGACCGAGATGAAATAGCAGGTGCGGTTTGCTTTGAGCTAAAAAGCTACTATTTTGACTTTTATATTTAGCTCCAAAAGATAAAACTACTGCTCCCACCACTACTAAACAGCTAGACATAGAAGCAACGACGCCGATAAAAAAAGCCGAGCCTTGATTTATCGTATTGGCGTCTATTTTGAGCCCGTCTAATAAGCCGATCCACCGTAAATAACGATAAACTAAATATAAACCAAGTACTATTAAAAACGCATAAAGCCATTGCTCTGGGCTAGCTTTCTTTTTTGGCTTTAAATCCTCTGTTTTTAAAGTAGCCTGATAGCCTAATTTTTCAATAGTTTGTTTAATCTCTGGCCAAGCTAAGTCGCCTTCATACATGATCTCTGCTGTTTGTGTTTTCGCAGAAGCTTGGACGCTGATAATACCAGGCACAGTTTCTGTTTCTTCTTTGATGATATTTTCACAAGCCACGCAAGTAAGTCCTGATAAATATATTTTTTTATTTTTTACTTCTGACATTTTATTTTAAAGATAATTTATTTAATTGCAAAATTTCTTCAATCATTTGTTTTTGTTTAGCAGTATTATTTGAATTCATCACCGCTTTAAAACAGCTATTCAAATGATCAGCTAATAATTCTTGGTTAGCTGACTTTAAAAGTCCAATCACCGCCAGATTTTGTTGCATAATATCTATACAATATTTATTATCCTCTTTCATCTCAATAATTTTAGCAAGTAAACTCTGGGCTTTTTTTAAAGCACTCAAACTTTTGTTTTGTTTATCCATAAAATTAAATTAAAATTAAATACCTATACCATAGGTATAGGTATACTAACATATTAAATTAAAAAAGTAAAACTCTCCTCTAGTTTAAATACCAAATCGCAAAGTTTAGCACACTAGCAAATGACACCCAGAAAATATAAGGCACCAATAAATAAGCCGCTGTTTTATTCAGCTTAACAAAATATAAAATCGTAAACAAAATACTGGTCCACAAGACTAAAATCTCTAAAAAGGCTAGGCTTGGATTTTGAAAACCAAAAAAAATAATTGACCAAAAAACATTTAAGACTAGCTGAGCAATAAAAATTAATAAAGCTTCTTCTTTAAGCTTATGATGCCAGCTGCCAGTCCAAATAAGGTACAAGCTAATTCCCATCAATAAAAATAATAATGTCCAAACTGGACCAAAAAGCCAATTTGGTGGCTGAAAAAAAGGCTTGTTTAAAGTTTCATACCAAGTATCAATTTTAGGGGTGGTAAAAATAGAGCCTATACCACCAGCTGCCTGGGTAATAAATAAACTGAATAATAGTTTTGGCCAAGATTTAATTTTGCATTTCATAAAATTATACGATCATTAAAAAAGCTAGTAAAATAAATAAAAGTAAAAATAAAAAAGTGTAGCCTAATAATACTAAGGCTTTTTTTATTTCTTTTTCTAATAATAAATAAATAGCATAGCCAAAAAACAAGAAACCACACAAAGCTGCTGAAAAAACTAATAAAGACAACATCACTAAAGGACCATAAAGATTTTCACCAAAATTTGTTTTATCTACCCAGTTAATAAAGTTTACCACCGCAAAACAATATAGAGAAATCAATAGCGCCTGAAAAAAAGCGACTAGTGGCAAAGGCATTTTTTTAAATTTCATAAATTTTTCTTTAATTATATTTTACTAAATTTAGTATAACAAAAAATCGCCTACTTGGCGATCTTTTTTATCTTAGTGAGCGTGTGGTAAAATTTGAATCAAGCTATAAACCAATAAGACACCAACTAGAAGCCATAAAGAATTTTTGAAAATCTCTTTGGGATTTTTTTCATGATGTAATTCTGGTATTAAATCAGACATTGACAAGTAGATAAAATTACCAGCCGCAAAAGCTACCATCAAAGGCACAGCTGTTTCAAAACTTTGCCCAAAAAAATAAAAAACCACTGCTCCCAAAACTGCACTTAAAGCCACTGATAAATTTGCTAGCAATGCCTTGGTTTTACTCAAGCCCGCATAAAGTAAAACACCAAAATCAGAAACCTCTTGAGGAATTTCATGCAAAATAACAGCTGTCGTCACTACTAAACCAGTCTGAAAATCTAACATAAAAGAAGCGGCAATCAAGAAACCATCAACAATATTATGAACTAAATCCCCTATTAAATTAATATAAGCCAAATGTTTTTTAGGATTTGATTCTTCGTGATGATATTCACAACGACAATGATGCCAGTGTAGAACTTTTTCAAATAAAAAGAAAAAAAGAATACTCGCCAAGACCACACCAAAAATTAAATGTGGTTCATAAAGCTCGGCCTCTATCGCCTCTGGTAATAAATCCAAAAAAACTACACTTAATAAACTACCGGCTGAAATACTGATTAAAATTCGTAAAAATTTTTCTTTTACTGGGCGATTAAAAATTAACAAAATACCAAGCAAAGAAACTAAACTAACTAAAACCGTCGCTAAAATGATATTAACTAACATAAAATTTTTATTTTCTTAAAAAAATTAACCACTTATTTTTAATATACACCAAACTCCACTCTGAATCAATAATCAAACTTTTCGCTAAATAAACTTGTTCATCTTTACCACCATTTGGATAATTATCTACCCAAAAATTTAAAATATAATTATCTTTATTTAGACCATCATCATACAATAATAAAGCATTTATTTCTGGGTTTAATTCTTGATTTTTTAGCTTAGTCAAACGCTCACTAAACAAAGCAGCATGATGACTAAAATGTATAGAGTTTGCTAGATAATAAGATAAAGGCAAATAAGCATTTAGCTCTGACGAGCCAGAAGATAGCCAAGTGTAATTTTGATAATCTGGCACCACCTCTTTTAAATCTTTAGCTAAACTAGCGATTTTTGGCCTGACTAAATCAGCTTCTATTTGCCTTAAAACTTCTGGCTTTTCGATAAAGCTAAAATGTGGCAAAAGTCCACTCAACAAAATAAATACTAGACTTAAAATAGCTTTGCTATATTTTATAGCTTTATATTTTTGATAAAAATGAACTAATAAATAAGTAGCGGAAAAACTCAAAGCTGCTGTGGCTAAAAAATAAAATGGCTTAGAAGCTTGTATGGGCTTAAAACCACTAATAAATAAAATTAAGTTAAAAATCTGATAAGCAAAGCTGAAAATCAGCACCCAAGCCATGCTTTTAATAGCTGATTTTTTATAAAATAAAAATAAACTAGCGAGGCCTAGTAAAAATAATAAGCTTTGCAAGCTAAAATTTTGCCAAGGCAAAAAACTAAAGAAATCTTCTGCTACAAAATGAGTCGCCTGCCCGTTTTCTATCCCGTATTTAAAATATGACCAAACCAATGGACCAACAAAAACTAAAGCGAGTGGCAAAAATACTAAAAATATTTTAAATATTCTTTTTAAATTTACCCCGAGTCTTATTCCGCCGAAGGCGGAATAGTTATTCAAAATAATTATCAATAAGACAGCCGGAATCAAAATTGCAAACCAAAAATAAAAAGTTAAAAATACCAAACCAGCACTGATACCAAAAAATAAATAATATTTATTTGGCCAATTTTTTTGCCAAAGTGCGCGAGCAAAAAAAGATAGCAACATCACACCGAATAAAGCCGAGATTGCTTCGTAAGGTTTAAAAATAATGTTAGCAAAATCTAAACTAAGAAAATAAAGTGCTGGAAATAAAAACCAAAACCAATTATTTTCTATAATTTGTTTAAATTCAAATTTATTTTGATAAATTTTTTGCCACCAAAGCTTTTGGTAATAATAAGCGCCTAGTAGCCAAACTAGTAAAGTACCGAGCACACCTACTTTAGCAGCACCAATAGCATTCACAGCAAATGGCTTAGCAAAAATACCAGCTAGCCAAAAATATAGTGGCGGATAAAACTGTGGCAACCAGTCATAGTAAAAATCATGGCTTAAATTACCTAATAAAGTCTTAGACAAATAAGCCAAAATCAAAAGCTCATCACCGACATTGCCCCAAAACATAGTTTGCAAGGGCTTAGAAAAAACCCAAAAAAACAAGATAATAACCAAAGCTGTGCTATATACCCAATAATTAACTGACTTTTTAGTCCAAATAAAATAAAGACCTAGAAAAACAAAGGCAAAACCAATGATTTTTGCCCAAGCTAAGATAGTGATAGTAGCGAGACTTAACATAAGGCTATTATAATCAAAAAGGCCTATTTTGGTAAAGAGGCGTTGACATTGACCAAAATAGACTTTATTGTTATACTAGTCCGTGTTTAAACCGTATTTTATGTCCCTATAGTTCAACGGATAGAACAGCAGCCTTCTAAGCTGTAGATGCAGGTTCGATTCCTGCTGGGGGCACCATCATTTCATTAAAAATATATTATCTATTAGCCCTTATAGCTTCCCTCGACTTCGCTCTCTTCGAGTCTGAGCGACGATGTCGCTAGACCTCAGAGTCGAAGACAGGACAAGCAGTTAGGAAAAAATAGTTTTATCTTGCCCTTATAGCTTCCCTCGACTTCGCTCGGGACAAGCAGTTAGGAAAAAATAGTTTTATCTTGCCCTTATAGCTCAGTTGGTAGAGCAGTTGCCTCTTAAGCAAACGGTCCCAGGTTCGAGTCCTGGTGGGGGCACCAGCCTTCGTTCAAGCTTCGGCTTGGCAGGCCATAATTTTTTTACATGGTGTCTATGGTGTAACGGTTAACACAGCGGTTTGTGGTACCGCTAATGAGGGTTCGATTCCCTCTAGACACCCCATAAAAAAGTCGCTAATCTTAGCGGTTTTTTTATTTAATCCCAAATGGGAATAGAAATGATTTAGATTGACAATAAACATAATTTACGTTAGTTTTATTATTGATTTCGTACCTCACAATTCAACAACAAATGGAGAAGATCGATGAAGCACCTCTATTCACTCATCATTGTGTTGCTGATCAGCTTTGCAACACAGACTTTGGCTCAAGGTCCAAATTTGCTTTGGGTTAAGGACATTGAAAATGGCAGAGATGTTCAACAAACATCTGATGGCGGGTATCTGCTTCTCGGAGCAGATTGGTTGATGAAAACAGATTCGCAAGGAAACACCTTATGGTCTAAAGGAACATACGGTGGAGACTGTCGCTGTTTAAACAAAACCGCCGACGGGGGTTATATTATTACGGGTGGTAGATTAAATAATATCTTCCTTATGAAGATTACTCAAAATGGAGATACGCTCTGGACGAGAGATTTGTATATTGGTGCAGAGTCTTATGGCCACTTTATTCAAGAGACATTCGATGGCGGTTATATAATGACAGCAACTGTAGATATTGATTGGTATAGAATTAATTATATTGTTAAAACAACCGATATCGGTGATACTCTATGGACACAATCATTTACTGGATTGGATAGAAATAGCAGTTCAGTACAGCAGACACATGATGGATGTTATATTGTAACTGGCACAATGGGAGATTATGAAAATGGTTTTGCATTTCTTTCAAAAATAGATAATGAGGGGTCTTTAATCTGGACTAATACTTTTGGTCCTCATAGATTTGCATCTGGACGTGGCGTCAGACAAACATTAGATGGTGGTTACGCCATAATTGGAGCGAGATATATAGATGATCCAATTCCAGTGGACTTTATTGATATCTGGTTCATAAAAACTGATCAAAATGGAGATAGTTTATGGACAAAAACTTATTCATGGTTATATTCTAACTCTCCAAACAATTTTCAACAGACATCTGATGGCGGGTACATCATTACAATAGCTGGAGAGGGCCCGATAGGTTTGATGAAAACGGACGAGGGAGGCAATGAAATATGGCGTATTGAAGGTGATTATACGAAACAAGTCATCCAGACTAATGATAATGGTTACGTTGGTTTAAGTGATTGGCATTATCGTAGATATGGTGGAGAAACGCCATTGCCAGTTGATAGTTTGTTGATTGACTCAAACAACATGGACGTACATTTGAGTTGGTCACCGGTGACACAAGCAGAATCAGGAGCTCCCATAACACCTGATGCTTACCTAGTCTACTACTCTGGTGTTCCTTTTGGAGATTTCTACTTCCATGGATTCACTCAGGATACCACCTATGTGCATCCTGGAGTCGTTTTCTTCAGTGACCACATGTTTTATCAGGTTAGTGCCTACGTTGGGGGCATTCAGCGCCTACAGAGCCTTGTTGTTGAACAACCACATCTAACGCAAAAGGAGTTACGTAAACTACTTGATGCGCAATGATGTGTAACGATATGCGTCGTTCCTTCGGGGACGACGCCTTTATTTTATTAAAATAGGAATTTGAGCATTTAGATTAAACAAAATTTTTCCAATTAGCTTTACTGTTTTACAATAATAAAAGCACCCTGACTCGGGGTGCTTTTAGAACCAGGATAGCTAAAATAATAAGTTTTTGCTATGCTTATTCTAGTAGCAATTAAAGTATTATTATGAGTCAAAATGATAAAAATAGTAGCACGTGACAGCAAGTTTTCTCATAGTTTAGAATTCTGCAATCAAGGTGCATCCCAAGTTTTGGGCTGCTTACAGCTAGCTGATCTTTTAACTGGAGCCACCGCATCCGTTATTAATAATAAACAGGTAGTAGATTATAAGAAAGAAATCATTGAGTATATTACTGCTAAAAATAATAACATACCCTTAGATTATTCTCCTGGGAGATTTCCTGGCCTGTATGAATATAAAATTAATTATTTTGACCCCAATGACAAACCTGTCGTTAAGGTATAATTATCTGGGTTATTCCACTCAAAAGTTCTAAAAAACTCACATAACTGACCCCATCAATAAGCTACTCCCTAAAAGAGTAGTTTTTTGATATACTTAAATAGGATTATTAAATATAAAGTATGCAAAATTTTGATATGTTACAAACTCCAGAAAGAAAACACTTATTTAACAAAAGATTTATTTTTTATTTTTGGTTAATAATAGTTTCTTTTATAGTTGGAGCCACTCCATTTGCCTGGGTGTCTATTTTTGGTAATTTAGCCGCTTGGGAATTAGGTGCCATAGTTTTTATATATCTTTGGATATTAATATTTATAATTGATATTATTATTATCTTAATTTACGAACTTATAGTTGCTAGCAAAAAAAATAAAAATAATGAAATAAATTTTAAATTACAAAAAAGAATCAGTTTAGTTTACTCAACAATATATATCATCTATATTTCTATACTTGTTTATATTTTCTTACTTCTATCAAAATTTACTGATGAAAATAAACAGGCTATTAATACCCAAGAGGAGCTAATGATAAATATAGGCATATTAACTGTGATGCTTTTATTAAATATAGCTCATTACATTTTAGCAAAAAATGAAAAAAATATTAGCCGTAAATTAGCAGTTTTTACAACAATTATAATAGTTTTGGTTAGTATTTTTAATATATTTATATACACACCAAAACAAATAAAAAAATATCAACATATTAAAAAACAAAATATATTTGAAATAGCAATCAAAAATAAGGATTTAAACACTTGTCTAACAGTTAATAGTGACATAATCTGTAACAGAGAATTAGGAATAAGACATAACGATCCGCAACTATGCCTGCAAATCCCTGACTCTGTCAGTGGTGACCCTAGAGAAACGGAAAGATATACTTGTTTATATGCCATAGCCATGAATACCAAAAACGAAGCTATATGTGCTCTTATTGCTGAAAATGTAAAAGATAAATGGAATATGAATACATCTCATTGTCTAAAAGGTGTATCAGATGCTAAGAAACAATGAAGTTTTCCAAGCATCTTGATAAGCCACCCCATCAGCAAACTACTCCCTCAAAGAGTAGTTTTTTGATATACTTAAATAAGATTATATAAAATATAACTATGAATTTTTTTAAAACCTTATTTATTAGCGGTACGAGCAATTTTGCTGAAATTAACAAAGAGTTTTTAGAAAAGAAAAAGCTCAATTATCCGCCGGATGATTCTTATTTACAGTGGCTCAAAAGTACCTACGGTAAACTCGAAGCAAAGATGATAACAGCCAAAGAAATAGGTGAAATCATACCAGCAGAATGGCATGACAAGATTAAATTCATAGAAGAAGAAATAGAAAAAGAAAAAAAATTATATTATCAAAATCATTAAACTATAATTATGAAAAAATTATTTTTAATCTTAACTGTTATTTTATTAGTAGGCGTTGGTTGCACGCAAACAACAAAACAAAACAAAAACATCAAAACAGAAACAAAAGAAAAAATTTGTGATAATTTAACAAATGTTAAATCTATTACTGTAAACAATAATGCCATAGACATAGAGTTTACTCCTAATGGTAGCTTTCAAGTAATTGGTCGAAAAACAAAATTTGGAACAACAGACTCCTTCGAGTATGGAACTAAATTTACCGTAGCCAATAGGGATAATATATACTGGGGAGATGGGGACCATGCCTTTAATTATTTAATTGTAACAGACGTTAAAGATTCTACTGCATATATAAACTTTAAAAATGAATTTTATTGGAATGGTGAAACTACAGGAAATACTGAAAACTGTGTAATTCAAAGTAGCTTCACTGAATAAAATAAACCAAACCTTTGCATGTTAAAAATTGCGAAAGCCCTTGATATAAACATTGATAATCTGCTAAAATAACAATATGAAAATAAAAGTCGCTATTGCTGAATTTCCTCCCCTAGTCTTTAAACAAGATAAAAAGTATAAGGGGTTTGAAATAGATTTATGGGAAGCTATTGCCAAAATAACTGGTATAGATTTTGAGTATGAAAAACATAATTTTAAAAAAATTATTCCCTTATTGGTAGAAAAAAAAGTTGATGTGGGATTGACTGGAATAACTATCAATGAAAGTCGGGAAAAAATTATAAATTTTTCTCATGCAACATTGGATTCTGGAATATTAATTTCTGTTAATAAAAACAGTAGTAAATTAAACTTTTTTAAAACTCTTAAAAATATTATTATTGGAGAGTACAAAACCATCGCATCGATGATTCTTTTTATGGCTATCTATATTTTTGTTTTTGGCAATCTAATATGGTTTGCAGAAAAAGATACTCATACTTTTAGCGCAACTTATTTCCCTGGCATTTTTGAATCTTTCTGGCTTACAGTCGTGTCTATAACTACAGTTGGTTATGGAGATTATGTCCCGCATTCATGGCTCGGAAGAATTATTGTTATAGCCCTTATTTTTGGTGGCGTAATAATGATTAGTTTAGCAGTTGCTCAATTTACTGCATTTCTTGCGGCTAAGAAAATTAAAGGCGAAATCAATAATAGTGGGGATTTGTCAAATAAGAGAGTAGCTACAGTTGGAGAATCTACCAGTGAAAGCATTCTTAAAAAGGTAGGTGCAAAAATCGTTGCTGTTTTAAAAATTGAAGAAGCCTATATCAAACTTAAAAACGAAGAGGTTGACGCAGTTGTCTTTGATGCACCTGCTGTGCTTTATTACGAAAAAAATGATAAGGATAATTACATAGAAATTGTTGGCGAGATGTTTGACAAACAACAATATGGAATTGCTTTGCAACAACCTAGCCAATTAGAGGAGAAAATCAATCAAGCAATTTTAAATCTTAAAGAATCTGGCCAATACGATTTGCTCTACAAAAAATGGTTTGGTGAGGATTTGATAATGAAAATTTAAAAATAAAATCATTAAAAATAAAAAGTTCTAGCAAACGCTAGGACTTTTTTAAAAAATAAGCTAAATTTTAAAAAGGAAACTCTTCTTCCATCACTCCAGAATAATAAAACTCGTGCGCTAAAGAACCGAAGCTATAAGTCTGTCCCAAAATGTTCATCGTCGAGCCACCGACAGCCGGATTAGCCTTCGGTACAGAATTTTTAAAACCAATATTAAATAAAGTAGCTAAGATCTCTGGACGATGGCTGATATCAAAGCCTTGAGCTTGCCACTGTTGCTCGACTTGCTTCAAATATAGAGCGCCATAAAGATAAGAATAAAAATGATTTTTATCATCAGTTAATCTAGCATATCTTTCTTGAGCAGGATTATTAGTTTTAAAATCTAAAAGCTTTTCGTATTTCTCACCTAGATAATAAGGTGAGTTTTTGTCTTTCAAATTATTTTCTATCTGTATCGCTGTCTTTTCTTTGATAGCCATGATGCCCCAAGCCATTTTATTGGCACTCGCTAAAATCTTTAAGGGTTTAAAAAAGGTTTCAAATAATTCTCTTTGGGTGTAATAAAGTCTTAACTGCTCGACGATGGTGACTGAGACTATTTCTCTGGGATCGATATCAGTACTCAGCGCTACTTCGTTTATCTGACTAGCATCTCTAGTTAAGGCTTGCTTGATGATATTCCAATGCTCACTATTTTGCCAGACAAAAACATTTTGATCTTTAGGATTTTGTAATTGCGTAGACAAAGTATCTTCATCTAAGCCCGTGCTAGTGCAGACTTTTATTTGCTCCAAAAAATCCGGCATATTTTTTTTCAAACTAAAAGCAAACACCATTCTGTCTAATATTTTTTGGTCACTATATTTTTGATAAACATTAAAAATAGTCTTGGCGTTTAAATCTGAATATTGTGAGACTACAAAAATCTTACATAAATTTTCTTTTTCTGTACTTTTGATTTGCTCTAAAGCCTGAATTTGTTTTTCTAAATCATTAAGTAAATTATCCGTACTGCTAGCAGTAGAGTTTACGTCTTTATTTTGTGCTAAAAGTAATTTTTCTTTGAGTTCAAAATTGTTATATACATTACTATTTTGATCTGCTTTACCTCGGACATTGGTCCACTCAAATTTCACTGCGAAAAAACCAAGGGCCATAATAAAGCCAAAACCAGCAAAAGCATAGACTAAAATTAAGAAGATTTTTTTCATGGCTTTATCATAACAAAAATCTTAAAAAAACAAAACCCACTTCTAGCCCTTGCTTTTATTCCCATAAAACGCTAGAATAGCTTATATTTATTAAAATAATCTTAAATTGATATGTCAAAAAGACAACATGCTCATGGCCGACCACAAAAATCTAGCTCCAAAAAAACTAAGAAAAGACTGGAAGCAAAGAAAGTGATGCTAGAGGAAAAGGCCAAGAAAAAACACACTAAAGCTTAAAATAATCCCGCCGATGGCGGGATTATTTTATTTCTACTAGTTTATACTCAATCTCTCTGTCTGCTAATTTCACTTTTATTGTATCCCCTACTTTTTTGCCCATCAAGGCTTGGCCTAGGGGCGAGCTAAAAGAAATGATGCCTTGATCAGGATTAGTCTCTGTAGCACCTAAAATGTGAAAAACAAATTTTTCTTGGCCTTTTAATAAAACTACTTTGTGGCCTAATCTCACTATATTATTGTCAAGTTTGTCTGGAATAATTTGTGCTCGGCTAAGCAAATATTCTAGCTCATCAATTTTTTGATTTGTGCCTCTGAGCTTTGCTTTGGCTATCTGGTAAGAAGCATTTTCAGAAAAATCTCCGTCACTGGCAGCCAAACGCATTTCTTTTATCCATTTAGGTCTTGTTGTTTCTTTGAGTTTTTTTAATTTATTTTGTAATTCTAAAAACTTATCCTGAGTTAGATAAGAGTCTGTTTTTAGATTTTGATAAGCTCCTACTTTTCTGATCGGTACACGCATAAAATCATCTTAGCACACTTCACTATTTCCTCAAAATATGCTAAATTATCTATATTATTATAAAATTTTATGACTATTTATTTAGGAGCTGATCATGATGGCTGGGCATTAAAAGAAAAAATTAAAGCCAGTTTACAAGCCCAAGGCCACAAAGTCAGTGATCAAGGAAATTTAAAACACGAAGAAGCTGATGATTATCCTGATTATGCTAAACGAGTGGCTTTGATGATGAAAAAAAATAAAGACAGCCGTGGTATTTTGTGCTGTGACAGTGGCCAAGGCATGGTCATGGCGGCTAATCGCTTTAAACATTTACGTGCCGCTTTTGGTCACGATGAAACGAGCATCAAACAAGCACGCCAAGATGAAGATATCAATGTCTTATGCTTAATGACTAGAGGTTTAAGCTTAAAACAAGCTGAAAATTTTATTAAACTTTTTTTAAATAGCCCTTTCAAGGCTATTCCTCGCTATAAAAGAAGAATACAAAAACTAAATAAACTAGGATGAACAAACAAACTAAAATTATCCCCGCAGTTTTAGCAAGAAATAAAAGTGAATTTGTCAGCCAATGGAATAAAGTAGCCCCCTTTTTTTCTTATATCCAAATCGATGTCACTGATGGACAATTTGTCAAAACTGCCACACCTTTTAAGCCAGAACATATCAGTCAATTTGTCAAAAATCATGAGCTAGAAATACACTTAATGGTCAAAAATGTCGCCAAACATTTAGCGGAATGGACTAAGCTCACCCAAGTCAAAAAAATTATTTGGCATTATGAAGCAGAAAGTGATAATAAAGCTATTGCCTGTCTGGCTGACTTTTTAAAACAACAAAAAATTCAAACTGGACTCGCTTTAAATCTTGATACTCCACTATCAGTACTAAAAAATAACATCAGCAAAATAAATACTGTGATGCTCATGGGAGTTTATCCCGGTAAACAAGGCCAAAAATTTGAAGAAAAAGTTTTAAGCAAAATAAAAAATCTCCGTCGTCTATATCCTAAAATAAATATTGAAATCGATGGTGGAGTAAATGCCGAAAACTTCCAAAAAATAAAAAACTCTGGTGCCAATTTGCTAGTCATCGGTAATTATTTACAGAAAAGTAAAAATATAAAATTAGACTTAAAACATTTAAAATAAACTTTCCTAAAATACCCCCGCGGAAGCGGGGGTATTTTTTGTTTATTTTTTATAGTCTCCCCTTTACGAAGGGGGAGATTTAGAGGGGGTATCATCTATCTTTTAATCTAAAGCTAAAGTTATCTAATACTCTTGTATACCAATACCTTACAGGGATAGTAATAATATCTTGCCATTTAAAGCCTAGAGATAAGAAAGTAGTTTCATCTTTAATCCAGTATTCAATATTATCTTTAATGTAGAAGATGGGAGCAAAGTTACCATGTTTTAATAATTGTCCTGTAGGATGTACAGTAGAGTTATTTAAGTCTTCTCCTAGAGTATAATATTGGAAGTCTTCTTCTGGTAAGCTTATTACTTTTTTAAAGTCATAACCAAAGTCTTTAAAGGTAGCTCCTGTAGTTATCCATCTTAAGGTTTTTTCTGGTTCGACTGCATAGACTTTATTAGAGTTTTTAAATTGGACTAGCTTACCTGGTTTAACTGTCAGTCTTCCTTTGTATTCAAAAGAAGCTAGAGTTTGAGGAGTTATAATAGTAAGATTATTAAAGTTCTTAAACCATGATTTAAAGGTATTAAGGTTAGGGATAAGGTATCTTTGGTTATTAGTATTAATATAATAGACTTTAGGGTCTAAAGAAGTTTTTACTATTGTTCCTTGGAGTTTAGAGATATCTAAGATATTAGGGGTAGTAGTAGGAGTATTATCTTCTTCTATTTGACATAGATAAGAGCATCCATCGTTATTGTTAGTATTACCATCATCACATTGTTCTCCTTGTTCTATGATAGAGTTACCACAAGCTATCTCTGGTTCTTCTGGTGGTGGAGTTCCTCCACCTCCATTGTTGTTGCCTCCTCCGTTACCTGGTTCTTCCTCTACTTCTGTCTGACACGATGAAGAACATCCATCGTTATTTGTAGTGTTACCATCATCACATTGCTCTCCACTCTCTAGGAGATGATTACCACAAACTGGACCTGTTGCATATTCTAATGGACCAATATCTGGGCCTGAACCTTGATAGTTAGAGTCATTGATATCTGCAAGAAGCATAGCGCTATCTCTGGCTGGAGAGTTAGATTGGAGCGTAAAAATATTGCTGACAAAATTAGTAAATAATGGGTTAGTGTTGAGAGAGTTTGATTCTTGGTTAGATTGTGTTTGATAATTAGCAAAAGTATGCTCAGCTGTCGCTGGATTATGCAGAGCCTGATAAATAAACTTGAGCTCAGACGCTGAAGGCGCATAATAAATATTATTATTATAAGTATTTAAAGAATGATCTACATCATATAATAAGCTGACAGGAACCACCTTTGAATTACTAGTAGAATAAAAAATGTTATTAGCCACCACATTTCCTTGTACACTAGCACCATCAGCATCATCTATATCCATATAAACTTTTAAACCATATTTAAAATCCCCAACAAAAAGGTTATGAGCTATGGTATTGTTTATAGCATAGCGCCAAGTAGTGTCAGGATCTGTGCCATCTGCATTTTCTAATAATATTGCTCCATAACTAGTGGTAGGAATATTATTAAAAATATCTAAAAATTTATTATAGGTTGCTTTATTGCCTTGGCCAGAATCAATGTGTAAAGCCACGCCATTTGGCGAATAAATAGTATTATTATGCAAAGTATTATCATCTGCATCAGAAAACCATACACCAGTTACCCACCCAGGTGATAAATAGGCTGCTTCTTCTATCAAATTATCATGGATATTTATATGATGAACTCTGTAAATTGGTGTTCCTTCTAGTAAAATACCATTACCACCATTTTGAAACATATGATTACCATAAACTTCTATATCTGAAGAACCATGAATAGAAAAAACAGAATTTAAATTAAATAAACCATTTCCCTCATAATAATTATCGTGATAACTTACATTTTTTACATGTTCAGAATAAGTGCCACAAGAAACATTATTTTTAAATTCATTATTATAAATTTCAGAATTAACTGTATAATAATTACTTCCACTTTCGTCATAACCATAATAGCTATATGGTCCAATATAATATAAACCAACAGCGCCATTATTTTCTACTAAAGAATTTTTAAAAATTATATTATTATTGAAAGAATAAAAATAAACTCCATTACTAGCATTGTTATAAATATGTAAATTATCAAAAACTAAATTATTAGGCATGGCACCTAAATTATTAAAATAACTATTATTCGAAACATATAAACCATGGCCACCAGAAAACCTAATATCAAAATTTCTAAACTCTATATATTCTACATTATCCCCACTTGCTCTATCTTTATTAAATAATATTCCCACAGAGCGAGAAGAAACTTCCCAGATATGTGAGCTTGGATTTTCACCAGAGATTGGCCTCATATAAACATAATCAGGGTCTTGAACAGTCGCCCCTAACTGATATAAATATTCTCCGGGCGTATCTAAAAGATTAATATTATCAATTAAACGATACTTACTATCATCTGAGGGGCCACTCGCAGTATCTCCATATTTATAACTACCATCTGCATTAGTTTCTAAAAAATTATTTTCACTAGGAGTAGAGGTGCTAGTAGAAAAAGTGGCTCGGCAAGTTTCGCTGTCATAACTTACTATTTTAGCTTTCCTGCTCCAAAAATATTCCACCATAACTTGTGCCCAAGAGCCAATAATTTTTTCACTAGTTAACTCATTTAATTGACAATCAACTAAATATTCTCTACTAAAATCTCCAGATGCGCCATCAGCCTGCAACAAATCTTGATAATCTTCTGGATAACGAGCACTATATAAAGCTTGATAATCTTCAAAAACACCCTTATTAGCATCTTCAGAGCCCGTTAAAGTTGTCCGATAAAGGCCATTACTAACATCTTCCCAGTTAGTTTTAAGATTAGTAGCTGATAAAATCACATCCTCTTCTTGATACCCTTCTATTTTATTATAAGCATTTTCTTGGCCAGATGGTAAAACATAACTATTTAAATAATCACGATAAATGCCGGCTCGAAAATAAATAGTATGTCCACCAGTATCAATAGTGCCTGCAGTTTGAGCATCTTGAATCCAAGACAAAGCTGTAATTGGATTACGCCAGGCTTTATAACCAGTAGCTGAGCCAATACAAGCCCTAATAACTGGATCATAATTACCAGTGCCAGTGAGACAATCAGTGCTCAAGCTGTTATCGATAAAAAAAGTCAGTGGCAGTTGAGCCGCTTTTGAGTTATTTTGATCTTTATAGATAAACCAAATATTAAATACTGATAAAATAGCAATAGCTAAAAAACTAACTATCATGCGATTTTTAAAAGTATCGGCGATAAAATAATATTTTTTCATTAAAAAATTCTACAGTGTATTTTTCTCTTTACGAAATTTGAAAAATAAGTAAGCTGATAACAAAAACATGATTAAAATACCTAAAGCTAAAATATACCAGCGATAAGTTAGCCAAAAATTATTCTTATTTGTATTATTAGTAACTATGTTTTGAGCATCATTAACATTATTTACCGTTGGTTCCACTACTTGATTTTGATCAATTTTTAAAGCCAGAGGTGCTGATTGTTTTATGATTTTTCCCTCACTGTCATTGATCGCTAAATAAACTTGATGATCACCAGCCGCTAAAGCTTGCTCTAGTTGATAAGACCAATTTCCTTGATCATTACTTTTGGTGCTAACTAATAATGGCACCTGACTATAAAAATATAAATTAAGCCAAGTATTGGCCGGTGCCTTACCTGTCAAAATCAAACTATTTTCAACTTTAGAAAATTGATCAACACTTAATTCAACCGTACTACTAGCATTGACTTTTGGTTGAGCTAAAGCTAATTTTTGGCTCAAAATTTTTGCCAAATCATTACTTTCTTTATTTAAAGCTCCGGCGCCTAAAGGACTATAATTATTGGCCACTTCTTGACCGTCTAAATAGCCATCGCTATCAGAGTCAGGATTGTTTAAATCAGTGCCATAATAAAGCTCTAAATCATCACTCAAAGCGTCAGCGTCAGCATCAAAAACTAAAACTGCATTAGTAGAAAAAGCTAACTCACCGCTAGTATTGAGCACAGTCTTACTTTCAGCAGCTGCTAAAAATACTGACTTCGTCGCCTCTTCACTTAAAGGTAAAAAATTATTTAAACCACCACTCACCAAGCTAGCTTGCAAATCTTTAACCGAAATATTTTTTTGTAAATTATTTTGCAAAATATCAGCTGTTTTTGTTCTGGCTTGTTCTTTGACGGCTAAACGATTTAGATAATCTGTTTGTAATAAGGTTTGACATTGATTTTGATCACTTAATAAACACTGAATTTTTGGTAAATATTTTTCCGCCGTATAATTTTTACAATCATTGAGATTAAAAATATTTGCTTGCTCACACTCTTTCTCGACATAAACGCGACTCAAATATTCTTCACAAGCTTTAGCCTCGCTGATGTTTTCGGCTAAACACAAATCATCTAGATAGGGATTTAAAATAACTTCTACTGTTGAAGTAGCAAATTCCTCATCAGTTGAAGTAGCATTGGTTGAGCTACTATTTTCATCGCCTGGTAAAGCTGGCAACAAAGGATTTGAGCTAGTTGCATTAATAAATGTTTCACCTAAATCAATATTTAAATTAAAAACCTGCTCGTAAATCACTCCATTTACATCTACGCTAATACTCGACAAAACATATTTTCCTGTCGCAAAACTATTGTCCAAGTCTACTAATTTATTCCAAGTAAAACCATCATTTTTTTCAATAGTAAATTCACTACCTATAGACGGATCATCTTCTTTGAATAGTAAAAAACCTAAAGAATTAGCAGCAAAATTTGTAGTTAAGCTCACCAAAAACTCTTGCTCTGTAATCTGACTATTGTTTTGCGGACTAACTAAAGTGATTTGATAATTATTTGGATCAGTAGTCACTTCTTCTTCGGCAATATTATTGATTTTAAAAACTAAAGGTTCAGAAATATAGTTCTGATCATTGTTGAGCCAAATCACTAAATAATAATCTCCGTTAGCATACAAGCTAGAATCAGCTAAGACACCGTTATAAATCGCGCTGCTGTTATTTTCTTTAGTCAAGGTCAAAGTAGTGGCTAATTTTCCATCTAAAGCAAAAATCGCTCCCCCAACTATCTGCTCACTAGCTATCACTTGATTTAATTTAAGAGAAAAACCAATATTTTGACCACTTACTTCTGCACTAGCAGGCGGTAATAAAAACTCCTCAACCGCAACTGGCGTACTAGTGGCATTGCTATCATCTGGAGTAGAAGTACTGTTTTTATCTGCGCTATCATCATTGGTGCTAATCGCCAAATTCACTGGATTAGCTAAATATAATGTTTGTAAATCTGATTGCTCTTGAGTAATAATCTTTCCTTGCTCATCAAAGTTTTGAGCAACAACACTTAAGGCGTAATTTCCTCCTGGATAGTCACTCGTATCCCAAAAACTATCCGCTTGATATAAACCTTCGTCATTTTTAAAAGTCTGAAAATATAAACTAATATTTTGTTCTTTATTTTCGAGTAAAAAATTCACCACTTGCCAACTACTATTTTTATCTAAACCAACTAGCCAAACTGCTTTATCCCCTGGTTTAAAATCTGTTTGACTTAAGAAAAAATTAGCCGGCAAAACTTCATTTTTATTTGGCGCTGCTGCTTTAAGACTGACAAAAATAGCCGCCTGACTAAGAATCAATAAAAGCAAAAATATTTTGCCTAAAGAATAGTTAAAATTAGCAATTTTCATGGGGTAAAAATAAATTATTTCTACTAAATTATAACACAGATGCTCTAAAATAAAAAATACCGTTTTTAACGATTAGCATTCTTCCCTTATTTACACAAAATACTCCCCCGTCAGGGGGAGTATTTTAAAAATTTTATTTAATAACAAGGGCAAATCAATTTATAAGAAGCTGATGTTGTACCGCCACAAATATTAGAGTCCCTATCTTCTACGCAGGTAGTTGAATTACTAGCTAAAACACCAGGAGAATAAGCATAGTCTCCATAAGTAGTAGTATCTGTACAGCTAGTGCAAGTATGCGTGCCAAAAAAACGATTGAGCTCACAAGCATTTGCAGTTGGCAACACAGTATTATCACAAGTTAAGCCAAAACCAGCACCACAAACATATGAACAATTAAAGCTGCCGGCTACGCCAGCAAGGTACCAGCACGAGCCATTATAAGCGATACCTTGAGTGCCACAATTTAAGACCGTAGCTTTTATTCTCGCTGCTTGCGTCACCGCTGCTTGTTCATAGTCACAAGCGCCAATGGTCAGCTGACCAGTACTGACATCACCTTGGATATAATAGCCAGAATCAGCCGCATTAGTTTTTTCTGGATCAATCGGCAAAGTTGGCAAATAAGAATTTAAAAAATCGGTATTAGTAATCTCTAAGCAAGCATCGGCATCAGCCCCACAGGTCAAACGAGTAGCATCACTACATAAGACTCTTTTGCGATTACTAATATCACCAGTAAATGGTAGCTCCCCTTGATGATCTAGGCTATAATCTTTTAAGGCCTTGGCTATCATCACTACATCTTGCTGTCTGCGCGTATCTTTAGCTCTTTGAAGCCTTTCGGCTGGGTTAACCGAAACTAAAACAATAACGCTTAAAACAGCAAAAATTGCTATGCTAATGATTAAGTTAACAATAGTGAAACCATCTTTCATAAAGTAATTATAGCACAAAATAAAAAACCCCTTAAACAAACAGTTGTCTGCTAAGGGATTTTTTAAAAAAGAAAAGATTTTTCTATATTCAATTGTAGAGAAATATCACGCGCTATTAAGTTTTTAAAGTACAGTCCCGGATTATATACCTAATAATTGTTATACAAATAATGTATAGTTAGCCCAATTAACCAATAAAAGGATTAAAGTGGGAAGAAGATACAAATTATTATTATTTAATTTCATATATTTTTATTATTTAAACTATTCACGTCGCCGTAAAAACCATTGTTTCTAGTAAGAAAAGTGCTAATAATAGCCAGCTTTCATGCGTTTCAAATTGGGGATGATCCCGTCTTTTCACTAAGTGAAAAGATTTTACACATTGGCAAGTTTCAGTGCCACATTTTGGGCAAACATTTAAACTCGCATTTTCTGCATTTTCCATATTTTTGTTTTTATTTTAATTAATTAACAAATTTATAGACTACATCATCGTTAAGACAATGAAAGACAAAGTCGAACACAAAACGACGATTGCCCAATAGTCTCCGCTCATCAATTTTGTTTCTCCTTTAGATGAGCACATTTTGAAAGATGCTACTTTCGACATAATTGTTTTCTTAATAATTAATATTTAATCTTGACCCCGGCGCATGCTGGGGAAAAGTTCGTGGATAAATTAAATGTTTTTACTCATCACCCAAAAGAGTAAAAAACTACCAGCCGAGACAAAGCTCAAAATCAACCAATAATCACTATTTAATAAAAAGCCTTTTTGTGATTTGATTAATTTAAAAGAATTAGCCTGTGTATTGCTTAAAGGCAATGACCAAGGATCAACGCTGGCACTTAAACGAAATGATTGAATTTTATTTTCCATATGTTTCTACTTAATAAAAAATAAAGCTGGGAAAATCACGATAAAAAAATATCGATAATCTTGCCAACTTTATTTTATGTATTAACTATAGCAAAAATTTAGGCAAAAGTCAACGCTAATTTGATTTATTTTGGCTAATATTAGAGAATAATATAAAAAAATTCTCTAAAAACTACAAAAAAACTAAAAAAATAATACTTTAGTTAACTAAAGTATTACCAAAATAATCAATTTTATTAAGCTTTTTAAGCGGCCCTATCTTGTTCGTTAAATTTTTTATAAACCAATTCTTTGACATCCTCATCTAAATTATCAAATTTATCAAAATTATCCCAAACCCACTGTCCTCTGCCCTCATGCAACATTTTTAAAACAATGCTATTTTGATCTAAACCTTTGAATTGATTAATATGCTGGACAAGAAAAAGCTTGTCGCCATCGCTACCAGCAAATAACTTAATGGCTTCTTTTTCAGATAAAACAACACCATCTTCTAAGACTTCTTTTATTTGTTTGATGGTATTCAAAGGCCTAAAATCACTGGCTTGATTTAT
The DNA here is from genome assembly GCA_903855135.1 of uncultured bacterium. Taxonomy (GTDB): domain Bacteria; phylum Patescibacteriota; class Patescibacteriia; order UBA1558; family GWA2-36-10; genus GWA2-36-10. The sequence continues at coordinate 21,441 of CAINYB010000022.1, read as the reverse complement.
TTCTCTATTTATTTGCATTTTTTCTATGTTCATAAAATTTCTTGCCCAGCAAACGCTGGATGTTTAATACAAATTAGTATAATCCACCGCCATCGGTGGAAGAAATAATTTATTTTATTTTAGCAGAAAAAGACAAAATTGACAAAAAAGCTAATTAAAATTATACTTTAGCAAACTAAAGTGATATATGTCCACCGAAAAAAACGAAGCCATTAAAGAATTTTTTCAAGCTATCTTGAGCTTAAAAAACAGTCAAGAGCTATCTCGCTTTTGTCATGATCTATTAAGTGCTCATGAAATCAAAGAAATAGCCTATCGCTATCAAGTAGCCAAAATGCTAAAAGCCAAAGTTCCCTATTGTAAAATAGAGGCTGAAACCGGCTTATCATCAGCGACCATAGCCAAAATCTCACATGATTTCAAAAAAGGCGCTGGTGGCTACAAACTAGCCTTAAAAAGAATGGAAGATAAAGTTCACTAAACTAATTTTAATCCCCGCTAACGCTAGGGAATTAACAAGTAAAACTTATTATATTTATGAAAATTGAAGTAGACAGAGAATTATGTATTAGCGTAGCTGCTTGCTTACAGGCTGCTCCAAATACCTTTGAGCTTGATGATGAGGGTATTGCGGTGATTAAAAATCCCACTGGAGATGATAAAGAAGCAATTTTACGCGCCGCTCAAAGTTGTCCGGTCAATGCTATTATCTTAACCGATGATGATGGTACTCAGCTTTGGCCAAAATAATAGTTGATTAACGATAGCTGACACGAGCCTTCTTCTAAAGATTTCTCCACTACGACGAGCTTTGCTCGTCTTCGGTCGAAATAATCTTAAACCAAAGCCTCGTCATTTCGACCGACTTGAAGCGAAGCGAAAAGGAGTGGAGAAATCTCGTGTCAGCTAAAGCTAGTTAAATATTAAACAAACAAATATATGGAAAAATATAAAGTTGTTGATTTAACATATACTTACGATGCTTTAGAGCCATACATCGATAAGCTCACTATGGAAATCCATCACGACAAACATCATGTCATTTATTGTGCTAAACTCAATGAAGCAGTAGAAAAGCATCCAGAGCTATTTGCTAAATCAATCGAAGAACTTTTACAAAACTTAAACACTATCCCCGAAGATATTCGTCTAGCTGTCAAAAATCATGGCGGCGGACATTTACATCACAATTTATTTTGGCAAATGTTGAGAGCACCTCAAGAAAATAATAAAGCTACTGGTGGGTTATTAGAAACAATAGAAAAAACTTTTGCTTCTTGGGAAAAATTTCAAGAAGAATTCAATGCTGCTGCCACCACTGTCTTTGGCTCTGGCTGGGCCTGGCTAGTTTTAGATCAAGGCGAATTAAAAATCACCAAAACTGCCAATCAAGATAGCCCCCTTTCTTTAAAACAAATTCCTATTTTAGGCATCGATGTTTGGGAACATGCTTATTACTTAAAATACCAAAATCGCCGTGTCGAATACATCGCAAACTTCTGGCCGATTATCAACTGGGCCTATGTCGAAGAAATTTATTTAAAAAACAAATAACATTAAAACATCCCCAAAGCTATCCCCGCGTAGCGGGGATACTTAAAAGATATAATTAATAATTTAAATAAAAAAATATGAATAAAGAATATATGGATGAATGTTGTGGTGGCTCTTGTGGCTGCAACGAAAATGAAGAGCAAAATAATTGTTGTTGTGGTGCTTGCAACCCTAAAATTGGTAAACCAGCACCAAAATTTAGCGCTGAAATTTATCACGAAGAACAAATAAAAAAAATTAAGCTTGCTGACTACAAAGGCAAGTGGGTGATTTTATTTTTCTACCCAGCTGACTTTACCTTTGTGTGTCCCACCGAGCTTGGCGACTTAGCTGATCATTATGAAGAAATAAAAAATCTTAATGCGGAAGTTTTATCTGTCAGCACTGACACTGTCTTTGTCCATAAAGCTTGGCACGAAGAATCAGACACGATCAAAAAAATAAAATTCCCTATGCTAGCTGATCCAACTGGTAAAATCACTCGCTCTTATGGCGTAATGATTGAAGAAGAAGGCTTGGCTTTACGCGGCACATTTATCATCGATCCAGAGGGTAATTTAAAAACTATCGAAGTTCACTACAATGGAATTGGTCGTTCTAGTAAAGAACTTTTGCGTAAACTTCAAGCCACCCAATTTGTCCATAAATATGGTGACCAAGTTTGCCCAGCAAACTGGGAACCAGGCAAAGACACTTTGAAACCAGGTTTAGATTTAGTCGGAAAAATATAAAAAGTTTTTTTCAGCCAGCCCCGGTCCCCGCATACGCGAGGATGACACCGGGGCTGGTTTTTCTTATTTATTTAAAATCTAATTTAAGATATAATAAATACATCTTGCATTTCCCGCCTTCCCCGCGTACGCGGGGACCGGGAAAACAAACTAAATTAAAAAATATCCGGCATACGCCGGAGTAAACAAAACAAAATGCCAGAAATAAAATTAACAAGTTTTGGAGCGGCCGGTGAAGTGACGGGCTCTTGTCATCTTTTAGAAATCGATGGTTATCAAGTATTAGTGGACTGCGGTTTATTCCAAAGCGGCATGGAAACTTATCTCAAAAACTGGGAAGATTTTCCTTTTGATGTCAAAAAAATCAAAGCTGTAATTTTAAGTCACGCTCATTTGGATCACTGCGGACGCTTACCTTTGCTTTTAAAAAAAGGCTACAAAGGAAAAATCTATGCCACGCCAGCGACTTGCCAATTAGCAGAAATAATTTTAGCCGATAACCAAGAAATTTTGATTGACAAAGCACGTGAACATAATCTACCAATTTTATATAGCCAAGAAGATGTCGCAAAAACTATCAAAGCTTTGCTACCGATAAATTATCACCAAAATTTTAAACTAAACAACAAGCTTGATTTCACTTTATATAATGCTGGCCATATTTTAGGTGCGGCCTTTATAAAATTTAATACTGGTGGAAAAAACATTGTCTTTTCTGGAGACTTAGGTGGCCAAGATATGCCATTGATGAAAACAGCCGAAACTTTAGGTCAAGCAGATTATTTGATTTTAGAAAGTACCTATGGAAATAGTGTCCATGCTGACAAAAAAAATCGGGAAAAAAAATTATTGACTGCTGTGCAAAGTATCACCACCAAAGCTGGCACTTTAGTGATTTCTGTCTTTGCTATGGAAAGAACGCAAGATGTCTTGAGTGTTTTAAATGACTACTATGAAAATCATTTAGATTTTCGCGTACCAGTCTATCTAGATAGTCCCTTAGCAGCTGCTGCTACCAAAATCTACAAACAACACTCAAACTTATTAAACCAAACGGCTTTAGATAAACTAAAATATGACAACGATTTGTTTAATTTTCCGCATCTCAAAGTCACTACTAATAGCCGTGAATCAAAAAAAATAAATAGTGTGCCACCACCAAAAATAGTTTTAGCTGGCTCTGGCATGGCTGAAGGCGGCAGACTCATCCATCATCTAGCTCACTATGCCTCTGACCCAAGAAACTATATTTTATTTATGGGCTTCCAAGTACCAGGTACTTTAGGACACCATATTACTCACGGTGCTTTTGATTTTGATTATTATGGCAAAAAAATACCACTCAAAGCTTCAGTGGATCAAATAGACGGCTTTTCTGCTCATGCTGATCAAAATGAATTATTGGCTTGGATCAAAAACATTAGCAATCAAGCCAAAATCTATCTCGTCCACAGTGATGCTGATAACCTCCTTGCTTTCCAAAAGAAAATCGCTGAAGTCCTTGACATAAAGGCAGAAATAATGAAGAATAACGAGACCGTTCTTTTAAATTAAAAATCATTCAAAAGCTAAAGGAGGCACAAAATGGCACGGCAAAGATTGATCATCAACCTCACAGAACCAAAACAACTGAGCCACAAAGCGTTCTGTTTATTAGAGCAATATAAAGCTCTACTCAATGCTTTAGGCCATCATGTATTTCGTGAAGTAGCTACTGCTCAAGTAGTAGTCACGATTAGTAAGGGCGAATTCGAAAGTCTGACTTTCAGAATTCAAAATATCAAACTCAAGCATTTCATCCTAGTAGAAGTGTCTTTTATCACTGGCTCTTTCCGAATTTTGGGTAGCAACCGTTTTAATCGCCGTCTAGTAAGTAAAAATACAGTTGAGAAGCTCTGCTTCCTCACTGAAGAAATCGGAGGTATCAATCATGCCTGATGTACCTAACTTCCCAACCCCAGTCAAAATTTGTCTTGTTGGTCATGACCTTGAGAATACCGTACATAATAAGGTATACAAAATATTAAATGATGCCAACTGTTACTTTGTAGATGAACACGCTAATCCAGATATCACCATTGTCCTTGCTTTAAAAGACTGCTCTGAACAAATCCCTCGCTTAAAAGCAATGATCAATGGTCTAGAGTTTGGTGGCTATGCCATCATGTATCTAGCGAGCGTGCTAACATCAGAAGAGCTTTTGGTTTTTTCTTTAACTGGATTAGACCAAGAACACGAAGCGCATCGATTTGTCAGAGCCTTTAATGAGAATAATTTCACTGCCACGCTCGAACTGGTAGTCGATAAACTCAATGCTGACTTTGAATGATCATCACACGCCCCGGGATGAACCCGGGGCTTCTTTTTTTGAAACAAAAAATCAGCAAGAGTTCGCAAGCGCAGTGATGAAAAGAATTCCTACATTTTTTCAAAGGAGAGAGAATTTTGAAAAGATGCTAATAGAAATACTTTTCCTGCCCTTGCGAGCTTTTACTGATTTAATAATATTTATTTATACTACAAATTTTGTTTCCTGTCCATCATAAAATCATTTTACGATGCCACTTCAACTTATTATTTACTCTCTCAATAAATAATAAGCTGGAGTAGAGAGGGAGAATTTTAAAGGTAATTCTCCCGATAACCTTTACTGGCTTACTCTTCGCCAGCGTGAAGGGCGGCATGAAACCGCGCGATCATATCAGACATGAGCGACAATGCCCAAGACTGATTCCAGCCGATCGGATTTCCGATTGCTCGAAGTTCCTCAAAGCTGGGCACTTCCTCTCCAATATCCCATGAAAGATCTGGGACACCAGGGAACTCTTCCGTCTGCGGTCGCCCACGAAGACCACTCGCATACTTCCAAGTTTCCTTGATAAGAGGGAACGCACTGTCATCCACATCCCACATGTGAAGAACCAAATCTTCACATAGTACAGTGGCTATGGCATGAAACTGTAGGATCACGCCTTCCATGCCACCAGCCAATGGTTCGAATAACACCAACTCACATAGCGCCAGCGGACCAGCCTTGTGCTGTGATAGACACACCACCGTGACAGCAAACTGTCCATTGGGCAATGGCTGAGGCGGACCTAGAACTAGGACATCTTGTGGTCCAAAGTCAGACCACACTTGCCCAGGGCGAATGATGGTGTGGGTAGGGACGGCGGTATTCGCGTTCATTTTATCCTCCTTTGAAGCAAGGACAAGCAATGCTCTACAAACTCTCTTTGAGTCTGTACAAAACATTTTTTCTTGCTTCGTTCTAAAAATTAATTTAACTTCTAAAACGAAACAAGAAATATTTGCCAAAATTTTTATCAAAGAACAAATCATCTTTCACCCTGAGCGAATCCCGTTTGACGGGATGAGTCGAAGGGAAAGAACAATTTCTCTGTTTCGCCCTGAGTTTTTATCGAAGGGCTCATCAGTCGAGACATACATCTCGAGACAGAGGGAGAAAGTTTTACCAGAACTTTCTCCTTTTTTTAAACCTTGTCAGCTATTTAAGGTTAGCTAACTTACCTTAACGTAGATTTTTATTTACAGGGAAAATCTACTTAAACCCCGGCTGAGTTACAAGCGGCCAAACTCACTGCGATGCATGCTATAGCACCAACAGCGAAACTTCCAGCGAAGCCGGCTAAAACGCCAACTTCTGCCGATTAGGCCGATCAGTTTGTAGCCCTTATGTGCCGACTGACACACAAAGACTACGCCCGCCAAGAGCAGCGAGATGCCACCCATGGCCAGAAAGCCATAAGTGAGTCTCCTGCTCGTGCACATGACCTGTGGCCACTGGTAAGCCAGTGCACCAAGGTCATGCAAGGTCTGCATGGAGAGCAGACCCGCAGCAGCCACGCAAATGGCCGCAAACAAGGCAAGTGTCTCCTTGATTCTCATGATATCCTCCTTTTCCACCTGCACATTGAATGCAAATGGATGTGTTTAGTTCCCCCTTTGAGAACTTCGCTTCTAATTTCTAAATTAAAAATCAAAAGTGAAATTCTCAAGAAGAATGAGGTGGCAAAATAACAAACAAGTTTTTTAAAGAACAAGCAATCTCCAAAATATCTTTTAGAGAAAATGGTGAAGATGAAAAATATCGCTCTCTCCTCTCCACTATTTTCCCTAAACAAAAAAGATAATAAATGTTTTGACTACCTAAAAAAGGTTGTAGAAAGCCAAAACGCTTATTATCTTTAATACTTGTTTAAAAAGGCTCTCTCCTTCCTTTTAAAAATATTCACTTGTAAAATATCCGCTTCTTTATCTGTAAAGAAACATAATAGCATGCTTTCTAATGCTTGTCAAGTCATAAGCCTCTATAAATAGCTCAAAACACATAAAAATGGCTAATATTAGCCAAAACAAAAAATCGCTATTTCTAACGATTTTCTATATAAACTTAACGTCTTTGATTAAGCGGATTTTCTACTTCTTGAGTATTTCTATCATCCTGTTTTTGCTCTAATCTTGGGTATTTTTCTAAATCCAAATCTCCCACATATAAAACTGGATCCATCAATGGACCTTCTACAGTTGGCACTTTAGAACTGGCTTTGGGTTTAAAATTGTGTTTTGGCTGCTTTTTGAAAGCCATATAAAATTCATTTAATAATCAAAACTTCCTCAAATATAACAAAAATAAGGCCATTTGGCAATCTAAAAACTAGATTAGACTTTTTCAAAAAAAGACTCTATAATTACAAGCGAAAAGAAAAATCACTAAAATAAAAATAAAATTTGGTAAAACTCTATCTTGTGTGCTATAATTCTTTCTGGCACTATATATAGTGTTGTACCACAAAATTAGCCAAAATATATATTAAGGCTTTTTATTTTACTAAATAATTTCTTTTTTTAAATATAAAAAATTAAACAAAAATCTATGCTCAAGCAAATTGTCAAACGCAATGGTCAAAAAGAAAACTTTGACCAGCACAAACTAGTCCTCTCCCTGAAGGCTGCTTTACAGTCAGCAGGACTTGAAGCTGAAAACAGGGCCGAAAAACTGACAGATGATATTATCCGGTACTTAGAGGAAAATTTTGACACTGATTATTTATCAGCTGACGATGTGCGTACAGCAGTGAACATAATTTTGTTAGATAATGAGCTGGCTTCAGCCTCCAGTGCTTATTTTAAGTCCCGCTCCCACCACCAAAATCTTAACTTCCAAACCGCTGATGAAGTGAAAAAAATTAAAAAGCGTGACGGCACTATCGTTGACTTTGATAAAGCTAAAGTTTTTAATGCTATCCAAAAAGCTGGCCTTGCTACTGGAGAGTTTGATGCTCAAGAAGCACAAAAATTAGCTGACATTGTTTTGGGAGTTTTAGAACATAAGTTTGATGGCAAAATAATTCCGACTGTGGAAGAAATCCAAGATGTAATAGAAATTATTTTGATCCAAAACAACTGGGCTAAAACTGCTAAAGCTTTTATTTTATATCGTGAGCAGCGCAAAAAAGCGCGCCTTGAGTACGGCAAAGAAGTGACTTGCCAAGAAGTAAAAGACTTGGAAGCTAAAAATATTTTTTTAAGCAAACAAGCTAAACACATCTTAAATCAATCCGTCAATTTTGATGCTTTGGGTAGAATTATTTTCTTAGATAGATATTCGATCAAACAAAAAAAAGATGATATTGAAACTGGTGATTTAGTGATCGTCATCACCAAAGAAGATCGTAAATATCCGAAAAAAGATTTGGGTGTCATCAAAAAAATATTAGACGACGGTCGCGTGGTCTTACATATGGTGACTGGTATTTATGCCGATCAAGAAAATAATTTTGAATTCACCCAAGAATTGCGCAAATGCGATAAGCCCATAGAGTCCATCGACGATGCTCATCGCCGAGTTGCTAAAGCAGTAGCTAGCATAGAAAAAACTGACGAGAAAAAAACTCAATACTTGGAAGAATTTTTTGAACAACTAAATAAAAAATATATTCAACCTGCTGGTCGTATCATGACCGGAGCTAATGTCGATAGCAAAGATCACTATACTGGCAATCTTACTTTGTTTAATTGCTACGTTATCCCAAATCCCGCTGACTCACGTCGTGGTATTATCCAAGATACGCTTTATCAGATGGTAGAAATCATGTCTCGTGGTGGTGGCGTTGGTATGTCTTTGAGTGCCCTTCGCCCACACTACGCTTATGTCAAAGGTGTGCACGGCAAATCCTCTGGCTCAGTTTCTTGGGGTGGACTTTTCTCCTACACTACAGCTTTGATCGAGCAAGGTGGTTCTCGTCGTGGTGCTTTGATGCTGATGCAATGGGACTGGCATCCTGATGTGATAGAATTTATTGAAAGTAAAACCACAGCTGGCCAAATAGAAAATGCTAATATTTCTGTCATGGTGTCTGATGAATTTATGTCTGCCGTCAAGCATGACCAATATTGGAATTTAGAATTTCCTGATTATGAAAATCCGACTTACTCTGAAATCTATCATCAGACTTGGAATGGTGATTTACACGCTTGGAAAAAAATGGGCTACCCAACCAAAGTATATAAGACTATCAAAGCGCGTGAACTTTGGAATAAAATTATCGCTTCTGCTCACGCTTCTGCTGAACCTGGCATCGTCTTTATGGAGCGCTACAATAAATTATCCAACTCTTATTACTTTAATAAAATCATTGCTACCAATCCTTGTGGTGAACAGGGCTTGCCAGGCTGGGGCGTCTGTAATTTAGGACATTTATACCTTGCTTCGTTTGCCGAAAGCATCGGTGAAGATACTGTCGGTCCAGTTTATAAAATGAATTGGGATGCTTTGAAAAAATCTGCCCGCCTCCTCACTCGTTTTTTAGATAATATCATTGACCTTACTCCTTATCACTTTAAAGAAAATGAAGACAATCAAAAATCAGAGCGTCGTGTCGGTGGTGGTACGCTAGGACTTGGTGAACTGTTGATCAAATTACGTATGCGCTATGGCTCTGATGAGTCTTTGGAGTTTATAGATAAAATCTATAACATCATCACCCAAGAGATGTACAAAGCGTCAGCTGAGCTAGCTCAAGAAAAAGGTGCTTTCCCTAAATTTGAAGCGGAAAAATTCCTTGACTCTGGCTTTATGAAAACTATGCCTGACGATGTACGCAATGCTATCCGCGAAAAAGGTATTCGCAATGTCACTTTGACTACCCAAGCACCAACCGGCACTGTCGGCTCTATGCTCGGTACCTCGACTGGCATCGAACCATATTATGCTTTCAAGTTTTTTAGACAAAGTCGTCTAGGTTTTCATGAAGTGCTTATCCCACTGGCTGTCGCTTACCAAGACGAAACAGAAAAGTTACCAGAATTTTTTGTCTCTGCTATGGACTTAAGCCCGATGGATCACATCCGAGTACAAGCAGCTGTACAACGTTGGACTGACTCCTCTATTTCTAAAACTGCTAATGCACCTGCCAATTTCAGCGTTGAAGAAACCGCCGAGCTTTATGAAAAAGCTTATGAACTTGGTTGCAAAGGCGTGACAATTTACCGCGATAACTCTCGCACTGAACAAGTACTCTCTACTTCTGCTGATACGGAAAAAAAGAACATGTCTTACAAAAAATCTAGTGGAGATGATAAAGTTGTAGTTTTTGCAGAAAAAGATAAAGTAGAAATTCCAGAAATGCAAAATCCACACCAACACTTTGAACCCGCCAAAGAGCCTACTGTAGAGCCTGTAGTAATCCCAGACAGCAACTATGGTTCTAGCACGGGAAACATCTGTCCTAATTGCAAACAAGGCGTGATGGTCAAATTAGGAGGCTGTACAGAGTGCAGTAAACAATGTGGATTTAAAGGAAGTTGTGATATGAAATAAGAAATACCCTGCCCCTCACGGGGCAGGGATTTTAGTAAAAAATAAAATACAAATTATGCCTTACCATAAACGTTCAGCGGTCATTATTTTAAAAGAAGATGAAATTCTTTTAATGCATCGTAATAAATTTGGCCAAAAATATTTTTCTATTCCTGGCGGAACTATTGAAATCGGTGAAAGCCCAGAGCAAACAGCTATTAGGGAAATCAAAGAAGAAACGAATTTAGATATTACTTTAGATAAATTATTGTGGGAAATAGAAGACGAATATCATCATGGCTATTATTTTTTAACCAAGAGCTTTAGTGGTAAAATTAAGCTTGGTGGTCCCGAATTAAAAAGGCAAACAGCTGGCAATCTATATGATTTACAATGGGTAAAAATAAAAAATTTACAAAACATTTTACTTTATCCTGAAAGTATAAAAGAAAAAATAATAAATTTAGGAGTTGATGGCAAACTTATGCCAAGATTTAAATTTGTAAAAAATTAAAAAAACCACCGTCCGAAGACGGTGGCTTGATGTCCGGCTATTGACCGACGCGTTGCAAGAAACCCCTCTCTCGCAAAACATGCTGCAAAGCAGGGAAATCTCGATCACGTAAACAATCCACACCAACAGTCATGATGCTGACCAGACGATCTAGCTCGGCTACATCAAATTTCTGTAATTGACCATCGCTGTCAGTCTTCAGAACATTGATCATACGTATAGCCACATTGATCCAAGCGTCCCTGGGATTAGTAGCCAAAGATTCTACTCTGACGCCACTGTCTATGAGCATTTGTCTGGTAATAACATGTTCTCCTTTTTCAAAAAATGACACTACTTGACCATCAGTATCTGGCCAATCTTCACCAGTCACTTCATTGATGCCATCTGGCGCTGTTACAAATCTTTTGTGACCCATGTTCTCACCCTCCGTTTAAATAGTGCAAGGAACTTTTTTCCATCTCTAGCTTAAATAAAAACCTGCTCTTTGTCAATTTTAAATAAATGAAAAAGCAGTCACAGGGGTTCTTGTTATGAACCAAAAGTGACTGCTCGACCGCTATCGTGTAACAGGAGTGTCAATGCCATGACTCAGTAAAATTGATCTTACTGTGCTATAGTCTTGACGCTCAAGCAAGCCCACACACCGTACGACAGCTTGCTCAGCCGCAGTAGCTCTGCTTAGCGAATCCTGGTATATGGTAGAACCCGGGCAAAAGTGCACAGCTTGTGCTCTTAAGATCTTTGCTTTAGCACGTAAAGCATCCAAGGCTTCTTGTGGCGAAGGACTATTCATAGACACAAAAAGCTCAGGCTTGGACCTGAACAAACCTATCAAGCTAAAAAGCCTCTTCATCGCCTTGGACTCCTCTGCTGTTGTTTAATACGTCCAGTGACATTGATGCCTTCAGCAAACAATAAAGTGTGAACATCGCTTGTCTGCCCGGCTCGTAGTAATGACTCACATCTCAAAACCACCGCATTGACACGATGGTGTCGAGTCCAAGCTTCTGATGCTGTTTCGCCGCTAAGACCTTGGGCTTCGAGCTCAAGATCAATAGCCATTTCTTTCAAAACACTGAGGCCGATCTCAATGTTTTTGACTTGAATCAATTTTGTCATACTTGAAGCTCCTCTGCTGACAACTGCTGCTGTGAAAAGAACAAAACCCGACAATTCAACATATTACAATAAAGATGATGTTTTGTCAATCCCGCCTTCGACGGGATTAAAACAAGACGAGTTAATCTAGTCAAAGAAACGCACATTTTCCCGCGAATCGGGAAATCATTGCCGGAAACAGCTACATGAAAGTAAAAAATAAACTAAAATGGCTAAAGTTAGACAAATATAAAAGGCCGTTTCGCAAAGCAAGCGTAGCTTACTCCACGAAACGACCCCAATGATCACTCTTCCTCCTCTTGTAGAACTGGCTGCAAAGCCATAAAATTCAGCAAGGACAAAAAAATTTGTTCAGCATCACGCAGAACTTCAACCTTGACTCCAGGATAGTGAAAACCAAAACGATCAACCAATAAACGCTGATTGTCAATCGCTAAAATTCTGACAATTTTGCTAATCGGTAAACCTTTGCTATCATTACCATGGATTTCATAGTTTCTACCTATGATTAATTCCGAGCCGTTCATGGTGTCCTCCATTTCATTTGAGCAATTCATGATTTTTCAAGAAAAAAGAAAGCAGAGAAATTCTCACACGACGATGATCGAGCGCACTTTCCAGGCCAATAGAGGTCTGATATTCACCAGTACTATCAATCAGGTCTTCACCTGAAAAATCAATAATGGTAAAATCTTCTTCCTTGTCATGGTCAACGCCAAGTCCTTTGATACGCCACGCTTGACCAATGTGCAGAATGTTTTCATCACTTCTGTAGGTCAACAAAGTCAAGTGATTCCTCATGTCAATCACCAAGGATCGACAATCAAGTGCGTCTTTCGCTTTCATTTTTTCTCCTCCTTGTTTGACAATGAGCCTTGCGAAACTTACTTATTTAAACATAAAAAAAATTTAAAGTCAAAGCTATGCAAAAAAATAGCAAAGGCCAAATACAAGTCTATACTGGCGCTGGCAAAGGTAAAACTACTGCTAGTTTAGGTTTATTAATACGTGCTTTAGGTGCGGGTTTAAAAGTAACTATTATTTTCTTTGATAAAGGAGGAAATTTTTATAGCGAAAGAAAAGTTTTAGCTAAACTAAAAAAACTCTACCCAAAAAAATTAGATTATTATGCTTTTGGCACTATTCGCATGGTCAAAGGCAAGGGCTTTAGATTTGAAAATATTAACAAAGACTTTTCCGAAGCAAAATTAGCTTTGGAGCAGGCAAAAAAATTAAGCCAAAATAAAACGCTTGATTTATTAATCTTAGATGAAATAAATACGACGGTGAAAACTGGTTTACTCACCTTGAAGCCAATTATTGATTTAGTAAAAAATAAAAATGAAAAATTAGAATTAATTTTAACTGGTCGTTATTGTGAGCCAGAAATTCTCAAGCTCGCTGATCTTGTGACTGAGATGAAAGATATCAAGCATTATATGAATAAAGGTATACCAGCTCGTCCGGGCATTGATTACTAAACGATAAAAATATGTTTAAAAAAAATAAATTAATCTTCTTAACAGCTTTGGTTTTTTTCAGTGCTTTACTAATATTGTCTTTAAATAAAAACTATTTTTACCCCAAAAATAATCAAATTATAAATACTACTAATCAAGAAATTAGTCTAGAATTTTCATTTGACAAAAACGAGGTCTTAAGGCTAAAATACCCCTACCAAAAAGATATCAGTGTCTTAAATTTTAGTGAGCAAATAGCCAAACAACAAGGCTGGGAATTCAAAAGCCAAGACTACGGAGAAATGGGATTTTTAATCACCCAGATAAAAAACAAAGCTAATGGTGATGAAAATAATTACTGGCATTATTACGTCAATAATGAGCTAGTGATGATCGCGGCTGATAAATATATCTTACAGGCAAATGATAGCTTAAGCTGGCGTTTTGAAAAAAGTGAATTTTAACTCCTCGACTATGCTCGGGGTTCAAGATAAAACAATATGTCAAAGCAAAAAATATTTACTATGATTTTTCTTAGCCTACTGATCATTGTCAGTCGACTGATTCCTCATGCAGCCAATTTTTCTCCTATTTTTGCTTTAGCTCTATTTATTGGTTTTTTGAGCACTGACTGGCGTCTACGCTATTTACCACTGCTAGCCTTATTTATTTCTGATTTATTTTTAGGCTTTTATCAGTCAGGTGTGATGCTGACGGTGTATTTATCTTTGTTTATCACTATTCTAGCTGGCCAATATTTAAAAAAATCTTACTCTTATAGCCTAGCCTTGGGCTACTCTTTGCTATCGGCTATTTTATTTTTTGTGCTGACCAATTGGGCAGTCTGGTTTTTTGGCACCTGGTATAGCGCTGATATTACTGGTTTACAACAAAGCTATTTACTAGCTATTCCTTTTTTTAAAAATACTTTGTTAAGTAATTTTGTGTACAGCACTTTTTTCTTTGGCGCGTATCAAATGTATTTAAACTATCAAAAAAATACGCAAAATATTTTAGTCAAATAAACTTACCTTTTCAAAGACACCCCGCGATGCGGGGTGTCTTTTGTGTAATATCTTTATTTATAAATAATTATTTGACATTCGCCGTAGGTCTTTTGTTTTAATCACCTTTTACACCATAAATAATTTCCCGGCAGATGCCGGGGAATTATTTTGCAAAAAGTTTTTATTTATCTCAGCTTTTGTGGTATAATAAAAACGTAAAATTTTAAACAAAAATAAATATTTTTATGACCATTAATGATTTATTTAAAGTTGCGACTCAAGCCAAGGCTTCTGACTTGCATTTGATTGTCGGCAAACCTCCTATCTTACGTATCGATGGTGAGCTAAGAGTGATGCCAAACACTGAAACTTTAAGTCGCACGGAAACGGAAAAATTAGTTTTCAGTATTATCACGGAAAAACAAAAAAAAGAATTTTTAGAAAATCGTGAACTAGATATCTCTTATGAAATCACTGGTTTTTCTCGCTATCGTGTCAATTTATTTTGGGAAAAAGATAATGTTGGTTTAGTAGCTCGTGTTATTTCCACCGATGTACCGGTTTTAGAAGATCTTGGCATGCCACCGATCGTCCATCGTTTGATCGAGAAAGATCAAGGCTTGATTTTGGTCACTGGTCCAACCGGTTGTGGTAAATCAACTACACTAGCAGCTATGATTCAGAGAATCAATGAACTACGCTTTGCTAATATCATCACCCTAGAAGATCCGATCGAATATATCTTTAAACCAGTCAAAAGTATTATTAAACAAAGACAATTGGGTACTGATATGAATACTTTTCAAGATGCTTTAAAACACGTCTTAAGACAAGACCCAAATGTCATCATGGTCGGCGAGATGCGTGACTTGGAAACTATTGCTGCAACTATTACTTTGGCCGAAACTGGACATTTAGTTTTAGCTACTTTGCATACGCACAATGCTTCTCAAACCATTGATCGTATCATCGATGTTTTTCCTCCACACCAACAAGCTCAAGTTAGACTTCAGCTTTCGATGTCATTAAGTGGGGTTATTTCTCAAAAATTATTACCAAAAGTTGGTGGTGGTCGAGTGGCTGTCCGAGAGATTTTAATCAACACACCAGCCATTGCCAATATTATCCGCGAAAATAAAATACCCCAAATGCGCTCTGTCATCCAGACTTCAGCTGATGTCGGCATGTTCTCCATGGACTTTAATATTCGTGAGTTGCTAGAAAAAAACTTAATTGACGAACCAACAGCTTTAGCTCATTTAAGCACTACTCAAAGATAATCCCTCGACTACGCTCGGGATCTTTCTAACAAAAATTAAAATTTACAACTCTATTTTTCTTGAAAAATAATGAATGATTTTTCTCTAAATAATTTGTCTTTATTTGACAACTTGACTAATAAAGAAATAAAAATTGTCAGTGATTTTTTGATAGAAAAAAATTATAATAATGAAGAAAAAATATTTATCAAAGGCAAAACCAGAACTAAACTAGTCATCATCAAAGATGGCCTAGTGAAACTCAATACTGATATCGCTGATCATCAAGAAACTATCGCTATGTTTCGCACTGGCGATTTTTTAGGAGAAATGGCTTTTTTGCAAAAAAATAGTTTACACCAACATACCTTGATAGTCGCGAGTCCAAACTTAACGACCTTAGAGCTATCTATTTATCATTGGTTTACTATTCAAAAAAAATATCCCGAGATAGCCCAAAAAATTTATCATAATATTGCCATTAATTTAAAAAATCGTTTAGATCATTCTAATAATAAACTAGTCACCTTGTTTGCTGGCGGTAAAATAATCGCTTTGTATGATACTATGAATGAAATCAGCAAACATTTGACAGCAATTATCTTAAAAGTTATCCCTGTTAAAAAAGCTTTATTCTGCACGGTCTCAAATATTAATAACAAAGCCACTGTTCAATATGCTCTTGGCTACAAAATAAATATTGGTGCCAATTTTGATTTACTCAATGATACTTTTTTAGCTAAAATCATTGAAAACAAAAAAACTAAAATTTTTAATAAAAGTGATTGGTCAAAAGAATATTTAACATTACCTTATATCAGCAATTCGCTTTTGATCACGCCGATTAATTTAGGCAAAAAAACTTTGGGCTTAATTATTTTAGCTGATAAATTAAGTGGCCGAGATTTTAGTGCCAACAATCAGATTTTATTAGACGCACTTGCCACTCAGATAGCCCCCGCTATCGAAGAGCATCGTCTTAGTGCCTTACAAAGTTCAAGCGAAGACTTAAAAAAAGTCTATATTGACCCATTTTATAATATTTGATTTATCAAGCATTTTGTGTTAATTTGAGATCTACGCCCTTGTAGTGAAATGGATATCACGCTTGGCTTCGGACCAAGTATTTCGGGTTCGAATCCTGACGGGGGCACCATGGCAAACAGCTTGTAATTAGGCTGTTTTTCTGTTAGATTTACCTTATGAAAATAACATATAAACAAAACGATAAAGAGCGTTTAGATAAGTTTTTAAGTTTAGAATTACCTCATTTGACCCGCAGTCAGCTCAAGAAAATGATCTTGAGTGAGCTAGTTTTGGTCAATGACGAGATAGCCACTGTGCATCACTGGCTCAAAAATAAAGACGTGATTACGCTCTTAAAAAATGCTCCCGAAAAAAGAATAGAAAAAAAACTAATTGCTCCAAAAATTTTAGCTGAAACTAAAGACTATTTGATTTTAGAAAAGCCAGCTGGCCTACTAGTTCACCCGACCGATAGAAATGAAACTAATACTTTGGCTGATTGGCTAAGAGATAATTTTCCGCAAGTCAAAAAAGTTGGCGACGAACCGATGCGTCCTGGCATCGTCCACCGTCTAGACAAAGATGTATCTGGTTTGATGGTAGTGGCTTTAACTAATCCTGCTTTTGATTTTATCAAAAAACAATTCCAAGATCGTAGTGTAAAAAAAGAATATCTTGCTTTGGTTCATGGTGCTATGCGTGCTGACAGTGGTGAGATCAATACACCGATAGAGCGAGATAAAGAAACTGGCTTGATGAAAGCTAATAAAATGGCAGAAGAAAGCAAAAGTGCTGTCACTCTGTATAAAGTAGAAAAGAAATTTCGTAATTATACTTTATTAAGATTGCAGATCAAAACTGGACGCACTCATCAAATCCGCACTCATTTATATAGTATTGGACACTCAATAGTTGGCGATCCACTCTATCGCACCAAAGATTTACGCAAAAAGAAAAAGACAATTGAAAATTTAAGAATATTTTTGCATGCTGCTTATCTAGAATTTAACGATCTAGAAAATACTAGACAAAAATATAGCTCTGCTTTACCAAAAATTTTAAAAGATTTTTTAAACACGATAAAATAATGAAAAATTTAGTTATTATCACTGGCCCGTCAGCAGTTGGTAAAACTACAGTGGCCAAAGAAATTTTCAAACTATTTCCCGCTCTCAAGTCAGCTGTCACTTATACGACACGCGAAGCCAGATCCTGGTCCCAAGAAGACAAGCTTATTCACCATGTCACCAAAGCTGAATTTCAAGAACTAATCAAAAATAAACAGTTGATAGAATGGGCTGAAGTTTATGGTGAATTTTATGGTACTGGCAAAGCCGAACTTTTAAGTATCCTTGAGGAATCACCTGTTTTACTAAACATCGATGTCCAAGGAGCTAAAAATATTAAACAACAATTTCCAGCAAGTTTAAGCTTTTTTATCCAACCCGATAGTCTGGAAATTTTAAAAAATCGTATTGACGCAAGGCCTTTGGCTCAAGAAATAAAAGATAAGCGTTGGCAAGCAGCGCAAAAAGAAATGACCCAAAAAACTGCTTTTGACTACCAAATAACTAATATAGACGGCCAATTAGCCGAAACAGTGGCTAAAATTAGCCAAATTTTAAGGGAAAAATTAGGTCTTTAAAGCTAAAAATTACAAAATTATTAACTTTTTTATCCCGTCCGGCAGGTGCCGGACGGGATTGACAAAAGTAAGGTTTTAGTCTAAAATAGACGAGTATTATTTAATCATTTTATTTAGTAAGCTTACTTAAGTATATGGCTGACGAAAAAACAACCGAAATGAATCCAAGTATTAAACCTGGCATGACTGTAAAGGTTCATGAAAAAATCAAAGAAAAAAACGCTAAAGGCGTAGAAAAAGAAAGAATCCAGATCTTTGAAGGTATTGTGATTGCTCATAAACACGGTAAAGAAATTGGCGCTACTATTTGTGTCCGTAAAATGTCTGATGGTATCAGTGTAGAAAAAATCTATCCTTTGCATTCACCAGTGGTCGCTAAAATAGAAGTTGTCCGTATGGCCAAAGTAAGACGCGCTAAATTAAACTATTTACGTACCAGTAGAGAAAGACTTAAAGAAATTAAGTTATAAAAATCTTAAGTGCCAATCAAGTCGAAGTGGTGAAATTGGTATACACGCAGGCTTGAGGTGTCTGTACCTGAAAAGGTGTGCGGGTTCAAATCCCGCCTTCGACACCACCCTATTTTTTTAAGGGCTGTTAGCTCAGTTTCGCCCACAGGGCGACCACCCAGTGGGTGGGGCTAGTAAATAAAAAACAAAAAAATATTAGCCATTTATTTCATTTCGGGCTGTTAGCTCAGTTGGCTAGAGCGCCTGCTTTGCACGCAGGAGGTCGCAGGTTCGACTCCTGTACAGTCCACCACTCGATTCGCCTTTTGCTTCGCAAAAAGCTCACTCGTGGTCTTCGACCATTACAAGATAAAACTACGGACGGCTAGCTCAGCTGGTTAGAGCACCTCGTTTACACCGAGGGGGTCAAAGGTTCGAATCCTTTGCCGTCTACCAGCACAAAACATAAAGATACTAAATTATCTTTTTTTGTTTACTAAATATAAAATTAAAGGGATGAGAAGCCTGTCCTGAGGACTCGCAGAGTCCGTGAGGAAATCCTTTGCCGTCTACCATTCGGCTACGTCCTGCCTTGCAGAACTTCGCTCACCTCTCGGCCGTGAGCTCGAGGCCGAACGGTGGTCTACGACCACTCTAAATTTTATAAACATCCGCCGAATGTCCTGAGCGCAGCCGAAGGGCATTCTCTATAAAAAATAATTCGCCTTTAGGCGATTTTTTTATTTGTAAAAGTATATTATAAAAAATAAAATGCAGCTAATCTCTTGCGTCACGCAAATATTTTAATGATTTTTTATTTCAAAAAATAAATTTTTAACAAAAACACTTGCGTAAAATAAAAAATAATTGTAAAATTAAGTTAAGAAAAATATTTTTCCAGAAATTTTTATAAAAAGTATTTTCTTTTTTAAAAAAATGTGTTATAATTTTTATAGCTAAAAGAAAAATATTTTTCAAAAAATAATTACTATGACTTTCGGAAAATTTATTTTAGGAATATTGATAGCAGGAGTTGGTTTCTTAATCACTTGGAAATCTGAATGGCTCTTAAATAATTTCGGGCGCATACCAACAGCAGAAAAATATTTAAGTGGTGGTACCAGACTAGGCTACAAATTAATCGGCATCTTTATTATCATCATCGGACTACTCTATGCCACTGATTTGACTGGTAAACTCATCGCCACAATTGCTAACACAGTTTTTAGCACTAACATTCAAGTCGAATAGCCTATTTTCTTAAGGAAAATAGAGCGAAAATAAAAATATAAAATAAACAATAAAATTTTGAAAGGGGGTGAAATGAACATGGCAGCCAAGAAAAAAGCAACAAAAAAGAAAGTAGCAAAAAAAGTTACTAAAAAGAAGGTGGTAAAAAAAGTTACCAAGAAAAAAGCTACTAAAAAAAAGAAATAGTATTTCTTTTAAAACAAAAATATAAAAATTCCTTTACTTAAAGTTTTTAGGCAAAGGAGTTTTTTATTTAAAACAATTTTTGAGTAGTATAGTGCTCTGCAGAAGAAAAAATTTCTGTTTTGCCATATTGGCCATCAAAACCAGGAATTAATTTTATTTTACCTTCTCTCACTTTTATAATGCCCTTAGCCAAATTCTCTGGCATTATTTTATTTAAAGCTGGCAAATCTAAGTCTAGTAACACTGCAAATTCATTTTTACTTTTACTAATTATATCCAAAAATAAAGTTTCTACTTTTTTACTACTTTTATTTACTTGCAAATAATCAGCAATAATTTCTGGTAAAGGCACAATACTTTTATAAGGAATATAATTATTTCTATTAATTTCTTTCTCGCCTTTGGCGGGACCCCGCTCTGCGGTGGCAGTTTTTCGATCGCCAAGCTTTTTTACTTGGTATTCTACCCCTAAAGTCAAAGTTTTATGGCATTTTGGACAAATGTTTTGATATTTTTTGCTTTGTTCTGGACTACAGCTAAAAGCACAATCTCGATGTCCGTCCCAATGATACATACCATTTTCTGGAAAAAACTCGATCGTGTATAAAAATTTCTTTTTATCTTTATACTTTAAAATATCTATGATCTCCTGATAAGTTTCTTCTTTTAAATCCATCACGTTTGCTTCACGACCAATATTTGGCCCAGAGTGTGCGTCAGAATTAGAAACCAGTGTATATTTATCTAGCTCTGACCAGTGCCAATTCATCAAAGGATCAGAGGAAAGACCGGTTTCCAAAGCTTTGATGTGTGGACTTAAGTCTTCAAAACATTCTTCTAGGGTATCAAAGCCAGATTTAGAACCAAACAAAGCAAACCATGGTGTCCAAATATGAGCCGGGATCATAATGGCATTAGCATCAACGCTTAACATGATTTCTAACACTTGTTTGGCTGACAGCCCTAAAATCGGTCGACCATCAGACGCTAATTTTGCTCCTCTATCGGTTAAAGCCTGATTAAACTTTTCTACGCTAGCAAGTGACGGCATCAAAATAGATAAATGCACACGTCTAGTTTTATCATTTTGTCGATAAATACAAGCCACTTCAGTAGCTAATAAAAATTTTACGCCACTAGTGTCATTTTTTAAATAAAACAAACCAGAATCTTTTTCTGTTTCTTGCAAATTACTTTTTATTTCTTGAAACCACTTTGGATGTGTAAAGTCTGGACAAGCTACAATATCTACGCCTTTAATCTTTGACCATTTAGTAATTTCCGCTAAATCAAAAAACTTCGATGTTGCTCGAGAGTATTTAGAATGAAGATGTAAGTCTATAATCTTACGCATATTTTTATAAGCTTATCTTAACAAAAGCCAAGCAAAAAGAAAAGAAGCCCCCGGCGAATGC
>CAINYB010000021.1 GCA_903855135.1 uncultured bacterium | reverse complement strand
TCTTGCAGTAAAGCTGGCTTATGCGTTTGCACGACCACTCCTATTTCCATCAGGAGCTAGCCAACCTTTGTAAACGCCTCCGTTACATTTTGGGAGGCAACCGCCCCAGTTAAACTACCTGTCAGATACTGTCCTTTCTCCGGATTCACGGAGTTAAGTTAGATTTAAAATTATATCAGGGTGGTATCTCAAGGTTGACTCCACTCTAACTTACGTCAGAGCTTCAAAGTCTCCCACCTATCCTGAACAAATATAGCCTTAAATCAATACCAAAGTGTAGTAAAGCTTCACGGGGTCTTTTCGTCTAGTTACGGGCAATGAGCATCTTTACTCATCTTGCAATTTCGCCGAGTACTTCGCTGAGACAGTCTCCAAGTCGTTATGCCATTCGTGCAGGACGGAACTCACCCGTCAAGGAATTTCGCTACCTTAGGACCGTTATAGTTACGGCCGGCGTTCATCCGCGCTTCAGTTCAAGGCGTGAACCTCTCCCCTTAACGTTCGGACACTGGCCAGGCATCAGCCCCTATACATCAGCTTGCGCTTTAGCAGGGACCTAAGTTTTTGGTAAACAGTCGCTTGGAGTCTTTCGCTGCGGCCCTGCAAAAGCAGGGCAGGCCTTATCCCGAAGTTACGGCCGCTGTTTTGCCGAGTTCCTTAGCGAAGTTTCTCTCGTACACCTGAGGATACTCTCCTCACCCACCTGTGTTGGTTTGCGGTACAGATACTACTATCTTAGCTCTAGAGGTTTTTCTTGGCAGTGCTTTAATTTTCGTTGACTTCGGCCGAGGCCTCAATCTTCTGGCTGCTTTGGTGCTTAATGTTTTCCGGATTTTCCTAGAAAACACACTACTCACAGACAACGTTCATAACCAAATAACGTGAAAAAATTCACCCTGCGTCCCCTCATCGAAAAATAGCAGTAGGGCAGGAATATTAACCTGCTCTTCCATCGACTACGCCTTTCGGCCTCGCCTTAGGATTGCCTAACCCTGGGTTGATTCTCGTTGCCCAGGAAACCTTGGGTTTGCGGTGTTCAGGATTCTCACCTGAATTTTTGCTACTCATGCCAACATTCTCACTTCTATACACTCCACGGCTCCTCACGGTACCGCTTCAACGCAGTATAGAACGCTCCTCTACCAATCCTGTCAATAAAGACAGAAGTTCTCATCTTCGGTGCTAGGTTTGAGCCCCGTTAAATTATCGGCGCGAAGTAACTTGACTAGTGAGCTATTACGCTATCTTTAAAGGATGGCTGCTTCTAAGCCAACCTCCTAGTTGTATAAGTCACTTTACTACCTTTTACACTTAACCTAGACTTTGGGACCTTAGATGGAGATCTGGGCTGTTTCCCTTTTGACCAATGAAGCTTAGCCCCCATGGTCTGACTCCTTTGAAATCCGTAATGGCATTCGGAGTTTGATTGAAGCAGGTATGGACGCAATGCCACCCTACTCCATCCAGTGCTCTACCACCAAAACTTAACTCAAAAGGCTAGTCCAAAAACTATTTCGAGGAGAACCAGCTATTGCCGAGTTCGATTGGAATTTCTCCTCTTACCACAACTCATCCCCTAGTGTTACACGGCTAGTGGGTTCGGGCCTCCACGACTTGTTACGGTCGCTTCACCCTGGTCATGGCAAGCTCACTCGGTTTCGGGTCTAGTGCATACAGCCTACAAATTTTATATTTGATCCCTGAATGGGAAACTAGGTTCCCGCCTTCGCGGGAACAAATATAAAGTTTGTTACGGACTATTAATCCTCGCTTTCACTTTACCTACCTCCCAAAGGAGTTAAATAAGCTACATGCAACTAACTCGTTGGCTCATTCTTCAATAGGCACACCGTTACTCATTTCCGCCCGAAAGCGGACATAGAGCTTCGATTCCTTGTAAGTATATGGTTTCAGATACTATTTCATCCCCCTCTCGGGGTGCTTTTCACCTTTCCCTCACGGTACTAGTTCACTATCGATCACCAAAAGTATTTAGCCTTAGCGCATAGTGACGCTGGATTCCCACAAGATTTCTCCGGTCTCGTGGTACTCAAGAAAACTATCAACAGATTATATTTACTTTTCGTATACTGGACTTTCACCGTCTTTGGTCAGCTTTTCCAAACTGTTCTACTAAATAAACAATAATTACTGCTCGGAATCTACAAGTTTCCAAACGATAGCCTCTTACAACGCTTTAGACAGCGTTAGCCTTGTAGGCATTTCCTTATCTCTTTGACTTTGAAACCGAAGTCTCAAAATCTCAAAATAAGTTATCTTATCTAAAGTTTAGGCTCTTCCCTTTTCGCTCGCCACTACTCAGGGAATCGAGATACTAATTAAAACTAATGGCAACCGAAATTACCAATAATTTTAATTAGCATATTAATTCTTTCTCTTCCTCTGGGTACTAAGATGTTTCAATTCCCCAGGTTATCTCCTACTAACCTATGTATTCAGTTAGTGGTTTCCGTACTTCATACGGAAGGGTTTCCCCATTCGGAAATCTCCGGCTCATAGGTTGCTTATCACCTCCCCGAAGCTTATCGCAGATTGCTACGTCCTTCATCGTCTTTTGGTGTCAAGGCATCCACCATATACCCTTATTAGTAACCACCAAAAATTCTATAAATTTTTGGCGTCTAAATATTCTTACTTATAGCAAAAATTTTGCAAATATTATTTTAGATGCTCTTAAACATTCTTTATGTTTAAAACAAGATATTCATTTGTCAAAGTTCGTGCCTATAATTGGCACTAAGCAGTTTTTTAAAGGTTGCCGTAAGGCCAACTATTAAAAACTGCTTGCTACCAACTATATATTTAATTCTTTTTCAAGGGGACAAAAAACCGCTTATCGTGCGGTTTAAAAAGCGCATTTAATTTGACTTTTAAACCTCAGCTTTTAATGTTTTTTGATTGTCCGTTTATCATATTTTTCTAGCTTTTTAAGCTCGTGCGTATTATATACTAATTTTATAAGCTTGTCAAACCCTTTTAAACCCCATAAAATCAGGCAAAAAACAAAGAAAAAAGGCATTTTTAAAGATAATGATGGGCGGTCAGAGCTACAAGTTCTGACCGCCCGTGGCATTCGTCAAGTCAATGCGCAGACATCATGACCGAAGTGGTTGAGAAGCTCCTCCTCGTCATCACCGCGGAAATTACGAATGCGCGTCGGCGGATCACAGGGCATACTGTCCTCATTGGCATCACCCTTGGACACGCCACGCATTTCCTTTGCACGGAGGCCTTCCAAAGAAGTTGTCGGAAACAACCTCTCGAAAACCTCATACTCATCATGATCTCTCTTGTGTGACATCAGTCAAGCCTCCTCTGAACAAAATTGCTTTGCCCCATCGGCAAAAGCCCTCTCAATGTGCACTTTCCTTAAAATAATTTATATATTCGCTTTACTATCCCACCGAAGGCGGGATACACTAAGCCAAAAATATTCTATGGAAAAAGCATCTTCTTTCATCCCGCCCCGGAAGATCCCCGCGTACGCGGGGACCAGGCGGCAGAAGATATAAAGTTTATTGTTCGGCGAATGCCGGATATTTTTACAAAATCTCCATTTTTAAATATTTGGTACCAAACTGAATAGCCTCTTGCTTTTCAGCCATCCAAATATCCATACGATAATAATAACGTGAGTTCATCCTATCTTCAACTACGAAAATTTTATCACCAAACTTTTCAGGAAACCTCACTAAAGTACCTTTAGGTAAAAAGTTGGTCGCCACAATACCATCACGAGTTTTGGTACCAAAAGCAGTAATGTCAGGAGTAGCATCAGTTTGACCAGGCTCACTATTATAAGAAGTAACAGTAATATGCATAGTAGTTTTAGCCTGACGTTCACTAACTTTAGGTAAAACTGGGCCTAAAACCTCACTATTTATAGCCTGATTTTGGCTTTGTTCTTGAGAAAATACGGCTTGCGGGAAGTCAAAAATAAAGATAATACTCAATAATATCACTAAACTGACGCTATTTTTAAACCAGTTTTTGGCTAAAATTAGCTCAAACATAGATTTTCCACCACTTTTAATTTTCATTAAATATTGTTTCATATCTTTCATATTAAGATAGAATAATAGCATATAATTGTATTTTTGTCAATACTGACGCTATTAGGCCGAAGATAAAAATTATAGTAAAATTAAATAAAGGTCAAGCTTACATACTGACGAGGGCAAATTATAAATGTTAAGAAAAAAATAAAAAATGGACAACCCTATCACTAATTTGCTATAATAAAAAAACTAAAATAAATAATTAAGTAATTTAAACAAAAATATATGGACGAAAAAAAGAATTTCTTTGAAAATCTTAGCTCCAAATCAGCTTTCAAGGTTGGTTTACTAAGTGGTCTAGCGATCATGTTTGTCGTCGGATTTTTCATTATGTTAGGTCTTTTATTAAAAGGTGGTGACTTTAGTTTAGGCAACAAAACTAATAATAATCCTACTGTTGCTAATAATGGAGACAACGCAGCTGCTCCAACTGTGATTGAATTAAAAGATATCACTAAAGATGATTGGATGCGCGGTGACAAAAAAGCAAAATTAACTATCGTTGAATTTTCTGATATTGATTGCCCTTATTGCGTCAAATTTCACGAAACCATGCAAAAACTCAGCGAAGACTACAAGGGCAAGATTAATTGGGTCTACAAACATTTTCCTTTAACTTCTTTACATCCAAATGCCTTCAAAAAAGCAGAAGCTGCTGAATGTGTCGGTGATTTAGGTGGTAATGATAAATTCTGGCCATTCTTAGATAAATTAGTGACTGACAAAACTATCACCATGGATAAACTAGCTGAAGTAGCTGCTACTTTTGGCGTCAATGCTACTAAATTTCAAGAATGTTATGACAGTGGTAAAATGACCAGCAAAGTCCAAGATATGGCTGACCAAGCTGTCAAAGCTGGCGGACGTGGTACACCATATTCAGTCATTATCTTTGATAATCAAAAAACTCCAATCAATGGTGCTTTACCATATGAGCAAGTCAAAGCTCAAATCGATGCTTTATTAAAATAAAACCTCTACATAAATCCGCCCGGAAGGGCGGATTTTTGTTTTGATCAAGTAAACAGATGACGCGCGATTTCTTCCGTTTTTACAGAAGATTTCTCCACTACGATGAGCTTTGCTCATCTCCGGTCGAAATGACTTTATTTCAAAGCTTCGTCATTTCGACCGACTTGAAGCGTAGCGAAAAGGAGCGCAGAAATCTTCGGAAGAAATCGCGCTAACGTCAGCGGGGCGGATATTAAATCTTTACCAAAAAACTTAATCTTGCTATGATATAAGAAAATAAAATCTACTTTGCGTTCCCGCTGACGCGGGGAATTAAAGCGTAGATATCTAAATAACTATATAAAATTATGCAAAAAAATAACAGCTTTATTTTCTGGGGAATTAGTTTAGTAATTTTAATTTTATTTGTCTGGATGATAGTTTCTCTTGCTACACCAAACAATAAACCACAGATAATTAATTTAGATATCAATGCTAATGACATTATCAAAGGCAACGAGACAGCTAAATATACTTTATTAGAATATAGTGATTTTCAATGTCCAGCTTGTGCAGTCTATCAACCTTTAGTCAAAAAAATAAGTGAAGAATTTCCTAATGATATAAAAATTGTTTTTAGAAATTTTCCTTTATCAGAAATTCATGCTAATGCTAACAACGCTGCTTATGCAGCTCAAGCTGCTAATACCCAAGGTAAATTTTGGGAAATGACTGAGATCTTATTTTCTCGTCAAGCTGATTGGTCAGCCGAAGAAAAACCTCAAGACAAATTTATCAGCTATGCTCAAGAATTAAATTTAGATATCGAGAAATTTAAAACTGACATGGATAGCGCTGCTGTCAAAGATAAAGTCAGCAAAGATAGACTTTCAGCAGAAAGTAATAATTTAAACTCCACACCAACTTTCTTTGTCAATGGCCAAAAAATAACTAACCCTACTAGCTATAACGAATTCAAAAATGCAATTTTTGCCGATCAAAATAAATAAATTTTTACTCTTCACTATTTTGCTTTTAGCTTTAATTGGCTTGGGTGATGCAATTTTTTTGATCGTTAAACATTATCTTGGCGCTATTGATTGTGCTATTTGGTCTGGCTGTCAAGAAGTGTTGATAAGCTCATACTCGACTTTATTCGGCGTTCCCGTGGCTTTATTCGGCGTCGCTTATTATTTATTCATTTTATTTAGCGCTCTTGCTTATTGGCAAACTAATAAAAATCTTTTTGCTAATATTTTAACTTTTGTGCCTAGCTTTGGCTTTTTATTTTCTCTGTATTTAATATATTTACAAGTATTTATTATTCACAGCATTTGTGTTTACTGCATGCTATCCGCTTTGAGCTCAACTTTACTTTTTATTTTAAGTTTAATTATTTTTCGGCAATATAAAAAAACGATTTAAATAATATTTTTTAATACCCGCCTTTGGCGGGTATTTTTATTTTATGCTAAAATATAAGCATGAAAGATTATTCTATTCTTGAGCTAAAAAAGATTGCTAATTTAATTCGCCAAGATATTATCCGCATGACAGCTCACGCTGGCTCTGGACATCCAGGTGGCTCTTTAGGTATGGCAGATATTTTTACGGCTTTGTATTTTAAAATCTTAAAGCATAATCATGAACTGCCACACTGGAAAGATAGGGATCGCATCATTTTGTCTAACGGTCATATATGTCCTGTGCTTTATGCTACGCTAGCAGAGCGTGGATATTTTTCTTTACACTTATTAAAAAAATTTAGACAAATTAACAGCCCGCTCCAAGGTCATCCACATCAACATAGTTTAGCTGGTATCGAAAACTCCAGTGGACCATTGGGTCAAGGCTTATCTATTGCCTGCGGCTTAGCCCTCGGTGCTAAACTAAACAAACAAAATTATCAAATTTTTGCCATCACTTCAGACGGCGAACACGATGAAGGTCAAACTTGGGAAGCAGTTATGCTGGCTAACAAATATAAACTAAACAACTTGATAAACATCGTTGATTTAAATGGTATTCAGATCGATGGCTACACCAAAAACATTATGCCTTTAGGTGACTTAAAAGCAAAATACCAAAGCTTTGGTTGGCAAGTTTTGACTTGTGATGGTCACAATATGAAAGATATTATTAATACTTTGACTAAAGCCAAAAACCCTTCGACTACGCTCAGGGCACAACCAGTAGTAATATTAGCTAAAACTATTTTGGGTAAAGGTGTCTCTTTTATGGAAAATAATTTTGACTGGCACGGTAAAGCACCTAATAAACAAGAGACTGAACTTGCTTTAAATGAATTAAAAAAATATGCCTAATCAAGAAAATAAATCAACTAGAGATGCTTATGGAGAGGCTTTATTAAGTTTAGCTAAAACTAATAAAAATATTGTCGTTGTTTCGGCTGATTTATCCGAAAGCACTCGCGTGCAAAAGTTTGCCAAAAAATATCCTGAACGTTTTTTTGAAGTTGGCGTGGCTGAACAAAATATGTTAGGCCTAGCAGCAGGCTTGTCTTTAAGTGGCAAAACAGTTTTTGCTTCCTCATTTGCTGTTTTTTCTCCAGGACGTAATTGGGATCAGCTAAGAATTTCTATTTGCTACTCTCAAAGCAATGTCAAAATAGTTTCTACTCATGCTGGATTGTCAGTTGGCGAAGATGGTGCTTCACATCAAGCTTTAGAAGATATTGCCTTAACACGTGTATTACCAAACTTGTTAGTTATCTCCCCACTAGATTATGAAGAAACAAAAAAAACCGTACTAGCAATTGCTAAAATAAAAAATCCAGTTTATCTAAGGCTTCATCGTCAAGCTTCTCCACAAATCACAGACAGCAAAACTCCTTTTCAAATCGGCAAAGCAAATATTTTACAAGCCGGAAAAAATTTAACTTTAGTTGGCTGTGGTCCGGTTTTACATGAAGCCATCAAAGCCGCGGAAAATCTCAAAAAACAAAATATCAGTGTAGAAATTATTAATTGCCATACTATCAAACCACTAGATAAAAATACTATTTTAAAATCTTTACAAAAAACTAAAAAATTAATTACCTTAGAAGAGCACCAAATCGCTGGCGGCTTAGGATCAGCTATCTTGGAACAAGTAGTGAGCCAATATCCTGTGCCCGTAAAACTCATCGGCGTCCAAGATACTTTTGGTGAGTCTGGTAAAGCCCAGGAGCTCTGGCATAAATATAAAATAGATAGTAAATACATCGAACAAGAAATTATTAAAATGCTAAAAAAATAATTTCACCAAACCGTAATTAAATTTATTAAAATAATCCCGCCGTCGGCGGGATTATTTTATCGAAAAATTTTTAAAAAGTTTTACTTTTGAGTTATGGCTTCTGTGTCTTGCGCATCAAATCTTGGTCCATGTGGTCCAAAACCCTTGCCTTCTGGCTTGTTAGTCATGCGTTCTAAATGCTCATCCATTTGTTCTTGAGTGATAGTGCCAGCAGCGACTAATTCACTCAAATGCACTTTCATTTGAGATTGCATTTTTTCCTGCATCTGTTCTTGGGTGATACCTTTGCTTTCTGCTATCTCTTGAAAATTCTGTCCAGAGTCTATTGCTGCTTGCAATGCTTCTACTGTCATACCTAAAACTTCAGCATGATTTTGAAGCATTTGCTCTTTATCCATTTTGCCAAAAATGCCATCACCACCGCGCTCTTGATGGCAAGGAGCCACAGAAGTATCCTCTACATTAGTAGTGGAGACACCCTGAGCATAAACCAAGCCACCGGTTAACACACTGGCTAATACTCCGCCCAAAACTAAATATCCTAGTTCTTTCTTCATATTTTGTTTTTAAATTAATAATTAACTACCAAATAAATAAGCGCTTATTTATCTTGGTCTAATTATTAATACAAGTTTAAAAAAATATTATTTCATCCTTTGTCGCATGCCGCCAAAAGCCTTGTCAAAAGGACGTGGCTCAAAAGGCATGATGCCCCAAGCTTCTATTTTTCCATCATTCTTAATACCAGATACTAACAAGAAATCACCTATGTTAAAATTATCGCCTTGCGGAAAATTCGTGTTTGCAGATATCAAAACAAATTGCAAATCACCCCGACGAGATTGCATAACCCACATAAACTCTGTTTGCTCTCGAAGTTTGCCTATATGTAAATTTTTTGGCTCGTCAAAATTGCGATACATACCACCCAAAACTGGCAAATGTCTACTTCTGGCCTGTTCTAATAAATCATCATGCCAAGAAGTTCTAGCAATAATACTTCCAAAAATAAAAGTAAACACTAAAAATATACCCAGAGAATATACTAAAGGACGACGATAGACTAGCTGATATTTTTTAAAAATAAATTCTAAAAGAAAAATTAAAACTATTGTTAAAACTAAAAGCCCCCACGGAAAAGCTAAAAATAAAGTTTGCCAACCTCTTAAACCAAAATGGCTAAATAACAATAAATTATTATGACTCACAAAGAAAAATATCGAACTAAAACAAAATAAAATAAGCAGAACAAATAAAACTCCACTCGTCATAGATAAAATGTTTTGGAAAACAAAATACTTTTTGTTTTTGACTTCGATTTTTTGTTGCTGAATTTTATCATGCAACTTTTCCCAAATTGAATCTTTGATTTCTTTAATACTCATAATTTTCTTGCCCCGAGCGAAGTCGAGAGGTTAATATACTAGCCATTTTATCTTTGGCGCGTTTAATTCTTACACCAACAGTAGACACTGGAATTTGTAAAATATCACCGATCTCTTGATAACTCAACTCTTCTAAATAAAATAAAATTAAAGGCTCCCTGTATTTTGCATCAATCTCTGCTAAACATCTATCAATCGTCGCTTTGATTTGTTCGTCATTTATAGTTTGATCAGTTTTATCTTTGGCAATCGGATGAGGAAATAAAGCGTCAGGATCAAAAAATAAAAATGGTTGTTTTTCTTGCTTCTTAATTGCATTGATAAAAGTATTGTGTGCAATGCGATAAAGCCAAGGTGAAAATTTTAAATCTTTATCAAAACTATTTATATTTACATAGGCTTTCAAAAAAGTATCTTGAACTAAATCTTCAATGTCGGTTTGATTACGCAAAAACTTTCGGCCATAACGAAACATCTTGGCTTCATATCTTTTTACCAATTCCTCATAGGCCTGGCTATCTTGCTTTTGCGTCAAAACAGCCAATTCTTCATCATTCAATTGTTGATAGCTTGCTAGCATCTACTATTAGTACAACACAGATTAACTTTTATTACAAATAACCCCGGGATAAACCCAGGGTTATTTTTTAAAAAATATCAATGTTCCAGACTATTTAAATTTCAGGCCACAGATTCTTTGAATTAAGTTATCAAGATCTTCTTTGGAAATAAATCCTCCCTCTATTTGCGATTTACCAAAACATGCACGAACAATATCAGCTATTTCTTCCTCACCAAGCTCTTTTAAATTACGATCAGCTAACTGGGTAATAAAACGCTCAACATAACGAAGGTATTCATCTGGATTGTTTCCGTAAAATACATGTAGCGGATCAACTTCATTAAACACCCCTAAAACTTTTTCTAAAAATATACCATATTTTTCTATCGCCTTCGCAATACTTTGCTCTGGGCTATAATCACTATAAGGTATTTCTCCAGGTTTTAACCAAGACATATATTTTATATTAATATTACTAAGTCTATTATACAAAAAAATAATACTTTTGACTAATAAAAAAACGTGCCAGAGGTCAGAAGACGTAGCACGTTTGGCGGTAGATGAGGGGAATTACTTGGTGATGATATTAAGAACCCCTACCCAATCCTTGATAGGCAAATCTTTTATGCCACTACTAGCATAACCCCTAGACGTAAAAACCCATAACCGTCCATCGACTACCTCCCCATTAAATCTATCGGCTGCCCAATAAATCGGATGTGCGTGACGATGACACCCCCACTCACCAATACTCACGATCGCAATCTTTGAGATGCCGAACTGAAGAGCTAGCATCGCGAGAGCGAATCCGTAGGGTGTCGGCTGTCCCACGTACTGCATGCCATTGCTATCTAGGATTAGCCCATCTTTCTCACCAGGCATAAAAAGATCAGTGAGAACAGCGTCCCAGTGACCACCATTAATGATCGCATTTGATCCATCTTTTCATCCGGTAGCGGTCACGACTTCGTGACCCGCGAGAAAAAGAATCTGCTCAGCACACTCTCTTTGCTCTTGAAGATCGTCGATTACTAGAATACGCATTGCGGTGTTCTCCTTTCAATTTTGGTTTGGTTTATCTACCCAACACGAGTAGTGCGCTAGATATCTAAACTTAGACATCCAATGTGCTACTCACGATATGAAAGTAAAATTAGTTATTTTTTTCTCCCGACTTATCAAAGAACATCTATAATAGATGTATCTATTAGCATACTTTCCAAAACTTGTCAATACCTCGTTCTCTCTACTGCACCTTCGAGGTCAATTTCAAACTTTTAGCCTTGCCAAAAGACTTTTTTTCTGGTATTATCTTTCTGTTCATTATGGGCATGTAGCTCAGCTGGTTAGAGCACTACACTGATAATGTAGGGGTCGGAGGTTCGAGTCCCCCCATGCCCACCATTCGACTCCCCATCGACAAGCTCGGGGTCGCTCATGGTCTTCGACCACCTTTGTTTATACAAAAAATGGTCGAATGCCCCGAGTGTAATCGAGGGACATTTTTTTATAAGCCATGGTAGCTCAGTGGTAGAGCAGAGGACTGAAAATCCTTGTGTCGGCAGTTCAATTCTGCCCCGTGGCACCATCGTCGGGGTGTGGCGCAGTTGGCTAGCGCGCGTGCTTTGGGAGCATGAGGTCGGAGGTTCGAGTCCTCTCACCCCGACCAGTATAATTTTATAAAGCGTCAGCGGGTGTCGTATAGTGGCTCATTATGTCAGCCTTCCAAGCTGAAGAGGGCGGTTCGATTCCGCTCACCCGCTCCAAAATTAAATCATAAAAAAATAAAAACAGCCTATTAAGGCTGATTTTTTGTTTCACAACTAAAAGGTGACTGTTTTTAGCTAAACCTAACTGATAAATCAGTTATCGACTAAATGTTTGTGTCATATAAATGACCTACACTTATACTCCTTAGAAAGGAGGTGATCCATCCACAGCTTCCGCTACGGATGCCTTGTTACGACTTCACCCCTATCATCGAGCTCACCTTAGTCCGACTAATGTCAGCCTTCGGGTGCTCCCGACTCTCTTGGTGTGACGGGCGGTGTGTACAAAACCCGAGAACGTATTCAACGCTGCGTAGCTGATCAGCGTTTACTAGCGATTCCAACTTCATGAAGTCGAGTTGCAGACTTCAATCCGAACTGAGACTAGCTTTGATGGGATTGGCTTCACCTTGCGGTTTTGCTACCCATTGTACTAGCCATTGTAGCACGTGTGTTGCCCAAGGCGTAAGAGCCATGCTGATTTGACGTCATCCTCACCTTCCTCCCCGTTAAACCGGGGCAGTCTCCTATGATCATTTAACATAGGATAAGGGTTGCGCTCGTTAAAGGACTTAACCCAACATCTCACGACACGAGCTGACGACAACCATGCAGCACCTGTATAGTACCCTCGTAGGAGTCCTAATTTCTTAGGATTTGCAACTATATGTCAAGCCTTGGTAAGGTTCCCCGCTTACCATCGAATTAAACCACATGCTCCACCGCTTGTGCGGGTTCCCGTCAATTCCTTTGAGTTTTAGCCTTGCGGCCGTACTTCCCAGGCGGGATACTTAAGGCGTTAGCTTAGGTAAACAACACTGGAAGGGTCGATACTTCCAATATTTAGTATCCAACGTTTACAGCGTGGACTACTGGGGTATCTAATCCCATTCGCTCCCCACGCTTTCGTCCCTGAACGTCAGGACTGTTCTAGCAAGCTGCCTTCGCTTTTGGTGTTCTTACCGATATTAACGCATTTTACTACTACACCGGTAATTCCGCTTGCCTCTCCCAGCCTCTAGTCAAATAGTATCTTTAGCGGGCTTGAGGTTGAGCCTCAAGATTTTACCAAAGACTTAATTAACCATCTGCGGACGCTTTATGCCCAATCAATCCGGGTAACGCTTGCCACCTTCGTATTACCGCTGCTGCTGGCACGAAGTTAGCAGTGACTTATTCATCAGGTACCGTCACGGATTCTTCCCTGATAAAAGATCTTTACACCCCGAGGGGCTTCATCGATCACGCGGCATTGCTCCTTCAGACTTTCGTCCATTGAGGAAGATTCTTGACTGCAGCCTCCCGTAGGAGTCTGGGCAGTGTCTCAGTCCCAGTGGGACGGGTCATGCTCTCACACCCGTTACCTGTCGTAGCCTTGGTGAGCTATTACCTCACCAACTAGCTGATAGGCCATAGGCTCCTCTTTATCCGCCGTAGCTTTAAATGGCGAGACTATAGTCCCCCCATTACTATTGGGGATTATTCCAGATTTCTCCGGATTATACCCAAGATAAAGGTAGATTACCAATGTGTTACTCTCCCGTTTGCCTCGTTATACCAGACTTGCGTCTGGTCCACGATCGACTTGCATGCCTTAGACATGCCGCCAGCGTTCACCCTGAGCCAGGATCAAACTCTCAAATAAATATTTGTAGAATTTGAGCTTAAGCTCAAAAAATTTTTGAAAAAAATTGAC
This sequence comes from uncultured bacterium, assembly GCA_903855135.1. Taxonomy (GTDB): domain Bacteria; phylum Patescibacteriota; class Patescibacteriia; order UBA1558; family GWA2-36-10; genus GWA2-36-10. The sequence goes on along the minus strand of CAINYB010000021.1, from coordinate 17,561 downwards.
TATGATTTAACTAAAAACATATCACTTTTCAGTTGTCAAACAACATTCTTCTTGTAGCTTTAATTAAGTTCAAGAAAAAACAGCAATACCCATCATTCGACTACGCTCATGATAGACACTTCTGTCTTTTCTCGGTTGCAACTCCGATATTCTTTTGTAAATCAGCTACTTGTCGATATTTTTTAAATGCTCCCGTATTTTAGAGCAAATAAAATGTTTTGTCAAGAGTTTGGCTAAGTCTAAAAATAGGCCTTTTGGCCTATTTCCTTAATTTGCTTTGTTTTTGACGCCAAAGTCTAATTTTCTCATGATTACCCGATAGTAGTATTTCCGGCACCTTGAGGCCTTTGCCTTGGTAGCCCCGTGGGCTAAAGACCTCTGGTCGAGTATATTGTGGGTATTCTATATTAAATTTCTTAGTCTTTTCATCATAAACAGAAAATGATTCTTCTGTTAAAGACTCCTCTTTTCCTAAAACTCCCGGCACTAAACGAGCTACTGAATCTACTAATACTGCCGCTGCTAATTCTCCGCCGGTCAAAATAAAATTACCTAAAGAAATTTTTTGATCAACAAAATTATCGATGCGCGCATCAATAGCTTCATAGTGCCCAGCTATTAAGATAAGTCTTTTATATTTACTTAATTCTTTAACTTTATTTTGTGTCAGCGTCTCTCCGCGAGGTGTTAATAAAATAACTTGCGTATTTTTATTTTTCTTACTATATACTTTTTTCAAGGTCTTATAAACCGGTTCGATTTTCAAGACCATGCCGGGTCCACCGCCATAAGGCGGTTCATCTACTCTATTATGTTTATTATCTGCTTGCTTGCGAATATCGTGAGTAGAGATTTTTATTAAATTATTTTTTTGTGCACGCGCTAAAATCGAGCTATTAAAATAGCCGTCCAAACACTCAGGAAAAATAGTTAATAAATCAAAATTAATTTTTGCTTGTTTCATACAAATTTATTCTACTATTCTCCCGCGTCGCGGGAGAATGATTCAGATTATAATTTTACTTAACCACACGGAAGAATAATACAGGTTATAACTTTGCATTTCCCCGACTGATGCCAGGATAAACAACAAACTTAATTATATCACCCACTTAGTGAAAAATAAAACCGCCATGTCATTCCCGTGAAAACGGGAAAAGGCGGTTTTATTTTCAATTGTTTTATATTTTACAATGATAATTCGTCAGCTTCTTCACGAGGAGCAACTTCTTCTCTTGGTGCGCTGTGTTGTCTTGTACCCTCTGGTTCAAAGATTTTTAAATTAACACGAGCGTTATTTGTGTTACCGACGATACGCAATAAGGTGCGTAAAGCTTTGGCTGTTTGGCCTTGCTTGCCGATAATTTTGCCCATATCAGCTGGATTAACCTTTAAGGTTAAAAGTACACCTCTTTCGTCAATGTCACGCTTTACTTCGACATCATTTGGATTTTCGACTAAAGCTTTGACCACTGTTTCTAAAAATTCTTGATCTTGCATCATTTCTTTGTTGCTTAAATGATTAATTAATAAAGTTTTAACTTAAAAAGTTAAAGCTAAAACTTTTTATCAGTATACAACCTTATCAAAAAAACGTCAACTTAAAAATACCCCGGCGAATGCCTGGGTATTTATGAAAAAATTTATTCTTTATTTTCTTCTGGACTTACTTCAGTGTTTTCTGTAGCTTCTGTGACCACTTCTTCAGTCGGTGCTTCAGGAGCAGCTTTAGCGGCTTCTTCTGCGGCTTTTTTAGCTTCAACTTTTGCAGCTTCTGCTGCTTTTTCTTTATCTATTTTAGCTGTTCTTTTTTTACTGATTGAAACGGCTTTAGCTTTTTTATCAGACTTGATCAAGCCAGCTACAACTAATAAATTATGAACTGTTTCTGAAGCTTGAGCGCCAACACCCATCCAATAAGAAATACGCTCATTATTAAAACTATTAGCTTTAGTATGAGGATCATACTGACCTAATATTTCCAAATGATTACCATACATATCTTTGGTGCTTTCCGAAACCACCAAACGATAGATTGGATGTTTTTTCTTGCCAACTCTGGCTAATCTTAACTTTAACATTGTTTGCTTTTAAATTAAAATATTAATTACGAGCACTTCCATGACGAGCTTTATGCTACTATATTATTTAATTTTTGTCAACAGTTTAATAAAGAGCCGGTGTCCTCGCGAGGGCACCGGCTCAAACTCTAGCCACGGATATGGATCTCCGCGATCTCATTCACAACTCTATTGCGTGGATGCTTATTATCATCCATGAAATAAAAACTGCCTCCCATAACACCCAAATCAGAAGACAGGTGATAAAAAGATCCATCATGCAAAACAATTGTCACGATACGACCATGAAATCTGGCCAATTTATCACTAATAGTTTCTAAAACAGGCACTTCTTCGGCTGTTTGTGCTAATTCATCAGAGCTAACACCCCTGATGTCAAAAAGGTTGATAGTAGTCGTGTCTCCTGTGTCATTCTGTAAAGTAAAAAGATTTTGAACTTTATCATGATCGATTACCTTAACACCTATCAAAGCATCTCCTTGTTTAGGGTTAATGGTCAAGTTGAGACCATGCTCTAAAGCAGTCAGAAGCACCGATTGGTGCAGCTCATCTTTTTTGGTCAACATGATTTACCTCGCTGTTTTTGGTTGAAAAAGATCGTCTTCAAAATCAGCTTAAAAGCAAAAGCTCTTTTTGTCAAATTTATTTCTAAGCAGCGATTTCGTCAGCTTTGTCAAAGCTAATAGACAATAAATTAGAAATGCCGTCATCACCCATGGTGACGCCGTAAATAATTTTTGCTTTATGCATCAAAGCACGATTATGGGTAATGGCGATAAACTGAGTTTTATCTGCTAACTCATATAAAATATCTGCCAAACGGATAGAATTTGCTTCATCTAAAGCAGCATCAACTTCATCCAAAACTACAAATGGTGAAGGGTTGTTAGCAATAATCGCACAAATCAAAGCAATCGAAGTCATAGCTTTTTCACCACCAGAAAGCATATTGATACTAGAAAGTTTTTTGCCTGGCGGTGTAGCTAAAATCTCGATGCCGTATTGTTTTTTAGTCTGGACATCGTCATCTTCTGTCTCCTCTGTTTTTTGATTCACTGCTACTTCTCTGATATCTAATAACAACTCGGCTTTACCACCATTGAATAATTTTTTAAAATAATTAATAAATAATTTATTAATATTAGCAAAAGCTTCATCAAACTGACTGGCAATCGAATTATCTAAATCTTTGATAATTTTTTCCAAATGACTAATAGCTACTTGCAAATCTTCTATCTGTTTACTTAAAAATTGATAACGTTCATTTACTTCTTGATATTCATTGACCACCGCCTCATCGATGGCGCCGATGGAGCTAAGCTGATTTTTTAAGTTAACAATTTTTTGTTTAGCCAAAGCTGTTTCTACTTCTTTAACTTCTGCCTGCAAAACAAAATCTTTAGCCTCACTTTCTATTTCGCGTTCTAAATCTTCTTTTTTAGTTTCTAGTCTAGCGACTGAAATTTTTATTTCATTGAGCTGATTATTTTGACTATTAAATTCACTCTGCACCTGACGAAACTTTTGTTGATCAGCTACCAAATTAGTTTTTATTTTTTCTTCTTGGGCATTAAAATCTGCCATTTCTTCACTGATACTTTGTCTGATAGCTTCTTGGTCTTTGATCTTCTCTAATACAATTTCTAGCTGTTTTTTTAATGCTTGATCTGGCTCTTTGGCTTCTGGCTGTTTTAAGTCTAGCGCTAATTTTGCCAGCTCTTGCTCTAAATTTTTATTTGTCTCTAAAAAATTATCAACACTATGTTTTAAAATTGAGCTTTGAGTTTTGACTTCATTGATTTCCGTGACTAAATTGTCTTTATTTTTTAAAAGCTGATTAAATTCTATCTGCCAGTTAATTTGCTTATCTTGCGGCTTACTTTTGAGATTATCCCACAAACTTTTAGTTTGTTCTTTGATGTTTTGTAAAGCAATTTTCCAAGTAGCTAAGCCGGTTAAATCTTTGACGTCTTCTATTTGTAATAACAAATTATCTTGCCCAACTAAAATATTTTCTAAATGATCTGCAACCTTATCGACTGAAAAATCTTGATGATTTTGTAAGCCGGCTTCTAGTTTTTTAAATTCTTCTAAAATCAGAGCTTGCTTGTTTTCTAAGTCTTGCAATAGGCTTAATTTCTCTAAATAATCTTTATTTTTTTCAGCGATGACTAATTTATTTTTCTCTAAATTGTTATTAATTTCTGCTTGACGATTTTTTAGCCAAACCAAATCACCTTGACCAGAGCTTAATAATTTCAAATCTAATTTACCTTCTAACAAGGCCTTTTCTTTTTCTAATAAATTTAAATCCTTTTGTGCTTGATTTAATTTATTTTGCAAAACTTGAAATTTTTCTTGACGAGTTTCACTGGCACTAATTTTATCTAGATTTGTTTGTAAACTAATCAAAGTTTGGTTTAAATCTGCTACGGTAATTTTCGCTTCTTCCCAAGCTTTATTTTTTTTATTTAAATCAAAATTTAAATTACTCAATAAAAAACTGTAATAATCGTTTTGTAAATTTTTTAGCTCTTGTTCCAGACTTTCACGACGCTCTAATTTATTTACTTGGCGTTGTAAACTTTTTAAACGTGGCTCTAGCTCGGCCAAAATTTGATTGCTTTGGGCTAGATTTTCTTTAGAATGTTCAAGTTTAGAAATTGCTTGATCTTTTTTGATTTGAAATTGTTTGACACCAGTTGCTTCGTCAAAAAACTCTTTGCGCTCAGCCGCAGAACTGGTCAAAATAGAATCAATCATACCCTGACCAATCACACTATAAGTTTTTTGACCAAAATTTGCTTGCGCTAATAATAGCTGAATATCTAATAATCTAACTTTGCTACCATTTAATAAATATTCACTTTCGCCATTTCTGTCTATTTTGCGAGAAACAATTATTTGCTCATAATCTAAATTTAAAAGATTGTCTTTGTTGTTAAGATATAGATCAACTTGGGCAAAACCTAAACGTCCTTTTTTATCGGAGCCAGCAAAAATGACATCGTCTGATTTTTTACCACGTAAAGTTTTGGCACTCTGCTCACCTAAAACCCAACGGACTGCATCAGCGATGTTTGATTTGCCAGAGCCATTTGGTCCCACAATGGTAGTGAGCTCACGATTAAAAACTAAAATTGTATTTTTAGCAAAAGATTTAAAGCCTTGAATTTCTAATTTTTCTAAATACATATAGCCATACTACTCGGCTGACGCCGAGTATTAATTAAAAAACTATCACTAGTTTATCATATTTTTGAAGAAATGAAAAAAGCCACCTTCAGGGGAAGATGGCTCTCTGCTGGCGGGGCTTGCCAACAGATGTCGCGTCGTCACACGCAGTTATACAGAGAGGGTTCGTGTGAAAAACGCCTGATTGGAGGTCTCAGGCGCCGCAGCAGTAGTCCGATCACAGTGGATCGGTACCAAGACACGCTTATCGAAGCGTGATCATGGTTGAAAAAAGTGGCGGTAGCGAAGAACGCAGGGTGGGGGGGCTGTTCAAAAAACATCCTTCAATGCGGGGCTTGTTGTGGTGTTGACACCATGCGTTTACTCCGCTACCGCTCTTGACCTGGAAAAGTGCTCATTCAATTTGATACTAAAACAAAAGCTTAAAATTGTCAAGCCTAACAAAACAACCTCGCAGGTTAAATAACCTGTGAGGTTGTTTTCTAAAAAAAATTTATTTTAATCTAGCCATTTTTTGACTGCCAAAGCCTTGGCAGCTGCATCAGTTTGTGCTTCTTGTTTACTATAGCCCTCACCTTCAGCGACTAGCTCTCTTTCTAAATAAACGCCAATCACAAATTTACGATTATGATCAGGTCCTGATTCGGACAGAACTTTATAATTTGGAGTAATACCGACAATGTCTTGAGCTTTTTCTTGAAAATTGGTTTTAGCATCAATGTATGACTTCTCGGCAATTATTTTATCTAAATTTATAATCAAATTTTTAGTAATAAATTCTCTAGCTACTTCATAACCTTGATCTAAATAAATAGCACCAGTCAAAGCCTCAAAAGCATTAGCTAAAATATAGCTACGAGCTTTTTTATTATTATCTTGCGCTTCACCACGACTCATATAAAGATAATCATAAATCTTCAGTGCTTCACCGACTTGTGCTAATTGATCTCTATTTACTAGACTGGAACGCCAATTAGTTAAAGTTCCTTCAGCGTCGTTATAATTTTTATATAAATAATCAGTGACTATAAGTTCCAAAACTGCATCACCTAAAAATTCTAAACGCTCATTGTGATCTAGCGCAAAATTTTTATGTTCATTTAAATATGAACGATGCACTAAAGCGTTTTTTAATAAATCTTTATTTTTAAAAACAACGTTAATTGATTTTTCTAAGTTACTCAAATTTTTTTCCATGAAATTTTATAATGTTATTCCTAGTTTAGTAAGGCCGTTATCAAAAATCTCTTTAGCATTTTCATAGCCCAAAATATCTCGTGCCTCTTTGAGAGCAAACCATTTCACATCTTTTAATTCGCTCACTTGTGGGACAACTATTTCTGTATCAGTGGTGGAAATCAAAAAATATTTGATCATTTTACGATAAGGTGTTTCGTTTGGTTTATGTACTTTTACTTGGGTTTCGCCGATATATTCCAAAACCTCTAAATTTTTTAAACCCGTTTCTTCTTGTAGCTCTCTTTGGGCGGTTACTTCTAGACTTTCACCTGGCTCTGCGTGTCCTTTGGGAAAAGTCCACTTACCATAGGCGTCTAAAATCAAACAAAAATAATAACCATCATTTTCTTTACGATAGATCAAGCCACCAACAGAAACTTCTTTGATGCCCTGACTAGATAAATTTTGTTTTTCACCTTTGTCTGACATTTCTTTATAGATGCTACCCAAAACACCGTTGACGAATTTACCAGATGAGTCTCCGCCAAAAGCCTTAGCGAGCTCAATTGACTCATTGATCGCTACTTTAGGTGGGATGTCAGCTGACATCTTGAGCTCATAAATACCGATGCGCAAAACATTGCGATCCACGATAGTAATTTGTTCTAAAGGCCACTCGGGTGCAAATTTAGAAACCAAAGCATCGATCGCCTTTTGATTTTTAACAATATTAACGGCTAAATTTTTAGCGAAATCTTGATCGTCAAAATCCGGCGCAAATTCTTTTTTGTTGCGCTCAATCAATTCCGCGATATCTTTTTTTTGGTGGTAAAAATCCCAAGCAAACAATGATTGAAGGACAATAGTTCTGGCTAAATGTCTATTGGCCATAGTGATTTATTTTTTGGTTGATTTAGTTTTACTCGCTACTTTTTTTGCACCTTTGAAAAAACCGCATTTTTTACAAGCGTGGTGTGGCAAAATACTTGTGCCACAATTTGCACACTTATTAACAGCTGGTTTGGCTAAAGCAAAATGTGAAGCTCTTCTTTTGCCAGAAGATTTGGTTCTCTTTTGTGATGGTAAACCCATAAATTTGTTGTTTACAATTAAATTAGTTTAGAATTTCTTGATGTTAGCTAAAAATAGCCAAAGCGTCAAGAATAGCGTGTGAATTATAACATAAAGCTTTGATAAAAGCACGGGGTTGACATATTCAAAAATATATGCTATGATACCAAATCGAGAAATAAAAACACAAATAAAGACCTAAAAATGACAGTTAGCCTATATTTTCAGCTAACTGTGTCCACGACAAGCATGGGGATCATTTTTACGATTTTATTTGGCTCTGGCTCAATACTTTCTAGAAATGATTTTCTTGGGCACAGTTAATTGGAAATATAAAACCTCTAAAAAAGCTCCGCTGACGCGGAGCTTTTAGTTTGTTTTGACCTCTCCCAGCCTCCCCTTCGTAAGGGGAGAAGCACGTAAATTTTTGTAATATTTCTCCCCCAGATCCCCGCGTACGCGTGGAAGGGGGAGATAAAGAGGGGGTTTTAGTTTGGCACGACTTCTGCTGGTGGGATTATTTCTGGTGTAGAGCTAGCATTATTTTCTGCATCTAGCTCTTCTTGAGTGACTCCAAGCAGACAAACCTCTTGCCAAGGCACATAATGACTATAAAAAGTAATTTCTTTAGGCTCCTCTACATTTGGATATTTGACCGTGTAATCAAATCTAGCATCCGCACCATTATGAGCACGTTCTGTGCATTTAGTTTTACCTGGCTCTAAATCTATAGTTTTGATAATTTTTTTCTCTGGCGGCTGGACAATGTTATAAATGACCGGGTCAGTCATGATCACTTCACGGCCATCTTTGGTGCCCCAAAAATCAAAAAATAGTTTTGTGCCCTCTATTCTGGTTTGGATCAAGATATATTTTTCAGTATCATTGATAAATCTAAAATCTGGCCACGGACTATAAATAGTCGCATCTGTACCAGCCGGCTCATAGTAAGATACTCGATAAGAATGATTACGTCTTTGCGTAATCGGTAAACCAGAAGCTAGTGCCCCACGAAAAACTGTGGTACCGATCTGGCAAAGACCGCCACCAAACTCTGGTGTAGTCTTATTATCTTTGATCACTAATTCTTCTAAATAGCCATGCTCACCATCTATTTCTCCCAAAGCTTTAAGTAAAGAAAACTCTTCTTGTGGAGCAATCAAGATGCCATTCACACTAGCCGCCCCAACATTAATATTGTGGATACGATTTTTTGGACTACCAGTAAAATCTGATTTTCCAGTACCGATGATTTCGGCTATGCCTAAACCATTGACGTTGTTGTTAGTAATTTTTGGTTCAATTTCTTTGACAGCCAAAGTAATATTTAAATCCCCACGCTCTAATTTTTCCTCTAAGCTTGGGACAATATTTTCCCAGTCCAAACTAACACCTTTTTGACTGGTGGCAAATTCTTTGACACGTCCGCCAACCACTTGGAAACGAGCATCTTGTACTGGCACTTCTATTTTTTCCTTGATACCATTTAAGTCAAAATATTTTTCCACTAAATCTTTATCAAAACCTAAATAAATTTTTTTATCTTTATACTTAGCACTTAGCCATTTTTGCCAACTTTGATTTTTTACTTCCCACTTTTCTTCTGCAAAAGATAAATTAAATTTTCCTAAATCTTTAGTTTTTAAAATATCAGCTTTTAATTTTTCTAGTTCGGCTTGTTTAATGTTTGGTTCATCGACTTGGACCTGTAAAATAATATCTTGGTTTTGTAAACTAGCAATTTGTTCTTTAGTTTCTGCCATAGCAAGCGTAAAATCAAAAGTCTGACCACTTTGTTCGGGCCTAAAAATTACTTCGTTATTTTTTATTTCAAAATTAGCTTCTTTTTTTGGCAACAAAACATTTTGTAAACCAACTTCTAGCATGGCCAAATGTTGCTCTTTGTCCCATTGATAATTTAAAGCAAAATTTTTCTTAAAAATCAAAGCCTGTAATTTTGGCAAAAAGTTTTTGATAGACTTATCGTCTTGCCAAGCAAAAATCTGATCTAAACTTGGCTCAATGTCCCAAGAAACTAGTGGATAAGAAGTATCAGCTGATTCTAAGCTGGTAACATTTGGATAAATAGTCAAAGTCTTTAAAGGGTGCTGGTAAACAAAACCTCGACGAGATAAAAAATCTATTTTTTGTTGCAAAACTTTGCGAGCCTCATCTTTACTTAAACCAGATAAATCATTAGCCCCTAGACTGACTCCTTTTAAAATTTTATCTGACAAACTATTGTTAATCCCCCAATTAGCAGCAAAAGCCAAAGCAGCCAAAACAAGCAAAATAGCCGCTACTATTAGCGACCATTTAAACCATACATTTTGCCACCAAGCTTTAAAACGCTCCCACATTTTAATCTTCACTTAACAATTCATTTAAAACGTCTTTTTTATTTTCTGCGTCAGAAACTAACGCTTGCGAATCGATATTCAAAAAAACTTTAGCATTTTGATCAAAGTCATTTTTAAAAATATTTTTTGGTAAAACTATTTCTTGATTATTGGCGTCAAGAAAAAATATTTTATCAGCTTCTGTTTTTTGCCAAGTTAATTCTAGATTATTAAGCAACATAAATTAATTTTCATCTCGCACTTTGATATTTACATCTTTAGTGTGAACTTTTGGTAAAGTAATAGTTAAAACTCCATTGCGCATACCAGCCTCTATTTTTTCCGCATCTACTTCAACTGGTAAAATGATCGAACGAGAAAATCCACCCCAATAACACTCCTGATAAAAATAATCATCCTCGGAAATATCGCGTTGTTTTTCTCTCCTACCACGGATAGTGATCATGTCATTATCAATAGAAATATCGATATCGTCAGGCTCAACGCCAGCAATAGTTGATTTGATGATAATATTTTTTTTATCCTGGTAGACATCAACGGCTAATTGACCCTCTTCTTCTATTTCTTCGCTCATTTCATCCCAAACATCTTCTGTATCTTCTTCATCTTCATCCTCAACTACTTCCTCGTCCTCAAGTTCTTCGTCTTCTAAATCATCGTCCTCTTCTTCTCCTGAGCTTGTCGAAGGATCTTCTTCATTTAAATTCCTGACTTCTAGTTCAGCATAATCATTTTTATTTTTCTTTTTAAAATTGAACATAATTTAATGTAATTTTTGTTTACCCCCGCTTCGCGGGGTGTTTTAATAACTATATTATAAAAGTTTACGGCCAAAAAGTAAAGAAAATAAAGACCCCGGTCGCGCGTACGCAACCGGGGTTGTTTAGCTAAGCCGTGAGGGCCTAGCTCAAGAAGGTCTCCACGACGTCCTGGGCCGTGGTGCACCACAGGAGCTCCCGCGCCTTCTCCTCGTCGCCGTGATGTCCGTGTTCCGCGTGATTGGAAAACGGGACATAGCTGCCGCCGTCCCGGACCTCGTGTTCACGGAGCAGACGCTTCATGAATTCGTAGTCGCCGGCATAAACCACCTTGGCCATCGGCTCCTCCTGCATGCGACGAGCGCTGCAGAATGTGAAGACCTTGATGCCATGCTCGTTGTTGCCGCCCATGGAGTACAGATCTTCACCTGCCCTCAGCTTGGCGTAATCGCTGGCCAAAACCAGTGCGTGGACGCCGTTGTTGTAGTTGTGCAAAAAAAGCTTCTTCACGGGAAACCTCCTTGTGAACATTGTGTCCCAAAGCCTTTTGGGACGGTTGATGTCGAAGAACGTAATATAATATAATAACATATAATCAATAAATTGTCAAGGTTTTGTACTTCTCAAACTTAGATAAAAGACTAGTTCCGCATATGCGGAACTAGTCTTAATAACTTAAATTTAAGCTCACTATATATGAGCTGGACTAATACATTCTCTGTTCAATAGCTTTATCGTCTTTCCATTTATCGTTGTACTGTTGTGCTGTTTGGTCTCTTTTGCTCACTAACGCGTTATGTTGCTCGATGGTTTGAGATTGTTCTGGAGTAAGTTGAGCGTTCAGGCGAAGGTTTAGCTGTCCTTTTATGTTATCAACTAACTCTTGCAACGAAACAGACCCCTGCGGTAACTCTAAGCTGTTTTCTTTTGCCTCTCTAATCCATTGCCCAAGATCACCACCAATTTTGTTATTCATCGTGACAATTGGATCATATTCTGCCTCAAGATTTTGCAAAGCTCTTTCTAGGTTTTGTTTTTGTGTGTCTAAAGCTGTTTTTGCTTGTTCTCTTTCTCTTCTTTTTCCTCCTAAAAAACCGTTCCCTTCACTAGACGCACTCTCATCAATTGATTTGATCTTAGTATTAACTTTTTGAATCTCCTCGCGCAAACTTTCAATATCTTCTTTTAATTTCCTAAAATCATAGTTCTGAATATAAGCAAGTTCTATATTTCCGTTTTCACATCTCACCTGCTGAGTCATTTGTTCCTGCAGTTCTGAAATAGCCACAGCTAAAGAAGGATTTAATCTCTCGGCTAGTTGGCGGTTTCTCAATATATTATTAACTTCTTTTAGAATTTGTGATGATTCTCCAGTATTCTTAAATATTGCTAATTCTTTTTCGCTCCAATCAGCATCGACTTTATCACTAATTCGCTCTTTCAGAAGTGCTGCCAAGCGTGGGAGTTCTGCTTTTTGTTTTGCTTTTCCTTCTGGTGATCTTAGCTCCTTCTCTAATCCTTCAGCAAGTTCTTCGTCAATAACTTGTGCATAATAATCTTTTACTGCAGTTCTGCCAGCTTCCATACCATATTCTTTACTGTCTCTGATGTCGTCTCCTTCGACTGTGTTGTATTCACTACCTTCAACTTGGCCTCTGGATATCCATCGACGATCCCTGCTATTTCTACCACTTTTAGCACCACCTGAACCATAATTAAAGACATGATTGTGTCGTTCTTTTACTTTAGCTAAAAGTTCTTTTTTGATAGCTTCTTGACCTTCTGGGGTTTGGTTATATAATTTTTTACGCTCACTCCCTAAGCCTTGGATAATTTCTTCCAAGGCAACCACAACATCTTTGTAGGGAAGTCTTTCGGCACCTGGTCTTTCTGCAAGAATAGCTTGGTTGGCCTCTCTTGTCGCTTGCCGTCTTGTGTGAATTTGTTCTACTGCTGTATTGCGTTTTTCGGTGTCGGATTCTCTTAATTCTTTTACAGCTGTTACTTCTTCTTGTTCAGAGTATCCCTCGGCTTGAAGCAGGTCGTCTAAAGAGCTTATTCCTTCTTCAGCAAGAAGCTCACGAAATTGATCGTTAGTAAATAACTCGTTAACTTTGGCAGTCGCTTTAGTTAATTTTTGCCTTTCTTCTTTTGCACCGCCAACCAAAGTTGCTGCTTGCTCATGAGCTTGTTTAAGCTCTGCCAAAAGCGATTGCATCTGTTCAGTTTTTGTATCTATATCGCTTATTGATTGTTGCAGTCCGTCGATGCGCGATTCTTCTGCTGCTTGCTTTTGTGCTTCTTCTTCTGCTTGCTTTTGTGCTTCTTCTGCTTCAGCAGCGGCTTTATGTTCTGCAACTTTTGCGGCCTCCTCTTCATTTTTTGTGGCCACCTTTTTATTGAGTAAATCTTCTAATCCCATAAATTTATTGTTTACTTTGTTATTTTTAGCTTATGTCAAAAACCAAATTTCGCGATTTTGGTGTATTTATACTACCACGCTCGAACCTATTTTAGCAAAAATTTCTGAATCCGAACAGCCACGAACGCCTCCGCGCCCCGCCAAAGTCTAACATATCCACCTTGAACATCGGGAAGACCCTCTCTTATTGCCTCCGCTAGCTCAACTTTCGAGGTTAGCTCCAGTTATATTTAATTGTTTTCGCAACTCCTGCAGTTTTTGTTTATCTTCTTATTCTTTAAATTTTCACATTGTTTCTAAGTCTTTGAATTCAGATTTGAGTCCAGAAAGATTATACGTAAAGTATTTTTCTTTTAAGAAATTTGTAAATTCTTTCATTTCTAGACGGTATTTTTCCAGTTTTTCGGCACGAGCTTTCTTTTCTTCTTCCGTGAATTCTCGTTCTTCCTCAATAACAGGCTTATAGTCTTTTCCGCCGTTATGGATTCTAAAATATCCCGCACCCTCCTCAACTTCTAATTTTATATCTGATTCAACCTTTCTTTCTTTATAAAATTCATCCAAAAGATTGCGTCCCTTCGCTAATAATCTTTCATTTTCTTTCTCCCATTTTTGATATTCTTTTGTTTCCTCATTCTGTGAACACTCTTTCATCGCTTCCCAATAAGCCTCGTCAATTTTTGATGTTTTGACTTCTTCTAGTGTTATATTGTATTTTTTGGCGACTTTTTCAAAAACTTCATTTTGATCGACAAATTTTTCTTCTGGCTCATTTGGTGCTGATACATCAACCCAAGGAACAGGTAGTCCTCTTTCAATATGACCTTCGCAAGAAGCAGACGTCGGTAATTCGTTAGCTTCAAACATTACGACAGACTCTTTAATGCCTTCGTCAATAGGATGACCCAATCTGTCATAAATATTTTCAACTTTTTGTCTTATTTCTTCTAATTTTAAATTCTTCTCTTGATTTTCTTTATAACCCTCACTGAATTCATCTAAATTTTCGGGCAGTTTTCGGGACGGTTCTGAAACTGGCAAAATTTCCTGGTTTGCTTCAGGATTTTTCGTTTCTTCTGGTGGCTTCGGTTGATTAAACTGTTTTTCAAAACTTTCCATAAAAATTTACTTCAATAAATCATCAACTTGAACTTCTAATGCTTTTGCAATTTTTTGCAAGGTCTCAATAGTTGGATTAGTAATTCCGCTGATGTTTCTCTTGGTGGGCATAAGAGGACTCGAACCTCTGACCTCTACAATGTCAATGTAGCGCTCTAACCAGCTGAGCTATATGCCCAAATAAATTGTGGTACCGGAGAAGGGACTCGAACCCCCACGCCCGAAAGCACTTGGTCCTAAGCCAAGCGTGTCTACCAATTTCACCACTCCGGCACAAATGAAACAAAAACCTCTATCTACTATTTATAGGCTAAATAGCCAAACTAGTCAATAAAACTAAAGCATTTGTGCAATTACCCCAAAAATACCCAAACTTTTTAAAAGAAAAAAACCAAAAATGGCAAATAAAACCCAATTCCAAGGAATGTTAGCTGCCGCGGAAACCGGCAATTCTTTGATTAATCCGTCCCAAAAATCTGTCATTTTATTTTCTTATTACAAAAAGCGGCTTCAGTATACTATTTTTAAGACTACTTGGCAAGAGTAAACTAAACTATTTTATTTAATTATTTTAAATTTTTTAGCGATTAAATATCCTCCGTATAAAATAATCAAACCTAATAATAAATAAGTGACGATTTTTTGTGCCTTGGCTTTGCGCTCTGGTGTCATCAAAGAAAAAGCCGAACTAGTAGCATTATCATCTTTTGCTTTTTCATTGGCTACTACTTGGCCAAGGGCCAAGTCGCTGGGTGCTAAAACATTTAATTTTAATTTGTCTTGCACTTCAGTCAAAAAACCGGCAGCGATAATTTCTTGTCCTTTTTTTAAATCCAAATCTTTGGGATCAAAATTTAAATACACTCTAACCACACTTTCGGCATCTTTATTTTCAGACAAATAAATATTCTTGCCAGTTTTTTTGACGATGATACCTTTGATTTTTTGCCAAGAGTTTATTTGATCGTCTTCTAAATCTACTATTTCTGTAATTTCTAAATCATTATAATTTTCTATTTTACTCATCACACTCAAATCATCACTTTGAGAAATTTTTACCCGTGCTGGATTTTCCGCTTTGGTTAATACTCCACTTAAGTTTAACAAATCACCTTTTTTAATCTCTGGCCATTTTTTATCTTTTAAATAAATTTCTGTTACTTGCTCATAGTTTATTTTTTCCCCATCAAAATCAGCTACGTATAAAATATTAGAATCTTTATTTGCATCATGAATTGCCACGCCTTGTAAAATTACATCGGAATTTTTAGCTACTTCATTTAAAACACTTGGTGTATAAATTTTTTCTCCTAAAACTAAACTTTGGTTATTAGCATTAGGTGTAGCGTTTTTATTTATCGACCATTCTTGATTCACTACATCATAAGCATAGCTTTGGCCTTCGGGAATATTTTCATATTTTACTTCTTGCCAAAGATCTTTAGTTGGCGTCAAAAGCCTGACACTATCTGTATTATTATTTAGTGTTAAACCTGTTTCTTGCCTAGTAAAAACTTTAAATTCTCCGGCTTGAATCAAGGTGCTGGAAGCAAAAACAAATGGCTTGCTACCACCTTCTTGATCATCTAAACTCCAGGCAAATAAATCAATTGTTTGATCAGAATTATTATAAAGCTCTAGCCACTCGTTGTCATCCGAGCCTTTCGGATTCGGCATGATTTCCGAGATCAATAAATCATTTAAGTCAAAATTTATGGCTGGTAATTCTATGTTTAGTTTAGCTAAGTCCTTATCAGCTATTTCTACAAGCAAATTTGCTTCACCAAATAATTTTTCGCTATCAATTACTTTTAGTTTCACTAAATATTTTCCGGCGCTGGCAAAAATATGATTTTCTGTTTTTTCATCGCCTTTAGTTTCGTCACCAAAATCCCATTCATATTTCAGCTCTCCTTCTTCAGGATCACTAGACTCTTCAGCGGATAAAATAATTTTTTCGCCAGCCATTAAGTCTTTTGACTTTAAAGTTATTTTGGCACTTGGTGCTAAATTATCGACAAAAATATTAGCACTATTTGGCGTCAAAACACTGGTCCAGACAAATTCATTATTTTTACGCGCATAAGACTTGTCTTCTAGAGCTGTGTCTTTGTATTCTATTTTTTGTAATAAATTTTCTTGGGGATCGTAAAGTTTTACACTGTCACCACCGGTGTTATTGAGAGATATTCCCGTCACACTTTTGTCTAAAACTAAATATTTTTTAGCTTGGATGCTTAGATTCAAATCATCTGCAATACTAAAAATTCTCGCTGAATTATCTTGTAATTTAAAACCAGCTAAATCAATCGTCTCGTCACCATTATTATGAAGCTCGATCCATTCATGATCATCCGCGCCTTTAGGATTTGGTAAAATTTCAGAAATCAAAAGATCTTGCCAGTTATTAGGCGGCGGCGTCCCGCCGCCGCCGGAATTTTCATCCTCGTCTGGCTCCACCTGTGCTTGAGCTGACACTGTCACTGAACAATTAGCTATGCTATTTAATTCTCCATTGGAGACATTTAAAGTCACTTGGTAGTCACCCACTTCACTAAAAGCATGTGTAATTTGCATTTGATCAGAGCTTGCGCCATCAGTAAAATCCCAATGATAACTTAATTCTAAATTTTGTGGATCACTAGAACCAGAGGCATCAAAATTTCCTTCAACATTGACCAATAAATTAGTTGGACAATTAACAACTGCAATTGGTGCTAAATTTTGTTCATTAGTTTGACCGCCGCTATTTGCTTGTCCTGGTGTACCGCCATTGCTACTTGATTCCTGCCAATTAGCAAAACTTGTGTCTTGATTTAAATTTATTTTTTCTAAACTTTTGCCGGTGCCAGCAGCACCCCAAGAGCTTTCATAATGAGCATTGATGCTTTGCGTTTGCCCACCATCAAAACTCAAGGCTAAAGTTGAGCTAGAGTTTGCTAAACTCATGACCGTGTCAAAAACTTTAGCACTAAAATTTGGATGATCAATTAAAAATTGATTAGCATCAGCCGCGATAACAAAATATTCTTGTGGCAAAATAATATTATTTTCACCGCTGACTAAATTCAAGGTATGATTTGCGCCATCAAAAAAACGCCAAGTGCTCGCACCTGCGCCTGTTAAAACCTCTACATTTTCTTGGCCAGCATTATATACCTCGAGCCATTCTTTGCCTGTATCAGCGCCAGCTAAATCATACATGATTTCGGAAATCACCAAATCATTATTACTGGCTTCTAATTTATTTACGCCGCCAAAAACTACTAAGCATATAATGCTTAAACAAATCGCTTTCTTCATAAATTTTCTTCTTTAAGTTTATTTCACTACCCCCGAATATGCGGGGATTAGCTGCAAAAATAATTACTTTAAG
>CAINYB010000020.1 GCA_903855135.1 uncultured bacterium | reverse complement strand
TATAAAATTAATTATTGGCGTAAAAAGACACGCTGGCCTTGAAAAATTAAGATTAGTTTATATATTAGTTGGAGCGAGTTTATATGGGGGAGTTTCAATGTTTGTCAGTTTTATTTTACCATTTTTTCATATAAAATTAGTCGCGCCCATAGATGCTCAAAGTTCAATTTTTTTTGTTGGTTTTTCTGCTTATGCTATTGCAAAATTTAGATTAATGAACATCCGTCTCATTATTGTACGCAGTATTCTATACGCTGTTTTAGTAGCTACAGTAGCTAGTTTTTTCGCTTTCTCAATCTTTTGGTTAGCACCGAGAATAGGTGGTGATACGCGTAACGGTAGCATTATCAGTACAATTTTGAGTTCTATCTTGATTGTGGTATTTTTGGATCCGATTAAAAAAGTTTGGGCGAAATTGACAGACAAGATTTTTTATAAAGACAAAATTGATTATTCCCAAGTTTTACAGCAAGCAAGCTCAATTGTGGCTAAGGAAATTGATTTACAAAAATTAGCTCATGATTTAGCGATTTTGTTAAGTCAAGAGTTAAAGCTGAAGAAAATAAAAATTTTTATGCCAATGACAGGCAAATTTTCATTGTATGCCAGCTCTCAAGAGGTAAATCAGACTTTGGTTTTGAGTGAAGATTTAGTGCAGTATTTTAATGATAAACAGGAAATATCTATTACCGAGGAGTTATTTAGACAAAAAGATGAAGAGCAAGATTTGCAGGCTCAAAAGAAATTAGAATATATAACTAAAGAGTTAGAAAAAATTGGTGGTGAGATGGTGGTGCCAATTGTGGAGAGTAATAAAATTAACGCTTTGTTTGTCTTGTCAAATAAAATGTCTGGTGATATTTTTGGCACCGATGATATTAATTTTTTTAATTTATTAGCCCCACAGATTGCCACGGCGATTGAAAAGTCGCGTTTGTATGAAGAAGTACAAGAATTAGCCAAAAATTTACAGAAAAAAGTCGAGGAAAAGACGGAAAGTTTGCGTCAGAGCAATTTGAGTCTAGAAGCGAGAAATAGATATTTGACTACCATGCAGTCGATCATCAATATGGTTAGTCGTACTTTGGATTTAAAACAAGTGACGCAAATGATTGCTGATAGCATTGCTTCAGAGCTAAATTATGTTGGTGGTGTTTTGAGCTTTGTCAACGGGGACAATAAATTGCGTGTTAAGGCGCTTACTCATAGTCCGCAAGCTTCAGCTGCTATCAATATGTTACCCGAAGATATCAAGAGCTATAGTGCTGAATTGAGTGGTGGCTATAACTTGGGCACGGACACTGTTTTGAATGGACGTATTTCTTTTGGTCAGATGTCAGATTTTTTTTCACCACCAGTGGCCAAACGCATTATTGATAATATTCAGACGAGTTTGGGGGTAAAAACAGTAGTAGGTGTGCCGATTTTTTCCGAAGATAAAATTATTGGTTTGATTCAATTTCTTTTACCGATTGAAAAAGAACAAGTTTCTTCTTTGGATATTGAGATGATGACGGCCTTGACCAATCAGGTGGGTATCGTGTCGCGAAATTTAGAGTTGTATGAAAATTTACAGCAAGTCAATGTTGATTTACATGAGGCTAATTTGCATTTAAAGGCTCTAGACAAAGCCAAATCTGAATTTTTATCTATCGCTTCCCATCAGCTACGTACACCAGTCGCTGCTTTGAAGGGCTATTTATCCATGATGATAGAGGGTGACTTTGGGCCACTGCCAGAGTCTATCAAAAAATTGATTTCCGATTTATTTGACAGTGCGGCTAGATTAGCTCGAACTATTAATGTGTTTTTAAATGTTTCTCGTATTGAGGCAGGACGTTTGAAATTAGAGCGCAAGCCGATGCAGATCAGTGATTTGATCGATGGCGTAGTGACAGAGCTAGCTAGCTCGGCTAAAAATAAAGGCTTAGAATTAGTTTATCAAGCGGCTAAAGAGCCTTTGCCTTTGGTTTACGCTGATCCAGATAAGCTAAGAGAAGTAATTTTAAATTTAGTAGATAATGCTATCAAATATACACCGACTGGTTCTATCAAAATTCATGTA
>CAINYB010000019.1 GCA_903855135.1 uncultured bacterium | reverse complement strand
TAGGTTCCCGCTTTCGCGGGAACGACTAACCTGGGGTTTATCCCAAACCTGATGTGTGATGGAATGTAAGGTCGTAATGACTGATTTTTAGCAAGAACGATTGAAAAGCAAGTCACTCCCGCGAAAGCGGGAGTCTAGAAACTAGAAAAATATTAGTTAACTAATAGCTTATTTTATAACGAATTAAAGTTTAACAGAGAAAAAGTTTATATGCCGGATAAAATAAAAAAAATTAATGCTTTGGAAATTTTAGATTCGCGTGGTGAGCCGACTTTAGAAGTGGAAGTGGAGTTAAGTTCTGGTATTAAGGCTAGAGCTGCCGTGCCAAGTGGTGCTTCTACTGGGCGTTTTGAGGCTCACGAGCTAAGAGATGATGATCCTTTGAGATATGATGGCAAAGGAGTCTTAAAAGCAGTCAAAAATGTCAATGAAATATTAAATAAAGAGTTAGCTGGTTTAAGAGTGACTGAGCAAACGCAGATTGATAGGTTAATGATTGAGCTAGATGGCACAGCTAATAAAAACAAGCTTGGTGCTAATGCTATCTTAGGTGTTTCTTTAGCCGTGGCTGCTACAGCCGCTAAATCTACTGGTTTGCCTTTGTATAAATATTTAGGACAGCTTTATCGTCCGAATGACAAAGTTTTTACTTTGCCTACACCGGTAGTCAATGTGATTAATGGTGGTAAACATGCCAGTTCAAATATTAATTTACAAGAGTTTTGGATCGTGCCGTTTAAGGCTAGTTCTTTTGCGGAAAAACTTAGGCAAGCAAGCGAGACTTTTCATGCTTTGGGTAAGATCTTGCAAAGTAAAGGCTACGACACAGATTTAGGTAACGAAGGCGGCTATGCACCCAATGTCACATCTCATAAAGAAGTTTTTGAAATGTTGATGCAAGCGATTGATTTGGCTCATTTAGAGCCATATGAAGACATGCTTTTAGGACTTGATGCTGGTGCTTCAGTTTTTTATCATGAGCGCAAACAAAAATATAATCTTACTTTAGATAGACTAGCTTTGAGTGGTAGCGAAATGATAGAATATTATCTTGATTTAATCGATGAATATCCTTTACGCTTTTTAGAGGATCCGCTAGCTGAAGAAGATTGGCCAGCTTGGAAAGAATTGACGCAAAATCCAGTGATTAAACAAGATAATATTAAGTTAATCGGCGATGATTTATTTGTGACTAATAAAGTTCGCTTGCAAAAAGGTATTGATTTAAAAGTAGCTAATAGTATTTTGATCAAGCCAAATCAAATCGGCACACTGACAGAAACTTTAGAGACTATTGGTTTAGCCAGAGAAAATAATTATCAATTAGTGATTTCGCATCGTAGTGGAGAGACAACTGATACGACTATCGCTGATTTAGCTGTGGCAGTAAACGCTGAATATATTAAAACTGGCTCAACTGCTAGAGGCGAAAGAATTGCTAAATATAATCGTTTATTAAAAATTGAAGAAGAATTAAAATAAATAAAGTAATTTATATATAT
>CAINYB010000018.1 GCA_903855135.1 uncultured bacterium | reverse complement strand
TTGGACTTTTTTGATCTCGCTACTAAAAGTTTTTTCCATCAGGCCCAAAAATTTTACATCTAGCTCAATGCCAGCCAGCTCCATATCGGCTAAGACTGTCAAAAGTGGTAATTCCATTTTTGTTAAGAGCTCAAAGTTTTTGGTTTGTTTAGTTTCTGGTAATAATTTGTGATACAAAGCTAAAGCAATGTCTGCATCTTCAGCTGCATACCAAGCGAGTTTATCTAGAGGAATATCTTTGACTTGGATATCTTTTTTCTTAGTCTCCTCAGGTACTAAATCACTAAGCTTAGATTTTTGATAGCCCAAATAGCTAAAAGCTAATTCTTCTAGTTTTAGGCCACGATTAGGATTGACCAGATAAGCAGCAATTAAAGTGTCAAAACAAATACCATTTAAAGTAATGCCTGAAACTTGTAAAACTTTGTAATCAAATTTTAGATTATGACCAGTTTTTTTTATGCTTTCATCTTCTAAAATTGGCTTTAGTTTTTCTAAGGCTATTTTTTTTAAATCTTTATTTTTTAGATTAATATAAAAGCCTTGATCAGCTTGCCAGGCAAAAGAACAACCTAAAATCTGATCATTGATAGTGTCCAAGCCTTCGGTTTCAGTGTCAAAAGCAAAAAGCTTTTCTTTTTTTAACTTACTTAAAAATATTTCAAAAGACTTGATGTCGTCAATTAATTGATAATCCTTACCCGCACCAGAACTAGTCGCCCGGTGGGGGACTATATTTTCTGTGTTGTCATTGTCAGCAGTTTGCTTCGAATTTGAACCAGTGCCAGTCGCCCGAAGGGCGACTGCACCCTCAACTTGAGGTATTTTATTTATCAAAGAATTAAACTCAAACTTTTGAAAAACTTCTAAAACTTTATTTTTATCAAAGTCACCAAACTTCATGGCTGCTAAATCCCAGTCTAGCTTTAAGTCAGTGATAATAGTGACTAGATGCTTGCTATGGATGGCATTTTTTTCGTCAGCCAATAATAATTCTCTGGTGCGTTCTTTGATTTTTGGGCTAGCAATATTTTTATATAAATTTTCTACATCACCAAATTCGCGAATCAAATCACTAGCACCTTTTTGGCCAATGCCTTTAACACCTTTGATGTTATCAGAGGAGTCTCCCATCAAAGCTTTGAGATCAATGATTTGTTTGGGCGCTAAATCATATCTTGCTTTGACGGCTTCGACGTCATAAGTGACGATGTCATTAAAACCCTTTTTTAAAGTTAAAACTTTAATGCGATCATTGACTAGCTGCAAAGTATCTAAATCTCCAGTGACGATAAAGATCTCTAGCTCTGGATATTTTTTATAAGCCTGGGCAGCGACCGAGCCCAAGATATCATCAGCCTCAAAACCCTTTTGGCTCAAAATAGGTATTTTTAAGGCATCAAGCACTTCACGTGCCAAAGGAATCTGGTCATAAAACTCGTCAGCTTGTTTGACTCGCTGGGCTTTATAATTGTCATATTCTTGGTGTCGAAAAGTCGGTCCAGCGAGGTCAAAAGCAGCCATTATGTAGTCTGGCTGGCTAGTTTTGATGATGTTTAGCACCAAAGAGCTAAAGCCATAAGCAGCATTCACTAGCAGGCCATTTTTGGTCTCTAGCGGGGGTATAGCATGCCATGCTCGGTGCAATAAGGCGTAAGAGTCAATAATAACTAATTTTTGTTTGTTCATAGGGTGATTTTAGCATTTTTGGGGGAGAAAATAAAGAAACAAAAAACAAGCTTTTATAGCTTATTTGTATACTAGTCCTTCGACTTGCTATGCTCGCTCCCGTTCAGGGCCTGAGCCCTTCAGGGCCGAATGGCAGGACATTCGACCTAGTATTTTGGAATAGCTAGAGTGGTCGAAGATCATGAGCGACCCCGAGCTTGTCGAGGGGGAGTCGAATGGAGGCCACGGCCGGAATCGAACCGGCGATAAAGGTTTTGCAGACCTCTGCCTTACCACTTGGCTACGTGGCCTTATAACGAAAGGTTTAAAAAAATTGTCTTTGAGCCTGTCCCGAGTTTATCTCGGGATGGCCATAAAGATGCCTTTAATTTAGCAGATTTGTCAGCATTTTTCAAGTCTCTAGAGGCCGTATTGTTGTAGGTTATGACTGTGTTTTTTGTTTATTTTACAGCTTAAAGCGTGGCTGAATGATTTGTGCAAAAATGGACTGCTCAAAATGCCAAGGATAAAAGGACTAGCGATAATAAGATGTTCCATATTTTATTTTTGTTTATTTTTTAAACCCTTGATTTTAAGCGGGAAGATTATTGTAGCACAAGCTAGCGTTTTTTTCTATGCCATAAAATGTGGATAAATCCGTGAGAAACAAAAAACAGCCTTTTTACAAGCTGAATCTTGGTGGTACCGGCGATCGGACTCGAACCGATACGACCAGAGGTCACAGGATTTTAAGTCCTGCGTGTCTACCAATTCCACCACGCCGGCATGGAGCGAGTGACCGGACTCGAACCGGCGACCTTTTCCTTGGCAAGGAAACGTTCTAGCCAACTGAACTACACTCGC
>CAINYB010000017.1 GCA_903855135.1 uncultured bacterium | reverse complement strand
GGATAAATCATCGCCCCTTTGATACGTGAAATCAAATCATAATCTTTTTCCATCTGATCAGCTAAATACTGTAAAACATCGTCTAACTGACCAGAAGTTTCACCAGATTTGACCATGGCCACATAAAAACGACTAAATATTTTTTCATGCTTTGCCATCGCAAAAGACAGCTTCATACCACCATCCACATCATTAGCCATTTCTAAAATCTTCTCAATAAACACCACATTGACTGTTTGTTGAGCTAAAATCTTTAAAGCTTGGACTATCGGCACGGTGGCAGAAACCATGACTGATAACTGACGAGAAAAAATAACAATGTCTTTACTTTTGACACCACCTATATTGATATTAAAACCTTTTTTTGCCCCTCCTGCTCCAGCAGACAAAGATAAAACAACTAAGCCCTTATCTTCTAAAAGCTCAATAGCTGCTTGTTCAGAGGCTGCTTCTACGCTACCGTTAGAAATTCCTCCCGATTGAGTGCGAGCACGATATTTATATATAGGCATATTTTTTATTTAAAATTGCGCTTAAAAGCCTCTTTATCTATGGCTTGTTCAGCAGCCTCATTAGCATTAACCTCACCTAAACGGACTAGCTCTAATAAAGCCTTGTCGAGATTAAGCATACCCTCTTCTCTAGAGGTTTGCAAAATACTATTTAATTGGGACAATCTATTGTCTTTGATGATAGATTGTACAGCTGAAGTAGAGGTCAAAACTTCACAAGCTAAACGTAAGCCACCACCGATACGAGGTAATAATCTCTGCACTACTACAGCCAATAAAACCTGTGCCAAGACAGCTTGCCCCCACTCACGCCTACTAATATCAATATTGCTAATAAAACGCTCTAAAACGGAAATAACCGTATCAGCGTCCATGATAGCAATAATCAGTTTACCGCTCTCCGCTGCTTCCAAAAGCAACTCCTCTAAACCCCTTTCATTCATCGCTGATAATACCATCACATCCACATCTTCATCCAAAATATCCAATAAACCTTGTCTAAAGCTAGCGGTGTCTTTGCCTATTTCTCTCTGCTCAATGATAGACTGATTATTGGCTAACAAATATTCGATGGGCTTCTCTAAAGTTTGGATGTGTAAGCCTTTATTGCGATTTAATGTTTCTAATAAAGACGCCACCGTGCTAGTGCGACCAGAGCCAAAAGGTCCACTGATGATGATTAAACCCTTTTCTTGGCTAATAGCCTGTAAAACAGCCTCTGGCAAACCTAAATCTTTAGGTGAACGAATCAGCTGTGGTATTAAACGCAATGAAAGTGCGACGTAGCCTTTTTGAAAAAAAACTCTAGCCCGAAAACGAGCACGATTCGCCCATGAATAAACCGTCACTATTTCTCTTTGCGTTTCTAATAATTTTTTATCCGCCTCACTCAAAAAACTATTCGCCATCCCCCACAAAAAATCTGGTGTCAAAACTGACTCATTAGTCAAAGTAACTAGTTTACCATCAATCCTTAAAACTGGATAATTGCCAACTGTCAAATGCACATCTGAAGCTCGACGCTCAGCTGCTAGATTTAAAATTTTATTGATCAATAAAGTCTCGGTAGCGGACATGAAGAATTATTTATTTAAAAATTTTTTAATTTTTTCTACTACTTCCGAAGGGATAAAGTGCGCCTTAATCAAATAGTCTTTAGCGCCTAATTTAAAACATCTATCAATATCTTCTTTTTGCGAATAATTAGTCAAAACTAAGACTGGAATATTTTTGGTGTGATCTTGAAACTTTAAATTTTCTAAGACTTCAAAACCGTTCATTTCTGGTAAATTTAAGTCCAACAAAATCAGGTCTGGCTTGTCTTTTTGGGCTAGCTTAATAGCTTGTAAACCATTGACAGCGGTCGTGACCTCAAAATTTTCTAAACCCAATTTAGTTTGGTACATTGACAATAGAAATTCATCGTCCTCTACTACTAAAATTTTTGCGTTTGCCATAACATTGTTTTTTACGCCCTTTCTCCGCTGACGCGGAGAAACTGGCTTGCTATATATCTTATATTTTACTCTTTACTCACTCTTAATACTTCTTCGATCGAAGTTAGGCCTGCTAAAGTTTTGATCAAGCCATCTTGATCCATGGTGATAAAATTTTGTTTAGCTAGTTCTACTTCTACTAGACTACGGTCAAAGCCCTTGGCAATGATATCCTTCATAGTTTTAGTAATATCTATCGTTTCAACGATAGCAATACGCCCCTTATAGCCAGTGTCATTACATTGCGCACAGCCTTTACCATGAAAAAATTTGTAGACTCCCTGTTTTGCACCGCCATAAAAAGCATTAGCTGGAATTTTATCTAAATCCTTAGTGACTTTTTCAAAAATATTAGCCGGTAATTTTTCCTCTTCTTTACATTTGTCACAAATTTTTCTCACTAAACGTTGAGCAATTACCACGTTTAAAGTACTAGCTAATAAAAATGGCTCAATGTGCATATCAAACATACGCGGGATAGCACCAAGAGCATCGTTAGTGTGAAGGGTGGATAACACAAAGTGACCAGTCAAACCAGCATGAATAGACAATTCCGCTGTTTCATTATCACGAATCTCACCAACCATGATGATGTTAGGGTCTTGTCTTAATAAAGCTCTTAAACCTGTCGCAAAAGTGAAACCAACTTCTGGTCTGACTTGAGACTGATTCACACCAGGCACATAATATTCCACCGGATCTTCTAGGGTAGTAATATTTACATCTTCTTTATTTAAAACTGACAAGGCGGCAAACAAGGTGGTAGATTTACCAGAGCCAGTTGGCCCAGTCACCAAAAACATACCATTTGGTTTTTCAATGGCTTCAGCTACTCGTTTGGCGTGATCACCCATAAAACCCAGCTCTTCAAAAGTTGGTGCTTTATCTGGGGTTTCCAAAATACGCATCACGACTTTTTCTTGACCCATCAAAGGAATGGTGGAAATACGGAAGTCGACGTCTTTATTATGAATTTTGATACGAATACGACCGTCTTGAGGAATGCGCGTCTCATCAATTTTTAAATTGGCCATCACTTTGATACGAGAAACTAAAGCCGAATGCACATAAATCGGCAAAACAATCGTAGTATGTAATTGGCCATCAATACGATAACGAATTTTACTTTGATTACCGACTGGCTCGATATGAATATCAGAAGCCCGGCCTTCGATAGCATGTCGTAAAACTACAGATACGATCTTAGATACCGGGGCTGACTTGATCACCTCAGAAAAACCTTTGCCATCTTCATCGTCTAAATTTTGATCTTTTGGTGCAAAGATAGCTTCAGCGGTATCTAAAGCCGCTCCCACTTCTTCACCTAAAGTTTCGTATTGCTTAATAGCTGAACGATAAGAATCTTCAGAGATAATAAAAAATTTAGCTAAATAGCCATTTTTACGAGCTAAAAAATTAACCGCCTCCATAGCTTTTAAACTACTCGGATCAGTCAAACCAACTTCAATATTTTTAGCTTCTTTGTGGAAAATAACTATCCGATAATTTTCTGCTAAGTCTTGTGGTAAAATATTTAAAATCTCAGCATTAATCACTTTACCAGACAAATTAGCATACTCCATCCCAAAAAATAAAGCCTTGGCTTGTGTCCAATCTTCATCTGAAATCAATACTCGACGACGAATTTGTTTTTCTGCTTCAGCAAAATTTGTAAAAGTTTTAGCTTTTAATTCATCGTATTGCTCGATGGTGAGCAATTTTTTTTGATTCAAAAAATCTAATATTTTTAGAACTTCATTAGTAGTCATAATTTATATTATTGCCCAACTAAAGTCGCATCTTGTATCGTGTCAAAAGGAAAGGGATTACCAGGATTATTCAAATCAATACTAGTATCAAGATTTAAAGTCAAGCCTTGGTATTGACCAGTGTTCTCTAATTTTTTTAAAACATTGTCACCATTTAAAGGAAAAAATTTTAAATCTTGCTCTGCTAAATTTTTGATTTTTGTAATCTTTACAGCTAGCTCCAAATCAGCCGTATTGGTTGTGACTGGTTTTTTTGGTAAATATTTAAACAACAGCCAAAGACCAATGGCTAAAACTACAGCACCTAAAATCAATAAGCTAATTAAATTTTTATTTTTTGTATCCATAAAAAATTATTTTATAATTGGCGCAAAATAAGTTTTGATCGTAAAGTTCATCGATAATAGCCCACCTTCAGCGCCAGTAAAAGACACTGATTCGATGTCTAATAAACGTACAGAACTTTCTAAATCATCTAAATAATTTTTGAATTCTGTATAAACATCTGAATTGGGGTTTGCTACCATTTGTGCTACTGCCATATTTATAGAAAGTGCTTGCAAATTTTGATCAGTAGATGCTGAATTTGGCTCTGATGTATCAAGGGCTGATTTTTTCCCGCCTTCGGCGGGACCCCGCTCTGCGGTGGCAGTTTTTTGTGCTAAACTAGTGACATCAATTGAGCTTAAAGACATACCTCTTCTTTGAGCTAGCTTTTCTGCTAGTACAAATAGTTCGGCTAATTGCGCACCTTGTGGGACAATAGAGTGTAATTTTTGCAAATCACTATTACGACTAGCCTCTAAATTATTAAAACTTTTAGTCAAAAGTTCTATGTCAGCAGCTAATTTTTGAGCGGCTGTATCTTTTTCATTAATAGTATTTAAGCTAGCATTACTACTAACAATACTAGAAATTTGCGGTTGTAAAACAAAGAAGTAACCAAGTGTTAAAATCACTAGTACAATAGCTCCTAAAATAAGCCAAATATTTTGGTTAGCTAATAATAGTAAGGGTGAAGGCTGCTCAAATTTTATCTCATTCTGATTGGCCATAAAATTTTCTTTAGCTGATTCCGCCGTCGGCGGAATAGAGCTGCTTATAATATAATTCGTCTTGTTTTCCCCGGCATTCGCCGGGGAATTAGATGGTGTTAATAATTTTTATTTTTTATTTATTTTCTTGATAATAAAATAAATCTGGATTCAAAACTAGCGCCACCGAAAAAGTCACCCCAACGTCACTTTTTGTACCACCAGAAATATCTACCTCTGTCACAAATTCTTTAGCATTTTCGGTTTGCAAAATTTTTAATTGTTTAGCCATCGTAGCATAATCTGGTGCCGTAGCATTCAAAGTCAAAGCGCCACTATTAGTCGCTGCAAAACCGCTAAATTGTACTTCTGGTAAGGTATATTTTTCTAATAAAGCAAAAAAGTTAGTCCAATAAATATGTTTATTTAATAAATCATAAATACGCTGAATCTCTTGCCCAGTGTCATTAATACGCTTCACGCTATCTTCAAATTTGACTAAAGCATTTTCCGTGCTTTGGATATTTTCGCTTGTTTTTTGGCCAATCGAAGTCAAACGCGTATTCCAGGTCAATAAACCAAAATAAAATACCACCAAGACACCTGAAGAAGCTATCAAAGTAATAATCATCAAGCTACCGATTTGTTTCCAAGATTTTACTTTAGATAATTGTGGCACCAAATCTACGCCACTAGCATCTTCCACAAAACGTGCTCTAATGATCTTTTCTGGCTGATGAAAACCACCAGTATTATCCGCCGCTACCTGAGTATCTAATTTAAAACCACTATTATCTTCTTTAGCCGGAAGTGGAGAATCAGCTGACACTGGCGCTGGTGTAAAAACTGTATGCAACCAAGAATCACCTGTTCTACCGCTAGAATCATTAGTTACTGGCTGAGCATTAGCTGTTGGTGTGGACAAAACATTCGGAGCTGGCTGATTATTTTGTTTAGCCAAAAGATTTTGCTCGTCTTGACGCAAATTTTCTGGCATTAAATTGATATTATCAGCTGACATGTTATTTTAATTTTTTATTTTTTAAATATCGCGCATCGCTAAACCAATAGACGCTGCCATACGTGGCCCAATCTCTTGCAAAACTGGCTTTAAATCCATCGGGTAAACTATACGATCCCATGGGTCACCGATGATAACTGGTAAATTTAATAACTGTGCTAAATAACTCGGTAAATTTGGCAAAAAAGCACTCCCACCAGCTAAAACTATTTTTTCAATCTTAGCATTACCCTGTCTTTGATAAAGATCAAAGACATATTTAATCTCATTGATCATCGGATTTAAGGCATTTTGGATAGTATTTGGCACACTTCTATTAGCACCAGACATTAAACCAAAATCACGTTTAAATTGTTCAGCTCGATCAAGATTGACATTCATGCTATTCATGATAGCTTTGGTGATCACACTGCCACCAGCATCAATGCCTCGGTTTAAAATCGGCACCCCACCCTCAATCACGCAAATATCTGTATTGTTTGAACCAATATCAACAATCATCACACTGGAAATATCATTACCAATCAAAGCCCTAGATAAAGCAAAAGCTTCAGTTTCTAAACTTAGTAAATGCAAACTAGTACGCTTAAAAATATCTAAGTATCTGGCTACTAAATTTTTCGGGGCAGCTGTCAATAAAATACGATAATTCTTAGCGCCCGCGACATTTTTTTCACCAGACATAAAATTTGCCACCTCATTAGCATTTGGGCTCGCTTCAGTTTCTACACTATCAGCAACCTTTTTTTCTACGACTTCTGGTTTTTGCTCTTCCTCTTTTTTACCTTTAAAAAATTTACTAATATTAGCGGAAATATTAGAACTTTCCTCAGCTTGGATGTCTTTTTTATTTAAAATCTTCCAGTCCAAAATCATGTCTTCTATAGGTAAGGGAATAAACTTTTTTGCCTCCCATTTAATCGCCTCACCCAAGTCTTTTTTAGGCATCGGTGGTAAAGAAATAATTGAAGTAAAAACCGAAAAGGTAGGCAACGCGGCAATGGCCTGATTCGACTCCATGCGCGATTTTTTGACAATATTTTGAATATAATCAGCAATTAACTGGTTACTTTTTTCTGTGGCCGTGCTTAAAATACTAGTATTTAAATCAGCGTAGCCAAAGCTCTTGAGTTTAGCTTGACCACGATAATTTTCTAGCTCAACAATTTTAATGCTAGCGGTGCCAATATCTACCCCCAAATAACTATTGGCTTGGGAAAATAATTGCATACTTTATTAGTATTTTTATTTTTATAAATCTGTTTTATTATAACATATTTTTTCTAAATAAACAAAATGCAAAATTTATAACATCTTTATCCAAGACATCCGCTGATGCGGATGTCTTATAAAAAAATTAAGTGCCCCGATGAGCCTTAATAAACAATCTCTCGCTTGACCATAAAACATACCTTGTGTGATGTCTCCTCTGGCAACAAAAACCCCCGCGTCAGCGGGGGCTTCTAAAATCTCTACTGATAACTAAATT
>CAINYB010000016.1 GCA_903855135.1 uncultured bacterium | reverse complement strand
GTCTTAATTTTCTTCTGACGGGTTTAATTTTTGTATTATTAAAATTAAACTTCATAAAATCGCTTTCTTCAACGAATTTATCTAACAGACATCTCCCCCTAGATTAGGGGGAGAAAGAGAGGGGGTATTTTATTTCACTGTGCCGATATCACCAGAAGTATTGCTGACGACATCAGCTGTACTGATCAATTTAGTTTTGACGACTACTTCCTCTTTACCTTTAGCTGTGGCGGTCACTGTATCTAAAACTGTCATAGTTTTGCCTTTATCGGCTGCTTCTGGCTTTAATGTAAGGACAAAAGAAGCAGTCGCTGGGACATCACTACTATCAAAACTACTGATAGTCCAGGTCAAAACTTGGCTTTCTTCATCAAAGCTCAAATCACCAACCGAAACATCAGTTTCACTACCAAAGAAAACTTGCTCTGATAAAACAGTGCTAATCTTTACTTTACTAAAACTGCTCGCTGCTTGCGGTATGGACCAGACAGCTAAGTAGCTGGTTTCTTCATCGACTTGTGGTGGCAAAAGTCCAGTGCCGACACGACGACCACCAAGATCCCAATACACACCATTATTAAAAGTCAGATTATCGCCGACAGAAAGTTTAGATAAAGTCGCTGTTTGCTCCCAAGCATCCAAACCAATGATATTGATAGTCAAATCATGGTCAATGGTTCTTTCGCTCACTTGATCTTTGCTGACTTTGACTTTCCAAGTAAAAGTCTTGGTTTCTTGGCTCGGCCAGGTGCCGACACTTTCATCTTGCTCTTTGTTCCAAGTCAAAGTTTGCTCATCCACTTTTGCACTAGTTTCCATCGAATCCCAATCCAAAACCACACCACTCAAGTTCATCATAACTTGCGCATCATTGATTTCGCTCGGACTAGTATTTTTGATTTCCAGTTGATATTTTAATTCCTCACCCCAATTAGCTTGCGCATCACCACTGTTGCCATTGATTTTTAAACTGGTTTCAAACTGTGGACTGACGACAGCGATTTTCTTTTCAGCGCGAGCCAAACGACGTAATTTATCATCTTGTTTTTTACCGATTTCTACTACTAACATTTGCTCTGGCTTGCTATCAGCGCCAAAATTACCAGTGATGGTGATAGTTTTTTCTTCTGCTGGCTCTAGAGAGGTAGCTAAAAGCTCAGCTTCCCAAGTAGGCTCTATTTTAGCGCTATCCCAATCATCCGGAAATAAAATATCTAAAAATAAATCTTCTAATTTTTCTTGGGAAAGATTTTTGTAAATAACTTTGATTTCTTGTTCAGTATTGATCAAAGTTTTATCAATAGTTTCGATATTTATCTCTAGTTTATTTTCAGTGATCAAAGTATTAGCTTTAGTAGTGACGGAAAAGTCTGAGCTAAAATTCGCTGGCTGATAATCAAGGGTAAAAATAGCTTCTAGATTTTCATCTTTATTTCCCACTAGCTGACCTTTGATTTCCAAAGTTCCCGTCTGACCAGCACCGATGTCACTCAAGAGCCACTCTTTGGCATTCTCATTAGTTGGCGGCACAGAGCTGGAGTCAAAATAAAAACCCGCTGGCCAATACACACTGAGCTTCATTTGCGTCAAAGCAACTTTGTCTGAATTTTTATACTCTAGTTTATAAGTGACTTCATCACCAGAAACTATTTTGTCTGAAGCGCTCACTTGCAAAGTCAAGCTTTCGGTCTCTGTTTGGCTGAAACGACTATTCCAATAAAAAAATCCACCTAAAGCGGAAGCAAATAACAAAAACAAAAAGAAAATCAAAAAGCCATGAGTTTTCGGAGCTTTTTTAAAACTGCGATATTCATTTGGCACTTCTTTTTTGCGGCGTGCACTTATCTCTGGTGCTTGATAGGAGCTTTTTCGGCGTGGTGCTACTTGAGCGGCGTCTAAATCTTTTTTTTGTGTTTTAACCATAAACAAATAATTTTAATGCTTGTGAAGGCCTGTCATAAACTTCTTGATAATATATTTGCGAAGCTTGTAGCCATTCTTTATTTAATTCTTTAGATAAAGAAAAATTTAAAACTTCCACCAAAGGCTGTTTTAAGATCTCTTGTATCAATTGTAGCAAAGTTTTGCTAATTGAAAAAGTGGGTAAACTAAAACCAGATAAAGCGAGAAATTTCCACAAAAAAGCACGAACTAAAAGTAATTTAGCGCCTGGTTCTAAAGTCTCGTTATTTAATAAAAATAAAACTTCATTTAAGAGCTTAAACTCGGCTTGTTTTTGTCCAAAACTAAAATCATTTAAAAAAATCTCCGCAATCGAAGAAGCCAGCGCGAGATTTTTTAAATCAGATCTTAAATTAGGAAAATCTTCGACTAATTCTACACCCGCCAAGTGATCTATTTTGCCACGGCCGATCATCACACGCACTTTGGCAAAGACCGGTAAATGTCCAGCGAGCTTGGAGCCAGATTTAGCCGCTGACTTTAAAACGGCCGTCACCATACCTTCAGACGGAGTAAATAAATAGTAAAGCCGGTCAGCATCTTTGAAAGCTTTAGTTTTTAAAACAAAGGCTTCAGTTTTAAAAGTCATTATTTTAAACCTAAAATAATTTGTTCACCATTTATTTCACAGTTTTGTTTTTGCTTTAAGTCGTCGCTGTTTTCTACTTTGATTAAACTAGCTGCCGAAGTATTTTTTTCTAGTTCAGCTTGATATTTAGTGATGACGCGTAATAAAGTTTCCGAAT
The DNA here is from genome assembly GCA_903855135.1 of uncultured bacterium. Taxonomy (GTDB): domain Bacteria; phylum Patescibacteriota; class Patescibacteriia; order UBA1558; family GWA2-36-10; genus GWA2-36-10. The sequence goes on along the minus strand of CAINYB010000016.1, from coordinate 33,545 downwards.
TTGTTTGATAAGTTTCGGTTGGTCTATCGCTTGGTTGTAAGCCTGACTCTTTACGCAAAGCATTTATCGAGCGTATTAATTCTCTTAAAATACCTTTGTCTTTTAAATCATCAGTTAAATTGGTATCTAAAGAAATTTTTAGATTATTTACTTCTTGCTGAAGCCAGCCATTTTCTACTGTGACTTCACTTACTATTTTTATTTGCTCGACATTGAGCTCGTCAGCTAATAAGTCTAAATATTCTTGCTTTAGTTTGGTACTGATTTCTAAAGTCGCTAATGGTTGTCTGACTTTTAAGTTAGCCGAAGCACGCAAAGCATGGACAGTTTCGACGATATCACGCGTAGCTGTCATGTCTGCTAAAATATTTTCTGAATTTTCAATGTTTAGTTTTTCTGGCCAAGCTTCAAGATGTGCAGAGGTGTTGGGGTGAAATTCTTGCCAGATGATTTCAGCAGTCATCGGAGTAAACGGCGCAATAATTTTAGCAAAATCTTGCAAGACAAAAGCGAGTGTACCCAAAGCTTCTTGTTTGTCGGCTTCATCATCGCCTTTAAATCTTTCTCGACTACGTCGCAAGTACCAAGTAGAAAGTTCATCGACAAAATCAAATAGAGGACGTGTGGCTTTGACTAAATTATACTCTTGCATCGCAAGCTCCACTTCAGTATTTAAACGAGCAAGTTTGGCTACTATCCACTGATCCAAAATATTATGTAAAGCAAGGGGATTAAAAGCTACTTGCTTCCCCTCTGCCTTAAACATCTGATAAAAAGACAAAACATTTTGTAATAAAGTAGTAAATCTGCGGTAGACAACTACTAAATCTTTTTCCGTAAAAGATAAATTTTCCGCTAACATCACTGGACTTGATAATAAATAAAGTCTCAAGGCGTCAGCACCGTATTTTTCCATGACAATTTCTGGATCAGGATAATTCTGTAATTTCTTAGCCATTTTTTTACCATCTTCAGCCAAAACTATGCCATTGACGATCACATTTTCAAAAGCAGGACTGTTTTTTAAAGCTGTACCTAAGACATGAAGATAATAAAACCAAGCACGAGTTTGATCCACACCTTCGGCAATAAATTTAGCGGGAAAAGAGTGGTCAAACTTCTCTTTATTTTCAAAAGGATAATGCATCTGGGCATAAGGCATAGAGCCAGAATCAAACCAAGTGTCTAAAACATCTGGCACGCGTTTCATAGTACCGCTACACTTTATGCATTGGAAAGTCACTTCATCAACGATGTGTTTATGTAAGTCAGTCACCTTTTGATTGCTGGCTTTTTCTAAATCTGCTACCGAGCCAAAAACTATTTTATCATCACATTGATCACATACCCAGATCGGCATGACTGAAGCCCAAAATCTTTGACGAGAAATAGACCAGTCCCTAGCACCAGTTAGCCACTGACCAAAACGACCAATTTTAATATGCTCCGGTGTCCAATTTATTTTCTCGGCTTGGGCTAAAGCATCAGTTTTTATTTTGGTGACATTGACAAACCAGGAGCTAGTGGCGTAGTTGATCAATGGTGTATCACAGCGCCAGCAATGTGGATAGCTGTGTTCGTATTTTTCTTTAGCAAACAATAAATTTTTACTGGCTAAATATTTGATGATCGCGATGTCAGTTGCTTGCACATCATCTTTTGGTTTCACATGAAGGCCGGCAAAATCTGTCACCTCGGTTTTGATGATACCGTCCATACCAAGGTGTTGAACAAAAGGTAAATTTTTTTCTTTACCCAAATTCATATCATCTTCACCAAAAGCTGGCGCGATATGTACCACGCCGGTACCATCAACGATTGTGACAAAATCAGCTGTCACTACTTGCCAGCCATTAGCATGATTTGCTAATTTTTCATCTTTAGCATAATAGTCAAAAAGTGAAATATATTTTTTACCCACTAAATCTTTACCTTTAAATTCTTCAACTATTTCTGGAGTGCTTGAGAATTCAAGCTCAAAAGCTGATAAACGCTCTTTAGCTAAAATATAAAATTCATTTTCTTTTTTGATTTTAACATAAGCTATATCCACACCAACAGCTAAAGCAACATTAGCAATCAAGGTCCAAGGTGTAGTGGTCCAAGCTAAAATAAAAGTGTTTGGCTCGTCTATAAGTTCAAATTTTGCTATGACTGATAAATCTTTAATATCTTTATAGCCTTCAGCTACTTCTGATTGTGATAAAGTAGTTTCACATCTTGGACAAATATGCATAGAACGATAATCTTTGTAAACTAAATTTTTATCCCATAAAGATTTAAATACCCACCAAACAGACTCCATAAAGCCGATGTCCATGGTACGGTAAGCATTTTTCATATCCACCCAGCGTCCCAAGCGTCTGATGACGCGCTCCCAATCACTGACATAGCCCAAAACTTTGGAACGACAAAGTTCATTAAATTTGGCTACGCCTAATTCTTCTATGGCTTTTTTACTTTGTGAGCCCAATTCTTTTTCCACAATGTTTTCAATCGGCAAACCATGACAATCCCAGCCCCAAACTCTTTCTACTCTAAAGCCGCACATTGTCCAAAAACGAGGCACAACATCTTTCATGATACTAGCCACCAAATGTCCATAATGAGGAGTACCGGTCGCAAAAGGCGGACCATCATAAAACAGATAATCACCTTTGGGAGCTGTTTTTTCTACTGATTTTTGAAAAGTCTGATCTTTATCCCAAAAATCTAGTATTTCTTGTTCCTGATCTTTAAAATTAGACATATATTAAATTTTACTCGCCCCATCTATGCAACTAGGTTTTCCCCGCGTACGCGGGGAAAAATCGTAGCAATTTAGTGGAGAATTAAAGGCATTTAGTTAGGTAAGAGTTATTTTAGCCAAAAACGAGTGATTTGACAACATTTACCTCTCGACAAGCTCTTCTCGAGTCTGAGCGACCTCGAAGTCGAAGACGAGGTGGCAAAACTTCAGAAAAATATCGAATACAAAGCTTGCCACCAGCTATTTTTAGCTTTTTTACGCAAGCGTGGCTGATAAACCCGATGCTTTGGTTTGGCTTTAGAAAAAACCTTGTCTAATCTTTGCTTCATATTAATTTTTTAATTTCTTTTAAAGAAAATCTTTTTTTATTTTGCAAATTCTCTATTTTTTTTAAAGTAGCAATGGCTTTTTCTGGATCATAAAGCCGATAGCCACCTTTACTGCGACCATCGGCTTTTAAAAAACCTTCTGAAGTATAAAAATTTATGGTTGAAGGCAAAATATTAAACATAGCAGCCAAAGTGCCAATTTTTACTAAATGAGAATTTGGAGTAGCAAAGCCTGTTTTTATTTTGCGCATGAAATAAAAAAATAAACGACAGACTAATTATAAACCATAAAGTAAAAAGTGTAAAGTATTAATTTATACTTAATACTTTAGATGTAGAGGCTCCCGGCTGGACTAAAAAACGACCTCGAAGGTTTAAACCTCGAGGTCGTTTTAAAATATAAGCTTTATTTCTGTGCTTTTACTTTTTCAATTTCTTTTAAAATCTCAGAGTCAGCACCGATTTGTTCGATAGAAATTATTTTATTACGATTGATTTGCATCCAACCACTTGGCTGATGTAATTCTTGTCCACGCTTAACCAAAACTGGCACTTCTTTGACGGTGTCCTCTGCTCCCTCTTCGATGGCAGGAATTACTTGCTGTTGGGTTTGGATATAGTAGACATCATCTAAATAAACAGACAAAGCATCTTCTTTGACGACTTTAGCAAAGTAAACTTGCTGGCTCTCTAAAAAGATCGCTTGATATTGGGCAGTTTTATTCATCTTTAATTTTGGCATAAAGAAAATAGCTGCACCCAAAACAATGATGACTAATAATAAAGTAATGAATAACCAAGTTTTATTAGCTTTTTTGGCTTTTGGTGTACGAGCAACAAAATCATCAAAATCCATCATTTCTTCTTGGTCCTCACTTTTGCGGACCGCTGTTTTTTTAATAGGCATAATTTTATTTGTTTACTCCGGCGGATGCCGGATAGTATTAATAATTAAGGTGAATATATTTTAACAAAAAATACTAGAGATGTAAAATAGCCTTATTTTATATTTTTACTGGTCTTAAAATAACTTCGTGCATAGTATCATCACCCATTTCATAAGCAGATAATTCTTCTACTTCAAATTTAATACCCATACTTTTACTTATTTTATCTAATTGATTCATGACTAATTTATAAGAAGTTTGTTCTCTTAACTGAGCATAAATTGGCTTAAGCTCATCTTTAGCTAAATAATTTTTTTTATACAACTCAACAAAACCCAACACCAAAGAAGCTCCCGCTCTCGCATGACCATCGGAAGCTAAATCTGCCACATAAAGCAAATCTTCACCATCTTTATCTTTTTTCCCCTCGTAAGCCAACATATAAGCGTGAGTTTTGCCTTCAGTATCTCGATATTGCAAGCTCATATTTGGACGATTTTTAAAAGTGTTACTAACATCTTTAGCAATCAAGGCGTTTTCCATGTTGTGCAAATACTGCATTAGGGTTTGATTATCATGGTAAGCCTTGCCTTCAATATAGGCTACACTTAAACTGTCTTTAAAAGTTAAATAATCAACTCCTTTTGGTAAAACTGCTCGTTGTGTCATAGTGTCTAGAAATTGCTCAGCCTTTAATTTGGTTTGCATATGTATAGCTCTATGGGACAAGCGTAAGCTCTCTTTAGCTTTTAAATTTAAAACAAGACTCTCAGCGTGAACATTATCACTATAACCAACTGGTGCTTCTGGCACAAAATAATTAGCGGTTCTTGGCAAATGAGTCAAAGAGTCAGAATAACCAGGGCCAATAATGACTCTTTGCGCGTCTAAATCATCTTTTTGCGCAAAATGAACAGTATACTCTTGAAAAAAATCTCGATAAATATCTTCAATAACTGGGCCAAAATTTACATCTACAAAATTTTTGGCTAACTCTACATTGTCACAAGTAATAATACCTTGAGATTGTCTTAAAATATCCTCCGGTATTACTTCATTCATATTAGTGTGTTCGTTATCCAAACGATCGATCAACTCATCTACTTGCACACCAATATCTTTATCTCTAGTCAAAACACTTTGAGCCACTGTACGCCAATGACCATCCTCTGTTTCTACTTGGACAGTAAATAAAGAAGTGATGGGGTTAAAAGTATAAACATTATTTTTACCACTACCAAAAGGCATACAACATGAAGTATCATTACCGGCCACCACCGCATCAGGATCAGACTTTAGATGTACTTGCGCTCGATATTTTTTAGTTTTAACAACTAAGCCAATTTGTTGATCAAATAATTTATTCACTAAATTAGTTTGCATATTTCCACTCAACTTTAATTCTTCACCATTAGAAGCTTGTAAATAGGTATTAATATTTAAACCTGCAGTTTTTAAGATTGTATTTAACTCAGCAAATAATTTTTTAGCATCACGAGCTTGGCCAGCTATACCTAAACTACGAGAACCTAAGGCTTGCTTAATTAACTCAGATAAATTATTGCTTGGTAAGTCTCTAACTATATATTCAATACTTAAAGGCTCAAATGCCTGCATAGAATCATAATCCCCCTCAACTAAAGCATCGCGCAAATCTTCGGCTGATAAATCCAAATTAGGAATATTAGTATAACGAGAGGGCTTTTTACGCTCATGACTAGAGGTTGCATGAATTTCTTCCACATCTAAAAATTCATCTGGTTGGCGCCAAAATTGCATCACTGCTTTTAAATCAACATTGGGATGAAAAGCCAGTTTCTCCACATAGTTAAATAATTCTAATTGACCAGTTTGTTTTAAAGCTACTAATTCATCAAGAATTTCTTTTTTCTTTAGCAATTGAAAAATATCAGCGTATTTTTTCAAAGTTTTCCAAGAAGCAAAAACATCTCCTGGCCCATCTACGCCTTGCAGGGCTTGTTGCATTTCTTGAATGTCTTGATATTTCTTAGCTTCCGACAACACTGCTTCTATATCTAAAGAAATATTATTAGCTATCATATTTAAATGATGATGTGCCGTGCCCTCATAATAACCCGCGTCATCTTTTTTTACTTGAGCTAAAATTTGATAAAAAAATTGTTTAGCTTCTAAACCAGATCCTTTAGCTAAACCTAAGATAGAAGAAAAATTGTGCAAAGCATCATGGCGACTAAGCTTGTGTCTAGAGACATATTCCCACATTTTTTCATAACCAAAATATTGCGCACCATTCTCAAATGGCTGAACCACATTATCCTGATCTTGCCAATAACTAGATTTCTCTTTAAGACGAGAAAAAATTTGTTGAGCTTGCTTTTCTTTATCAATCTCATCTTGTGGCTCTAATAAATCACGCACAATAAAATATTCACTAAATCTTAAAGCGTTCTTTTTTAAAACATCATCCAAAGACTGTTGATCTAATCCCAAATTTAATTCTTTATAACGTCTATCCAGCAAATTACTATAATTTTTATCTATTAAAACTTGAACTAATCTGGTATGATCTAAGTCTGAAAAATTTGCTAAATTATCCAAAACAAACTCCGCTGTATTTTCACCAATCTCCACTAATTGTAGCGCTAATTTTTCATTGTGAAATTCTTTGAAAAAATCAAATTGATTTAACAAAACTTTTATACCACCATCCTTTTCCATCAAGCTAGCCAAGATTTTATGCTTGACCTCTAAATCAATATTTGAAAATAATTCCAGATGGTTCAAAATAAAAGTTGGTTTTGTTTCCAATAAGCTATTTAACAACTCTTGCTCATTTAAATCTGGAAAATTGGCCAAAATTTTTTCTAGCTCAGCTGGAAACTTTATCTCTTCATATACCATAATATTGGTCTCTGCACCAAAAAACAATGGTCCGTCTGGTCTTTTTTTACGTCTCCTAGGAGCAAAATGTTCTGCTGATCTCCTTTCTTGAAGTTCTTTATATTTCCCAGGATTCTGAAATTCCAAAAGACTCTCCGCTATACCTTTACGACCTTCAAGAACAGGTAAAAACAAAGCGGCTAATTTATTCGACTCTATTGCTTTTAATTTTTCTTGATGCTGCCAACACCAATCAGTAATGACTAAATCATTAGCCGACATCAAGATTTCTAATTCTGACAAAGAAATAATTTCTTTTTCTTCTAGCTCATTTTTACACCTTTCCCAAAGATAGGTTAGACTTAAAATTTCCGGATTAATTTTAGCTGCATCTAAAACATAATTTAAGATATGAAAATTTTTACCTTGATCCTCAAGAATAATCTTTAAAACATTCGTAGCCTGTTCTGCAAAGTAGCTATTAGCTAATAAATTAAAAAATTTTGGCATCAAAGGCTCAAAATTTATATCACGCAAATCCTTAATACGTTTTGCTAAAAATTTTAAAAAATTACTTTGGCCATAGTTTTGAGCTAATTCTTCTATAGATAAAAAATGCATTACCAAGGCATTATGATCCGGAAATTTGTCTAACACATCTTCATTGGCTGAATCAAAAATATACTCAGAGCCTAATGCGTGAGCTAGCTCCATATAATCTAAGGCGCTAAATTTTTCTAAATTATTCAAAACAAATCTAGCTCCCACCATATGCCGTGTGCTATTTTTTTGTATAAATCTTTCAGCTACAGCTGTATGCAATTCTAAAGGAATATTAACAAAAGCAGCTAGTTTTTCTTCTCTACCAGACATAATAACTTCTCCACAAAAATTATCAACTATCTTCAGTTGTTCTGGGGATAATTCACCATAATGTAGTTGCTCTGTTTTCTCTGGCTCTAAATTTTCTATATTATTTGGGAGAATATTGCCTAAATTTTCCATAAATTATATGTATTACTTTAAAAGTATAAAACATTAAAAAAATGCGGTCAATTTTACAAATCTCTTCCTATATATTATGCTTATTCTGATATTTTGTTTCCGCAGAAGGCGGAAACAAAATGATTAAAGAAGAAAAGAAAATAATATTGAAGAAAAAGCGATGAAAAAAGAAAAGTTTTATTTATTTTGTTTAAAATCAGTCTCTGGTTTAAAAGAAGCTTTGCTTTGGGACTATTTAAAAAACGGATTTTTGCCCAGCGAGCTTTATAACTCTCCTCCACAAACTATTGGTCACTTGATAGCCAAAGCTAAACTGGATCCAGACTTTAAAGCAAAAATCCGCACAGAGTTTCCGCTTTACCAAAAGGCTTTGTGTATTTTAGATGAACAATATCCAAAATTATTAAAAACTATTTTTGATCCCCCGCTCTTTTTATTTTACCAAGGAAATCTAAATTTATTACAAAGTGAATATTTAGTGACCGTGGTAGGCTCCAGAACTCTGAGCTTTTATCATCAGCATGCTTTGGAAAAAATCATCGCTGATTGTAGAAATACACCGCTAGTGATCGCTAGTGGCCTAGCTATCGGCATCGACACCCTAGCTCACGAGCAAGCGCTAGCTAATAATCTAAAAACGATTGCGGTGTTAGGCTCCGGTTTTGAGCCAGAAGTATTTTATCCTCAAAGTAATTTAAAATTAGCAAAACAGATTTTAAAACATGATGGCTTGATTTTATCTGAATATCCACCCGACACTAAAGCAAATATTTATCAGTTTCCGCAGCGCAATCGTATCTTGGCCGGCTTGAGTAAAGCAACTATTGTTATTTCCGGTACATTAAAATCTGGCACGCTGATAACCGCCCAATGTGCGCTAGAGGCTGGCCGTGAAGTTTTTGCCTTACCAGGTAATATCAACCAGACTTTAAATGAAGGGCCAAATGATTTACTAGCTCAAGGTGCTCAAATTTTATTAAACGCTGACAGTATTTTAAAAACTTATGATTTAATCACTTTAAAACAAGAAATTAATTTAAATTTAAACTCAGAGCAAACGCTAGTTTATCAAACTTTACAAATCGAAGCTTTGAGCACCGAAGATTTACAAACTAAACTAAATTTTGATCTCGCTAGCTTGACTAGTATTTTAAGTCAACTAGAACTAAAAAATCTAATCGAACTAAACTATTTTAATCAATGGCAAGCAAAATAAACATTTACCACCAAGATGTAGCCTGGCTCGAAGGTCTGGCTAACATCAAAAGAAAAAACTATTTGCTTAAGGCCAATAGCCGAAAGATTTTTATTTTACGTTTACAAAAATTTTTAAACTTGCTCGGTAATCCTGAAAAAAAATTAAAATTTATCCATGTGACAGGCACAGCTGGCAAAGGCTCAACTGTCAATCTTTTGCAAAACATGATGATAGACAGCGGTCTCAAAGTCGGATCTTACACTTCACCTTTTGCCACCACGACTATTGAGAAATTTAGAGTCAATCATAAATTAATCTCCCCTGAAATTTTGCATGATATTTTAAATCAACAAATAAAACCAGCACTAGACAAATACATCACTTTATACAAAACTGACGTACCGTCTTATTTTGAGCTTTGTACTAGCATTGCTCTATTATATGGAGTCAGAGAAAAATGTGACTGGATGATTTTAGAAGCTGGCCTCGGTGGTATGCATGACGCCACCAATGTCATCCCCGCACCAGTGGTATCGGCGATCACCAATATCGGTCTAGATCATACAGAGATATTAGGGCCGACTAAAAAAGATATTGCCACTGATAAAGCTGGCATTATAAAATTTGGCTCGTATTTTTTAACTAGCGAAACTGATCAAAAATTAGTCAATATTTTTAAAAAAACTTGCGAGCGAAAAAGAGCCAAATTTGTTGAGCTAAAAAATTTAGCCCAAAATATTAAGGGCGGACAATACTTTAGCACCCCAAAACAAAAAACAAACCTCAACTTAGTTTTAAATATTCTAGCACTTTTAAAAATTCAGCCAAAAAATCCTGAAACAGTCATCAATGACTTTTCTTTAATCTGTCGACAAGAAATCATCCAAACAAATCCTAAAGTGATTTTGGACGGCGCCCATAATGTAGACAAATTAAATAACTTGATTGAGTTTGTAAAATCTCAAAAGTATAAAAAATTACATTTGATTTTTGGCGCCGCTGAAGATAAAGATTATTTACCAGCTTTAAAAAAACTTTTACCGCAAGTCAATTTTTTATATTTAACTCGCTTTGATAATCCTTTTAGAAAAAGTGCTTCTTTAAAAAAATTGTTTACGCAATGTGAAAATTTAGCTACAATTAAGACAAAAGTGTTTCATGACTCGAAACTTGCGCTCGCTGAAGCTTTGAAAAACGCTAAAGCCAAAGATTTAGTAGTCATCACTGGCTCCTTCTTTTTGGCTGGTGGCTTGCGAGAACATTGGATCAGCGAAGAACAAATAACACAAAAATTAAAAACAAAATAGTGCCGAAAAATAGTAAATACAATTTTCTTTTTAGTCTGATATTTTTTGCGTTGTTTTTTATTTACTTTGCTGTCTACTCATATTTTTTAAACTTAAACGTCACCCTGCTCAATTTAGCTTTTGTGGCGATGTTTAATCTCTCATATTTAGCTTTACTCAATTTCATCAATCAAAAGTGGTGGTACCTACTATGTCACGTCGGTGTAGCTGTCATGATATTTTTTGGCTTGATAAATTTTGCTTATTTCCAAGTGTTTGGCAATTTTATCAACATTAGTTTAAATCAGCTAAATCAAGTCAACTCCGGTATGGTCTATATCTTTAAAGACTTTTATCATCTGGTGCCTATCTATCTGTATCTAGCAAGTTTATTGCTTCTACTTAGTTTAATATTTACTTCGTCTATTTATTTAAGAATTATCAAAAAAGAAAAAATTGCGAGCTTATTTTTTCAAGATACCAAGCTAAATGTATTTATCAATAAAAACTTACACCCCTTAAAAAAAGCCGGCGTAGCTATCTTATTTTTTATTTTTATTAACTTTAGTGTTTTTAATTTTGTCACTTATTTACAACAAAATCCTCAAGCTGACTGGTGGAAAACTAGCCAAAAAATAAATGATATTGGTTTTTTAGGAGATTTTTATGAACAAATGTTTAGCCCATTTTTAAAAAGTCAGGCCAGTCCTATGGAGCAAATGCCTATCGAGCTTGCCACTGGCAATACTACTTCCGAAAAACAATATGATTTGCCTGCAGATAGTCTAGCGCAGACAAAATATATCTACCAAAATATTTTACCAAACATCTCAAGTTCAACTAAAAAAATAAACTCCTTGCCAGCCATAGAGCCAAAAACAAATGTGCTCGTGATCCAGCTCGAGTCCGTTAGTGATTGGGCGATAAATAATGATCCATCACCGATGCCATTTTTAAAATCTTTGATCAAAGATAATATCTCGGTCACTAATTTTCACTCCGATAGCTGCCAAACTATCAATGCGGAATTTTTGTCTTTGTGTAGCTTTTGGCCAGCCTCGGAAAATACTATTAACAACACGGGATTAAAAAATGATTATAGCTGTTTATCTGACTTGGTGAAAAATATTGGCTATGAAACTTATTACTTTCATTCTGATTTACCAAACTTTTACAGCCGTGATATCCTACTGCCTAAATGGTCTTTTGATAATATTTACCTGACGCCATATTTTCGTCAGAAAGAAGATGATGAATATGTCTTCACTCATGGCTTAGACGTTTTAGCTAAAAGTAACAAACCATTTTTTGCCTATCTACTTAGCTTCACTACTCACTCGCCACACACTCAAGAATTGATAGACTATAATTTAGTTAAAAACAATCTCAAAATCACACCGTGGCATAATCAGCTCAATACGGAATATGTAGATTTATTAAATAGCAAAAAATTTCTTTACGAAGATCAAGAAACGATCGAGAACTATTTAGGCTTTTTAAAAACCACTGACGATGCTTTAAAAACTACTTTCAAAAAAATGTCTGACTTAAACATGCTAGATAATACTTTAATCGTCATTTATAATGATCACCGTTTTTATAATTTCTTTACCGAAGACTTTAAGGGTTTTGAAGACTACAATCTCATGCCTTTTGTCATCGTCACCCCACGCAAAGATCAGGGAGTTATCCAAAGTCTAGCTTCACAGATAGACATCGCGCCAACGATTTGGCATTTACTAAATCAAAGTGAAACTGGCATGCCCGCAAACTTCATGGGTACCAGTTTATTTTCTCCAAACTATAGCAACCAAGTTTTAAACAAATGTTTAGATAATGTTTATTATATAAACGATGACGTCTTAATAGAAGGTAGTAATAAATCTGAACTCTATAATGTTTCAGAAAACTTCACTAATGTTAGCCCAACTAAGAAAAAAAGCTTGACTGATTGGGTCAAAAAATTAGTAGCTAGCAGTGATAAAGCTTTAAAAGAAAACAAGCTAAAACCATAAGCCCTTGTCAAATGATGCAAATTATTGTATAGTTCGACACTGAATAAGCTATAAACTAAAAAATATGCAAGATTTAATCATCGTCGAGTCACCTACCAAGGCCAAAACCATCAAAGGTTTTTTAGGCAAAGACTACAAAGTCGAGTCTAGTTTTGGTCATGTCCGTGACTTACCTAGCAGTAAACTTGGCGTTGATGTCGAGCATAATTTTGAGCCAACTTATGTCGTACCAGCTAAAGCTAAAAAACGCGTCAAAGAGCTCCAAGATTTAGCTAAAAAATCTAACCTGGTCTACTTTGCGACTGATGAGGACCGCGAAGGTGAGGCCATCAGCTGGCATTTATTACATCTCTTAAAAACTCCCAAAGATAAAGCTAAAAGAATCGCTTTTCATGAAATCACTAAAAAAGCAATTTTAAAAGCTATCGAGCATCCACGAGAACTAGACCTAAATTTAGTCGACGCCCAACAAGCTCGTCGTGTTTTAGATCGTTTAGTGGGCTATAAGCTTTCTCCGCTTTTATGGAAAAAAGTGGCCAAAGGTTTGTCTGCTGGTCGCGTGCAATCAGTCGCCTTGCGTCTGATAGTTGAGCGTGAACAAGAGCGTAATAATTTTGTCAGCCAAGAATATTGGAGCGTCGAAGGTGTGGCACACAAAGATCACAATGATTTTAAAATCAGTTTGTGGAAAAAAGATGATCAGACTTTACAAAAATTTGATCTTGATGAAGCAGTAGCTAAAATCGCTGTTGAAGAAATAAAAGCAAGTTCTCTCAAGATTATAAATATTGAATCTAAAGAAAACTTAAAAACTCCACCAGCCCCTTTTACTACCTCTACTTTACAACAAGAAGTTAATCGTCGCTTTGGCTACTCTGCCAAACAAACCATGATGCTCGCTCAACAGCTTTATGAAGGTATCGACATCGGTGAAAATGGTAGCACTGGTTTGATCACTTACATGCGTACTGACTCTAAAAATTTGTCAGAAGATTTTGTCGCTGAAGCAATCACATACATCAAACAAAACTTAGGTGAAAAATATGCTGAAAATGGTGGCCGTGTTTTTAAGAAAAAAGCAAAACTTGCTCAAGAAGCTCACGAAGCTATCCGTCCTACTGAAGCCGGACTTGCTCCAGAGAAAATCAAAGACTTTTTAGATAGCAAACAATTCAAGCTTTACCAACTGATTTGGCAAAGAGCTATCGCTTCACAAATGACTGACGCTAAAACTGAAAATACCAGCGTCGAAATAAAAGCTGAAAAAACTAAATGGACTTTACGCAGCGTCGGCTCCGTCACTATTTTCGCTGGCTGGCAAATCATTTATCAAAATAGTTCTGATGATGAAGAGTTACCAGCCTTAGAAATCAATGATATTGTGGAGCTAAAAAGTTTAGAAAATATCCAACACTTTACTACCCCACCAGCGAGATATTCTGAAGCCGGCTTAGTCAAAGATATGGAAAAACTCGGCATTGGCCGTCCTTCTACTTATGCACCAACCATTGCTACTTTGGTCTTGCGTAAGTATGTGGAAAAAATAGAAAAACGTTTAGCGCCGACTGAAATAGCTTTTGTAGTCAATAAACTTTTAGTAGAAAATTTTGCCGATATCGTTGACTACAATTTTACTGCCGAGATGGAAAATGATTTAGATAAAATTGCTGATGGCAAAAAAGATTGGCAACCTATTATTAAAGCTTTTTATGAACCTTTTATGAAAAACTTAAAAGAAAAAGATCAAGATTTAGACAAAAAAGAAATAACCGAAACAGCTACAGATGAAGTCTGTGACAAATGCGGTAACCCAATGGTGATCAAACTTGGTCGCTTTGGAAAATTTTTAGCCTGTACTAATTATCCTGAATGTAAAAACACTAAGCCACTAGGTGATGATGGTAAGATAGAAGAAGAAACTACTGTAGAAGAAAAATGTGAAAAATGCAGCAGTGCCATGATTTTAAAACATGGACGCTTTGGCAAATTTTTAGCCTGCTCCAACTATCCTGAGTGTAAAAGTACTAAAGCTATTCAAAAAGAACTTGGCGTCATCTGTCCCAAATGTAAAAAAGGACAAATGGTGGAGAAAAAAAGTAAACGCGGTAAAGCTTTTTATAGCTGTGATCAATATCCAAAGTGCGAACACGCTGTTTGGACCAAACCAACTGGCGAGCTCTGTCCCCAATGCCAACAGCTATTATTATTTGCTGCTAAAGATAAAATAAAATGTGAGTCTTGTGAATTCACTAAAGACGCGGAAGAATAACCCCTCGACTTCGCTCGGGGTGAAACTAAAATACCTGCCTGACGGCAGGTATTTTTTATGCAAAAGAAAAAGAGCTACGTAAATGTCCCGGATGGGGGCAAGTTCGTAGCTCTTAGGGGGCTTCAACGAAGTGCTACAGCTTCTTCAGCTGACGCAATGAAAGGTAACCGGCAAAGAGATTCTCTGGCATTTCATTACGCACAGGGCGAGTGCTAGGCTTCCTTGGGGCAGGCACTTGATGACAGTGCAACAAACCGTGTGCATTAGGCTCACACCTGGACCACACGATCATGCTCTTGTACTGGTAATGAGTCACCGGCCTCTTGTCTTCGTCGACCGCGGTCATTGGAGTCTCCTGAGAATGTTCTTGACTTCTTCGACAAATGAGTCGATGTCGATCAAGAGTGATTGAAAATCTTCTCCGGCCAACGCCTCTTTCACAAAGAGGTCAGAAGCGTGCTCGACCACAAAAATCGTCGCGATCGGCACGCAATACCTTCGACCATCGGCCGAGGATGCGAATAAACAGCAGTCATTGCTATCAGTTGTGCTAGCCAAATAACCAGGAACGCCATTAAAGCTCACTATTTCATGGTTTCTGTAGATGCGATCTATTTCTAGCCGCAACCAACAGATAATCTTCACGGGCAAGACGTCTCTGTGGTAAACAGGGTCAAGCAGCTTCTTTTTGGGCATCTGCCTCTCCTTTTGTTTGCTCGAGAATTAACAGGTTCAAACGCAACAGAATTCGAGAAAGATGCATCTGCATCACTAACACTTGCAATTCCAAAGGACAAAGATTCATGCGTTCTTCCTTTCGTTGAAATGTTGACAATGTACACTCAAGCTAAGATATTAACACAAAATAGCCAAAAAGTCAACCCCGCTCCTCGCGAGGGGCGTGGTCAAGAATCATACTTGACTGATCTTGCTATTTTTACTCTAAAATATTAAGATAAATACACCAAAACAAAATGATTACTTTTGAAGACTTAAAGAAAATATTGATCACTGAATACCAAGATGAAGACATTAATACTGTCATCAAAGCTTTTCATTTTGCCTCTGAAGCACACCGTGGCCAAAAAAGACGTACTGGCGAAGACTATATTTATCATGCTTTAGCTACAGCCTACAATCTAGCGGAGATGAAAATGGACATTCCTTCGATCACGGCTGGCTTATTGCACGACGTGCCAGAAGACACTGATTTTAGTCTCGAGGATGTCAAAAATAATTTTGGCAAAGAAGTGGCCGAGCTAGTAGCCGGTGTCACTAAACTCGGTACTTTAAAATATCGTGGTCTAGAAAGATACGCGGAAAATTTACGCAAAATGTTTTTGGCGATGTCCAAAGACTTACGTGTCATCATCATCAAACTAGCTGATCGTCTGCACAACATGCAGACTCTAGAGGGCGTGCGAGAAGAAAAACGTTTGCGTATCGCTCAAGAGACTTTAGAAATTTATGCCCCGATTGCCAATCGCTTAGGCATGTTTGAAATCAAAACTCGTTTAGAAGATCTAGCTTTCCCCTACGTCTATCCCAGTGAATATCTCTGGGTCTCAAATCTCGTCAAAGATCGCTTGAAAACCGAAACAAAATATATCGCCAAAATCCAACACTTGGCCCAAAAAGATTTAGTCAAAAATAATATTCATTATTTACAAATCAAAGGACGAGTAAAAAGTTTGTTTAGTCTTTACCAAAAGCTTTTACATAAAGGCAAAGATTTAAATAAAGTCTATGACTTGATTGCTTTACGTATCATCGTCCCTGATGTGATCGATTGCTATAGCGTCTTAGGCATCATCCACAAACGTTGGACGCCATTGAAAGGCCGCGTCAAAGACTATATCGCCCAACCAAAACCAAATGGTTATCGCTCACTCCACACTTCGGTTTTTACCGAGTTTGGTAAAATCGCCGAGATCCAAATCCGTAGCCAAGCGATGGATGAAGAAGCGGAGTTTGGTATCGCCGCTCATAGTCGCTACAAAGAGCTAAAAAATATTGATAATAAAAAAAATCCACCGACTTGGATCAAACATTTGTTAGATATCCAAAAAAGCATTACTGATAATGTCGAGTTTATCAAACACGTTAAAAATGATTTATTTTTAAATCGCATCTTTGTCTTTACTCCCAAAGGCGATGTGATCGAGCTCCCAGAAAATGCTACGCCCCTCGACTTTGCTTTTCATATCCACACTGATATCGGCAACAAATGTGTGGGCGCAAAAATAAATGAACAAATGGTCTCTCTCAATCACGCTCTAAAGTCTGGTGATGTGGTAGAGATTTTGATAGACAAAAATAGAAAAAAGCCAAATCCTGATTGGCTCAATATCGTCATCACCACCGCGGCTAAAGAAAAAATCAGAAATCAGTTGAGAAAATAAAACTTTTTTAAACCCCCGGCGATGCCGGGGGTTTTGTTGTCTTAACCCCTCCCATCCTCCCCTTCGTAAGGGGAGGAGTTTTTCTAAAGTCTTTTGATTCAATAATCTCCCCCTTACGAAGGGGGAGAAAAAGAGGGGGTGATTTTTTTATAGTGATACTAACTTAATTTCTCTAAAATATTTCTCAACTCTTCATGCGAGAAGAAGTCTATTTTGATTGACCCTTTATCAGCGTGTTTCATGATCTTCACTTTAGCTCCTAGATTACGACTTAGTCTATCTTCCCAAGAAGTAAGGATAGGATCTTTAGCCGCTTCTTCTTTTATTTTATCCGCATTTTTTTTGCCTAAATCTTCTAGCTGATGAACACTAAGATTGCTATCTAAAATCTTTTTAAAGATTTTTATTTGCTCCAGTTTACTTGGATAGCCAGCAATCGCTTTAGCATGAGAAAAAGTTATTTTATTTTCTCTGATAGCTTCTTGAATCACAATCGGTAATTTTAAAATACGCAAATAGTTAGCGACCGTGGGAGCACTGCGTCCTACTTGTTCAGCGATTTGCTCACGAGTTAAACCAAACTCCTCTTCTAGCCGACGATAACTTTCTGCTTCTTCTAAAGGATTCAGGTTATGACGCTGAACGTTTTCAATGATAGATAATTCTAATTTATCTTTATCATTAGCCAAACGAACTATCACTGGCACTTCAGACATGTTTAAAAGTTTGGCGGCACGTAGACGACGCTCACCAGCGATCAGCTGATAGCCATCATACTCTTTGGTCACTACTAGTGGCTGGATGATGCCGTGCTTTTTGATGCTCTCGGATAGCTCTTCCATTTTCTCTGGATCAAAATGATTACGTGGCTGATAAGGATTCGTTTTGATCAAACTCGGATCAATATACTGAATTCTTTCACCACTTATTTTATCTTGATCTTGAGCTACTGCCGTGTTTACATCTTCTTCGTAACTTGTTTTTTTATTAGGGATCAATGACCCCAAGCCTCTGCCTAAACTTGACATATTTATTTGTATTTTTAACTAATGATGATTTCTTGCGATAGACGACGATAAGCTCTAGCACCTGGTGAGCCGTGATCATAATCTTTGATAGTCTTTCCAAAAGACGGTGCTTCAGCGAGTTTTACATTGCGCGGGATAACCGAGCGAAAAATTTTATGTGGAAAGTGACGATAAATTTCTTCAAAAACTGCTTGGGATAATTTATTTCTGGAGTCATGCATGGTCAAAACTGCACCTAAAACTTTTAGCTCTGGCTGTAGATTGTCTCTAATCAAATCAATCGTACTTAACAGCTGACCCAAACCTTCTAGCGCATAATATTCACACTGGACCGGAATCAAAATTTCGTTAGCAGCTACTAATCCATTGATAGTCAGTAAGCCTAAAGACGGTGGATTGTCAATCAAAATAAAATCATAAAGATCAACCACCTCTCTTAAATTTTCTCGCAAACGAAATTCTCTATTGTGCTGTCCCACTAGATCAATGGCCGCACCCGCTAAGTCTGACGTGGAGGGTAAAAGATGCAGATTATCACTATGAGCTTTTACTACTTGTTGGACAGTGGTCTGGGGCTCTAATAAGACCTCATAAAGGCCTTGATTTAAAATCTTGGTGTCAAAACCAAAACCAGAGGAAGCATTGCCCTGGGGGTCAATATCTATCACTAAAACCCGCTTACCAGCCTCAGCTAAATAAGCAGCTAAATTAACAGTGGTCGTAGTTTTACCCACTCCACCTTTTTGATTGACGATGGCTATGACTCGTCCCATACAAGGCTTATTATAGCGAATTTTGGCAAAATAAACAAACCAAAAAATTATTCATGTAATTGTTTTTGCCAATCTTTGATGCTATCCAAAAATTCGGGCATTTTATCTTCAGTCAGATTTTTTTCTGAAGGCATATCTAAAGTCAAAGGATTTATTTTCGTGCCATTTTGCACGATCTCAAAATGCAAATGTGGTCCAGTCGAAAAACCAGTGGAGCCAACCGCACCGATCACCTGTCCTTGTTTTACATGCTGGCCAACTTTAACATACATTTTTGACTGATGAGCATAATTACTAGAATAAGTGCTATTATGTCTAATAGAAGTGAGATTACCATAGCCAGCTTTGCTCCAGCCAGCATAAGTGACTACACCGTCACCGATGGCTCTTATCGGTGTACCTAAACTCGCTGCATAATCGATCGCTCGATGACCAGTAGAAACATTAAAGGCCTCGACGTATCTACGGCCTGTCGTAAAGCCAGAGCTGATATAGCGAAAATCAACGGGATTTTTCAAAAACATTTTCTGCAAAGATTCGCCTTTTAGATTATAATAGCCATCCAAATCTTCACCGTCAGCATCTACTCCTTCTTTAAAATAATAGCCCTCTTTTTCTTCACCATCATTATTAAAAACTGCGGCTAAGATTTTTCCGGGCATGATATATTGGCCATCACGATAACGCTCTTCGTAAATAAATTTATAAGTATCGCCTTCTTTGATACCCATGCCAAAATCTACTGTCCAAGCAAAAACATCAGCTAAGCCCATGATAGCACGCTCATCAATATTTTGATCAAGCGCTGATTGATAAAAAGAAGTGGAAATAGTGCCGGAAACAGTTTTGATCCTCACTTCATAATCAATAGTTTTTAATTCAGCTAGCCAAACATTATTTGTTTTATTTAAAATCAATTCTGTTTCTGAATTCGTTTGATAAATCAGCTTATGAAAATCATTTGTCTGTTTATCAAAATAAAACAAAACATTTTTCCCTGCTTTGATTTTGGCTAGATCATAGACATCTTTAGTAGCAGTTAATAATTCTTGAGTGGAGCTTGAGACGCCAGCTGCTTCTGTAATATCAGAAAAAGTCATACCCGACTCAATGCTAATAGACACTTCATTATCAGGTGATATTTTAGCGGCTTCCTGTTTAGTATTTTCGGCACTATTAGCAAAAAGCAAAACTTTGCCTGCAAAAAAGGCCACAATGGCTAAGATTAGAATAAAAACTAAGTATTTTGGATTTTTCATATAGTATCCATAATAATAAATAAAAAAACGCTTTTAGACAAGTCAAACAAAAAAATAAACCTAAAATAAGCTTATTTTCAATAAAATATTATTTAATTAATTTTGATGCCGACTGGACAGTGATCAGAGCCAGAAACTTCTGGTAAAATAAAAGCATCGCTAATATTTTTTAGACTATTTTTGGAAATGCAAAAATAATCAATGCGCCAACCAACATTTCTAACTCTTGCGCCTGCGCGATAAGACCACCAAGAGTATTTTACAGTTTGTGGATGTAGCTCACGAAAAGTATCTTTAAAACCTGAATTTAAAAATTTATCCATCCACGCTCTTTCCTCTTGGGTAAAACCAGCGTTACCGCTATTTTCTTTCGGACGCGCTAAATCTATTTCTTGATGTGCGACATTTAAATCTCCAGTGACAATCACTGGTTTTTTTGTTTCTAGTTTTTTTAAGTGCGCTAATAATTTATCGTTAAACTTTATCTTAAAAGACAAACGAGACAAAGCATCGTTGGCATTCGGGAAATAAATATTAGCTAAATAATATTTGCCAATGTCTAAAATCAAAATCCGACCTTCATCATCCCAAACTAAATCAGCTAGTCTCTCTACTTTCAAACCATCTTTGACTAAGCAAGCTGTGCCACTATAGCCAGGTCTGACAGCTGGATGCCAAAATTCTTGATAGCCAGCAAAATCAAAAACCTCTTTGGCACGTGCTATTTCAGAAATCTTTATTTCTTGCACGCACAAAATATCTGGCTGATATTTTTTTAAAAATTGCACAAAACCTTTTTTGACTACTGCTCTGATGCCGTTGACGTTCCAAGAAATTATTTTTAAATTTGGCATATTATTTTAAATTATTGAGGCCCTCCCGCCTTTGGCGGGATCTCCCCGAGGTCGAAAAAACAAGCTCCACTTAAAAAGTAGTAAATTCTCAAAACATTGGCTTTAGACTTCAATGAAAAACTTACTAAAATTTTTTAGCTCACCAGTTTTGACATCGATATTGCTAATTTTTGACCAAGGAGAACCCTTTTTACACCAAGTTACAAATTTGTCTAAAACCGCTGACTCTTGTTCGACCTCTAAATAAACCGAACCGTCTGTCTGATTTTGGACAAAGCCCTTGATCTGTAATTTTTCTGCTTGGCATTTAGCAAAATACCTAAAACCAACACCTTGCACTCGACCATGTACTTTGATTTGTAAATTCTTAAAGCTAGCCATGATGCTTAGGTGCTTAACTATTTATTAGTTTAACAAAAGCTTTATTTTTAAGCAACTTTGTAATATAATGAGGATAAAGACGACCTCGAGGTGACCTTCGAGGTCATAAGAAAAAACTTTATGAAAAATACACGTTATATTCTCGCTGCTTTGGTACTAGTTTTGATACTAGTATATGGTTTTATCACTTGGCAAAAACCAAAATCACAACAACCAAGTGATAATAACAATAATTTCTTAGACCAAAGCGGTTTGAGTTTAAACATCAAAAAAGTGGCAGCCGAAGCTTTTGGCACTCTCGCCTACGACGCAAGCAACGCCATAAATAATGAATCAGCTGATGCTGCTACACAAAATTTTAATCGAGCTGCGAGTTCCATCGCGTCAAGTGCTATGATGGGAAACGCTGGTAGCGCTACGGACACTAAAATGATGGCCCCAGAAACTATGCCGTTTTATCAACCAACTTATTATCAATATGTTTATCAAGGTGACGAGTTTAGTTTAAGTGATACAGAATTAGCAGTCTTAAAAAGAATCAAAGGCGAAAATGCTAAAAATAATTTTGGCAACTTTAATTTAGGTTTATTAAATTTAAATAGCTTTGCTGACGCTGGACTAAATAATTTTAATATTATCCAGGACCAAAAATTTGGCTACTCACTTTATGTCAATCTTTTTGAAGGTAGTATTTCTTTAAACGAAAACTGGGAAAAATGGTATGGCACAAACTATGTGCCAAGAGAATTCAAAAACACCGACATCCCAGCTGATGATACTATCATTGCTTTAACTGATAATTTTTTAAGCGAACATAATATAAACCGTGATCTGTATGGTCAGCCAGAAGTACAAAAAAACAATTACAATATTATGCCGATGCTTAAAGCGGAAGATGCTAAAGTATCTAGCATTTATCCAGTTTCTAATAGTGTGTCAGTGATTTATCCTTTATTAATTGAGGGCAAACAAGTTTATGATGATTGGGGATCAAAACAAGGTTTGCAACTAAATGTCAATTTAGAATTTAATAAGGTCAGTTCTTTGTATAATTTAAACACTCAAAATTATCAAAGCTCAAACTACAAAATGGAGACTGACAAAGATAAAATTTTAAAACTTTTACGTAACGGCAGTATTTATCCTAGCTATTACTATCCAGAAGATAATGCTAAGATAGTAGAAATAGCCGTCGGCACACCAAAGCTCCAATACGTCCGTAGTTGGCAATACAAAAATAATATCAATGATGAATTATTAGTGCCTGCTTTAGTCTTCCCAATCTTAAATCCAGAAAAGACTGACAACCCATACAAAACTAGCGTGGTAATACCACTTGCTAAAGACATCATTGACCAAGCACAAAAACAAGACGACGGTAGTGGCCCTATCCGAGTGATGGGTGGAGCAGCTGAATAAAACAATACTATCAAAAAATACCCCCATCCCCGCTTTCGCGAGGATGACAGGGGTATTTTTTTATTCTGAATTTTTAGCAAGCTAAATTTTGCCGTGCAAGTAAGCTAAACGTTTTGGCTCTGCTAATCTCTCAATCGCATATCTTAAGCTAGTTCTGGGCATAGCTTTATAATGCTCATCTAAAAATTTTAGCAAAACTTTTTCATCTACTCGCTTGCCCACTTCTCTGAGCATCCACCCCGTCGCTTTGTGAATCAAATCATGCTCATCATGTAATAAAATTTTAGCGATTTTTAAAGTCTCTTCAGATTTTTTATGATAAATAAAATCAAAGGTCGCTAAGATCGAAATTCTTTTTTGCCAAAGATTTTTACTCTTGGCTAATTTAGTTAAAATATCTTTTGGCTTGTCACGCAAATAAGCACCAACAATATTAGGAGCTGATAAATCTACTAAATCCCAATTGTTAATATATTTATAATTTTTTAAATATAGCTGAAATATTTTCTGCTGCTGTTTCAAGTCTGCTTTTTTATATTGCGCTACTAAAATTAATACCGCGCATAAACGCTCTTCATGAATCGGTGAATGCAATAAAACAAGCACTTTATCTAAAGATAAATCTGTGTTTTGTTTAACTACTTTTCTAATGTCTGGTACCACGATGCCGATAAATTTATCACCCGCACCATATTGACCAGGAGCAGTTTTAAAAAACCTTTGCAAAATTTCTGCTTTTTTAGGACTAGAATATTTTTTTAATTCTTTTGATATTTTTGACATAGGTTGACTAAAATCATTTTTTATTGTAAAATCATCGTTGTTTATTGTATTTATTTTAGGCCGAAGTGGTGAAATTGGTAGACACGCACGACTCAAAATCGTGTGACGCAAGTCATGTGGGTTCGAGTCCCACCTTCGGTACCAAGGCAGGGTAGCTCAGTTGGTTAGAGCGTAGGACTCATAAGCCTGAGGTCGTGGGTTCGATCCCCACCCCTGCTACCATTTTTTTACGGGCCATTAGCTCAGTTGGCTAGAGCGCTTCCATGGCATGGAAGAGGTCAAGGGTTCAAGTCCCTTATGGTCCACCATTCGACTCGCTTTGCTCGCTCATGGTCTTCGACCAAAGCTGTGATAGCGAGGAGAATGCCCTGAACATAGTTGAAGGGCAGACATCTAAAAAGCTTGTCAAAGTGGCATAGATTGTTTATACTGTGTTTAAACATCGCGGGATAGAGCAGTTGGCAGCTCGCCAGGCCCATAACCTGGAGGCCGTCGGTTCGAGTCCGACTCCCGCTACCAATCCGGGATAGCTCAGTGGTAGAGCAGTTGACTGTTAATCAATTGGTCGTGGGTTCGAATCCCTCTCCCGGAGCCATCAAAATCGCAGAGCCTAAAGCTCTGTTTTTTGTTTTAATACACCATTAATCTGCCCCTATCAAAAGTCAGCCATTTCACGTCCCCTTTTAATAAGGCTTGTTTTAACTCCTCTGTCGGCATCAGGCGCATTAAATTTGCTGTATAGTTTTGATAGTTATAATTCCACAATTCAAAATAAACATCATCTTTAGTGATCGAAGTTTGGCCTGTGACCACAAATTTACCGTCAACTGATTCGGCAAACCAACCTAAATCATCTTGACGCCATTTTAATAAGTGTTCGTTTTTATTTTTCTGATTCAAAAAAACATAAGCTGATAAAGTTTTGATCTCTCCTTTATAGCTTGGATAACTAAGCTCTAAAGCTTGCTGTAAATTATTACGAAATACTTCTGCGCCACTAAGGTTGTCTGGCAAGCCAACAGAAATAAGTTTAGCATCATCAGTTAATTTTAACTCGGAATAGCTAGTAACAATTTGGCGACTTAAAATATTAGCTTGCTGCCAAATATTATTTTTGATTACTAAGGGCACTAAAATAGCCAAACTTAAAATAATAAATAAATATCTACTTTGTTTGCCTGTTAATCCACTTTCGGTAATCAAAACTAAGAACCAGATGACCATAAAAGCGGAAGATAGATAAACATATCTTTCCCCAGCAAAATTCAAATGATGTAAACCAAGTGGCAATACCGGTAACAAAAGTATTATGCTAAAAAATAATAAAATAGCTTGCTGCCATTTTTTATAATAGCAAGTAAAGAAAAAATATAAGCTCAAAAAGCTTGCCCCCAAAATACAAAGTAAAGCTAAATAATGATAAGAAACTTTATAAAAGAAAATATTAAAAGCCCCAAAAGTAAACTGCGAACTCAAAAAAGCTAATAAATTAGCAAAATAAGCTAAAGGCGAAATAGCTAGCTGACTCTGTCCATAATAGCCAACTAAAGCCCCAGTAAATTGCTGTCGGAAAAATAAAAATAAGCTTAATAAAATAAAATAATAAATAAAGGCCCAAGACCAATTTTTAACTTCTTTTTTCAAAGACTGATACACTTCCCAGGAAAAGATAAGGATCGGCAAACTAAAAGCGTTTTCTTTAAAACCTAAACTAACGATAAAAAATAAAAACGATAAAAGCAAAAATTTTAGTTTAGCTTTTTGACGATAATTTAAATAATAAATAAAGCTTAATAAATAAAAAGTACTAGCCCATAAATGTGGCCAAGCAGCTAGCCAATTCACAATCTCGGTCTGGCTTGGCCAAAGTAAAAATAAAACAGCGGCTAAATAGGCTAAATACTTTTTGCTTTTGTCCTGAACAAAAAATTTATTCGCTAAAATAAATACTAAATATGCATTTATGCTATGTACTAAAATACTTACTAGATGATATAAGCCAGCTTTTAAGTGAAATAAACTATAAAATATTTTAAACACTAAAAAGCTCAAAGGATTATATGAACCGCCAACTCTTAAGCCTTCATAATTAGTACTAAAAATATCCCAAGACCACGCTCTACTTTTGGCTAAATATAGCCAGTGCCAATCGTCAGATAAAAAGTAGCCCCATAAATTAAAACCAAAAAATAAAAGACCTAATAAAACTAGTAAGCCAAAAAATTGATAATTTTTTATTTTTTTTAGATTAAAGACAAACATAAAATAATAAATATCAGCTGCACTAATAAACCATATTTAATATCATAAACAATATCTAATAAATCATGTAAACGATGATGCAAAACTAAAAACCAATTTAAAAATTTTAGTTTAAATAATTCTACGCTGCCCCACAAAAAATCCGGCAAAACAGCACCACTGGCAGTGGCGATAAAAATAAAAATATTATTTGGTTTTAAAAAATATAAAGTGGAAATTAATAAAATCACGCTCAATAAAAAATCAATTGCGGCTAATTTAGCTAAATTTAATAGTTTTTGCTTGTGACTTTTACTCCCTGCAAATAAGCCTCCTTCGCCATGGGGCACAATGTCTAAAATAAAATGTGATAATAAACCTAAAATAAAACCCAAAAATGGATTTTGTGTTTTGGTGGCTATTAAAATAGCGGCAGCGGTGTGGCTAGTGAGAAACATAAAATTACTTTGATTATAACAAAAAGACCTCGCTTTGGCGAGGTCTTTGCCTTCTATTAGTAATCTTGTAATTTTCTCATTTGCTCGTGCTTTTGGATTTTCTCCAAAGCCTTGGCCTCAATCTGACGAATACGTTCACGAGTGACGCCAAACTCTTGGCCAACTTCTTCTAAAGTATGAGCTACGCCATCGGCCAAACCAAAACGCATTTCTAAAATCTTTTGTTCGCGAGGAGTCAAGTCAGAAATAATCGCTTTGACATGATCAGATAAAAGTCTCAAAGCTGCTACTCTATCAGGAGTAATAGTTTTTTCATCTTCGATAAAATCTCCCAGAGTGCTATCTTCATCATCATCACCCACAGAAGCTTCGAGAGAAACTGTTTCTTGAGAGATTTTGATAATCTGTCTTACCTTATCAATGTCCTCGCCCATTTCAGCGGCTATTTCTTCTGGTAATGGATCACGGCCTAAGTCTTGGACCAAACGTCTCTCTATCTGATTAAAACGATTAATAGTTTCTACCATATGCACTGGAATACGGATAGTGCGAGACTGATCAGCAAGGGCTCTAGTGATAGCTTGTCTAATCCACCAAGTGGCATAAGTAGAAAATTTATAGCCTTTGCGATAATCAAATTTTTCTACGGCTCTAAATAAACCAATATTACCTTCTTGAATAAGGTCAAGCAAAGACAAAGAACGGCCAGTAAATTTTTTAGCGATGGAAACTACCAAACGCAAGTTAGCTTCCACTAATCTTTTTTTAGCTTCTAAGTCGCCTTTCTCTTTGCGCTTGGCGTACATCACTTCTTCTTCTGAGCTAAGCAAAGAAACTTTACCAATCTCTCGCAAATACATCTGGATAGAATCAGCAGCAATGTCCGTCAAATCACCACGTTTCTCATCATTTTGCACACCAGCCTTTGATAAAGCACCTGGCGTCTGATTTGAGCGATCTAAGATACCACCTTCACTAGGGACTATCGTGACTGCTAAATCCTCTAAGTGATCAATAAATTCTTCAAATTTATCGACATAGTCTTCGAGATCACAAAAGATGCGCAAAAGCTCGTCTTCAGTCAAAAAGCCACGCATGCGTCCTTTGTTTAATAAATTTTCCACCAAATTAAAATCCAGGTCAGCCTTTGGCGCCTTGATTAAAGCTTTGGTGTGTTTGGAGCTAATCTTTTTTTTCTCTACTTTTTCGCTTTTTTTTAGCTGACCAGTAGACTTGGTCTTTTTCATGCTTTGCTGATGTTTAGAAACATCTTTGCTCTTAAGCTTAGCGCTTAAATTTTTACGCCCCCCGCTTTTCGCAGAAGCCGTTGTTTTAGCAACCTTTTTTGTTGCCTTGCCTTTATTCAATTTTGAGCTGTCAATTTTTTTGCTCGCAGTGCTGCGAAGCGGGACAGTTTTTTTGTTTGGCATGAAATTTATAATAACTTATCTATTTCTTTGTTTAATAAATTAATTTGATGAATAATTTGATCGCTCGCTTGGCTGTCTTGTTTTAATTCTGCTTGACGCAAATCGTTAAATAAATTTTGTCGTGTTGTAATTAAGTGTTGCTTTTTCAAATTATTAACCAAAGATGACCAATGATCATCTAGCTCCTTTGTTTGCCATTCTACAAAATCTTTAGCTGCTGACATCGTCAAACGGATAAACTCTTGTTTTTGTGAATCTGACAAATCACTATTATCTAAAAATGAAGTTAAAGATCGTTGCTTAGTATAATAAATAATAGCATTTTTGTAAAGATCTTGCCACTCTGTCGCCAAAGCTTCCGGCTCCAAGTCAGAAATCAGTTTTTGCCAGTATTTATCATAGGCAAAAGCTAGAGCCAAAACTTGCTCACTCAAGGATAAGGTTTTATTAGTTGTTTTAATATTCGTAACTGTATTGTTTGTTGTCACTCTTTCTTCCACTGCTATTTTGCTATGAGAAAAATCTGTTTGTAAAATTTCTAAAGGCAAATTCAAACGATCAGCTAAAATTTTCAAATAATGTGTTTGCTCTATTTTACTTTTTAAAGACTTGATTAAAGGTAATAATTTACTAACAGCGATTTTTTTATGATCTGCTCGATTCAAATCCACGCCTGCTAAAACTTTATTTAAATAAAAATCCATCGCGACAATTGATTTTTGTACTAAACTCAACCATAATTTTGGATCTTCTTTGACCACATCAGCTGGATCCAAACCTGGAGGCAAGACTAAAATTTTTACATTAAATTCAAAGCCCCAGGCTAAAGTGATAGTTCGTAAAGCTGCATTGGAACCAGCATTATCACCATCAAAAGACAAAATCAAATTATCTGTATAGCGCTTCATCAAATGTAAATGCTGTTCAGTCAAAGCTGTGCCAGACACCGCCACACAATTAGTCGTGCCGGCTTGATGAGCGGCAATCACGTCCATATTTCCCTCGACGACGATAATATATTTTTTGCGTCTGATTTCTTCTTTGGCCTTATCCCAACCATACAAAATTTTGCTTTTATCATAAATCGGACTTTGCGGACTATTAATATATTTTCCACCAAAATCATCTTCTTCGTAAGCAATTTTTGCCAAAGTGCGAGAAGTAAAACCAACTACTTTACCCTGTGCATCTAGCAAAGGGAACATTAATCGTTTACGAAAACGATCGACAAAACCAGTCCCTGATTTTTTTTGTAAACTCAAGCCCGCTTGAAAAATATCTTGATCTTTGAAGCCTTTACTTTGTAAAAATAAATACAACTCATCCCAAGTTTCGCCTGCTAAACCCAAAGACCATTTACTTTGACTATCAAAGCTTATTTTTCTTTTAGCTAAATAGGCTAAAACTTTTTCGGTAACAGAATTTTTTTCTTTTAATTTATTAAAATAAAATTGCTCTGCTTGTTCATTGATTTGATATAAAACGCTATAGTCTTTGCTTGAGCTTTGATGAGTGGATAAATTTTCTAGCTTGATATTAGCTTTGGCGGCCAAAAGTTTAGCCGATTCGATAAAACTCAAACCTTCATAATCTTCCACAAATTTAATCAAATCACCGCCTTTATTACAACCAAAACAGTGCCAAATCTGTTTTGACTTGGATACCATAAAACTCGCTGTTTTTTCATTATGAAATGGACAGCGCGCACGATAATTGTCTCCAGCGGGATTTAAGGCAATATAGCCAGAAATCACCTCGACAATATCTAGTCTAGCCTTGATTTCTTCACTCAAATTCATTAAGGCTATCTTAATTTAATTAGCTCTTTTAGTCAATTTAATTACTCTTGGTCTTTTGCTACTTCCATAGCTTCTCTGGCTCTGCGTAATTCTGCAAAATATGCTCTACTATCCTCTAATTCTTGCTTTACTTCCACAAGGCAATTAGCACACCAGCCATGACTATTACTCACCGCTATTTTCTTTCCTGTTGGCTGACCACATTTTTGACAAATCTCATCAAACTCCGCCTCCGGCGGAGTTTCACTTGCACCAGATGAAAAAAAATCTTTTTCTGACATAAAATTATCGTTTAAATTCATGCATTAAAATAGCTGTAGCCACTGCGACATTGAGAGATTCTGCTTGGCCAAAGCTACGTAATTTTATTAATTGATCAGCTTCATTTTTTACTTCTTCACTTACCCCTTGAGCTTCGTTGCCGACTATGACGGCGATTTTTTTAGCCGTATCTAAAATAAATTTTTCTTTGCCTTTTAAGTCAGTCGCTAAAACATGATATTTATTTTTCTTTAAATCTTTTACTAGCTCAACTAAGTCTAAATTAGCATAAAAATTTAAATGAAATAATGATCCCATTGAAGCGGCAACAACCTTGGGATTAAAAATTTCCACACAATTTTTTCCTAAAAACAAATCTTTAAAACCAAACCAATCAGCAGTACGGATAATCGTCCCTAGATTTCCCGGATCTTGGATGTTGTCCAAAATAAAAATAGCTTTTGCCTTAAAAGCAAAATCTTTTATTTCTGGTATAGCAAAAACTGCTAGCATACCTTGGGGTGTGACAGCGTTTGTCACTTGCTTTAATTCTTTTTCTGATATCACTTGATACTTAAATGGTAGACTATCATCAAGGCTGGCTAAAAAATTATCAGTCACGTAAACCTGTTTTAAATTCTTATTATTTTTTTCTTCTAAAATAACTTTGGGATTTTCTACTACAAAACAAGCTTCTCCGGCGGATGCCGGATGACGATATTTTTTTTGTTTTAATTTTATTAAAAAATCTAATTCTTTATTAGTCATATTATTTTTTGCAACACAAAAATTGTAAAGGAATTAAAAATAAATTACTTAAAACAGCATAGATAGCAGCCGGTAGGGCGACTAAGGGTCCAAATAAAGTCATGGCTAAAACATTGGCTAAAACAAAATTTTTATAGCTAGAGGAAATACCAAAAGTGACGCGCTCGCCTCTATTTTTGCCTAGCAAAAATCCTAAAGCAAAGTCAACTAACAAGACTAAAGCAACTATTAATGCTAGCCAAACAGCTTGCTGTAAATTATTTAAAATCAGCATTCTTAAAGGCGCGATAATAGCCGTGATCAATAAAAACAACAAAATAATATTCACCCCCGAAGATATTTTGACTAAACCAGAATAAAAACTACTACGCCTCACTAACATTGATAAGCCGATTGGTAATAAAACTAATTTGGCAATCGTCAAAGTCATACTCAAGGGATCGATATGTAAACTAGCGCTAGCAAACATAAATACTACTGCCGGCACGATAATAGGACTTAAGATTTGTGACAAAGCTGCTACTACCAAACTTTGGCTAGATGAACCACCATATAATTTAGAAAGAAAAACAATACTAATGCCCGCATTGATAGCCGTAGCTAAAATCAAACCTAAAAATAAATTTGGTTCTAGCCAAGGTTTAAAAAATAAAATAATCATCGGGCCAGCTAAATGAACGATCAATAAACTCAAAATTATTTTATTAAAATCATGCTTAAGCTCTTTAAAAACTTTTCTGTAGCTCATATCTAACACGGAAAATAGCATCAAAAGCATCAAAAGATAAATAGTGCTTGGCTGTAAAAATAAGCCAAAATTTGGCCACCAAAATGCCAAAGCAATACTTAATAAAATAACAGCCCAAATGTTTTTCTTTAAAGAATATATGATGCTCATATTTTTATTTTTTTCTTAAATATACCATTATCTTTAGTCAAGCCCCGCCTTCGGCGGGGCTCACCAGAAGAAATAAGATAAAATTTACTTATATCATAGCAAAATTTAGCCCGCTTTGCCATAGCTTTAACGCCTTTATAATAACAAAATCACTCCCACCGATAGCGGGAGTGATTTTTAAGATATTTTTATTTTAAAACAGGGTAAATATAGCTAGTGAAACAAATAGCTACTAAAGCAGTGCCGTATTTTTTCTGTGGAACGAAACTTTCGGTAGTGATTCTTGGATCTTTAAGCTCATACTCTTCTTCAAAGCCGTGGGTATAAAGCTCCTGTAAACTTTGTTTAAGCTGACTCTCTGCTACTTCCACTTCATCATGACCGTTATATTCACAAACTAGGCCGCCGTATCTTTTACCAGTTTTACGCTCATACAACCATGCAAAAACAATACTAGCTGTAGCTCTTTGGCCTTTTTCAGCATTAGCAACTGCACTGATATTTTCCATGACTGACCCATGTACTAAATGGTCTGGTTTCTGCACTTCTTGGGCTATTCCTGGTAAAATGGAAGAATAAGTAATATGGTTACACATTTCTATGCCGGCCTGTTTTAAGGCTAAATGGTATGAGCCAGCATGAATAGTAATATCACTTTCCCCTTGCCCTTGGGTGACAAAATAATCTTTGGGAATTCTATTCCCGATGACCGCACCTGGAGGCAAATCCTCTTGGCTAGTCAAGACAAAAGACTGATTGTTCATTTCTTCTTGATTAAAAATTATACTTTACGCTAACGCATAAAAAATAAATTTTGTTAATTTTTTAACGAATGTATTATACACTAAAATAAAAAAAAGAAAAAGTCAAGAGCTGAACCTTTCAATTCTAATTCCCATCTTTTCCATATCTTTCAGTAAATAAATCGGATCAACAACATGCCCCATCATAAATAATCCAGTGTTGTTAATTTTAGCTTCCAAATATTGGTGCACGCAAGCAACAACTGGTATAGCAGTAAATTCATATGCATCGTTATGCTCGGCTAGAATTCTAAATTTTTTTAACTTCCCATCTTTTACGCCTTCCGCTTCTAAAACAAAAGCTACCCCGCGATTATTTTTGGAAAAATTATTAAAACCGAATATCAGCATTTTGGCAATCATGTGTCTGCCTAATCCTTTTTTAATTTTTGGTAAAATTATGGCAAAAGGCATCACCAGATAGTCAATAAACCAATTAAACCCAGCCACATACACTCCAGTTTCTTCCAATGGAAACATTTTCGGCAAAGCGCGCATCTCCTCCATTTGAAGTGGGTAACAAATCTTGACTCCGAAACGCTTGTCGAAATCTATCCGCTTGAAATCTGCGAAAGTGGACTTTCTCCACTTTTTATCTTTAAATATGTCCGTGCTGTAATCCGCCAATACATCAACCAGTTCATAGATTGATTCTGGTTTTTCAACTCTGGCATTCATCGCCATGCCAATAATGGCTTTTTTCATTTCATCAAATTGAGGCGCGGCATATCTCACGAAAGTTGCTGGCAAACCGGGATGGAAACCTGCTTGAGTAATAAAATAATGTCCGCTTTTTTCAATTTGCGGTCTTAAGGCCTCGAGAGCGGAAACGACTTTTTGTTCAAAATGATAATCCAAATAATCACAACCTTCTTCCAGAGTCGCCTTTACAACATTTTGAACGTAACTGACCGCCGTAGTCGCGTCAATAACTAACGATATATTTTTAAAAGCCGAAACAAGCGACTCATAATTTGATGCGTCAGCAAAAATTGCAGAGATATTTTTTCCAGAAAAATCTTTTTTTAGTTGTGCGCAAAATTCGTTCGCTTCATTTATATTTCTTCCAGCAATCACAATTGAGGTGTCAGTTGTTTTGAGTAGCCAGCGACAAATTACTTTCCCTGTTCCACCACAAGCACCTAAAATTAAAATAGATTTTGTGTTCATAATTTTTTGCTTTAACAATTCTTCTTTAAATTTATTTTGTCATGGCAGAGTATTTTATTGATAAACAAAATCCGATTTTTGAATTTTTGTAACTGGCGGAAGAGGCGGGATTCGAACCCGCGGTACCTGTTACGGTACACTTGCTTTCCAAGCAAGCGCACTCGACCACTATGCGACCCTTCCAGATAAAACTGTAACGGTGTGAATTATAATTTTTT
>CAINYB010000015.1 GCA_903855135.1 uncultured bacterium | reverse complement strand
GGTATTGTTTTTTTTCTACTTTTTCGCGTTCTTCCACATCGTCCATCAAAACTAAATCTGGTCTGTGTTCTCTGTGGCGTAAACCTCTAATTTTTTGGCCGCGCGATCTGCCTAAAATACGCACGCCATTTGCCAGTAAGATATTGGTTTCGGTAAATTTTGTTTTTCCGCGCTCTGTGTATGCTCTTACGCCAAAATCTTGCCTTAATAGCTCATTATGTTCTACTTCTTGCCTAATGTTAGCTATGGTTAGCCTTACCACGTCGTCAGTTTCGTTGATTGGGATAATAAATTTTGACTTGTTATTTAGTGCTGCATAAATGGCCAGAATGGTGCTTACCCATGTGGACTTTGCACAGCCTCTAAACCCTTTTAGTGCCAAAAATCTTATCTGCCAGTCTTCTAGTAGTGTTGCCATATCTAGATGAAATTCTGCCGGCTCTTTGGTTAAATAATGGCGAAAATATATTGTAGCAAATCCGGGCAATGATTTACCCGCTAGTCGTCTTCGGCTTGGGCTTAATAATAACTCTTTTATTTTTTGGTCCGTCATTTTGTTTTTTTATAAAGCCAAAGTTTTTAAAAACATCTAGAATTTCTTGCTGTTCCTCTTCGCTTAATACTTCACCAGCATTTTGCAATTCATCTTCTGGTTTTTTCATGTTGCCAAAAAGTTCAAACCATAATTTAATCTCCGCCGCTCTTTTGAATAAAATGCATGATTGATACAGTGCTAAAGCAATAGTTGAATTTTTATCTGATGACCAGTTTTTTAATTCACGATCTACATCATCTTTGAAATTTGGGAGATTTTTCCACCCAGAAAGCGTGTGTGGATTTACTAATAATTCACCAGCTAACTCTCCTTGTGTTGCTGGTATTCTCAAAGGCTCTGGTGTGGCATACCACTTGACAAAGTCATAGTATTCTTTTGCTAGCATTGCTTTTGGCATTTGTGTTTATTTGCAGTTTATTTTTATAGTTTAATTGCTAGTCCACCTGACAAATCTTCCCAGCGCTTAATAATAACATCAATGTATTTGGGATCTAATTCGGACATATAGCAAATTCTGTTAGTTTTTTCGGCTGCTATCAGCGTACTTCCTGATCCTCCAAAGATGTCCAAGACAATTTGTCCTCTTTTGGAGCTGTTTTGTATTGCCTCGCAGACTAAGTCTATTGGTTTCATTGTTGGATGTTCGATGCTCTTGCTTGGTTTATCAAAGCGCCAGATATCTGCCTTTTGTTTTTTTCTACTTACTTGTCCGTCTTCTATCTTGCCGGGTAGCCTTACTTTAAATCCAGAGAATTCTATCGTTGTATATGTGCCGTCAAAATTAGTCTTTACTTTTTTTAAATCTTCCCAGACATTGGCAATATCTCTGCGCTCGGTAAAGTAGTGATTGACTACTCCGTTTGCCCAGCCATAGAGCATTGGCTCGTATGTGTTTTGGTAGTCTGATCGGCTAATTGTAAAATGGTTTTTTACCCAGATAATGAATGACTGCCAATGTCCCCCGGCTTCTTCAAAGGCTAATTTCAAAGTGTCCAGTTCGCTGGAGCTCATACAGATGTATACCCCCCCCTCACAGTTTTCTAGCATCCGTTGGCAAGATTTTAACAAAAAGTCTTTAAAATCTATCTTATTCATCTTATCGTTCATTATGCCCTCGCGACTATTTTTTGACTTCCCGTTCATTCCGCCTTTGTAGTCGATATTATACGGCGGATCGGTAAATACCATTTGAGCTTTTTTGCCGTCCATCAGTTTGTCTATGTCTTCTTTTTTAGTAGCATCACCACAGACTAGCCTATGCTGGCCTAATAAATAAACATCACCATATTTTGCTTTTGGTTCTGATGCTTCTGCCAAGGCTTTTTCTATATCAAAGTCATCATCTTTGCTCTTTATGTCAAAAATGTTATCCAGTTCCTTGCTATCAAATCCAACTTCTAACAAAATCATTTCATCAAAATTGGCTAGTAGGTCATTGTCCCACACCCCATCATTACGATTGCTCTCAAGGGCTATTTCTTGCTTCTCCTGCTCTGTTAGTGGTCTGTTTGGTACTTTTACTTCAACATCAGTAAACCCTAGATCTAGCAGGGCTTTACGGCGCTGGTTTCCGCTTAAAATAACCCCGTCAGTGTCAATTTTTATAACATCATGAAAACCACGCTTTCTGATGCGGTCTTTTAATTTTTCAAATGCTGTTGCGGTTATTTTTCTTGGGTTTTTATCCCAGTTTTTTAGTTCGGATACTTTTCTTTTTTCTATGGACCATTCTAATTGTTGCATACTTAGTTTAATTTAAATCTTTTTAATTTGCCTTGTCTAGCTAGGTCTACTATTTTTTCTAAAAAACTATAAATTGCATCAATCTCTTTAAGCCGAATGCTACTCGTAAATAGCTTTATGTGTCCTACTGGCATCAGATCCGTTGAATAAACCTCAATATTTATTTCCGTGATCACTTTATTTTTCT
>CAINYB010000014.1 GCA_903855135.1 uncultured bacterium | reverse complement strand
ATAAATAACAGTCGGTGAATTTTCATAACACAATGACGGTACTAGCAAAACGTCCATGCGACTTAAAATCGGTAACATTTCATGATGGGCTAGCCAACCAAAAAATCTAATTCTTGGATCAGCGCCAGCTAATTTTTTCGCTGTATTTAAATCTGGACCCACACCAATAATATTTAACCTCACGCCTGGCAAAGGTAAATCTCTAAAACTTTTGATCAGCTCCAAAATACCTTTAGCACTATGCACTTGTCCTAAAAATAATAGCTCTAAATTATAAGAAGCTTTTTTCTTTAAAGTTTTAATACTTTTAATTGGATTCGGTAAAACTACTTTTTTACTTTTAGGAAAAAATCCTAACTTTTGATAGTAGCTCATCAAAAATTTTGAAGGTGAAATAACAATATCTGGTGAAGCAAATAAATAACGCATTAGCTTGACGTAACCAATCATTTTGAAAAAAGTATGCTGAAAACTATTTTCTTGTTTAAATAAAATCAAACCAGACGGTGTGGCTAATTGCAAATCGTGTAAAGTGTGTAAATGTTTTATTTTTAATTTTTTTAATAAACGTGGTAATAAAAAACCCAAGCCCATGAGATTATGTGTAATAATTGCATCAGGTTTTTCTGCCTCTAATATTTTTTTAATTTGATAATAAGAAAAAATATTAAAAATATCAAAAAAATGCCAAAGCAAACGGATAAAGCTCGGATATTTAAAATCATTTAAATAATAAAAAATATTTAAAGGAAAAAAACGATAAACTAAAATACCGTCTTCTTCATTTTGGCTAGGAGTCAAAGAAGATTGACCTCGATAAGGCTTTGAGCTAATCACAAACACGTGCTGCCAGGCATCTTTTAAACCCTTGGCTTCTAGACTAGCAATCACCTCTGCGCCCCCACGAACAAAAGGTGGATATAAATTGGAAATAATTCCTACTTTCATTTACTTTATACAAGCTTTAAACAAATGATCCAGCTTATAGCCAACTGAATCCCAAGTATATTTTTGTAAAACTTTTTCACGACCGTTTTGTCCATACTGTTTAGCGATGCGTGGATTATCTAATAAATATTTAATCATTTGGGCTAATTGCTCGACATTACCCGGCTTAGCTAACAAACCAGTTTTTCTCTTATCTATCACTGATCGCACACCAGGCAAATCGGTCGCTACGACTGGCAAACCAGAAGACATCGCTTCTAGGGCGACGATACCAAAAGCTTCTGATTTATCTATCGAAGGTAAAACTAACATATCAGCGATATTAAAAAGATTCGGTAATTCATTATCCGGGACAAAACCAGCAAAAATAATCTTTTTACCCAAGCCCAAACTATCCACTAAACTCTGATAAGTACTTTTTAAATCACCGTCGCCAACAATCAAACATCTGACATCATCTGAATCTGCAAACTCTAGCATCGCTTGGATCAAAATATTCACTCCTTTAAAATAATGAGCTTTATCTAGAGCGCCAACAAACAAAATCACATCTTTATTATACAAATCATATTTATGTAATAATTCATTTTTTTGTGGACGTGGTTTATATAAAAAATGATTTACGCCACAAGGAATTTCCACAAATTTATCACTATCTGTATGCAAACGATTTTTAATATTAGAAAACTTTACATAATCTTTAGAGGTGACGATGATCTTATCAGCTCGATCTAAAATCTTTGGCAAAACATAATTTGTATGCCATTTAAAAAATTTAGCAAGCAGTCCATCCCCTACTACATCCATGTGATAAGTGACAACTAATTTAATATCTTTGATTTTGTCCAAAAAATAAATAATTTCGGCTCCACCAAAAAATGGATAATGCAAATGTACGATGTCAAACTTTGGTAATTGCCATAACAATTGTGGCAAAACACCAGAATTACCATAACTAAACCAAGGACGCAAACGCTTCACCTGAAAAGGTAATTCTTCTTGATTTTTTATTTTTTTATACTTTGGTGTAAAAACTGTGACATCATGACCCAAAGTTGCCAAAGACCAAGCATTGTAATACGCGACATTTCCCATACCGCCTTTATAGGGCGGAAAAGTTGAAGTGACTTCTGCAATTTTCATAAAAAATACTTACCAAAAAATAAAATAACGGATTAAAGTAAAATATATATTAAAAAATATATTAGCAATGCTTAATAAAGGTGAGGCTAAGGCTTGAAATAAAATCTTTCCCGAAAAATTAGCTAAAATCTCTCTATCACCAATAACTCTTTTAGCTTGAATATTTTTTCTTTTAGCAAGTAGTATACTCCATTCTTTGCTAGAAAAAATCCATTTATAGGCTTTTATTTTATTTTTTAAATAATTATTACGCCACGCAAAATATAATTGCCCAAACTCCATAATAAACCAAGCAGGAAAGAATAGCACTAAAGTGGCTAATTTATAATTTTTAAGCATAACCCACAAACGGTTACGCTCAAACCAATAAACTTGTTTCATGCTACGAGAAAATTCGTATTTGTGATAAATCACACTCTCTGGCACTAAATAATTATCATAGCCCAAAAGCTTTAATGACCAGCCTAAATCTAAATCCTCTAGATAAGCAAACATAGTCTCGTCAAATAGATAGCCTAAATCTGCTAAGGCTTTCATCGAAACTAGCTCGCCTGCTCCCGAAGCATAATTTATTTTGATGATTTCTTGATCATTTTTATCTATACTACCACCATTGCTGCCATAACCAAAACCCAAAAAATGAATGACATTGCCCAAGGTATTTATTTTATTTGTTTCCGGATAAAGTCTAAGTTTTGATTGTAAGGTGCCAAATTTATGTGTTTTAGCAAAGTTATATAAAGGCTGTAAAAAACCAGCCTCTATCTCTGTGTCTTGGTTTAATAAATAAATAAAATCTGCTTTTACTTTTTGAGCATATTGATAACCGAGATTATTTGCTCCCACATAGCCAGAATTAATTTTACTTTGCAACAAAGTAAATTCTGGAAAATTATTTTTGATAAACTCTACCGAATCATCTTTAGAGGCATCATCAACAATTACAATCTCTAAATCAAAATCTAGATATTGCTCTTTTTTTAGCTGTGGTAATAAACTATGAAAATAATCTACCCCGTTATAGCTAGGTATAATGATAAAAATTTTATCTTTTTTCTGCATTTTTTATAGCTTCATCTCTGATTAATTTCGTTAAATCTTTTTCTAACTTTTGTAAACGCACAAAAACTCTAAAAACTAAATAAACTATCACTAAAATTGCTAGATAAATTATCAAATCCGCACCACGGCCAATACCTA
This sequence comes from uncultured bacterium, assembly GCA_903855135.1. Lineage (GTDB taxonomy): Bacteria > Patescibacteriota > Patescibacteriia > UBA1558 > GWA2-36-10 > GWA2-36-10. The sequence continues at coordinate 52,363 of CAINYB010000014.1, read as the reverse complement.
AAAAATTGGCTAAATAAGAAGTAAGGTCTGGCTGCCAAAATACTAGCAAAACTGCTAGCCATAGTAAACACCACAATAAAAAATTAGCCAAAGTTATTTTCTCATTATGCCATTGTTTAAATAATTTTCCTAAAACTATCAAAACAAAAATGCTGACTAAAATTTGTAAAACTATCATTTGCTTATTTTACTAAATAATAAATCTTTAATAATTTTTAAACCACCACCAAAATTTTGACCAAAATGATGATACAAAACAGTGATCGGCACTTCTTTTACTTTTAATTTATGCTGAAAAATTTTCGCTAAAATTTCACTACAATGAGCCATACCATCTTGCTCTATTTTTAATTTTTCTGCTACATCTTTGGAAAAGGCCCGAAAACCGCTTTGCGGATCAGTGGTGGTGATATTAAAAAATAAATAGTTTACTAATCTTGCTAAAGGAAAAAATATATATTCTTTTAACTTTGGCAACTCTGATTTTTTACCTAAAAAACGAGAGCCTAAAACTACTTGGTAATCATCTTCAATAATTGGCTTGATTACTCCTGCGATATCAGACACTAAAAATTGGCCATCAGCGTCAAAATGCACGATGATGTCAGCACCATGTTTTAAAGCATATTGATTACCAGTTTCTAAAGCGGCACCTTGATAACGATTTAAGCGATGACGCAACAAAACAACTTTAGGAAATTTTAAAACAATTTCACTAGTTTTATCTTGAGAAGCATCATCAACTACTACTACTTGATATTTTAAGTCCGCCAAGTCTTGCAAAACTTTGCCGATATTTTTAGCCTCATTATAAGCTGGAATGATGACGAAAATTTTCATGTTTATTTATTGATAAACCAATCCCACGTTTCTTTTAAGCCTGTCTTTAAATCATACTTTGCGGTCCAAGACAAATCTTCTTTAGCCTTCAAACTAGTCAAACAACTACGCTGTATTTCTCCGATAATAGCTGGTTGATGCTCGACTATGATTTCTTTAGCACTCAAAATTTTTAAATCCGCTACTAAATCTAATAAAGAAATTTCTTTAGCAGTAGCGATATTGTACAAACCATTTGTCTTTTTATCTAAAACACTCATAGCCGCTGAAACCACATCTTTGACATAAACATAATCTCGAGTTTGCAAACCATCACCATTTATTTTTAGAGGTAAATTTTTGACAATATTATCTAAAAAAATAGCAATCACTCCTGCTTCGCCTTGTGGATCTTGACGTGGACCATAGACATTGGCTAAGCGTAAAATTTGCCAATTCATTTTATCGCCACTTAAAAGTTTTAGATATTTTTCAAAAGTTAATTTTGCTAAACCATAAGGAGAAAGTGGCTGCTCTAGATGATCTTCTGGTGTGGGAATGATCTCCGTATCACCATAAATTGCACCACCAGTAGAAATAAAAACAAAATTTTTAACTTCACTTTGAATAGCGGCTGATAAAATATTTAACGAACCTAAAATGTTAGTCTCCGCATCTTTTTTAGGATTCAATAAAGAAGTTCTGACATTTTTTTGTGCGGCCAAATGATAAACAATATCCGCTTTAAAATCTAAAAAAATATCAGACACCTTATCATCAGCTATATCGAGCTGAATAAATTTTGCCTGTGAATTTAAATTTGTTTTTAAGCCAGTACTTAAATCATCTAAAATCAAAACTTGATGATTAGCATTTACTAAAGCATCAACTAAATTTGAACCAATAAAACCAGCGCCACCAGTGACAATAATCTTCATGATATTTTATTTATTTAAGAATGGTTGATAAGAAATTGATTTTGCTCGTAAATAATTGATAGTCTCTTGCAAGCCCTGCTCTATCGGCACCAAAGGAAACCAATTCAATTCTGTTTTTGCTTTATCAATATTTGGAATCGCTGGTTGATTCAAATAAGCAAAACCTTCCCTGTGTTTAATCGACGCTTCAATATTAAGTAGCTTAATAATTTTTTCCGCAATAGCTTTTAAAGTATAAACTTGTTCAGATCCTAGATTCACTGGATCTTTGATATCCGAATTCATCAGTGCTGAAATACCTTGTACCATATCGGTGATATAACAAAAACTATAAGATAATTTTTCATCACCAGCAATCATTACCTCATTACTATTCAAAGCTTCTTGGATATAATCAGGAATTCTACGACCACTGTGCTCAAGCATACGTGGGCCATAAGTAGAAAAAATACGAGCAATACGAACATCTAATTTATAAAAATCTCGATAAGTAGTGACTAAAGTCTCAGCGAATCTTTTACCTTCATTATAACAAGCACGCGGACCTAAAAAATCTAATAAACCATAATAATCTTCTTTTACCGGCTTATAGTCAACTGGGGCTTGGCCATAGACAGAAGATGTAGAAGCTAAAAAGTATTTTGCTTTATATTTGCGAGCTAGCTCCAAGCTATTGATCACGCCCACTGAATTTGAAGTGGCTGTTTCTACTGGCAGTTTAGTATATTCTTTAGCTGAAGTTGGGCAGGCAAAATTATAAATCTCATGAAAACCAAATACTTCTACTTTAAATTTCACTAATTCTGGTAAAGTTTCTGGTTCTAAAACTTGGTTTATATCGTGTCGAATAAATTCAAAATTTGGAAACTCCAATAAACCTTTGATATTTTCTACATCGGAAGAAACAAAATTATCTACACAAACTACATTGTGCCCCTGCTTAACTAAAACCTCACATAAATGTGAGCCGATAAAACCAGCCCCACCGAGCACTAAAATATTTTTGTTTTCATTTAAAATACTGTTTTTCATAAAATTTTCATTATACTTTTTTCGCCTAACGGCGAAATAATTATTAAATCTACTCTCTTTTTCTCCGCCTAACGGCGAAATAATTATTAAATCTACTCTCTTTTTCTCCGCCTAACGGAGGAATAATTATAATCTTTACTCTGTTCTTCTCCGCCATAGGCGGAGAAATCATAGAGTTAGTTTACTTTATATTTACTTAATAAATAATTTATTCTCACCTGAAATACTTGTGCTAAAGTCTGCAAATAAGCCATACCAGTGACTCTAGATCCTGTATAATTAAACCATGTCACTGGCACTTCTTTTACAGGATAATGAAATATTTTCGCTAAAAATAACAATTCAAAATCAAAACCCCAACGCTTAATAGTTAATTTTTCAAATAAACCCTTAGTCTGTGCTTGAAATAATTTAAACCCACACTGCGTATCATTAATCTTTAAACCTAAAGTATATTTGATGAGTTTATTTCCTAGACGACCTAAAAAAACTTTTATTAAATTTTGTCTTTTTAGCACTTGCGCCTGGTCAATCGCTCGTGAAGCGATCACCACGGGAAAATCATTGCTATAAGGCTGTAATTTTTTTAATTCGGAAATATCTGTCGAGTTATCAGCATCCATAAATAAAATTAATTTACCTTGGCTTGCTAAAACACCTTTTTTGACTGTATAGCCTTTACCATGATTTACTAAATTCTTTAAAATTTTTACTTCTGCATATTTTTTTACTTCTCGCAAAGTATGGTCACAAGAGCCATCGTCTACTACTATCACTTCAAAACTCGCAAAATTTTTGGATAAATAAGACAGCACTGATTTTAAGGTCTCGCTGATTTTTGCTTCTTCATTGTAAGTAGGAATAACTACACTGATTTCTGTCATCTGATTTTTACTATTTTTTAAAAGTCCAATATTTTTGTAAGAAAAAATTCCAATTTACTACAAGCAATACGGTCAAAATTTTTGCCCACAAGTCATGCCAGAAAAACTTATCTACTAAAATATACAAAAATAATTCCGTTAAACATAAACCACCTAAAGCCACCAAAAAAAATTTTGCATATCTTTGTTTAAATTTATCTTGTAAGACTTCAAAGGTCCAATAACTATTTAAAATAAAACTAAAACTAGCAGCAATCACAAATGCTAAAAAAGCTGCTATTAAATAATGCCAAAATAAAATACGCGTAAAAAAAATATAAGCCAACAAATCAATAAGAGTATTTAAAACACCAATTAAACCAAACTTAATAAACTGTTTAATAATAGGATATTTTTTTAAATTTACTCTAAATTGTTCCAAAGTATACATATAATAATTCTGGATACTTCCCCGCCTTCCCCGCGTACGCGGGGATCAGGGAAATACTAGGGTTTTATATCTCTGTCTTTTTATAATGAATAAGCTAAAATACCAAACTGATAACCGTTTTTATCATTAGTGCCACTTAAATAAAAACTATCTTTTTCTAAACCTAAATAATCATAAACTTTTAAGATCGCCACTGAACCTTTATGGGCTAAAGTCAAAATTTCCGGCCAAGAGTCTCCGGACAGATCAGCCACTACCAGTTCCGCGCCAGCCTTAAATTGGCTATTATAGGCTAAAAATTGACCCTTAACACGCCCTTTGCTGCTAAAAAGTTTGATGTCCATTTTCTGATTAGCCGAGGGAGCAGTGACGATTTCTTGCCAGTCATCAGCATTAGCGTCACCGACGCTAATTTTGACACCATCTAGCATTTTCGCATCGTAAGCTAAAAAGCTGCTTAATTTTTGCGCAGAAAAATTCCAAGTTTTTATTTCTGGGCTATGCTTAGCAGCTGGGGCAGTGACTATTTCATTTTTTCCATCTTGATCAAGATCACCGACGGCGAGATTGACACCGCCAGTGAATTTATCTTCATAAGCAAAAAATTGTTGGCGTAAATTACCTTGCCAGTCAAAAATTCTGACATGTGGCCCACCATTACTCAAAGGTGCGGTGATAATCTCATCTTTACCATCACCATCCATATCACTGACCGCTAGATTGACACCACCGGTGAATTTAGCATTATAAGCCATGAATTCTGACAACACTACGCCATCTCTATTAAAAATTCTGACATGTGGCCCTCCACCAGCTTTAGGAGCGGTGATGATTTCTTTGACACCGTCGCCATTGACATCACCGATAGCGAGATTGACACCACCGGTGAATTTAGCATTATAGACCAACCACTTAGACTCTTCTTGGCCTTTGTCATTTAAAATTTTAATTTCTGGTTTTAATCCTTTATCTGGAGCTAAAATAATATTACGCGTGGCCGAAGCTTGACTTTGCGCTAGATTTAAAGCCGCCCCGACATCAATCAAACCAGCACCCAAATCAACCGCGTTACTGTTTGCACTTAAACTTTTAGCACTTTGTTTTATAAGTTGATAAATTTCATTAGGTCTAAATTGGGGAAACTGTTGTTTAATCAAAGCCGCGGTTGCTGTCACTACTGGTGCCGCTACCGAAGTACCAGACCAGCCACTGCTGTAATATTGGCTAAACTCATTAAAACGAGCGTCATGAAAAACTGTAGCGTAAAAATTTGCTCCTGGTGCGGAAATATCGATACAGTTTGAACCAAAATTTGAAAAATCAGCCAAATTTTTACTTTCATCTAAAGCGGCCACACCTAAAACCCGATTTATTTCATCCACCTCACAGACTGGATAGCGTGGATCAGTGTTTAAATCAATACCATTTACTTCCTCATTACCAGAAGCAGCTACGATCATCACTCCATGATCATAAGCATTTTCGATTGCCTCTTTTAACACATCATCATAAGCACGGCCCACTAAACTAAGGTTAACCACATCAGCACCATTTTCTACCGCATAATTAATCGCTTGTGCTAAAACCAAAGTATTACCTTGACCATAATCATCTAAAATACGCAAAGGCATAATCTTGACTTGGGGTGCAATGCCTAAAAGGCCAAGGTTATTTTTGCCTGCAGCAATAATACCAGCAATGACTGTGCCGTGATTGACCGCTGTCCGATCATAATTAGTAGAAAAATTTGGCTGTGGTGAATTATCACTATCGATAAAATCCCAGCCATTTATATCATCGATATAGCTATTGTTATCATCGTCCTGGTTATTAAAAGCTATTTCTTCGCTATTTACCCAAAGATTAGCTAATAAGTCAATGTGGTCGAGATCCATGCCGGAGTCTAAAACAGCTACTACCACTTCTTTATTGACTTTTATCTCATCGGACCAAGTCGGACTTAAATTTATAGTATCAAAATAGCGTTGAAAACCCATACTCGCCTCTTGTGGCTGGTAAGTCTGACTAAAAGCCAATAAATTATGAGGAAAAATAAGCAAAAAGCTAACAAACAAAAAAGAAGAAATTATTTTTTTAAACACGAAATTTTAGTTTAATTTTTAATTAATTTGCTTAAATTATAACATAAAGGCACATAAAAATACAAGAAATCTGCCCTGACGGGCAGATTTGATATCTATCGTCCCGCTTCGCGGGACTCCAGAATTATATTAGTGTCATCTGCTTTATTTTTAAAACAAAGTTTTGGCGATTTCCCAATACTCTGGCTGACTGTGAATTTTTTGCCAATACCACCACTCCACTCCCCAAAGATAGTTTTTACTAAAACCAATATCTTGAGCATATTGCAAATTTGCTTTAAATTGTTTCACGCTCATCGAAGCATCAATTTGTTTTTTTGATAAATCAATCATAGAAAAATTAGGGTTTTTAGGATTAGCTGGCACCCAAGGTTCGGCTTGTAGTTCGCTCAATATCATCTTATCACCTAATTTATTTAATCTTTTTGCTTTCCAAGCATAAAAACCACTTGGAATAGGATAACGAGAATATTTAAATATAGGATTCCAAACCACGCGATAAACAGTAGTTGCTAAAATATCACCAACTTTAGCTTCTCTAGACCAAGTACTTAATTCTCCAGAAGCCGAAATAATCACTGGCCTGCTATCTAATTTTTTCACTAAAGCTACTTCGCTTTGCAAAAAACCCAAATCAGATTTTGGACATTCACCAAACCAATTTACTAAAGGCTCATTTTCCACTTGCCAGGCAATAACCTCTGGTCGATCTTGATAACGCTTCACGATGGTAGCCAACATTTTCAAAGTTTCAGTTTGCACTTCATCATTTTTTTTAGCCATGACCCATTTTGGTGCATGACACTCTGGCCAACGTGGTAAACGATAACCGATATTTAAAATAAATTTTACTTTTCTTTTAGCACCCTCGGCTAATAAATAATCATATTGAGAAAAATCATACTCTCCTTCTTTGCTCTCAATTTCATCCCAATAAATAGATAAACGAATTTGTTTTACTTGCAAATCATCCAAAATAGCAGCATACAAGTCATTAATATCTAGCGCTAAATATTTAGAAAACTTAGTAGAAAAAGTAACGCCCCACAAATCTGGATTTGATTGTAGATTAATGTTAGCTGGATAGTGTTTAGCAAATTTAAATAAATAAAAAACAAAAAATAAAAAAATTATTAATAAAATAATCTTCCAATGTTTTTTAATAAAAAATATCATACTAAAAAGCTAGAAAATATAAACCAATACTAATCAAAATAACAGCTAAAAATTTTTGGATAATAACTTTGGTAGAGATATTTTCTTTTAATAAATTTGGATAAAAGACTGAAATCAAAGCTCCTAATACCAACAAAAAGGCATATTGCACGCCCTGTAAAGCATTGACTAGAGCGACTGAACCTAAAAAGATGGCATAATTTTGTAATAAAAATCCGATAGCGGCAATCGCTTGATTCGCAAACAATAGAAATCCCTTGCCACCATGAATTTTTCTCAAGCCATGGAAAATCTCGTGCCTTTGCTCTTTTGGTAGCAACAAGGCTAAGCCAGCTAAAAAAGTACCAATTCTTACCCAAATAAAAGCACTTAAAAACTCTTGTGCTTGATAAGTATATTTAGTTCCTACGAAAAATAGAGCAAATAATAAACCAGCACCAATCGCTGTCATGATAGCTTCTCTATTTTTTACTTTAGCCAAACCAAACCAAAGCATCATCTGGCTCCAAAGACTATGTCCAGCGGGCATCAGAGCCATTAACACTGTGCCGCAAATCAACAAAACAATCGCCAACCACTGGCGTAAAGAAAAACTATCACCTAAAAATAAAATCGATAAAGCAATAGTAAAAATCGGAATTGCCCCACCGATCAAGGGAATAATTTTTGAAGTGTCACCTAATTTTAAAGCCCGATACAAAAGTAATAGTGCGAAAGGGAAAATAGCACCAACCAATAAATTTACTATCAACCAATAAATCCCTGGCCAATGTAAGGCCCATGGCGCAACCACTAATACTATCAAACCTAAGACGCTCACTAAAAAAGTATAAGTTTTGGCACTTGGGACTATCTTATCTAACAAAAATTTATCCGCTAAATTTACTAGTGCTAAAATAAGATAGGCAAAAATCGCAACAACTAACCAATTCATAAAATTATTTTATTTTTTATACTACCCTCGTCTTGCGAGGGTGATTAAATTTAAAAGCTCTCATTTTCCTCCCGCGGCGCGGGAGTGATTAAATTAACTTCAAGTACCCGGTTTTCCTCCCGCTGCGCGGGAGGAAATATGCTTCTTGTTATTTATATATTATCAATAATTTCTCGCAGAGGTGCCATAGTGTTACTAGCAAAATCATAATCAGTGATCAAGCTACCGGCATTGATAGCATTCAGTGGTTTACTGTCATTGGTTTGATATTTTTTTGGATAATGACTTTCGATAGCACCACTTGGCAAGACAAAAATATGATAACTTTTTAATTCTGCGATCATCTGTGTAAAACCACGACTTTTTAATTTTATTTCTAAATGTTGCAAAACATTATCTAACTGATAAGTCAAAATATCTTTGTCTAATAAAACTAAATAATTAATTTTAAAAATTTTTAATAAATCAATATATAAGCCCACGTTACCTTTGCCGTGTGTTTGTACAACTTTAACATCTTTATCACCGGTATAAAATCTATCAATCAAAGCTCGTAGTAAAATACGATCTGATACACCTTCGACCAAAATAACAGTATCAGCAAATAACATCTCGGTGTTATCAGCATCTAACTCTTGCATCAAACGTTGATAGCTGTAGCGCTGTTTTTGCATCGGCAAACCAAAAGCTCTGGTACTCTTATCATCTTTTATCACTCGTAATAATTGATTTAAAGTGACAGAATTAATAAATAGTGGCGAATGTGTAGTAAAAAATACTTGTCCAAACTGGCTATTTTGCATAGCCCATAACAATTTTTTTACCATCACTGGATGAAGATGCGTTTCTGGCTCATCGATAATCACTAGTTCATATTCAGGATGAAAAATATAAAGCAAAGTAGCAAAGACTCGCCTAAAACCAGAGCCTAAATGATCAATAGTGGCATTACGTTTACCCTCTTTGATAGCAGCTTTGTCATAATCCAACTCTAAAGCGTCATTAGATAGTTTTATTTTAGGAAAATGCTTATTTAGATTGGCGGTAAATAATTTGACCGCTTTCGGGTATTTCAAAAAACTTTGCCAATCTTTATCTAAATTAGTCAAATCATTAAAAGCCTCATAATTTAAGTGCTTAATTTTTTTAGCTAAAAAATTTCTCAAACTACCCTGATAATTGATAGTTTTTTGTGGAAAAATTAATTTACGCTGTTCATTTTGTAAAGATAAAGTTGCTTTGATGTCCGGTAAAGACCATTGATTTTTTTCTTCTTGAGTAAATTCTAATTCAACTTTGATATCAGCTTTAAAATAAGCTAAAACATTCGAGACACCACGAACATCAAATAAATAATCTATCGCGTATAAAATATTACTTTTACCACAATTATTTTGACCGATCAAAATATTTACCAGTTGCGGAGAAAATTGCAATGGTTCTTTGATACTTTTATATAAATTGATAGTAAAGTTTGTAATTTTCATATTTTATAACAAATGAATGTCCTCTATTTCTTGAATTTTATTATTTAAAACAATATTTTCTATATGGTAGGTGCCCATTTTTGGCGCATCCAAAAAACCATGCATAGCACTTTCCGCTAGCCAGCCAGAATCTAGCCAATCAAACAACCATTCATCAGCATATTCTGGATCTTGAGAGTCTACACCAGCACCAATACTCAAAAGCCAATCACGATTATAATTTTCTTGGGAGCCAACTGGTGTGGACATAATAATCGGCAAACCTAAACCACAATAAAAAGTAAGTTCTGATGGCTTAGTCCACAAGATATCAGAAGTTCTTAAAGCTTCATTAAAAAGTTTAAAATAATTATATTTACTTTCCGCGTAAATAATTTTTACATTAGAACATTTATTGAGACAATATTTTTTGACTGCTTGTTGAAAAAATAAATACACATCATTTCTGGTGCCAGCCACTAAATTTAAATTTAATTTATTGGCTTTTATTTTTTTAGCTAAAACTCTTAATAAAGTTTCGCCAATTTCTCTTTGCGCACCAGCGCCACCAACCGCAAAAGTGATAGTCAAAGGATGATTATTGTGTTTAATTTCTTTAACTGGGCATAAATAATCCTCAATTAGCTTAGCGTATTTTTTACGGTAAATACCACGGGGATCAAGATTAAATAAACGATGTTTTAAGTCTTTTTTTAATATTACTTGACCTGGGCCACCAATATTATCTTTCGGTAAAGGAAAACCCGTCACATAAATATTTTTTTCTTTTACACCATAAAGCAATAAACGTTCTTTGACTCTTTTGTTTGGCGCTAGATAAATAGCGCGACTAGTTTTTGGATAATATGGTGCCCAAGCACGAGCCACATCCGCATCACAAACAATACAATAAATAGGCCCTTTATAGCCGTGATATTCCGCAAAATAAGCTGGTACAAAAAAACTAGTCACCAATGGCAAAGGCTTGCGATTTAATTGTTCAATCAAATTTTTTCCCAAACCACGTTTAACTTGTTTAAAAAAATATTTTTGTTGGCTAGAGTTTTTAGATAAATCACGACGTGGATAAAAAGGCTCAATTTTTTGAAAATCATCCATCATAGAGAAAACAAAATCACCTAAAATCGGCACGTCTTTGAAACGAGAAATTATTTCATACCATTTACGCCCACCACTCCAAGATTTTTCCTCTTTTCTGCTAATACCCTGATAATGATTAGCGTTAATAATGCCATTTTGAGCAGCTGGTGCCAATGGATGAGCAGCGCGTTGATGACCGTAGCCCATATCAACTGTCACTACATACATTTTATTTTTATTTATCGTCATAATATTAATAACGGACAAATAAAATTTCTTTGCCTCTTAATTTACGGTGTTTTTTACGAGCAACTTTTTTCTTTTTGTTCATTTTTGTTTTATTTACTCTTTTGCTCCATATTATCCCCCAATAATTTCTTGACAACTTTATTATACCACAAAACGCATTATAATAAAAAATATTACTAGCAAGTAAAAATATAATTCTAAATTTAAAAAGCGATTAATCGCTCCCGGAAATAAAATCTCTAACAAAACTAAAACTACCCAGAGCCATAAAGCGACTTTAAAGAAATCTTTGATGATTAATTTATAGTTTTGCATAAATACTTACTTCTTATTATCCGCCCGCTGCGCGGGCGAAAATAGCTAGCGCACTCTCCTAAAGTCACTCATATGCTCCCGCGTTGCGGGAGGGAATTTTAGCATAGGTTTATTTATTAAACTCTAAATTTATATTTTCTATAAATATCTGCTTATCAGTAGATATTTCCGGTAAAGACATGATAAATTCTAAGCGATTATTTTTAATTAAGGCATTTTTTAAAGCAAACTCTAAAGTAAATTGATCAGTTTTTACTTCTTGCATCTCCCAAGAACCATCTGCTTGTTTTAAACCAATCGAAACTGGCTGTTGATTAGTATTGATGATTTTGGCTCGCCACAAAACAGTTTTATATTTTTTGGGTAAATAAATCTGCCAATATAATGGCTCAGCTAAAACCTGTAAATACTTGTCTTTTATATAAGTTGTTCTGGTTTCTGGATACGCTCCATACCAATCCCTGGTATTGACTTGACTTAAATCCAAATCATAAGACCATTTGTCCCCAAGCTTAATGTTTTGGTTTAATAAAAAGAATAATAAGATAATGGCTAAAAATAACCAAAAATAAAAAAAATAGTGCCTAATTTGCTGTGCTGTGAATCCCATAGCTATATTTTAACAAAAAACGGAAATTATGTTAAACTGATGGCAATGATTACTTTTAGCCGCCAACAACATTTTGCCTGGCAAGCCATCCTTTTGGCTGTGATTATAACTAATTGGCAGTATTTACACTGGCCAATTTTAGGTTTAATTGCTGGCATATTCTGGCTAGCTTTTAATGCTAAAAAAATTGGTGACACCTGGTTTGACTTTGTACCTGGCAGTTTAAAAAACATTTTTGGCTTTTTAAGCATCCTCTTTACTTTTAGTTTAATTTATAGCCTATTTTATCACTTTTGGCTAATAAATATTTGGACTTTCTTGAGCTCACTGGCTATAGTGACCATCACCACGGAATTTAGCTCCTGGAAAAAAACTATCAATCATTATTTTCTGCCAAATTTAGACTTTAGCACTTGGTCTTTACGCAAACTACCAAAAATAATTATTCCGCTCGCTATCCTTTGGACAGACTTATTAATGCTCTGGTATGTCACTAAAAAAGCGAGCACCGGGCTCATTCGCTCACCCTGGGAATTATTAAGCTATAAATTTTGGATTTTATTAAGTATTGCTTCTATTTTATTAATTACCTGGATTTTACAAAGTCAAAAAAGCCAAAAAACTTTATTTTTAGTTAGCTTACATTTTTTTGTCATCAGTAGCATCGCTTTATTACTTTATCCTTTGGGTTTTGGCTATGATCAATTTTTACATCAAAGTGCTTTGCAAGTCATCAAAGACACTGGCACTTTAAAACCACATTTATTTTTATATATCGGCCAATATGCCTGGACTTTATTTTTAAGTGACTTGTGGCAAATATCTTTAGTCAAAATCAATCAATATTTAGTGCCAGTCAGCTTTGCTCTACTTTGGCCATATACTTTATACTATGGCTTAAAATACGGTCTCAAGTGGTCAACTAAAATAACTTTGAGCAGTATTTTAATCAGCATTATCTTTGGCTTTAATTTTGCCATCATGACTACGCCGCAAAATTTAGCTTTTTTATTATCAGCTGTTTTTATTTTTTTACTCCCACTTTTGCAAAAAAATCGACGCTACTTGCCATTTGCTACTTTTTTTAGCCTCGCACTCCTAACTATTCATCCTTTGGGTGGTATTTCCAGTTTTATTTTAGTCTTATTTTTATGGTGGGAAAAAACTAAATTTAGTCCGCTTACTAAAAAAATCGGTAATCTTGGCATATATTTAAGTGCTACTATCAGTTTACCTTTATTTTTTGCACTTTATCAATATTTAGCTCAAAAATCGTGGACTAATATTTTTAGCTTACATGTACCACAAATTACTTGGCCAAAATTACATTGGGCACAAAGCTATAATTTTGCCTTAGATTTTGCGCATAATTTAGGTCAAAATGCTGACTTAATCTTTACTATTTTCTTTATTTTATCGGCTTACTTAATCTTTAAAAAACATAAATATCTATTTTTCACTAAGCATTATTTACTATTAAGCTTTTTAGCTTTAAATTATCTCATTGCTTTGCTCTTTATTTCTTTTAGTGAACAAATAGATTATCAACAAAATGATTATTTATTAAGAATTATTTTGTTATTTAAATTAAGCAGTATTCCTCTACTTTTAACTACTTGGTTTTTTGCTTGGCGCACCAGCTTAAAAAAACCACTCTTACATCCAAATAAAATTTTCTTAATTACTGTCAGTGTCATTATTATTTTGACTAGTACCTATTTTAGCTATCCTCTCTATGATAGATATAAAAACAGCCAAAGCTTCAATGTCACGGCCGATGATCTAGAAACTGTAGTTTTGATAGCAGAAAGTGCTGGCGATGAAAGCTATATAGTTTTGGCTAATCAAATGCTTGGTGCCGCTGCTATCGATAAATACGGCTTTAAACATTATTATCAAAATAATTTTTATTACTCCATGCCCGTTGGCAATGAAAATATCTATCAAGAATTTTTAAGCATGATAGAAACTAAGGCTGATAAAGAAACAGCCACCAGAGCAATGGATAAAGCGCAAGTTGGTCGTTTATACTTTGTGGTGCCAAACTACTGGCACAGCGCCAAATCTGCCATTACACAGGCCAAGGAAAATGCTGATAGCTATTTCACTGTCGGCAAAAACACAGTTTTTTTATATAAGAGATAAAAAATGATCTAAACAAAAACACCCTGAATAATCTAGGGTGTTTTTTAGAAATAAGAATCAACCCCCGCTTATGCGAGGGTGACAATTTTTACAAGACTGCTTCTTTAGCAGCTTTAGCTACACGGAATTTAACAACAGTTTTAGCTGGGATCTTAATAGTTTCACCAGTGGCTGGATTGCGGCCTTCTCTGGCTTTGCGATTAACTTTAACTAATTTACCAAGTCCTGCTAAAGAAAATTCGCCACTCTTTTTAACTTCTTTATAAGCCATTTCAGTCATGGCGTCTAACAAAGTTTTGACATCTTTTTTGCTCAAACCTGTCACTTCTGACAAGGCTGAAAGCATTTCTGTTTTTGTCATTTTTCCCATATTGTTTCTTTTACTTATTAATTATTAATAATTACCTTAATATACTAGCACATTTTTGATCTTTTGTGAATATTCCCTAGCAAAATCAAAGAAAGCATAGAACTAAAATTATCAGTCTGTCAAATAGTTTATTTTGTATAAAAAAATATTGGCTAATATTAGCTAAAATATTAAGTTATTAAAAAATCTTGAAAAAAACCAAAACGAGCACGATTTTTAAATTGTGGCTCTTTCAAATGTAAAAAATCAACAATGCCTTGCGGAGATAAATCATACCCTGTGATTTCTATCAGCTTGTTATCTACCATGGCTGTAGACATTACTGGCTCCTTTTTGCCGATAGCATAAGCGAGTTTTACTAGCACTTCTTTGGCTTGATATTTCTTTAAATATTCAACGGCTAAAAACCTCGCCATATAGGCGGCCGAGCGATCGACTTTGCTTGCATCTTTGCCAGAAAAAGCTCCCCCACCGACTGGGATTTGTGGACCATAATTATCAGCAGTGATTTTACGACCAGTCAAACCAGTATCCGCACTAAAGCCACCTTGTAAAAAAATGCCAGTTGGATTGATAAACACTTGCTCATAAGCTGGAATAATCGGCTTAATCACTTCTTTGATCACTAAATCACGCAAAACTTCTGTGCTGATATTATCACGATGTTGAGTAGATAAAACTACAGTTTTTATTTTCTCTCCATCAAGCGTCACTTGCGCTTTAGCGTCTGGTAATAAAAATTGCGCCAGTTGATTATTTTTGTCTGCTCTCAGCTCCTCTAAATGACGAATGAGTTTAGTAGCTAAAACATGTTCTAAAGGCAAAAGCTCTGTTGTCTCATTAGTTGCATAGCCGACCATGATGCCTTGGTCACCGGCACCACCGAGATCAACACCTTGAGCAATGTCTGAACTTTGCTTCACTAAATAAGCTTTGATCTCTAACTCGTCTTCATAGCCAATTTCTCGATAAACTTCTCTTGCGATTTTTTCTGGATCAAAGTCGGCGTAAGTTGTCACTTCGCCTAAAATAAAAAGCTTACCATGGCCACCCATAGTTTCGACAGCTACACGACTATTTGGATCTTGCTTGAGACACTCATCTAAAATAGCGTCAGAAATTTGATCACACACTTTATCTGGGTGTCCCCAAGATACATTTTCTGCTGTTTTGAGCATAAAATTTTTCCTTAATAATTAAAAAATCTTTCCCCAAAATCTTAAGGAAAGTTAATGTGATCTTCATTATCTACCCCAAAAGCTTGGGTTGGATTTAGCACCGTTCTTTATAAAAAGATGGTTGCTGGCGGGTCGCAGAGCCAAAACTCTCACCGCACTCTTGATAATTTATTTAATTGTAAATGCATTATACAATATAAAATAAAAAAAGACTAGCCCCGCTTCGCGGGGCTAGTCTTAACTTGTTTATTTAAAAAAATTTTTGCATCAAATAAATTTTATGAAGCTGTTTGATAAGTATCTAAATGAGTTTGACTGACTTCTAAAATATCTGACCATTTATAGCCTTGACTTTCAAACTCTTTAGCTGAAGTAAATGGTTTTTTCACACCACCAACTAATAAATAGACAGCTTTGCTGTTTTTAGTTTTTACTAATTTTACATCATTGTAATTAGCTAAATCCTCACTAGCCACTGTCACTATATCACTCCATTTATTGGCTTTATATGAACTAAACACTGTTGGATTTGGTATAGAAAGTTTTAAATATTTGTCTGGACCTTTTTTAGCCAAATAATAGACTTTATTCGTCACCGCGTCTTTGATAAGTTTAGCGTCTTTGATATTAGCTAAAGCTTGCGGAGTAGTTGTTTTAATATTTTTAGTAGAATATCCATAACGTTTCAAAATCTCGGAATTTGAAATACGGTATTTTTGGTTATTCAAAATAGCAAAGATTTGATTACCGGTAGTTTTAAATAAACCTGAAGCTTTAGTATACAATTTTTTGACATTGACACTAGCTGGCTTGATTTCCGTTGCTAAGTATTTAGTTTTAAAACTAAAGATTGGCGATTTTACTTTTTTACCAAAAATATCTTTAGCTTCGATACGGAAATAATACAAAGTATCTGATTTTAATTTAGTCAAATGAACACTTTGGTCAATTTTCAACCAAGTATTTTCAGTATTTACTTTTTTATTTAATCTATCTGGGGAGGTGCCATAATAAACGGTACCAGAAGATAATTTATTGGCACGCCAAGTGACATCAGTAGCGGTATAAGAAATACCTTCATCATTATTAGTGATCGGTGTGATACGAGAAACAGCTAAAACTTCTCTATCTTCTTCATCGTTAACTAAAGTTCTGAAACTATTAATTTTGGAACTGGTGTTACCGTATTTATCTTTGGCTTCAACTTTATAATAATATTCAGTATCTGGCTCTAATTTATCTATAATGATTTGAAAAATTTCTTTTTTACCAGAAATACTTTTAGTTTTGCCATACTCTGTAGTAGTACCATAATACACTTTACAAGTAGCCAACTCATCAGTTTCCCATTGTAAAACTACTCTGGTACCAGTAGTATAGGGACGATTGATACGGCTAAGAACAGGAGCTTCTCCATCACTAAAGTCTTCGGTATCAAAAATACTATCATAAGTATAAACAGTTTCACCGTTGGCTTGAGAAGTCAACATAAAGTGATAGCGCACATCACGCTCTAAACCAGCTAAATGCACTTCGTGTTGACGAGAGTCAGCTGAAGTATCATCAATATAAAGACCGTATTCAGTGGTCAAGCCATAGTCAATACGACCAGTGGCATTAATATTGGTACGCCAAGAAATCACCGCCACACCTTCGTCAACTGACATCTCGATATTATAAATCTCTAAAGATTCAGTCGCTTTGACGCTTTGTGGTAAAGAAAAGACTAAAACAGACAAAAAAGCTACCTTTATCACTAAAGATGTAATAGTTAATTTTTGGCTAAAATTAAACAATATTTTATTCATATGCTTATAATTTATGGGCTTTTTCGCCACTAAATTATGTAATAATAGCATAAAAACGTATTTTTGTCAATAAAGATTTAAGCGTGATATTTAGCTTGTACTTCTTCATGAGCAGCTTGAAAATTAGCTATAAAACCTGTTTCTGAAAACTTAGCCACAATTTTTCGATAGCTATCTCTTAAAATATCGCTTAATTTACTTTTTTCAATCATCGCTAATAAAAAAGCAATAGCTTCTTCATGAGACACAGCGCTACGCTGACGAAAGGCTTGATATTTATCTACCAAAGTTAAAACTTGATACTCTTCTGTCACTTCTAACCACTGTGATTCTTCGGGAATTTCATCCTCTGCTAATTCAGCTGGATTTTTACCATCCAATAAATGATGAGAAGCGGCAATCACGACTACTTTTTCGTCTACTTCTGGACTCAAATGTTGAGACAAAATATCATAAGTCCAATCAACATGCATGCGCCAAAAATCAATCATCGTTAAATTATCCAAATTTACAATATTCAAACCATCTTTAGCAGTTAATAAACTTCTGGCTCGGCTTGGATCAGGATAATCACTGGTATTAATAAAATCCATTACTTTTAGCTCTCTAAGGTCAATCTCACTTTGTACATGGTGTTGTTTGTGAAATAACCACAAACAAAGCTGACGCGCTTCTGGTGATGCTTTTTCTGGACCAGCCTTACCAACATCATGTAATAAAGCGCAAACTAACATTTTCTTCTTGTCTGTAGCTTCTAAACCTAAATGCTCCCAATTTTTATCAAGCATTTTCGCCATTTCAATTGCATCATAAAAATGCGAGTCTTCTTCACTATGTATTTCTATCAAGCGCTCTAAAACACTAGCGTCTATACCTTCAAGGTCAATCTCAAAATCAGCAAAGGCTTGTTCTACTTCCTGTTTTGGATTTTTTTCGCTTTTTTCTAGCTCTGGTCTAAATTCCATAAAGTTATTATTTAACACTACCTATTCCCCCGCCGAAGGCGGGGGAATTTATACTCTATTCAAGATACCTTATCCCCGCCCCGTATCAAGTACGGAGTAAACTAGCGGGGATACGCGAAACTGCTTTATATATTTAGCTTAACAAAAAAACAAGATCCGGACAACCTTGTTTTTATTTGCTGGCTTTATTGGCTAATTGGCCACAAGCAGCATCAATATCTTGACCATAAGTAAATCGTTGACTCACTTCGACGCCAGCTTGCTCTAAATAACGACGGAAACTGTCTATCGTCCTTCTATCTGATGGCTTAAAAACTCCAGTCGGATTATATGGTATCAAATTCACCATATAAAGATGTTTGGCCATCAAACGACTTAATTCTTCAGCGTGCTGTAAGCTATCATTGACACCCCTGAGCATCAAATATTCAAACATTACCTTACGACCAGTTTGTTTGATATAATCATCCACGGTTTTTAAAACTTGAGCCAAAGGAAATCTTTTGTTGATACGCATCAGCTCACTGCGTAACTTATCATTTGAGGCATGCAAAGAAATAGCGAGATTCACTTGCAATTTTTCTTTAGCGAGCTTTTCAATGCCTGGCACAATACCAGAAGTAGAAATAGATATTTTTCTAGCCCCGATATTTAAAGCTTGTTTATCATTGAGATACTTGACTGCTTTCCAGACATTGTCATAGTTTAAAAATGGCTCGCCCATGCCCATAAAGACAACATTAGAAACTCGGGAGTTTTCTTTTTTTAATATTCTCGCAAAAAACAAAACCTGCATCAAAATCTCATTGTAGTTCAAATCACGAGTCAAACCCAAAGTACCAGTCGCACAAAACTTACAACCCAAAGGACAGCCGACCTGTGAAGAAACACAGACAGTTTGACGACCATCAGCGTGAGATAATAAAACAGTTTCTATTTTAGCACCATCTTCTAAAGTAATTAAAGCTTTGGTGCTATTTTCTTTTTTAGCGACATGGACATCAGCTTCGATCTGCAAAGGACAAACTTCATTTAATTTTTCTTTTAAAGCAGCCGGAAAAGTAGTGACTTGGGACCAGTCACTCACTAAATTTTGCCAAATTGCAACTTGAGCCTGACTCAAACGAAACTTAGGCTCATCTTTTAATACTTTGTATAGATTATCTAAATTCATCTTTATTTTCTACGACTTTTAACTCTGTCTACTTCCCTTAAAACTTGTTTACGCAAACGGACATTGTGAGGAGTAATTTCTAAATATTCATCATCAGCCATAATCTCTAAACCACGTTCAATCGTGATCTCAATCGGAGCGACTAAATTAATCGCATCATCGGTACCAGAAGCACGCATATTGGTTAATTGCTTACCTTTGATAGGATTGACTACCATTTCTTCACCTTTAGCAGTGTTACCGATCACCATACCTTCATAAACTTCAATGTTTGGTCCGATATATAGCTGGCCTCTGGTTTGTAAATTGTATAAAGAAAAAGCTAAAGCTTTACCAGTCGCCATCGAAACCATTGAACCAGTATTTTTATGATCCATATGACCAACATAAGGTTTGAAACCAAGCCCTTGTGAAGCCATAATACCTTCACCGCGAGTATCAACAATAAATTCACCCCTGTAGCCTAATAAACCTCTAGTAGGAATTTCAAAAATCAAGCGTGTCATTGCTTCAGTCTGAATCTTAGTCATCAAGCCTTTACGACGAGACATTTTGTCGATCACGATGCCAGCAGCTTCACTTGGCACATCGATGGTGACTTCCTCAAAAGGCTCGTGCTTTTTACCGGCAATATCTTTAATAATAGCATGTGGTTGGGAAACTTGGAATTCATAGCCTTCACGACGCATAGTTTCTAATAAAATAGAGATATGCATTTCACCACGACCATAAATACGATAATATTCTGAAGAAGAAAAATCAATCTTTAAACCCACATTAATTTCTAATTCTTTTTTTAATCTTTCTTTAATCTGACTATTAGTCACCAATTTACCATCCTGCCCGGAAAAAGGAGAATTATTGACTAACAAGTGCATAGCAATCGTTGGCTCATCAACATGAATGGCCGGCAAAGCCTCTTGGGTTTCATTTTCACAAATAGTTTCGCCGATATCGATATTGGAAATTCCAGCGATCATCACTAAATCACCAGCTTCAGCTTGCTCTATCTCCACTCTTTCAAAACCAGAAAAAGTATAAATTTTAGTAATACTGCCTATGCGAACTGCACCAGCATTATTTTTCACAAAAACTTTTTGGTTTTTCTTGATCACACCCTCATAAATACGACCAATAGCTAAACGACCTAAATAATCATCGTAGCCAAGATTAAATGGTTGCATGCGTAAAGCTTTAGTAGTGTCTTGCTCGGCGGGAGTGACGTGCTCTAAAATAGTTTCCAATAATGGATCAAGATTATCTGACTCGTCTTCCATGTATTTTTTAGCAATACCTTTAATGCCAATAGAATAAACTGTCGTAAAATTTAATTGTTCATCATTGGCGCCCAAGTCCATAAATAATTCTAAAATCATTTCTTCTACTTCAGGAATTCTGGCAGCTGGTTTATCGATTTTATTAATCACCACGATTGGCTTCAAACCTAGATCTAAAGACTTTTTCAAGACAAATTTAGTCTGTGGCATGGGACCTTCTTGAGCATCCACTACTAAAATAACAGAATCAATAGAACGCAAGACACGCTCAACTTCAGAACCAAAATCAGCGTGACCTGGAGTATCAACGATATTTATCTTGGTGTCTTTATAAAAAAAAGAAGCATTTTTGGCATAAATAGTTATACCACGCTCTTGTTCTAAGGCATTAGAATCCATACTTTTGTTAGCGTCTTTGATCATACCAGTTTGACGCAACAAAGCATCAGTAATAGCAGTTTTACCGTGGTCGACGTGCGCAATAATAGCAATATTTCTAATTTCCATATAATAATGTTTTATAGTCCAAAATTATACGGGAAAATTCAATTTTTGTCAAGATAAACTCATTTTTAAGATAAATATTCTTTAGTTAATACCCCCGCTCCGCGGGGGTATTATACTGGATTATTTGATAATATTGACAAAATTAATATTATATAGTAATTTTGCTATGAAAATCATTCAAACCCACAGGAGGATAGCATGCCGAACATTCATGTGTTCACTTCAGACAATGAAACGCGTGAACACGCTTTCATAATCATAGGCGAAGCTCTGCACAACCTCAAGCTGACGAAAGACGGCATCATCACGCCACACAACATTGCTCCTTTTTATGCCGATGGTGAGCAAACCGACGCTCCTTACATCGCTGTTTCTTCCACTGACACTGAAGAAGCTGATAGCATTGTGATTGAGCTACAAAAACTCAACCTAGGTCTAGATTGTGAAGTCTGGCCGACCATGCGCCGTTTCATTCCGGCGGAGAAAATGCGCACCTGACGCCTCGCTCTCGTCACACTACACCGCCCTTCGACTTTGCTCTCTTCGAGTCTGAGCGACGAGGTCGTCAGACCTCGGAGTCGATGACAGGGCGGTTTTCTTTTTGATAAATTTATTACACAAAACACCCCGGCGGATGCCGGGGTGTTTTAAATTAAATTTTACTGTAATTGGTTATTAATATTATTTTGATCAACAGTAACTGTTGGCATAACCGCCGCTTGAGGGATCACGGCTTGAGCTGTTGCCAGAGCCTGCGCTTTACGCTTTGCTCTTATCTTTAATAAAACTATCACTAAAATAATAACAATTAATAAAATCAAAGCTATTAACAAAAACATTTTATACTCCCAGATTTTAGCCAATAAACTTGGCGTTGTCGTAGCTACCGCTATTACCTCTGCTGTTGGCTTTGGACTTAAATCTTTGAATCCAGTCAATGACAATGAAGCTAAGATAGGCTGTGTGTTAGTAAGCACAGTTTGAAATTTAGCCTCATCATCTGTAAACATCGACAAATCAATATCAATATAATAATCACCAGAACGAACGCTATAGTCAGTATCAAAAGCTAAAATTGCACCGGTACTTAGTTTGCTAATTTTTCCATGAATCATCACGGTATCAGTCAATTCATCACTCAATTTATAATGAGCGTTAGATTCTATAATCTCAAACTTCATATCCAGCATAGCTCCAGCTGAATTTACTGTTTCCATCATGCTCTTAATATAAGCCAAATAATCATCATTATTAAAAGCCTTTTGTGAACTATCCAGTTTAGTGACGTCAACACTAATATATGAATTAGGCTCACTGATATTATATAACTCTGCTACATCTTCTTTGGTATTAAGCGCTAAGATCGGCCAATCTGGGGTGGAGCTTAAATAAAATTTAGGACTATTGTTTTCGTATTGCAATACTGGTGCAATAGCTTGCTCCGCTGTACCACTTAAAGAATTAATTATCACGTCAATGATCGTTTTATCTTTTTCAGCATAGCCATAATCATAGTTTACTTCTAAAAGATAATTATCTAAAACAAAATAATAAATACTCTCCGTTTCTCCCATTATAGACAAGGTAATTTTTTTGCCAGTCAAACCATTAATCACTATATCCTCATCTTTATTAATACTTAATAAAGATAAAGCACCGAGATCAACTAATTTTTTCTTAATAGCTGTCATGACAAAATCAGGTGACATTGAAATTGGAAATGGTGAAACTACGACAGTGGCCGCACCGCTATCATCATCAGTTTTTTTATTTATCAGCAAAGAATTTTCATTTTTATAAGAAAAATCCCAATCAGCTGGCTTAGTAATACTAAAAGCGGGTTTATCGTTTTGGAAAGTATTAACATTTTTAATAGCCTTCTGTTTAGCGGAGATGTCATAAATGCGATTTTCAAAAGAGGCTGGCTGGCTGACTTTAGCCCTATTGGCTTCAATCCAATTACGTAAAGAAGATATGTTTATCAAATAACCAAGACTACCTAATAAATCAGAATGCGCCTGGCTGATCAAGCCGATGACGTAGCCATATTTATTAATAGCGGCTCCACCAGAACTACCAAAGGAAATGACAGCGTCAGTTTTTAACCAATCACTATTATATTTATTTACTTTGCCACTGATAATGCCTTCGGTGATAGTAATAGTTTCGTCGCCAATACCAGGATAGCCCAAAACAGTAATTTTATCGTTAGTGACGCTAGCATTTAATTTGTCTAAATCAAGATAAGGAAAAACTTCTGCTACTGAAGCATCGCTATTTTGTTTTTTAATTTGTAAAATAGCCACATCCAAATCTTTATCTTTAGCAACTAATTGCCCGATCCAATTACAATTGGGCTCTAGATTAGGATCTTGGGTCAAACAAATTTGAAATGAAGTTTCCTTTTGGGTATTATCAAACTCTTCCTCTATCGTCGTCACATGATAATTAGTCAAAACCAGACCACTGGCATCAAAAATAATACCAGAGCCACTAGCAAACAAAGAAAGATTATTATACTTGTCTAGTGTATAAGTATTCACCTTCACAATTGCTTGATGGGGAGTATCTTTAGCTGAAGCGGCTATTACTTTATTAAGCCAGAAAGCACCAACTGAAATAATAACCAAAAAAACACTCAGGGTAATCACCCACATAGTATTTTGCTTTTTCATTTGCATAAATTTTAGAAATAAATATTAATATACACATATTATAACACTTAAAACATTGTTTGTATATTAAAATATAATTTTTCAAAACAAAAAACACCCAATAAGGTGCATTTGTCTTTACTATATATTTTCTCCACTAAAACGACTTAATCTCACGGCCGAAGGCCACGAGCGAATCTCGCTAAAGCGAGATGAGTCGAGTGGCAGTGTCAGTCGGTCTAGAACCAAAATATAACAAAGTTTACAAGGGTTTTAAGATGGATTTATAAATCTAAAATTAAGTATCTCAGTAGGTCAAAATGCGACAAATGCGACAGTACAAAAAGGAGTTTTAAAACTCAAAAAAATCAGCATTAGACTTGACTCTTTTGCCATTTTCTATCATAACATCATGTCCTGGAATAATAATATCAAAATTGTCTTTTATATATTCTAAAGT
Source organism: uncultured bacterium (assembly GCA_903855135.1). GTDB lineage: Bacteria > Patescibacteriota > Patescibacteriia > UBA1558 > GWA2-36-10 > GWA2-36-10. The sequence goes on along the minus strand of CAINYB010000014.1, from coordinate 27,769 downwards.
CCTTCTCATTTGCACTTGATCCTCTGCTGTTTTATCATTCTTTTTTGTTTTAGATGTAAAATCTTTATAAGTTTTTAAAGCGTCTCCGGCTATAATAAATGACTTATTTAAATTATTAACAACAAGAGAAGAATGCCCAGAAGTATGGCCAGGAGTCTCAATCGCTAAAACATTTGGTGATAGATAAAAAGATTTCTTGAAAATTTTAATTTTTTTATTTTTAACAATTTGATTAAAAAAATAAAAAGTATACACATCAGAGATTTTCTTTGATTTCAAACGATCTAATTCTTTTTGATGCACATATATGTCTATATTAAACTCTGAAAATAAATCAGCATTTAAACAATGATCAAAATGTAAATGTGATAAAAATAAAGTATTGATTTTGTACAACTTAATATATTTTAATATATTGTTCCTTACACTATAGTGCCCTGTATCGAATAATATTCTTTTATCGCCATCAATTATCAAAACAATACTACAATAACCTAAACCGCCAAATTTAGTTTTTAAAGGTATCCCTGGTATCAAAACTTTAACGATTGGTTTTTTCATGTTCATATAATTTATTAATAAAGGCTACTCTTTGATAAGCTTCTTCAAAATGAGTTAATTTATCATCCACAGTATTATTTAATAAATAATTTGTAAGAGACTCTACTAATTTTCTATGACCATTACCATAAACATCACGAATATTTTCGACAAATGAATCCGTGGAAAAATATGGAGTTTTCACAAATTTCAGCTCATTCAACGCATCACCAGATACTAAAATCGAACCTTTTTCAAAAATAATAAAAATAGAACTCTCTAAATTTTCAGGAATAGAAGAAACGGTAACTTCCAAATTAAAAAGAATCTTATTTGCTTCGAAATGAGAAACAAACATATCTTCAGTTTCTATTTTTTTATGATAAATTTTTCTCTTTACAGCATCTTTTATCTTAATGTTCTTGTGATTACTTATTTTGCCAAAACGCATTAAGATATCAATCAAATGTATACCCTGATTAAATAAAATTCCACCCTCTTTTTTAATTGTGCCTTGCCAATTATTTTTATAATAATCTATTGGTCTAAACCAACGGACATTGCCAAAAATGTACAAAGGTTTTCCTAATGCATTCTTCTTAATCAGCTCATCAATTTTTTGAATGGCTTGATTAAATCTATTCTGGTAAACAACAAATAAATTCTTTTTGCTATTTTTTATCTTAATAATTGTTTTGTATTCTTTGTCATTTAATACTACCGGTTTTTCACAAAGACATTTTTTGTTTGCCTTTAAAACAGATGTAATCAAACCAACATGGGTATTGTGAGGGGTACAAATATTAACAACATCTACGTTAGTTATCAATTCATTTAAATCTGAAAAAAAACTACAATCAAATTCCTTTGCAGCACTTTTTGATTTTACTTTATCAATATCATAAACTCCGTCTAAAAAAGCATTTTCCGTATATTTTATAGATTTAGCGTGTTTAGCAAAAACTCTACCACAGCCAATAATTCCATATTTTATATTTTTCTTTGTTTTGATTATTTTTTTTAAATTTATGTACGATTGTTCAGAGTTCTTATATTTATTTTCCTTAGTATGAGTCTCCAAAGAAAATACAAAATTCTTTTTAGAAGATAATTCCAATAAATCAGAGATATGTTTTTTGTAATTTATGTCCCCTTCTCCTAAAATCTTATAAATTTTTTCTTTTGTTGAAAAATCCTTGATATGAAGATATTCAATGGAATCAACAATTTTACTAATATCCAATTTAGACACTGAAAAGTCCATTTCATATAAATTTCCAATGTCTAATAAAATTTTTAGATATGGATTATTAAAACGTTTAATAACTTTTTCTAATTTATCAATTGTGTCTATATTACAAACTGGCTCATTCTCCAACAATAATTTTACTTTATACTCTTTAGCTAAGCTAATTAATTGTTCAAAATCTTTATCTAAATCATCAATTTTGAAATTATCATATTTGAGATAAGAAAAAATCCTAATATACTTGGCGTTAAATACTTTCGAAATCTCAAAAACTTTTTCATAGTTAGTACTCTTTCCGGAAAAATTATGCATTCTAACATCTTTAGTAATGGTATGCTTTTTCTCATTTTTCCATTTCAGAATTGGCGATGCTATACTGATCACATCTATGTTATTTGCTAAAAGTTTTTTGGCAATTTTTTTTAGAAAAGTAAAATCATGGTCAATTAAATTTTTACCATTAATTGATCTTAATTCTATGACATCAAGATTATTATTTTTACAAAATTTGATAACATCATTGATGTCTTGAGAAATTTCATCATTAATAATTGAAATTTTATGCATGATTTTTTAAATAATCTATCAAAATACTATTAATTTTTTCCAAGTCATTAATTTTAACTTTTCTATTGATCCATTTTTCTAAAACATAAGCTGCTTGGAAAATCATCATGTACATACCAGAACAGGTCATTGCTCCTTTTTTCTTTGCTAATTTTAAAAATTTAGTTTCATAAGGATTGAATATTGCATCAAAAAAATACTTACCCTTTAGAGATTTTATAGAAGAAAAATCTACAGGAATACCATCAATGTTCGGAGTCATGCCCACTGGACTAGCGTTAATGATGTAATCAGAATCTTTAATTAAAGAAATTATATCTTTATTATTAAATTTCTTATATAAGATATTATTTGATTTCTCTAAATTGTCAGACAATTCCTTTGCCTTCTTAATTTCTTTATCTACAATAATAATATGAGAAGTTCTTTTTCTGATCTCAAAAGCAATTGCTCTACCAGCCCCACCGGCACCTAAAATTAAAACTTTATCTCTAGCTGTGATTGTTTTCAATTTCTTTTCAATCGCCATTAAAGCAGCGGGAGCATCTGCATTAAAACCAATAAATTTCCCATTCTTAAAATAAATAGCATTCACCGCCCCCATTTGCTTAGCTTCTTTCTCAATAGCATCAACATGGCCCATAATGGCTATTTTATAAGGTAAAGTTATATTAATTCCATAACAACCAATGTTTTTTAAGCTGTTCAAAAATACTGGTAATTTATTTTTAGATGGAACATTCATTTTTATGTGAGCATACTCAATCCCCAAATCATCTGCTAAAAGAGAAAATAATTTTGGAGAAATACTATGTTCAACTGGATTTCCTAATAAAACTGAAAAATACATAATTATTTATGATCAAAATATTTTTTTAAATCTAAAGCCTGCATACGAATTTCATTTTCGACCCAATTAGCTGTTTTATTTTTACTTTCATTCCAAAAGTTTACAGCTCTAATTACAAAAAATGGTAAAAGTTCCTGAGAATAGTTTTGCATATCCATTATTGAATTGTTCGAAGCAAAAGAAACCCAATCTCCTAAAACATTAACCCAATGACTAGAATCAAACTTCAAATGATTCTTTGGTAAAATAGCTTGTAAATTAAGTAAAGTTCGCTCATCCAACCATTTGAGTGAACTTAAAAAATCTTTAGAGCATTTACCTAACTCTTCTTCTAAGATCATTTTTGCTTCTTTAGAATGCGAAAAAATTGATTTATCTGTTATATTAATATCTGATTTATCAACGTCATCAAATTTTAAAGATCTCTTATGTAGAAGTAAAGTCTCCAGCGCAGCAGATGCAACTTGTGGAAACATTTCTCTCATTCTTGGAAAACTTGGTTTATGTATTTTCTTACCTAATTAAGCAGCCTGAACAACAAATTCTCCACTAGCCGCATTCATAGATAAAAAAATATCTATACCAAACTTATAAGCGTCTATTGGCACTTGCTGTTCTAATATGTATTGAGCATATTCTGAACTCATGGCAAAATCTCCACCAATTGGCTGTCTAATGTCTTTACCAAAATGAGCATAAATTAAAGGATATGCCAGATGATTCGTTGTGCTACCTTCAAACCTGTTACGTTTATATTCCGGATAAACAAAATCTGCTTTTTTGTTTATTACTAATTCCGTAAATTTTAACATCCAATCTGGCGTAATACTTTCTAAGTCCGCATCAATAGTCAGAACCACATCACAAGAATTTTCTAAAGCGTATTTTAAAATAGCAAGGACGTTCTTGCCCTTGCCTGGTTCACCCTTAGTTAAAACTGAATCTTTTATAAATAAAGTGTCTGTGTTATTAAATCTCTTTATAGTATCATCACTACTGCAACTATCTGCATTCAAAATTACACAATCATTAATTTGTGGAAAATTTTCACGCAACAACTTCAAACCTTTATCAATTTGTGAAACCACAAAAGATATTCTATCCGCTTCATTGTAGGAAGGTATTCCAACGCACACTTTCATATATTTATTTATATTCTGATTAATTTAGACCAAAATATGTTATATGATGAATTTGTATAATTATAAAAAAAGACCGCAGTTTTGTCAACCGCGGTCCTTGTCCACGTTTGTGGACACTTTTCAACGAATGAAGCCAATCTTGGCTAAAGTCGAGCAACCGCATCGACCACTTCCTCCACCTTACCGGAAACATAGACTACTCCCACATCAACGAGGATATGGTTGATGAGCCTTCTACGTCTCTCGAAAAGCTCTGGGGAATCCATCGAAGGAATGTACCCCAGAAGATCATAGGAATCACCACCCAGTAAGGTTGTGGTTGTGGACCTGATGTAACGCGAGAAGTTCTCGTTCAACAATAGTCGCAAAACCAAATCGCTCTTCGGTTGAACCGTTAAACGTTTCTGGCTTTGATCAACGTGAACAAGCACCACCTTGCGTAAGGGCACGGGTTCGTCTTGCAGTTGAATGCCAAGTTTGACTGGGTCAAAGACAACCTTGTTCGACCAGGAATCGAGGCCAGGACGTTCAGAGAAAAAAGGAACCAGATCAGGTAGGTTACGTCGAGCAGATTCCAGTCGGACATGGAAGTCTTTCGTTCCTCCCACAATTCGACATTCATCTTCACCACCGACCAAACACAAATCATTGGCAATGAGCTTGGCGCCACGCTTCCTGCACAATTCCATGGCAGTAGAAGTCTTACCAGCACCAATCTTACCGATGATCATGATTCCATCCTGACCAAACGTAACTGCAGCAGCATGAGCCGTTACGATGCCGAGTCCTTGCAACTGACGTTCGACAAAGGGATAGGCTGCATACAGAATCGTTTCGCCCTTTCTCATCAATTCCCAAGGGAAGTTCAGAATTGCTGTCGATCCGCTGTATTCGACTGTCATCTCTTCTCTGTTTCGGTAATGAACCAGATAGGGTGTTGACAGGTGCTGATCGACGCAATGAAAATCCGGGAAATGCCTAGTGTAACCAGATTGGTTAAACAGTTCAAGAAGTGGCATGTCACTGGCGAAGTTTACCGAAACTCCTCCAGAGATAACGGCACACTTGTATTGATCCAATGTAATCACCTCCTTTGCAGATCTTGAGCGACGAAATTCAGAGCTCTGAATACCGCCGGCATTCGCAAAACCTCAGAAAGGTAATCAGTGTTCAGAAATTCTCGCTCAACAATATCAGCGATCGCTGTACGAGAAACTTCCTGAGCCGTACTAATCACCAATCTATCCGGAGGAACCAAGCCTCCACCGTTGATCGTCAAGGCGTGAATGACATTGGGAACGCCAGTCTGACGATAGATGGCCCAAGCCAACTTCTGCGTCAGATATCCCAGAACACGCCCAGTGTGATAGACCGGATTCTTCCCGAAAGCAGCTTCCATGGAATGAGGCCTGCCAGCGGCGATGAAACCTCCAGAGGAATTGCCTCGTCCAACGATGCCTTCTTCACCACACTCAATGCAGCTACCCACACCAAGCATGTAAAGACGGCCCGCAGTATTCACCTCCACCTTGACCTGATACTTGTTGCCAACGACACTCTCTGCGAGTTGTTGCAACAAGGACTCAGTCTCGGATACACGTTGGAGGTAATACTCATAAAAACTCATGGAGTTGCTCATGAAAGGCGCACAAACCGTGACATCAATCTGTCTGCCGTTACGCAGAACCATCACTTTGATATCTTGCCCGATGTCAGTCCAACGAGGAACCCTACCCCCATCTTCTTGAACATTCCAGAAGGCTTGCTCTAAGACAATGGTTAAAAGTTCGCAAACAGACAAAGGCGCATAAGCAACGCACAGAGACGTGTCGTTTGCCTTGAGACGAGACAACTCGTGAAGGTCTTCTCGTGATCGAGGAGAAAACCAGAAATCCCGTTGCGTATGTTGCGTTGCATTCGGATGTATCTCCAGGTGCTGTTCGACATCCAAATGCGGCATCAAAGGCGCGAGAAATTCAGAGGCAGCTTCACGCTGAATACTCTGAACATCAATTTCCGATCCATCCATCGAATTACTGATCCGACCATTCACGATGAGCTGAATCGGCGCGAGCATCGTCCGAGAACCGTAGTCTCGCAGAAAATGCCCACCACCGATGTAGACCTTGTCCAAGTTGTGATGCGGCACCACACCAAACCTATCCAAACAGTATTTGGAATAGGCAATTGAAATAGCGTCAGCCAGACCGTCGGCCAAAGAATCGGGATGACCCAAACCCTTCCTTTCGACGATCTCGAATGGTTGCTCATTAGGATCCAAGCAACCTCTGTTCAAAGTCAAGAAATTCATGATCAGTCTCCCAAAATCAGAAGTTGTTGGATTGACGCTTGATCGTCCACGGTATAGCGAACGCCCCTGACCACGACCACCGGCAGATTCTCATCCGCCTGACCCATGATCAAGGAAGCTGCTGCTGATGCTTCATCAACGATGGCAATGCCAGTTTTAGCCTCATTGCCATAAAGATCTTGTTGATGCCTGACCTCTATGGGGCTAATCCCCGCCACGCCAATCGCCAAACCAATTGATCCTTCTCGATCATGACGACCAAGTGAATCTGTGATCACCACAGAGACAGTGACTCTAAAACGATCACGAATGGCCTGGCGAATTTTACGAGCGCTTTCGTCAGGATCTTCAGGCAACAACACAACGATGCCCGCTGCGTGAGGAGCGACATTTGAACGATCTACGCCCGCGCTGGAACATTCAAATCCCAACTTGTGACGCGTAATAATCATTCGCCCCTTGATCCGCAGAACAGCACTCGACTCATTCAAATAGACCTGGCAGAGCCGAGGGTCACGACCAGTTTGACCAGCAAGCTCACGAGCCTGAACAGATGGTTCGATCATCGCCAAATCAACGGTTCGCCCCTCTGCTTTCGAAACGATTTTCTGAGCAACAGCGACGATGTCTCCCTGACGAAAATCAATCCCCTGTTCAACAGCGGACTTGATGATTAACCGACCCAAATCGTCACCCTTGTTTACCAAGGGGATATTCTCTAGGCCGATCAGTTCAATCTTTTTCATGACCTTGTTCCTTTCGTATTTTTTCATTCGTTTTTTTAAGGTTCATACACCCCTCAATCAAGAGGTATATTTCGATATATATAAACATAAATTGACATTTTAGTCAATTTTTAATCAAAAATTGATAATTATCTTAAAAATGTGTACAATATAAATTGTTTAGACAAAATTATGGGAAAAGCATACTCAAAAAAAGACAGTCAAATCATTGAAAATGCTATGATTTTTTTAATGACTGAATATTCAAAAAGTGGCTTTAATGAAAAGCCAGTAATTTTTCACAGCCTAAAAGTAGCTTGTTCGCTAGCAGAAAACGGATCACCTGCCACGACAATTGCTGCAGCAACATTACATGATTTATTAGAAGACTCAAAAATAACGATTAAAGATCTTGAAAAAAAATTTGGGAAAAAAATCAGTAATTTAGTATCTGCGGTTTCTTTTAAAACAAAAATTAAAGACAAGAAAAAACAATACCAGGAAATGTTTAAGAGAACCAAATATGCTGGTAAAGAAGCTCTAATGATTAAATGTGCTGATATCTTAGATAATAGTAATTACTATCGTTTCGGTAATAATCCTGAGATGGAAAAAATCTTGATTCAAAAATTAGAATATTTTATTAAGATTGCTGAACCGAAATTAAAACATGAAAACCTTTTCGTAAAATTAAAAGAACGTCATCAAAAATTATTATTAGAAATAAAAAAAGAAAGCAGCCGCTAAGGACTGCTTTTTTGCTCCACGTGCGACGTGGTAAGCGTAAGGTAGTATCCTAGAAAAAAGAGAATTACTTTCCTCTATTCAAAGTAAATTAATTTTAAAAGATAAAATTGTTTCTTTGATTTAAAATTTAAGCAAACAAAAAAGCGCCAAAATGGCGTTTTTTCTTTTGTAAGCAATTATCGTTACCAGACAGCGTCTCGGTCACTCGATAAAAAACTTACTGGCAGGGGAGGAAGGAATCGAACCCTCGTGATTGGTTTTGGAGACCAACATTCTACCACTGAATTACTCCCCCATTATTTATAAATAATAATTTATACAAAATTTTTATCTCATTCAAAACTGACACATCATAATAACGAATAGAAGCACAACCATGATAATTATCCTTTAGTCTTTTCCCTGTATTTGCTTTTTGATGAATTTTTAAAAATTTACTGCCATGTATTGCTGTAATATTAGACCAATATTTGATCTCTTCCTCTATTTTGTGATATTTATGCAGATGTAAACAAACCCTAAATTTATCTTCACTAATCTGAAACCCAAGACGTAAAAATAATAAAAAAGTTTTAATCAAATATGGATCAGAATTAATAAAACGTACAGAATTACCGCCTTTACTTCCTTCACACCAATACAGAAGTGCGCAAAATATTTTATAGTCAATTTTTGAAAATTTTAAATTCTTAATCAATTTTTGACTAAACTCAGTAATTTTTTCTATATCGCCTAATTTCTTTACGTGGTTTACCTGGCCACCCTTAACCCTGGCTTTTGTAATCCTATTTTGTAAACGTAATCTACCAGCTTTAGAAATGCCAATGCTTTTTAACCATAAAGAAGCTGTACTTTTGGAAATTTTTAAAATTTCAGCTATTTCTGCTAATGATTGGCCACGCTTTCTTAAAATAACCGCTTTTTCTTTTTTATTCATAAAAATCGAACTATGCTATATGGTTATCATAACATAGTTCAATATGAAAAACAATTATTTTGTTTCTTTATGGTCTGTATGTTTTTTACATTTAGTACAGTGTTTCTTCAATTGCAATCTTTCTTTTAAAATCTTTTTATTGCGATGAGAATGGTAATTAATGTTGTGACAAACAGTACATTCTAATTTAGCTAAAAAATCTTGTGACATCTGATTATGATTAATAATTTATTTAAATTATTTGCCTTTCGACTCGCTACGCTCGCTCCCGTTCAGGGCCTGAGCCCTTCAGGGCCGAATGGCAAGACACTCGATTCTCTAAAAGAAAACGGTCATAGGTGCTTAAAAAGCACCGGCGACCACGAGTGAGCTTTTTGCGAAGCAAAAGGCGAATCGAGTGGAGCCGAGAACAGGATTCGAACCTGCGACCCACAGTTTACAAAACTGTAGCTCTACCAACTGAGCTATCTCGGCATGATATTCAAACTTTTCCTTTAACAGTTTATGGAGAGCTTTAGCTCGACACCCCGCCCTGTCATCGACTCCGAGGTCTGACGACCTCGTCGCTCAGACTCGAAGAGAGCGTAGTCGAATGGGCGGTGGCAAAACTGTAGCTCACCAGTCCCGAGCGAAGTCGAGGGAAGCTATCTCGGCCTATTACCTGAATAACAGCCTAGATTATAAACTAAAGCTCAAGTTTAGTCAAGGCAACGATTTAGAACCATTTCTTCTTACTAGTCTTAAATTCTTGATCTAATTCCTCTAATAATTGCCTTTGTTTACGGCTTAAATTAGTCGGTACATCGATATTCACCAAAACCACTTGATTGCCGCGTCCACGGCCTTTTAGCTTGTGTACGCCTTTGTCTCGTAAAATGATACGCTCGCCAGCTTTAGTACCAGCTGGAATCTTTAATTTTACTTCACCGTCAATAGTTTTTACTAATTCTTCTCCTCCTAAAACTGCCTCTGTAAAAGTAATAGTGATTTCACTCAATAAATCATCACCTTGTCTTTGTAAGTATTTATCTGGTGTCACAAAAACGTTGATATACAAATCTCCAGCCGCAGCATTACTTTGGCCCGCATCGCCCTTGCCAGACATACGGATTGACTGACCATCATCGATACCGGCTGGTATCTCGATATTTAATTCCTCTATTTCTGTTTTTAGACCCTGGCCATGACAAGCACCACATTTATTTTTTATTTTTTTACCTTTGCCTTGGCAATCTGGACAAATAGTTTGCGTACGAAATTGTCCTAAAATAGTAGTGATAATCTTGCCACTACCTTGGCAAGTATTACATTGCATAAAAGAATCATTATTTTCCGCGCCACTGCCATGACAAACTTCACATTTGTTTTGTTTTTTTACTTGGACTTTTTTGTTGACGCCAAAAACTGCTTCTTTCAAAGTAATTTCGATATTTAATTCTAAATCACTACCACGATGTGAAGCTTGTCTGCCACCACCGGCAGCACCACCAAAAAAACTACCAAAGATATCACCTAAATCAAAATCCATGCCTTGACCATTTTGAGAAAAACCAGAAAAATCAAAACCTTGCCCAAAAGGATTGCCATAAGCACCACCGCCGGCTTGATTTTTGTAAGCGCTACCAAACTGATCATACTGCGCACGTTTTTGGCTATCGCCTAAAACTTGATAAGCTTCATTAAGTTCTTTGAACTTTTCCGCATTACCGCCAGCTTTATCAGGATGATGCTCGTGAGCAAGCTTACGAAAAGCTTTTTTAATCTCATCAGCTGATGCTGATTTATTGACGCCTAAAATTTTATAATAATCTTTGGACATTTGTATTTTAAGCCGCCCCCGCGTTGCGGGGGCGGTTAAATTAAATTTTATTTAGAATCCTCTTTCTTTACTTCTTCAAAATCACCTTCAGTGGTTTTTTCTTTGTTGTCTGGAACTGGCTCTTGATTTGGCTGAGCTTGAGCTTGTTGTTGATATAAAGCAGCACCAATTTTTTGAATCAAATCTTCTAATTCTTTAGAGCTTGCTTTAATAGCTTCTAAATCAGAACCATCTTTTACTTTCTTTAAAGCTTCAACTTTAGCTTCCATGGCAGATTTATCTTCAGCTTTTATCTTATCAGCGCTGTCTTTGATGAATTTTTCTGTTTGAAAAATCATATTGTCAGCCGTATTGCGAATTTCTACTTCCTCTTTTTTCTTTTTGTCCTCTTCAGCATGTAGCTCGGCATCTTTCTGCATCTTGGCTACTTCTTCTTTGGATAAACCAGAAGATGACTGGATAGTAATAGCTTGCTCTTTACCCGTACCTTTGTCGACAGCTTTGACATTCAAGATACCGTTAGCATCGATATCAAAACTTACTTCGATTTGAGGAATACCACGAGGTGCTGGAGCAATACCAGACAAGGTAAATCTACCTAAAGTCTTATTATCAGCGGCCATTTCTCTTTCACCTTGCAAGACATGGATTTCTACGCTTGGCTGACTATCAGCGGCAGTAGAAAAAATCTGACTCTTAGAAGTAGGAATAGTTGTATTGCGATCAATCAAAGGTGTACGAATACCGCCCATAGTTTCAATACCTAAAGTAAGTGGCGTGACATCAAGTAATAGCACGTCTTTGACATCTCCTTGCAAAACACCAGCTTGGACAGCAGCTCCCAAGGCCACTACTTCATCAGGATTGACAGAAATGTTTGGTTTTTTACCAAAAAATTCTTCTACCTTTTTTTGTACTAATGGCATACGAGTCATACCACCGACTAAAATCACTTCTTCAATAGCTGATTTGTCTAGCTTAGCATCAGCTAAAGCTTTTTTACATGGCTCTAAAGTTTTTTCCACTAAATCACCGACTAATTCTTCTAGTTTAGCGCGAGTCAATTTCATCACCAAATGTTTTGGTCCACTTTCATCAGTGGTGATAAATGGCTGATTGATTTCCGTTTCTATAGAAGATGATAATTCGATCTTGGCTTTTTCAGCAGACTCTTTCAATCTTTGTAAAGCTAAATTATCTTTTGATAAATCTAAACCACTTTCTTTTTTATATTCAGTGATAATCCAATTGATTAACACTTGATCAAAGTCATCACCACCCAAGTGAGTGTCACCGTTGGTTGACTTGACCTCCACTGTATCTGAAGCTACTTCTAGCACGGACACATCAAAAGTACCACCACCCAAATCATAAACTACGACTTTTTGATCTTTTTTCTTATCAAAACCATAAGCTAAAGCGGCGGCTGTTGGCTCATTGATAATACGTTTGACTTCAAGACCTGCGATTTTACCCGCATCTTTAGTAGCTTGACGTTGTGAATCATCAAAATAAGCTGGCACAGTGATGACTGCTTCCGTGATAGTTTCACCCAATTTACTTTCCGCATCAGCTTTGATCTTTTGCAAAATCATGGCAGAGATTTCTTGCGGCGTGTATTCTTTATCAGCTAAAACTACCTTGACACCTTCACCACCTTTGACGATTTTGTAAGGCATGATGTTGATATCTTTTTGAATCTCCTCGTCTTCAAAACGACGTCCAATCAATCTTTTGACAGAAAAAATTGTACTGTTAGCATTAGTGACTGCTTGTCTTTTGGCTGGCAAACCAACTAAACGCTCGCCAGATTTTGACATAGCAACAATAGAAGGCGTAGTACGATTACCTTCTTTGTTTTCTAAAATTTTTGGCTGACCACCTTCGATGATCGCAAAGGCAGAATTAGTCGTGCCCAAATCAATTCCTAATATTTTACTCATAGTTTTATTAAATTAAACTTCTAAATTGTTTGATTAAATTATTTTTATAAATTTCTTGATTGATAACTAAGACTTCATCAGCTGATAAATCATCCCCAACTGCAAAGTCCAAAACTTCTTGCGCTTTTAAATCAGTCAAAATAGCATTACCGATTAAGCCGTGTGGTGCGGGTGAAAATTTGGTCAATAAATTTGCTCCACAAAACTTACAAGAAAGGTAAGTCAAAAATCCCAGCTCACTTTCGGACAAAATTTGCATACTTTGCTGGTTATAATCATGAGCACAAACTGGACATTTCTTGATAATCTTCAGGCTAAAAGGTTGATTATTGACTGACATTATTTTTTAATTTCAATTTTTATATTTTTAGTTTTTTGTCTTTCTTCTTTTGGCAAAGTGACTTTCAATAAACCATTTTCAAAGACTGCTTCTGATTTATCAGCCTGCACTGAAGCCGGCAAGATCACAGAGCGATGAAATGAACCAGTACGTACTTCTTTACGATAATAATTTTTTTCTTCGATCTCTGAAGTTTCTTCACGTTGACCCTCGATGGTAAAGACATCATCTTTGACAGAAATATTGATATTAGCTGGCTTGATACCGGCTAAAGTCGCTTCTACCACTACATTGTCTTTGTTTTCATAGACATCAATAGCGGGTAGAAAGTTGGTGTTTTCCAAATTTTCAAACGTGTCCAAAAATGGACTCCAAGGTATTAATGACATATGTTTGTTCTCCTTTCTTAAATTAATTATGTTAAATTATTAATTATTACTTTTGTTGGCCTTAGCACTTGATCTTGATAGCTATAACCAATTTGCTTTACTTCCACGATTTCTTGATCAGCTAAAGCTTTATTTTCTACTTGACCAATACTTTCGTGATATTCTGGGTCAAATTTTTTGCCCAAAGCTTCTATTTCTTTTACTCCTTGTTCATTTAAAAATACCTCCCACAGTTTAAAAATATGCTCTAAGCCAATAGCCCAAGCTTGTTGCTTTTCTGTATCCGGAATATGGTTTAAGGCAATTTTATAATTATCAAAAATTGGTAAAAGTTGGCCAACAATATCTAAGCTTAAAAATGTTTTTAAGTTACTTAATTTTTTCTCGTGTTCTTTCTGCAAATTTTGATAATCAGCTAAAGCTTTTTGCCAGCCAGCTAAATTTTCAGCAGCTTGTTGTTTTAAATTTTCTATTTCGTCTATTTTTTTGTTTGGCATAATTTAACTTATTTTAACTAAACTTGCTAATAAACTTAAAACGCGATTATAGTCCATGCGCACTGGCCCTAAAATAGCTAACAATCTTTTTGGTTCTCCATTTAATGGCGTGACTGCTACCGAACAAGTTTCTGCAAAAGGATTGTCTTCACCTAATAAAATTTTTGGCTTATCTATTTGATAAAAAATACTGGCCATGGCTTTTTCTAAAGAATCAATCACCTGACTCATGGAAAGCATCATCTTGTAATCTGCAAATTCTGGCTGAGAAAAAAGATTAAATAAACCAGTAAAATATAAATCATTGGCATCAAAGGCTAGAATCACTGCTAAATTTGTTTTTTCGGCTAACACTTTGGCTAATTCGCGTGTGTCTTTTTTATAAGCGATTTTTAATTCTTTTTCTTCTGCTTCTGGCAAAGACTCAATATTCAATAAATTATCTAAATAATATTGATAGCCAACCAAAGTAGGAATACGACCAGCTGAAGTATGAGGCTGAAAAATAAAGCCTTGTTTTTCCAGGGCCAACATTTCATTACGAATAGTAGCGGAACTGACTAATAAGTCTTCGTGTTCAGCTAAAAATTGGGAGCCGACTGGGTGAGCGTTTTTGATATAAAAATCAATAATTGCTCTTAATAATTTTTGCGCTCTTTCATCCATAAATAATATTATAAAGCATTTAGCACTCCTAGTCAAGGAGTGCTAAATATAGCTAAATATTGGCTAACATTAGAGAAATATTTACATGAGCTCCCCCGCTACGCGGGGGAGCTCTGAATAATATATTAAATAAATTAACCAAAAAAATTTATTCTTGTCGCAAGGCGTTAATTGGCTCCAGCGTGGCTGCTTTTTGAGCCGGAAATAAACCAAAAATAATCCCTAAAATAACCGCAAAACTAAGTGAAGTAAATAAAGCTGAAAATGGTAATGATAATTCCCAGGTAAAGCCTTTAGAATCAGCTAAAATAAATACTAAATAATTTAAAATTATCCCTACTATTACCCCTACTAAACCGCCTAAAAAAGTAACAACGACAGCTTCCGTCAAAAACTGTTGCATAATGTCTTTGTATTTTGCGCCCAAGGCTTTACGTAAACCAATCTCAAAAGTACGCTCTGACACTGAAACATACATAATATTCATAATACCAACACCACCGACTACCAAAGAAATACCAGCCAAAGCAATCAATAATAACTGCACGCCACCAAAAATAGTATTAATTAAGTCTTTTGCATCATCCATAGAAGCAACCGCAAAATCATCTTTGTCTGGATCAGTGATATCATGGCGCTCTCGCAATAGTGCATTTATATCAGCTACAGTTTCTGCGTCTTTGCTCGGATCCTCCATCTGCGAAGCAATCATACTGACATGGTCTATGCCCCATAATAATTTTTGCCCAGTTTGAATAGGAATATAAACTATTTGATCACGATCAAAAAACAAAGAACCACCAGCGGGTTTAGTGACGCCGATTACTTTAAAATTAGTTTTACGAATTTTAAGGTTCTGTCCAACGGCCTCGCTTTGACCAAATAATTTTTCTTTCATCTTACTACCTAAGACTACTACTCTGTCTAAAGAATTATCTTCTTCTTCAGTAAAAAATCTACCAGTATCAATATCAAGGGCATCAATATCTAGCATTTCCGCGCTAGCTGCCATTACCATGGAGCTTTTTATTTTATTGTCCCAAGACAAAATCTCTTGGCCGATAAAAGCGGCATAATTTTTTTTAATATTTGGTAATTTTAAAATAGCTTCTTTGTCGGTTAATTTTAAACTAGTTATTACCACACCTTGAACCATAGCAGTTGCATTGGCTGAAGAGGCATGTTTAGTGCTTGGCACTTTAGTTTCGGTCTGTACTAAGTCACTACCAAAACTATCCATTTCCGCAAAAATAAACTTTTGGATACTATTTCCCGCTGACATCACTACTAAAACAGCAGCGATACCAATCACAATACCTAAAATAGTCAACAAAGATCTACCTTTGTTGATTTTTAAAGCCCTGATAGCGATTTTAAAAGCTTCTCTGTATTGCATAATTATTCGTACCTCAAAGCTTCAACTGGATTAAGCTTAGAAGCCTTCAGACTGGGATACCAGCCAAAAGCTAGACCTACTATACCGATAAACACAAAAGCTAAAATAATGGAAAAAGCAGAAACCACAAAATCCCAATCATAGCCCAAACCTTGAGCAACCAGACTAACTAGCCAGGAAAATAAAATACCAAATAAAATGCCGATCACTCCACCAAATGAAGTCAAAAGCATAGCTTCTAGCAAAAACTGCCAACTAATATCACTTGGCTTAGCACCGATTGCTTTACGTAAACCGATCTCTCTGGTGCGTTCGGAAACCGCCACAAACATGATATTCATCACGCCAACGCCACCGACCAAAAGGGAAATAGCAGCCACCGCTGCTAAAAAATAATTCAAAGCATCAGTAATACTTTTTAAACTACTAATTGCTTGTTCAGAGGTGCCAACAGTAAAATCATCTTCTGCTGGATCAGTGATATCATGACGTTCTCTTAATAAAGATTTGACTGCATCTTCAGCAATGGCAGTATCTACACCATCAGCGATCTTTGCTCGCGCAAATCCGAGATGATTTACGCCTAATAATAATTTCTGCGCTGTTTCTATCGGCACAAATACTTGATCATCTTGGTTTTGAAAGCCGGCCGTACCTCTTTTTTCCATCACCCCTACTACATGAAAAGTTTCTTTGTTTATTTTGATGCTTGCATTCAAAGGATCGATGTCTCCAAACAAATCTTCTTTGACTTGCCAGCCCAAAATCGCCGTTTTTGTGACACCTAAATCTTCTTCAGGAATAAAAAAACGACCACTCACCACATCAGCAGCCTCTACTTTAGTATAATCGCTGGTGACGCCAACAAAATTTGTATCTGTCGTCCGATTTTGCCAAGTGACTGTGCCGACACCACGAGAATAGCCGGTCGCATAAGAAACCTCTGGTAATTTTGCCATGGCTTTGACATCATCATAAGTAAGAGTCGTGACTGACACACCCATCGTCGCCGCTGGCCGACCACTTTCATCAGAAGCACCAGGTAAAATACCAAGTAAGTCAGAACCAATACCTTTGATTTGATTTAAAATCAAACTTTGGGCACCAGCACCCACAGAAATGATGATAATCACTGAAGCAATACCAATAATGATGCCTAAAGAAGTTAAAAAAGTTCTAGTTTTGTTGCGCCACAAAACCTGAACCGGGTTTAATGAGTATTTAAATTTATATAAATTCATTTTTATTTTAGATCTTTCAAATTGTCAGCTAATTTACGCTCAAATTTATCTGTATCTTCGACAATTCTGCCATCTCTTATTTTAATAATGCGTTTTGCATGCTCAGCGGTATTGATTTCATGAGTCACCAAAATAATAGTTTTACCTTCGTTGTTTAAATTTTGCAAAATAGACATCACTTGCAAACCTGACTTTGAGTCAAGATTACCAGTCGGCTCATCAGCAAAAATAATGTCTGGCGCATTCACCAAAGCCCGAGCAATAGCGACGCGCTGTTTTTCTCCGCCAGATAACTGATTAGAAAAATAATTACGACGATGTGCTAAGCCAACACTTTCAATCATTTGATCAACGATGGCAAAGTTTGGTTTATTATCGGCATACAGTAAAGGCAAACGCACGTTTTCCCAAACCGTAGTTTTTGGTAATAAATTAAAATTTTGAAAAACAAAGCCCACACTTTTATTACGCAAAACTGCTAGCTCATCCTCTGATAGCTTGCTCACATCTTTATCAAAAAACAAATATTTACCGGTGCTTAAAGTATCTAAGAAACCCAAAATATGCATCAAAGTAGACTTACCAGATCCAGAGGGACCCATGATAGACACAAATTCACCTCTCTCTATGACAAAATTTACATCTTGCAAGACAATGGTCGTGTTATCACCATTGGTAAATTCTTTATTAACATTTTTTAGCTCGATCATTTTTTTATTTTGCTGGTGTAGTAAAAGTAATTACTTCTTCACCTATTTGTAAACCACTTAAAATCTCTACTAAACTATCATCACCTTTTAGACCAACCTCTGCTTCCTTTTCTTGTGGCTGATTATTTACTAAAACTTGTACATAAGCTTTATCATTTTTATATACAACTGCTCTAGCTGGGATAACCAAAGCTTTATCTTTTTGTTCAGCCAAAATAGACAAGTCAGCGGTCATACCTGATTTGATCAATTCATTTTGTTCATTGAGAGAAACTTTGACTTTATAATAAATCACTTCATTAATCACTGTGGCTGCTGGGTCAATAAAACTCACTACACCAGCAAATTTTTGGGTACTAGAAAAAGCATCTAAAGTAATTTCCACTGGATCATTAATGGCCAATTTAGTAATGTCAGATTCTGGCACATCAACTTCGATTTGTAAATTACTGACACCGATCATGGAAATAGCAAAATTGGTCATGGAACTAATTTCCCCCGGATCAACATTGACTTTTGTCACCGTGCCATCTACTGGTGCTTTAATCATCGAATCGCCTAACTCACTATAATAGCGATTCAAATTTGCTTGCGCTCGTCTGACGTTAGCCTGAGCAGCGCTAATCTGAAAATCTCTTGGTGGCTCTTTTTTGTAAGCAAGTTTTGCCTTAGCTAAATCTAAATTTTTTTGAGCTGCTTGTATACTATTATTCGAACTGACGATTTGATTTTGATAATACAAATCTTTGGTGCGTAAATTCGCTGAAGCTGTCTGCACAGCAGAAATGGCAGAGCTTAAAGATGTGCTCTGAGTGTTTAAACTTGTCTTAAAACCAGAAATAACAGTGCTTGTATAGTTACTATTTTCAATAGTAACTAACATAGTGTCAAAAGCAGTATTGACGCTAACTAAGGTCTGGTTCAAAACATTGTCTAAGTTATCTAAAGTAGCCAATAAAACTTCTTGACTATTTAAATCTAGATTATTACCTAAAACCACATAAAAATTATCTAAACTATTTTTAGCAATCGCGTAATTTACCTTGGCTGTCGAAAAAGTAGTCTGATTAAAAACGTACAAATAATAATCAGCATCACTATCAATAATAGCATCCTCAACTACGTCTAAAGCATATTGAGCCACGCTTACCTTTTCATTAATGGAATTTATGGCTATTGCTTTTAAATTAGCTAATTCTCTATCTCTGGTACTTTCTAACTCTACTAAATCAGTCAAAGCAGCCTGATAAGCTAAATTGGCACTGTTTACTTCTTCTTGAGTAATATTTAGATCAGCTGAGCTTGCACCGGCTAATAATTTATCTAATTCACTTTGAGCAATATCTACAGCTGCTTGAGCATCTGCTATTTGCGCACCAACATTATCCGCTCTTAAAGCAGCTAGCAATTGACCAGACTTTACTTTATCACCCACCTTGACATTAACTGCACGCACTAAACCACTATTTTTAAAATTCAACTGAATATCATCGGCTGATTCTACTTGACCAGTGACTTCAACTGTTTGCTTGATAGTCTGTTCCGCTGCCTTGGCAGTAGTATAAGTTGGTACTTTTTTCTTAAAAAATTGAGGTAAAACTAACAAAACCAGCAAAATGACTCCTCCTAAAATATACCATTTCTTTTTGGACATAAGATTTACAATGATTAAAATATTATAATATAAGCCCATTATAACCCAAAACAAACAAAAAAGCCACCCCTAAAAGATGACTTTTTATTCAATTTAACTTAATTTAACGTTGCACAACAATTGAAACCGTGGCATAATCGCTTTCATTGCAGGCTCCAATTTTAATGCGCCCAGCCGAATCTTTAACTATATAATAAGAGGTACTACTAGTATTAGCAAGATTTGTTGTAACATCTGGATCAATCGGCATTGTAGGCATATATGTTGGTATAATACCAGAAGAGATATCTCTTTTAGCATAAGGGGGTGAGTCTAAAGAATCACAGTGTTTTGTTGAACCGCTCACATCTCCAGCAACAGCAATCAAATAAGTAGTGCCAGCAGCAGCAGAACTAACTGCACTAGGCAAAGCACCGTTATAATCTACGGCATAATGAGAAATAGCATCAGCAATCGCCGTCACATCTGACCATCTTTTAGCATCTGAAGCGTTACCGACTCTTTTACCAGGATTAATAGCCACAAATGCTGAAGCAGCCAAAAGACTAATAATAGCTACAACAACAATTAATTCAATCAAAGTGAAACCTTTGATGTTAAAATTTCTTTTCATAAGTTAGATAATTTTTATCTTTGCACTTTAATAGAAGCAGTGGCATAATCACTTTCCTTGCAAGCACCGATAATAGTACGTCCGGCTGCATTTTTCATAAAATAATAGCCTGTGTTTTTACCAGAATCCGCTACACCATTAGGATCAACTGGCATTGTAGGCAAATAAGTTGGTATTAACCTCGAATCTAACTGTACACCCATATTAGAATCCTCTGATACGTTTTGGCAAGTTGAACCAGAGAGACCAACTGTACTAGAGGCCATTACAACATAATAAGTCCCTGCTACAGCAGTTGAAGTAGGATAAGTGCCAGCATTATCTGCTACATATTGCGTAATAGCATCTGCTATAGCAGTCACATCAGCCCAACGTTGCGTATCACGTGCCATACCGATACGCTTGGCCGGATCAACAGCAACAAATGTTGCGGCCGCTAATAAAGCGATCACCGCAATCACGATGATCAACTCGATCAAAGTGAAACCTTTGAGATTAAAAAATTTTTTCATATTTTTTATTAACCAATTAAAGAGAGCTTCAAGGAGCTTCTATTTAAATATATTTATAGTATACCATTTTTTTAAAGTTCTGCCAATAACAAAAACTATTTTACAAAACTTGCGCTTACTTTTAAGCTCACATTAGAACTAGCCTGATCAACAATGACATTATCAAACGCTAAATCCTGCATAGACATTTGGCTAATTTTAGCAGCTTTTTTGCTAGCTAAACTACTTAATAAAATATTTTTCACTGGAGTAGTATCAAAATATAAAAAAGTATACTCTGCCAAAATCTGCAAACTATCTCCTGTTTTAAATGCAGTTTGAATGGGTGATAAATTAACAATATTTATTTTTACTGGTTCTTCTATCAAAAAATTATTAGCTGCTAAGTTAAGGCTCGCTTGACCAATAGCCTTAGTAATAGCTTGTTGTTTAATGCTTTGCTCAGCTGCTAAATAATCCAAACCAGTAGTGTTGATTTTGAGAAAAATGTTTACTTTTTTTTCTTGAGCAGGAATAAAATTAGCTTGATTTAAATTTTCTGTACTCACGACAATATCTTGGCTCAAAATCTGATTACTAGTTTTACCAAGATTCAAAATATTATCTTGTTGCCAAAAAAATACCCCACCTAAAATCAACAAAACCAAAGGTACACTAATATACCATTTTTTTAATAAGCTAAAAGCAAAGGCTATATTTTTGATAATTACTTTAAACCAAAGATTAAAATTATTCCAAGTGACACGTTGTTGTAAATCCACTCTTTCAGTTTGATAAAAACTAATATCTAAATTTTTAGCAAAAGATAATTTAGCTAAACCAAAAGCATTGATATATTTAGCTGACTCTAAATATTTTGGTAAAAACTTAGCTGGCACAATACTAGCCATTGGCAAAAGCGGTAAATTTAAATTACCCGCAAAATAATCTCCTAAACCCTTCATCTGTGCACTACCACCGATTAAAATCATTTTTTTCACTTGGCGACCATGTGATTCTTCATAAAAATTAACGAATTTTTTTAATTCATCAGACACTGACTGCATCTGTCCCTGAATCACCCACATCACTTGACCTTGATCAACGCCAGGATCCATGCCAATATTCTTTTTCTTGTCTTCAGCTAGCGTGTGAGAAATATTTAATTTTTCTGAGATTGCATGAGTAATACGATTGCCCGCAATAGGGATATTGATCGAGTCTCTAATGCCCTCATGATCAAAAATAACAGCATTAGTATGACGCGCACCAATATCTAATAATAATGTCTCTTCTTTTTTTAAAGCATCCTCTAGACCAGCAAAAGAACTGATAGACTCTAAAGTAAAGCCAATAATATCTAGACCCAAATCTTCAAGTAATTTTACCCACTCCATCACTAAACCCTTGGGAGCAGCGGCATAAAAAACTTCATTTTGACCATTTTGCGGAACCAAAATTTTTAAAGTGGCTAATAAATTCTCTTTATCTTCAGGAATATATTCAGCGGCTTTATTATGAGCTGCTAAAATCAAATCTTTTTTGCTTAAATTTTTTGGTAAAGACAAAAGTCTAGTAAAAACTCTAGCGTCCGGCAAAGATAATAATACACTACTGGAGCGCATAGCATGTGGCTTGCCCAAAGTAAACATTTTTTTCAAATCTTCTTTGAGCTTGTCTGGCTGTAAAATTTCACCGTTTTCTATCACTCCAGGAGACAAACGAAAACGTGCATAAGAATATACTTGCCAAGCTTTTTTTTTGGGCTCCAAAATCACTGCTTCCATGGAAGCATCAGAAATATCTAGACCAATCACTTGCTCGGAAGTTAAATTGTTGATACTGCGTAAAAACATAAGTTCATTATAACACTTCTATAGTACTTGTGCTATAAAAAGTACTAGCACTTGATTGATTATTATATTCAGTGGCTATCCAACTGTTGTCTCTTAATTTATCAGAAAAACGAACTTCGTCACTTAAGCCATCCATTTCATAATACCCAGTGTGATCACCTAGACCGATAAACATCGTATTATCATAATTATACAAATGCGAAGGAAAAGAACTGCTTTCTAATGTCTTAACTAATACACCATTTAGATAAATCTTAACTACTTTATTAACACCGTCAAAAGTCCAAGTTAATTGCGACCAGGCGTCTAAAGCTGGCGTCTCACCAGCATCAGTATTACCACCAACATTAGTCGTGCCATTATACACGACCAAATAAATGGCACTGGAAGTAAAATTATAAATGCGCCAGCTTAAATCACGCCCCATCGGACCCCGAAATTCTTGCCAAATAGCGCCACCATACTGACGTGGATAAAACCAGGTGCTAAAAGTAGCCTGCGTTTGCGTCATAGAGTAAGGCACAACAACATAATCATCAACGCCATCAAAATCCAAGGCCTTGCCCATTTTACCGTCCACCAAATCACCACTAGTCATAGTACCACCCGATGTTCCGTCTTTACTATTAATTGTGGAATCAAGCATCTGAGGAGCAGTGCCGGCTGGATTTTGAGTGAGATGTTGCACCATTTGATAATTTGACCAAATACCCTCATCATTAGTTTCATTAGCCACGGCATTAGCAAAATAAATGTAAAAATCAGTAGCAACAGAAGAGCTTAAATATGGTGCTAAAAAATGTAATTCGCCTGTATCAGCGACTCCAGTGTCAATCGCTACTAATTCACGTAATAATTTGGTAGTACCGTCTCCTAGAGTCACGACAATATCTCCACCATCGCTTTGGACATTATCAAAAAAATTTACTCCCAAGTCAGCTAAGTTAACATAAACTGGAAAATTATATAAATCGCCAGCTACTTTATTTGGCTGGACAGAAATTCTAATTCTTTGATACCAAGCAGAGTTATTCCAAGTCGGACCAACAATATCTTGATAAGAGCTAATACTAATGGGCGTACTAGAAACATTCACAATTGCCCTTAAGCTTTGGCTCCAAGCACCAACACTAGAAAGACTAGAGGCGGTGGTGGTGACAGTTTTTAATCCTGTGGCAGTTTCAGAAATCTGGTAATAACAATGCACATTCGTAAGATCTAAAGCATAAGTGCCGGTCGCATAATTATTCGCACTAATTCTCGCTAAAGCATCATCTAAACAGGCTTGTTTTTGATTTAAAACATCTTCGTTTTCTTCTAGCTGATAGTTAGCCATTCTTTCCGAAACATTTACCAGGGTCAAAGCCACAGCAGAAACCAAAGTCAAACTAGTAATCATAATTACTAGAATTAAAGCAATACTACCTTGAGATTGTAAAATTTTTCTTAACATAAATTAATTTGCAGTTGCACCTTGTGATTGCAGGGCCCAAATCTCTTGATCTAATAAAGCTCGACTATAAAGCCTTACTTCATCAATAACACCGTCAAAATATGAAATGCCCTCAGAATTGGCACCTAAATATAAAGCACCATCATAATTAACTAAATTTTCTGTGATCGCGCTAGTTGTGGTGCCTACTCCTCCTATGCCTTCTTCAAAAACATAAAGCTTCATTTGATCAGTATCTGGATTATAAGTACAAGCCAAATGATAGGTATGAGTAGTAGCTAAAGGTGCCATTGTTTCTGTTTTTTCCACACAAGAAGAGTTATCACAAATACCACAAGATAAATTATTATTTCTGATCCACATAGCATAACCTTGATGAGCGGTAGTAGGATCATGTTTAGCAATAATATAATCATAGTTTCCGGCGACAAAAGATTCTGGCTTGACCCAAGCACTCAAAGTAAACTGTCCAGAAACATTTAAGCCGTCTGCATCATCAATAGCACAATTCGCACCATCATCATTTTCAAAATCTACCGCATAAACAGACGAGTTTACTAGAGCAGTTTGCTGACTGGATAAACCACGACAAGTGCTAGCATCATAATTATTTTTACTGTCTGTAGCAGCGTCGCCAATGTCATTTAATCGCCACCAAGCAACTAGAGCATCTGGCTGTTGATTTTTTAAAGTAATAGTCGAAGTAGCAGTGGAAGTAGCTAATAATTCAGTTTGATTATTCGAAATATTTATTAATGTCAAATTAGCCTCTATATTCATCATCGTGCCAGCAGTAGAAGTAGCAGTCGTTGTTGCAAAAAATAAACCTTGGCCAGATAAACTAACATCTGGCGAGCTAAGCCAATAGCTATTACCAGCTGTAGCATCACAAGCATTATATTGTCCATTATTCGTAATATTTGAATAGCAAGTTAATTTTACTCTATTACTCTCACTGGTAATTTTCACTCCTCCGCCAGAACTGACACAAGTACCAGGTAGATAAGTATCATCATCAAAATAAAAAGCTAAAGTGCTAGAAGTTGTGCAGTCACCATTCACATCTTTTAATAAACCAGTGGCATTACGAGCTAAATAATCAATGGTTTGCAAAACAAAGCGACGATTTTCAGAGACATTAATTTTAGCCCATAATTTCGCGCTCGTACCTGATAAAGAAAAATGAAAATTTAAAACTGCCACTAACAAAATACCAACAATCGCTAAATAGATAATTGTCTCTACTAAAGAAAAACCTGCTAATTTCTGTCTTTGTTTTTTTATTAACATTTAACGATAACTTAATTTCAAATCATAGAGTGTCGGTGTTTCTGTGTTACTATTGCAATTAACCATATCTACTTGGTACTTAAGCCATCTTTGGCCACTCATATTAGTATTAAAAGCTGTAGTATAAGTAGAGGCTGTACTAGTAAATACTTGAGTCGTAGCTCCTGTAAAAGAGCTATTATCAGCAGCGGAAAAAGTAATATTAATACTACAGCCAGAAGGAATATTTTGATTTACTGTTAAAGTATGTAAATCTTTATCAGCTGAACCTAAATCAAAGCTAGAAGAAACTAAATTACCAGACGCAGTATATACACCTACCCCGGGAACAAGCTGTTGTTCTATAAAAGTTGCTCTAGCAGTAGCCGAGCCATTATAGGTCCAGCCCGCAAATATACCACCATAAGTATTGCTATAAGCCATAGGATGATAATAAAGAGTACTATTACCATAAGTAGTATTGTTTGTAGGTGCAGCTGAAAGGCTTGGGGTTGCTAAGCCAGTTATACCATTAATCACCCACAACCAAACATAAGGTGCACTATCAGAATCAGCACCAACCACAAAAGCCTGGTTATTATTTGTATAGGCAATATCTTTTATATATACTGCCTTACCAGCGCTAGCGCTTAAATCCAAACCAGCGACTTTAGAAAAGGCTAAACCAGTGTCATCAAGAATAAAAAATTCATCGCCAGACGAATTGTTATCTGAACCCACTAAAAAACGCCTTTGACCAGAAGGGTTAGTACCAAAATATTTTAGCTCTCTTACATTTGGAGAATAGCTATAACGATAATCCCCCGCTGTTAAACTCGCTGGATTAGAAACCCTAAGATATTGAACAGAATAAGTTGGGTCATCACTAACAAAATATAATTTATCATTTGCTTCATCAAGCCACATAGCACTAATCGTATCATTATTAGCAAACTTTTGTGGCATATCTAAATTTGGCGTGCACCCAGGATATTTTACTGAGTCACACCATTTTGTACAATTTACGCAAGTCAACCTACCAGCAGAATCAATATCCAAACTAAATACTGCACCCTGTGCACCAGCCGCATACATATGATTGCCAGCTGCATTAACCACTATAGAATAAAGCCAGCTTAAATTAGTAGCCGGTGTATAAGTCCTTGTGACAGAAAAAGTACTCGTACTCACTGTTTGGATAACCCCTGTGTTGCCACCGATGTATAAATGTGGATAAACTGGATTTAAGGCAGCTGCTCTACCAGCCTGAACAGTTAAACCTGTTGGTGCAGAAAAAACTGGAGTTCTGATTCCACTAATATTATACTTGTAAATACTAGAAGAACTACCTGTAAAGTATAAATGTCCGTTAACATCATCAATAGCTGTATCATAAGCCCCGCCAGTAAATGTAGTAGAAGCATAATCTGTCAAATCTTGCCAATTCCAAGTATCTGCTCCTGGTGTATATTGTAATTTTAAAGCCCCAGCTGTAGAAATGCCGTCCATGGTAGTAGAGGTATAGGCTTGAGTGCTACTAGACCAATATTGTGCACCCACACCACCAGACCAGTCAGTTTGTGTCCAGTATTTATCCCCCCAATTGGTTAAATAAGTACTGATGACATAATCACTAATGCCAGTGCCGGAAACTGTGACCGTCACTTTTTTTGTCAGCGGATCATCAGTGCCACCTGATTCTATAATATTACTTTGGCTGTCACGACTGACATTGGATAATAAAATAACCCTGGTTAAATCACCAGAAATATTAGAGCTACCAGAAAATTCCCACACACCACTAGCATTTTTTGATACACCTTTATTTGATCCGACGTTAGCGATAAAATAAGACCAAGAATCGTCTTTTATTTTACGAGCCGCTTCTAGACCCTCTTGAGCAAATTCAGCAATTTTTTGTTTATCACCAACTCCGTAAAAATTACTGTAACTATTAGTCACTACATAAGTCACGCCAGAAGCCAAGACACTAAAAATGCCAATCGCTACAATAAGCTCAACTAAACTAAAACCTTGAATTTTTTTTATTTTAAACATATATTTTTAATTTAATACACTAAGCCAACTGGCGTAGTGCTAACAATGGTTTGTGTACCGATATTACTAGTCAAAACTAAAGCTTGTTCAGTTAATTCGCCAGTCGTAGTAGATAACCAGCCAGATATTCTTTCAAAATAAAATTCATTAACTTGATTAGCATCTAAATAAACAGAACTATCAAATAATAAAATTTCATCATAAGTATTATTACGAGTAGCATAAGTCTTACCTTTATATAAAATCAAACAATCACCAACTTTAGAGCCACTGTAACAATCTGTATTATCATTTAAAGTCTTCACT
>CAINYB010000013.1 GCA_903855135.1 uncultured bacterium | reverse complement strand
TATTTGTTGGCTAAATCCTTATACAGCTTCAAGTACTATTCCAATGAGCTTAGCGTTAGATACTAGGGCTTATACTGCAGTCGATGCGCCATTTGCTAATAGTATTAAAAATAGCAATAATCAACCAAATTATTCGGGTGCTAATTTCTGTGAGGATGGCTCTAATGCTTGTGAAACAAAGTATGACAAAGTGACCTATGGTAATAGTGGTATAGTTAAGTATTTAGGTGGAAATATAGACGACAATCAAACAATTTGTATTTATGTCAGCGATGGTTCTATAAAAAAACAAGGAGAATTTTGTTCTGCAAATTCTGATTGTGGCGAAACAGGTAAATGTGCGGCGCAGATTGGTGTTTGTACAATGCTTGTGGGAGAAGTACAGGATGGAATTGTTGAAGGAAGTTTTTGTAGTAGTCCTATAGACTGCGGAAGTGAGGGAAGTCAGACTGGTAAATGTACAAAGCCTACTAAAGTAGAAACTTACATGAATTGGCCAGGTATTTGTTTAGAATCAGATCCTTCTACGAGTGTATCGATAGACGGTATTAGTGGTTTAACGCAAAAACAATATTGTAACCAATGGTATCCAGTGGACGAAGTGGCAGGCGCGCAAAGCTTATATAACAATGTCAAAGAAGCTGGTTTTTATAATGACAATGGAGATTTGCAGATGTGTGTCACGCCAGCAGAATATAGAACAACTGAAACTAAATATTATTGCGTAGCTGCAAATGATACGGCTATTGGTAATGCTTTAGCTAATAATTATTGTACTGTTTTAGCCAAGGTACCAGCTGGCGCAAAGGTTAATTTAAGCCAAGCAGAAAATTTTCATCGCTTAGCCCCATTAGAAAATTATGAGATTGGCCACTATAGTGGTGGCGGCAGATCAGCTGAGGTGATTTTGAGAAGAAATGTAGAAGGTATGAATAATATTTGTGAAGATGGTGTCTCAGAAAATGAAAATTCACAAGATTTTGATGAATGTTTTAATTTAAATGACATGTTTCGTAAGAGTGATTTTGATTGGAATGGGAGCCAACCCGATAATTTTGCCAGTAGTTTAGTCGATAGGCATACTTTTAATAATATTTTTGATGCGCAGATTACTTATATTTATTTTGATGAAGGTGTTTTTGGTGCGGGGTTTAATTTTATGGATAATTCATATAATTTTAATAATTGGGGTAAATGGAGATTGAATGGTGGTAGATATCAAGAGCATGTCATAGCGCCTGGGCATCAATGGAGATATGAGCAAAATAATTATCCTGGTATTTGCTCCGTTGGTTTTCATCAGGTAGATGCTATTCATTATACTGATAGTGGTGATGAGCGTCGTTGGCGTTTTTGTAATCCTGGTGATAGAAATTATTATGTTGTGATGACTCCTGAGTTAACTAATTGGAATTTTGATTGTGGCAATAGCACCTATGATTGTGGGGCGGTCGGTGACACTGATAGTCATGATTATTACGCATATAGGACTCTTAATGATTCCACTACTTGTACTGGCATGTCTTGTTTACAACAATGCCAAGTAATTTCTGAAGTTAGTGGCGAAGGTGAACATGAGAATTCTTCTTGGATAAGAACAGATATTTGGTGGCGTCATAAAAACGATACTTATGATGCTGGTCTTTGGGCATCTTGGTCTTATAAAGATAGTGGCTATAGTCAAAATACAATGACAGAAGGAAATTTTGATAGCATTAGCACCTATTTTGGTGGTGCAGAAAATAGCAATTATAATATACCAATTATTACAAAAACTCCGACTAGTACTACTAGTTATCCAAATGAAGTTGATATATTTTTTGGTGATAATATTGATAATGCTAAGGAACAGATGGCTTGGCTATTTCACAGTGTCTATAACCTTACTTGGGATAGTGCTACTAAGAGTTATCAAGTCCCAGACTTAGTTGAAATAGATACTGATAGGGTAGCAAATAGCGTTGCGGGTTGGGATTATAATCCATTAATTTTCAAAGTTTGTGGTGATAAATTATGTGAAGGTTCAGACGGAGAGAAAGAAAGAGGTATAACTATAAATAATCAAAACAGCGGAGATATGTCTGGACAAGGTAGCTTATTTACCGCCGCCCAATTTTATTATCATGCTCATCCAGATCACATGCCTTTGATTGACGTAAGCGTTAATTGGGGTGATGGCAATACTGACAGTGATGGGGGCAAGATGAAAAATAATATGCCAGCACAGTATTGTAGTACGGATGCTGACATTCCATTTCATACAGATGCTTATTTAGATGATAATTTAGGTCTTCCATTAACTCAAGAGCCAAAAATGAGTTTTGGTGGTTTAGCGCGTGCTTGTCATCCAGGCTATAAGACTTTTTATCATACTTATACTTACGATTCAACTCATGCTTGTGATGGTGTGAATAAGCCTAATATTACCAACGCTGCTTGCTATAGACCGACAGCTACCGTGACGGATAATTGGGTTCAAGCCACAACAGAGGCTTATGATGGCTGGATAGTGGTTTACAATAATCAATAAAATTGATGTGTGCTAATTTTCTCCGCCTACGGCGGAGAAAATTAAGCGCTAGGAAAAATAATAGCAAGATAATAAATTTTTATGAAACTGAACAAAATAATAAAGCAAAATAATTTTTGGTTAAGCCTGATGACTGTAATGGCGATTAGTTTATTATTGCCAAATTTAAGTTCAGCTGGCGTAGCGGCTGTTTTGGGTAACGCTGTAGGTGGTATTTTATTTTTGATTTTATTTACGCCATTTATCTTTTTGTTTGAGATAGAAATGATTATTTTGCCGATTATTGCACAGTTTAATAATTTTACCCACATAGACGGTATTACTAATGGTTGGAAAATTTTGCGTGATCTTTCTAATATGTTTTTTATCGTGGTTTTGTTGCTCATGTCTTTTGCTACCATTTTGAAAATGCAAACTTATGGCTATAAAGAACTTTTAAAAAATTTGATCATCATGGCTATTTTGATCAATTTTAGTAAAACAATTGCTGGGTTGATTATTGATATCGGACAAGTTGTTATGTTGACTTTTGTATCGGCTATCAAAGATGTAGCGGCTGGTAATTTAACCGCAGCATTTGGTACAGATGAGTTAATGAAATTAGACACAGAAAGTTCTGGTTTTGGAGATGGGGCTGGCGACGTGGCTTCTATTGTTTTGGCTTATTTTTTAGCCGGCATTATGATTTTGTTAGCCTCTGTCATTGTTATGGTTTTTATTATCATGTTAGTGATGCGTATAATAGTGCTATGGATTTTAGTAGTAGTATCACCGATTGCATTTTTGGCTAATACTTTTCCGGCTACTAAACAATATTTTAATCAATGGTTGGGCACTTTGTTTAAAGAGGTGATGATTGGTCCGGTTTTAATCTTTTTTTTATGGTTATCTTTATCTATTTTGAAGACAGACATGGGAGCGGAGTTTAAGAAAGCTGGATCATCAGCTGAGCAAACTAATGATTCGGCTGGCGATCAAATGGAAACGGGTATTGGCAATCACAGTATCACTGATGCTGGCAAATGGGAGAATATTTTAAGATATATTATTTCTATCGCCATGTTAGTCGGAGCATTAAAAATGACCAAATCTTTTGGCTCTATGGCTGGTTCGGTGGGCTCTAAATGGGGAGAGGCTGCTGGTAAAAAAATAGCTAGCACTTATTATAAAGGTACGAGTGGGGCTGGTGGCTTACGTGGCGGTGTTAGTCGTTTGGCTTTTGGTACAACTATTGATCCTGTGACTAAAGAAGCAAAGATGAGTTTTCTTAATCGAGGTTTGACGAAAATGGGTGCTGGACGACTAGCAATGCTTGGCCAAGGTATGGAAGATAAAAGAGTCAGCATCAAAACTGCGTATATTAAAAAAGGAGCAAAACATGTTAGAGATAAAGAAGCTTATCATGCCGCTGGTTGGGGTAGATATCAGGCCAGTCTTAGAGATGCAGAGCTGGCTGATAAAAAAGGTAAGTTAAAAAAATTATCACCAGAACAAATTAGAGATGCAACAGATAGGAACAGAGCAATGGGTAATTTTACTACTTTAGAAAAATTTCGAGATGTTCATGCTATAGCAAATACTGAGAGTGATTATCAAGATGCTCATGACAGAGAAAAGGCGGTGCCACTCCATAAAGAATTAAGAATGGGTGGAACTTTTCATGAAAATAAAGATGGTGAAGTGGAGATCGAGGAAGAAGGTACTGATGGTTACAGACAAGGTCAAACAACCGCTAGATCTTTTTTAAGAAATGATCCAAAACAACAGTCTGAAATAATGGCGACCTTAGATCCAAAGTCATTAGCAGCTTTGATAAAATATGTTGGGTCATTAAAAGAAAGCGATCTTATAGCTGAAGACGAACAGAATAATGTAAAACAGTACACAAATGTCATTGATTATGAGAGAGAGGAAAACGGTGAGTATAAAAGAGATGGACAAGGTCAGCGAATAAAAAAAGTTAGACAAGAGTTAAACAAAGATGGCTTGGCAGTCAAAAGAATGAATTTCTTACAAAAGAAAGACCCAGAATCACCAGAAGCAAAGAGCGCATATAAAGGGATAAATGAAACTGCAAGAAAGCAAGCTGTTGAAGATAGGGGTGAAGAAGGAGTAAATTTTGATAAAGATAGTAAAGATAAATTTATAGCTGCAAGTGCTACTGGTGAAGAAATAGCCAAAATGGATACTATTAGTGAGGTGTTTCAGAATATAGCTAAGTATTTGAAATTTAATCAGATTAGTGCAGCAGAGACCGCTGGTGCTAGTCCTAGTGTTATAGCCAATATTGTAAGGCTACAAGCAGAAGAAGCTGAGGCAAATAAAAATTTAGCGGCTATCAGAAGGTTATTAGCAAGTAGCTTGACTAGAGAATATGTCCCTAGAAATATTATCAGAAGTATGGAGGCAAAAAATCCCGGTGAAAAATTAATGAGCAGCAGGTACAGGGATGAAGACGATGATGATGAACCTTCAAATAATGCCGCTTCATCACCATCTACTCCTAAGCCAAAAGTGAGCCCAGTAATTTTAGCTCCTAATAACAGTCCAGCTCGGGATGTTTTGAAAGAAAGAGGTGAAGCGTTGCCAGAATAAACAATTTTAGTAGATGAAAATGATGAAGTGGAAGATGATGATCAAATTTAATTTTATTAAATGTCATTACAAGATTTATTCAATTTAGATAGTAGTATTAAAGATATTATTTTTTCTGAAAGTTTTACTGATATGCATATTAAAATCGCTGATCAATTTGTTTTAAACCAAAGTCAGCTAGATTTTATTTTGGATTTAGAAGAAAATATTTGGCTGAAAAAAACCGACGTGCTAAATTTAGCCCAAGAGCTAAATCAGATGGAAAGAGCAGAGGATTATGACTTACGTGCTTTGGCTTTAGAGTTAGCTATTAAAATTTTTTGGCCATTGCAAGATTATTTAAAGGATGTTGATCGTTTGATTTTGCGTTTAGGTGGCAAAGTGCCAGCACCAGTGCATTTGCAGGCGGCGAGTATTAGTCAAGAAAATAATATCAAAACACCTGATCATTTTTTTGGACCAGTCAGAGTATTATTAGAACAAAATGAAATTTTAAATGAAGCTTTTTTAACTAGTCATAAAATCATCAATCAGCTAGGGCAAAAAGCTGCACCTACTGTAGCCAATTGGCTAAAAAATTATTTTCATTTTTTAGGAGCCGCTTATCACAACTCTTTACAGCGAGCGCAATTTTTAGCTAAAGAACCAAATGTTTTGGCGCTAAATCAAGAAGAAAAAGAAAATTTACGTTATTTTTTAACTTCTTATGATGAAGATTTGGAGTTAGAAGTTAATTATGAAAATAATTTTTTGATTTTTAAAACTCGAGAAGCCAATAATGTCCAAGTAGCGGAAGTTGTCAGCACGGAAGAGTTATTAAAAATATTTCAAGAAAAATTAAGTGAGCTAAAAGCTTCTTTTGTAGGAGAAAAGCTGTTATCTGATGAAGCTGGTACTAGTTTATATAAATTACGAGATATTTTTTGGCAAGCTTTAAGTTTGCAAGACATAGAAAAAACTTTGGGTATTTTACAAGTTTTAATAAACAAAAAAGCTTTAGATTTATTATTAGATGAGGATAAAAGATTTTCTGGTTTACTCAAGAGATTTGTGAGTGTCAAGTTTGGTGAACAAGCTATCTGGCCAACGGCTGATAAATTGATTAGATTGCGTTTATTTTTGGAGCTTATTTTAGTTGATAAATTGCGTTTAGATGCTATGAAGGCTGGGATATTAGCTTACTATTTTAGTAATCTGAATAACTCAAATAGCCAGATAGTTTATTTAGATCTCAAAGCCAAAATATTTAAATGGCGAGAATTAGAGCTAAATAATAAACAGATTGCTTGGACAAAATAAATTAAAAAACGACCTCGAAGGTCAATTTGACCTTCGAGGTCGTTTTTATTGTCTTTGCCAAAGGGTAATGTTTCTCGTCACTGTTTGGCCTGGACGCTGGTAGATCAGTTCACCGAATGGAGAGTGGATTTGTTGCCAGCCACAACTAGCGATAGCTTTTTTGTCTAGCGTATTTAAAGTTTGATTTTTTAAATTTATTTCCGGGAAAATAAAAACAATTTTCGTTTTTTGAGAGCAGATTTTAGCAAAGCTTAAAAATGCTTGGTAATACAATTTTTTCAAATCAAGGATAGTCTCTTCTTGCAGATTGCGAGCGTCGCCCATAAAAGGCTCAGTGACTATCAAATCTATTTCTTTATTTTTAAAAATTTTAGCTAAATTTTGAACATCGCTTAATTTTAAATTTACTTTATTTTTTAAATTATATTTATTTTTGAGCCAGTCGATATTTTTTTGGCTATCGGCAATAGCTTTTGGGCTGATATCTGTACCATGGATATTTTTAAAACCCAAAAGCATAGCTTCTTGCAAAATAGTGCCTGAGCCACAAAAGGGGTCAAGTAGATTTAAATTTTTATCTGTGCCTGCTAAATTGAGCATCATTTGGGCGAGCTTTGGTGGAAGCATGCCGGAACGAGAGTCACGTTCAGGGCGTAGAATGTCTCGCTGGCCATAGTCATCAAAATCTTGTACAGCACAAGTGATCGCTACCGCCCAGCTATTTTTAATTTTTAAAAATAATAATTCTTTATTTAGTAAATTATTTTTAGTCACGATGACAGAAGAGAGGATCGGCTCACGACTTGTGACTAAACGGACAGAGGTTTTAGCTCTTAGTTCTTTTTTGACACTTAAAGCCAGTTTAAATAAATGTTGATAGTCTTTTTGTGTGCCCTGATAAAGGCTAAAGCCAAAGGTAAATTTGCCTTCAAGCTTTTGTCCCCACGTATGTGGGGATCTTAAATATTGACACCAGTCAGCTGTTTTGAAATCAGCTAAATTTTGATAATTGCCGATAATTTTGGCTATTTTTATCGTACCACCCAGTTGCTTGAGAAGACTTTCAGGCTCAAGCTCAGTGTCAGCAATTAAAAGATTATCCTGCCATGAGTAGTTTTTTGGCTGGTTTAGGACACTGAGGAGCTCAGCAGCAGCCAAATGGCTGGCTTGGCCTAAAATAAAGGCATATTTTGACATAATTTACCTTAATAATAGGGAAAAATTAGCTTTTTGGCAAATTTTAAGACATCTTCTATTTTAAACCCCCGCTTCGCGGGGGTTTAGGTAGAGATGTGGTTTTTGACCGAAAGGCCACTAAATAAGATATCAGGGGCTTTATATTGACTTTTGATATATATTGTGTTAAATTAAGCCAAGTCAATTAAGACTTTAGCTAATTAACCAAGTCCCGCAAGACGGGGCCCTTAATTGTTAAATTAAGGTGATTAGAAAGCATTTATGCATTATGAACTTACTTACATTGTAAGCGCTTTGGTCCCAGAGACCGAACACAGTGCCTTACAAGCCGAAGTTTTGGCTAATTTCAAAAAAGCCAAGGCTGAAATTTTGAGCGGTCCAATTTCTTTGGGTCGTAAAAAATTAGCTTATCCCATACTTAAACAAAAGCATGGTTTTTATGTCGTGATTGAGTTTAAGCTAGAGGATACTCAAGAGCTAAAAGATTTAGAGACGTCTTTACGTCACAACAAAAACATTTTACGTCATTTAGTAGTCAAAAGAAGAATTTTGAATGTTTTTGATAAAAACGGGGAAAAGAATTTTGCTGATGAAGTAAAAAAATCTGCACCAAGCAAAAGAACAGATAGTAGAGGAGCAAGATCTAGTCGCTCAGCTTATGCGCCAAGACCAAATTTTAACTCGCCTCGCGTCGGAGTGGGAAAACCAGAAGCAGCTAAAATAGAACCAGCCACCGCAGAGCGGGGTTCCGCCATAGGTGGAAAAGTAAAGAAGCCGGATTTTGATATGAGCTCTTTAGATCAACAATTAGATAATATTTTATCTAAAGAACAATAATTCTACTAAAAAGTAGACAAGAAATTTATGAATTTAAACAAAGTAATGTTGATCGGTAATGTGGTGCGTGACCCTGAAGTTCGTACTACGCCAACTGGTCAAAATGTCGCTTCTTTTTCAATCGCTACTAATTTCGTTTGGACTGATGCCAATGGTCAAAAACAAGAAAAAGCTGAATTTCATAATATTGTAGCTTGGCGTCGTTTAGCAGAAATTGTTGGTCAATACGTCAAAAAAGGTAGCAAGATTTATGTCGAAGGACGTTTACAAACTCGTTCTTGGGATGACCAAAACGCCGTCAAACGTTATCGTACGGAAATCATCGCTGACAATATGATCATGCTGGATCGTGCTGGTGCTAGCGCTGGGGGAGGAAACTATGGCCAAGCTAATTCTGTAGCTAGCTTTGATCAAACTCCTGCCAGAGAAGATAATTTCGCACAGACACAAAATAACAGCGAAGAAGAAATTAGCGTAGAAGATATCCCATTTTAAAAATTTAAATTAATCGCTACTTAAAAAATTATGCATACTAAAATTAAGAGTAAATATTGTCTTTTCTGTGTCAACACTGTGACCGAAGTAGACTATAAAAATTGGCAACAGCTACAAAGATTTACTTCTTCTTATGGCAAAATTACCCCAAAGAGAAGAAATGGCGCTTGTTCCAAGCACCAGCGTATGTTGTCTCAAGCTATCAAACGTGCTCGTTTTATGGCTTTATTACCATACGTAGCCAAATAAATCTATGTTGTCCATGAGTGAAATAAAATTAGGCAAGGTTTTGGCAATCAACAATGAGCCTTATCAAGTAGTTTTTACCCAGCACATTAAAGTAGCTCGTGGTGGAGCTGTCTTAAAAACTAAATTGAAAAATTTAGTGACTGGTAATACACTAGAAAAAACTTTTTCTGGCTCCGATAGTATAGAAGAAGCTGATTTGCAAAGACGTAAAGCTAATTTCTTATATAGCCAAGACGGCGATTGCTTTTTTATGGATAACGAAGACTTTGAACAGTTTCAATTTGCCACTGATGATTTAGGCGATATGTCTAAATACTTAAAAGAGGGTCAAACTGTCGATGTGATGATTTTTAACCAAAGACCAGTGACGGTCGCTTTGCCACCAAAGATAGAGCTTCAAGTCACTTCTGCTCCGGACGGTGTCAAAGGTAATAGCTCTGGCTCAGTCACTAAAACCGTTATTTTAGAAACTGGTTTAGAAGTCCGTACACCATTGTTTATCAAGAGCGGTGACATGGTCAGAGTCAATACTGAAACTGGTGAATACGTAGAAAGAGTTTAAAATTATTTTTTTTTAAAACAGCCCCGCTTCGCGGGGCTGTTTTATGTTTGTGTTTTTCCGCCAAATAACATGGTGGAATTTCTTTTCATTCCCCGCGTTAGCGGGGAGGAAAAGAGGGGAGATATTTTGTTTGGCGTGAAGATAAAAATATGGTATAATAAGTTTACAAATAAATTATTTTTTAAAGCTTATTATTCATGAGTCAAAATAATAATTCTAATTCTAATTTAGAGCCAAATCTTTGGTCAGATTCTTTATTAGTGAAAGATGAAGGTGGTCAAATCCACCCTTGGCACGAAGCTAATATTAATCCAGGCACTGATTTGATTTTGTCACCAGTTTTTCAGCCAGCCATTGTACCCCTAAATGATAAATTTTTAGCCCCTGAAAAGAGCGGCAGCGCCAAAAGTCCAGCTACACATGCTTTTCATCCTGACGATGAGGCGGAAGTTAAGTCGATGATTGCTAATTTACCGGCTGATGATAGTAAAAAGTATAGTTTAGAAAAGATTATTGATAAATTGATTACTAAGCACAATTTGCATTTATCTCCCGAACATCAGCAGATTTTTAGTGATATTTTCTTTGATTTTTTCCGTAATCGCAAAAATGCGATTGTGATCCGCGAAGACTTATCTCGAAAAATAATCTCTGATAAAAATATTTTATCAGAAGAGTTAATCGACACTTTAGTGGGTGTGGTTAAAGTTATCAAAGAAAATATCAATAAATCGGCTGGCTTAGTCGTCAAAGAAGCAGACATCATCAAAGAGCCAGCCAAAAAAACAGCACCAAAATTAGTCAAAGAGGATTTGCCTGTCATCTCGAGTGCTAATCAGCCAGAATTAGCTTCTTTGGAGAAAGAGATAAATGCTGAATGGGACCAAGAAAAAGGTGAGGCGACCCAAGCAGAAATTGAGAATATTTTGCATGATTTACAACCTACTGAAGTAAAACCTAAAACTAAAGTAGAGACAGTAACTCCTACGTCAGTGGCGATGCCAACCACCGCAGAGCGGGGTTCCGCCACAGGCGGGAAAATTGAGCTAAAAATTCCAGAGACAATGCCGGTTAATGTTTCATTACCAAAAGTCAATCGTTCTAGCCAAATTGAGCCGAGTAAAAAAACCATGTCTGATGTTTTACCAAAAACGCCAGTAGCACAAGTTGTACCAGAGCCGACGCCAGAAAGTTTTGTAGCGCCAGCGAAAGCGCCAGTCAATTTGACGGGTCCGGTAGAAGAATTATCGACTATGACTTTACAAAATTTTCGTCGTTTAGCCAGTGGTCCAGCGCAGCAAGCTGAGAAAATTTTAGCTAAAGTTGCTTTACTAGAAAAAGATTCGGTTACCAAAAAAGCTCAAGGTATTGAAGCTTGGCGTAATAGCGAAGTTTACCGTTTGTATTTAGTTTTAGGAGAAGAAAGTTTGAAAACTGCTAAAAATATAGCAACAATTATTAAAGAAAAACAGGATACCAATCAGGAGACTTTGAACGCGGAGGAATTTGCTGCTATTTCTGATCTAAATAAAAATTTGCGTTTTTAAATATTATGAATAATCATTTTATCGTACCACAATTTATCGATGCAGAGGATAAGATTTTAGGACCAATCACAGTCAGGCAATTCATCATCGTGATTGTTGGGGGCTTATTTGTTTTTGCAGCCTATAAACTCGCAGATTTTACTTTATTTTTATTAGAAGCCTTTATTATTTTAGTGGTCACTTTGGCGTTTGCTTTTGTTAAAGTCAATGGTGCACCTTTTCATTTATTTTTTGCAAATTTTTTAAATACTTTAGTCAAAGCTAAAGTTCGTGTTTGGAAAAAAGAAAATATTATTACTCAGGAACTCAAAAGTAAAGACGAGGATAAGTCCATAGATTATGTGAGAGAAAAAAGATTGTTACCTAGTCGTAAGTTATCTGAACTTTCCTTAGTTATTGATACTGGCGGTGTTTATAAAGGTGAAAAAATAACTAATCAAATCAATCAAGTTGATTATCGTTAATATGAAAAATACACAAAAGTCTAATAATAAGCCACAAAACTCTACTCAAAAATATATAGACATTGCTTCGATTCAGCAAGATATGGTGATTTTAAATGATGGTACTGTCCGGGCGGTTTTGCTAGTTTCTTCGATTAATTTTGATTTAAAATCAGAGGATGAACAGCAAGCTATTATTAGTGCTTATGTTGGTTTTTTAAATACTTTAAATCATCCTTTACAAGTAGTGATTCAGTCTCGTCCTTTGAATATCGATGAATACTTGGAGCGCCTTAAAGCTCAAGAAAAAGAGCATACCAATGAATTATTAAGGATGCAAATCGCTGATTATCGTCAGTTTATTACTGAGCTTTTGACCCTAGAAAAAATCATGAGTAAAAAGTTTTTTGTCATTGTCCCTTATAGTGAGGTTGGTAATACCAAAAAAAGTTTCACTAAACGCATTGGGGCTATTTTTTCCACAGCTAAAATAGTGAAATTAAGTCGTAAAAAATTTGAGGAAGTCAGTAAAGAACTTGATCAAAGTTGTAATGCTATCCAAGCTGGCCTACAGTCTTTGGGCTTAAATGCACAGCGACTTGATACTCAGGCTTTAGTAGAATTATATTATAATAGCTATAATCCGGATTTATTTCAAAAACAACCTTTAGAAAATATAAATAAATTAAACGTAGAAGTCGATGTTTGAAGCTAAAAATATTAAATTACAAAATCAAACAGCTAATACTAGCCCTGTTAAAAACTTGACACCAGTCAACGAAGCTAAAGACAAGGCTTTGCTTGAAGCGGAAAAAGTTTTTCGCGAAGGCGTAGTTTCGATACGAGATATTATTGCACCCGCTGCCCTGCAGATTGAGAGTGGCTATTTGAAGTTGAATAATCTTTTTGTTCGCACTTTGTTTGTCATGACTTATCCGCGCTATGTCACTATCGGTTGGTTTGCGCCGATTATCAATGAAAGTTTAGTTTTAGATATTGCCATGTTTTTTTACCCGATGGACATCCCCTTAGTGCTCAAACAATTGCGCAATAAAGTCGGTACTATGACCGCTCAAATCATGGGGGACAATGAAAAAGGTGCACCGCGTGATCCGATAGCCGAAACCGCTCTGCAAGACATCGAGGCTTTACGCGATGGACTTTCTCAAGGCACAGAAAAGTTTTTTCAATTTGGTCTTTATGTGACGATCTATGCTAAAAACATCGAAGAGTTAGATTTGGCGAGCGATAGGGTTGAAAATTTGTTAGGTACACAATTGATTTATTCACGCCGGGCTTTATTTCAAACTGAACAAGGTTTTAACTCTACTTTGCCAGTGGGTAATGATGAGTTGACAATTACGACTAATATGAACAGCTCACCAATTGCTTCATCTTTTCCTTTTGTGTCAAGTGAGCTTACTTCTGATCAGGGGATTTTGTATGGTATAAATCGTCATAATAATAGTTTGATTTTGTTTGATCGTTTTAGTTTACAAAATGCCAATGCCGTAGTATTTGCTACTTCTGGTGCTGGTAAAAGCTATGCTATCAAACTAGAAGTTTTACGCTCTTTGATGATGGGCACCGATGTTTTGATCATTGATCCAGAAAATGAATACCAACATTTAGCCGAGGCCGTTGGCGGGGCCTATATCAGCTTGTCTTTAAATTCAGATAGTAAACTAAATCCTTTTGATTTACCACGAGCAATCAGTGCTGATAACACACCAGAAGATATCTTGCGCAGTGCAGTTATTACTTTAAAAGGTTTGATTCGTTTGATGATTGGCTCAGTCACTAATGCGGAGGACTCTTTATTAGACCGAGCTTTACTTGAGACTTATGCCAAAAAAGATATTACAGCAAGTAGTGACTTGTCTAAAATAACACCACCCTTGATGTCAGATTTAGAAGGTATTTTGTTAAACATGGAAGGCGGCGAAGACATGGCTTTGCGTATTAAGAAATACACTGAAGGTACTTTTTCGGGGTTATTTAATAGCCCTACTAATATCAAGCTGAATAATCAGTTAATAGTTTTTAGTATCAGAGATTTAGAAGATGAATTACGACCGATCGCTATGTATGTGGTGATGAATTATATCTGGAATATTATTCGTAGTGAATTAAAAAAGAGGATTTTGGTAGTTGACGAAGCTTGGATCATGATGCGTTACGAAGATAGTGCGAAGTTTATGTATGCTTTAGTCAAGCGTTGTCGTAAATATTATCTAGGTATCACCACCATTACCCAAGACGTAAATGATTTTTTAACTTCGCCTTATGGTGCGGCGATTGTCACTAATTCTTCTATTCAGCTTTTACTCAAGCAGTCCCCGGCTTCTATTAGTTTAATACAAAAAACATTTATGCTGACAGAAGGGGAGAAGTATTTATTATTGGAATCAGCGGTTGGTGAAGGTATATTTTTTGCGGGTTCAAAACACGCGGCGATCAAAGTACAGGCTTCTTATGGTGAAAATCAAATCATTACTTCTGATCCAAAGCAATTACTAGAAATTGAGGAGGCTAAAAAAGAGTTTGCTGAGGCAATGTCTGAAGGGCAAGTTTAAATCAATATCAATAATTTCCTCAATTAATCCCCGCGTACGCGGGGACTAGATGGGAGTATAGTAGATTATTACTAAATAAATAACTTATATTCATATGGATAAAAATCAATGGTTAGCTTTTTTAAAACGCAAATCAGTTTGGATCACTCTATTAGTTTTAGTTGTTTTATTTTTAGGGTGGTTAATTTTTAGTCTTTGGCCAAAAAATACTGTGCCAAATATTTACACAACTGAAGATCAGCCGGTCTTCAAACCCGAGAGCCCACAACTCACAGCTAAACCTTTAACTTTGGCTGACAAAGATGAAAATGTAGTGCAAACTTTAAGTCGTAATTTTGCCGCTCGCTTTGGCTCTTGGTCAACCGATAATCAAGGAGCAAATTTACAACAATTAAAATCTCTGGGCACTAAAAAATTACAAACTTATTTAGATAATATTAAAATTAATTATCAGGCAGCTGAATTTTATGGTGTAGAAGCAAAAAGCTTATCGAGTGAAATCAAAAGTTTAGATTCAGAAACAGGTATAGCACAGGTTTTAGTTAATACCCAAAAGACTGAAGTGAATAATAAAGGTGAGGAGCACGTTTATTATCAAAAAGTTTTGATCGATTTAGTCAAAGCAAATGATAATTGGCTAGTAGACATTGTTAAATGGCAATAAAATAATCATGGAATTAGCAGAAGAAAAAGCAAATAAAAGAACCTTAGATTCGGAGCAATCAGAGGCTAAAAAAAAACTTTCCCTTAAAGAAAAGCTAGTTAATGCTAGTAATGCAACAGAGCTGGCGGAGAAAATCAAAAAGATTAAAAAAATGAGGCAAGCTATACGTGCTATTAATATCGCTTCCGCTCTATCTCTAATAGGGGTCATAGTAACTTGGGCAATCATGAGCCTTCAGATTATTATCGGTAATTTATTAGGCGTTAAAGAGATTGCTCTAGAGGGTACAGAGATTGTCGTTTGGGCGGTTATGTCTATAATTTTATTAGCAATTTTAGTTATTTTAATATTCGCCATATCTGCCGTAGCTTATCCTTGGTCAGCTGCTATTTCTACTATAGAGGCGTTTGGAGATTGGTTAACGGGAAATTAAATTTTATGAATATAAAAAAAATTTTATTGGTTATAGCTTTTGTCATTTTTATATTAGTAATGGCATTTGCTCTGTATTGGGTTTTTTTTCGTACTACTCCTAAGCCTAATACCATAGATCCAAATTTTAATCCTGGAGGAGTACCAGGCGTTGGCCAAAATACTGGCTCCAATGTAGTGACTACTAGTACATCCAGCAATTCTCCTTGGCAAACTATTTTTAAAGAAAAAATTTCACAAGTAGCCAATGGTAGCTTGACAGAAGTAAAAAATTTAAATGACACTAAAGTTAGCGGAGTTGCCAAAACTAATGATGGAGTCAAATATTATGATGAAGCTAAACAACAGTTTTTTCGTATCAATGGCCAAGGTAAGCCAGAATTATTGACTGATAAAAAGTTTTTTCAAATTTCCAATGTTTTGTGGTCACCAAAAGATGATAAGGCGATTTTAGAATATCCAGATGGTATGAATGTGCTGTACAATTTTCGTACCAATAAACAAGTGACACTACCACCAGAGTTAGCTAATTTTTCTTTTGCTCCTTCTGGCCAACAAATTAGTGCTACTTGGCTAGGTAATAATGAAGAAGATAATTGGCTAATTATCGCTAATGATGATGGCTCTGGTTTGGGATTGATCGAGCCAATTGGCGATGAAGTGAATGATGTCGCCGTTGGTTTTTCACCGGACGGTCAGGTAGCAGCTTTATTTCGTAAATCAGTTGATTTACAAAGACAGGAAGTGTATCCAATAGGTTTACATGAAGAAAATTTTAATTCTTTTGTAGTTAATGGTAGCGGTTTTGTAAGCTCTTGGTCACCTCAAGGTAATAGTTTATTATATAGTGTTTATAGCGAAACAACGGATTATTTGCCAAATTTATGGGTGACAAATGGTCAGTCTAGTCGTTTGGGCGATTTGAAAGTTTCTCTAAATTTAAGTACTTGGCCAGATAAATGTACTTTTTCAGGAGAAAATACTTTGTATTGTGCTGTCCCACAAGGTTTACCGCGAGGAGCTGGCTTGTATCCAGAAATAGCTAATGACTATCCAGATAATTTTTACCGCGTAGATTTAAGTACGGGATCTAAAA
This sequence comes from uncultured bacterium, assembly GCA_903855135.1. GTDB lineage: Bacteria > Patescibacteriota > Patescibacteriia > UBA1558 > GWA2-36-10 > GWA2-36-10. The sequence goes on along the minus strand of CAINYB010000013.1, from coordinate 14,186 downwards.
CTTTGATAGCTTCACCAGTAGGAGATTTAGGTGGTTATACGGCTTATAATTTATTTGTCTCTGCAGATGGTCAATTTTTGTATTTTACTGATCAAGACTCTGGTTTATTACAAAGTATTCGTTTAAGATAATTTTTTATGAAAAAGATATTTTTAATTTTTATCTTTAGCACACTTTCCTTTGCTCTGGGCGCTTTAGTTTTTGCTCAAAATTTAGATGATTATCCTGCGCCAACTCCAAATACTCCTAACAATGATCAAGCATTAAGAAATTTAATGGGTGATGCTTATGTAGACAGTTGTGCGGTAGCAGAATCAACGGCTACAATTGATCCAGCGACTGGGCAAAGAAATGATGCGGCCAATGCTACCTGTAATGATAGTAAAAGTGATGGTATTATTTTTATTCCTAACGTAGATATTCCTGTTTTTTTTGAGGGAAAGCAAGAGATTGGTCCTGAATCAATTGGCCTTTATATTAATGCCGTGTATAAATATGGCGCTGGTTTTGCTGGGGTAGTAGCTGTCTTTATGATCGTCTTTGCTGCTTGGCAATGGATTATTGCTGCAGGGAATTCTGGTAAAATAGAAAATGCCAAAGACACAATTATCTCCGCTTTAATTGGTTTGGCTTTATTATTTGGTGGCTACTTATTATTGAGTCAAATTTCTTCTAGATTAGTTGATTTACAAAGTTTAGACGGCATGACACCAATAAAATCGAGATTCTTAAAAGATGATACTTGTGAACCTCTGGAAAAAAAAGATTGTCAGAGTACGTCGGATTGTTATTGGAGTGAAGTTGAACAACGTTGTGGAATTAATAGTATGTGTGATATAAGTATTGATTTAGCTCGTTCTAAAAACTATACCGGAAGATTACTTTGTTGTGCTGATAAGTTTGCTCTCAAAGGAGAGTTTGCAGATACTTGTGGTAGGATTTGTGGGCCTGAATATGAAGATGTCGAGGGGGATGATTTAGAGGAATGTAAAGCAAAGTATTGTGGTGTTATGGACGGAGAAGAGTCGGCTTGTAAAATGTTTCAGCCAGTTTTTTGTGAGTGGGATGAGGATGATGATACTTGTGATGAATTTGGTGGTCAGAGGGGCATTGATGGTGATGATTGTGATGACCCAACTGATTGTTTGCCGGGTTTCTGTTGTGCTGTAGATAATCTTTCCGCTAATGATTGTCGGCCGATAGAAAGTCCAGAGGCAGATGATTGTATGGAAGCTATAAACCCCTTACAGAACTGTTCAGGTATTACTAGTTGTGGAGATTATACAAATTCTACGCATTGTTTGCAAAATAATTGTAGAAGTGCAGTGGGTGATTGTCGTTGGGATGAGGATGGCACTGACGAGTGCCTATCGATAAGTAGTGGTTTATGTGGTGGTAACGCAGAGTGTTTAACAGCTAGCGGAGAAACTAATACCAATTCTCAATACTGTTGTTGTGAAACAGGTGCAGATAAATGTGAATTGCGTAGTAGTTGTGGTGCTAGGTGCCAGACAGCTTATTAAATTGTAGTTAATTTTTTATGAAAAAAATATTTTATTATCCATTTTTAATATTATTTTTTGCACTAGTATTTTTTTCTTTTGGGAATAAAGTTTTAGCTGAGACTTGTGAAGGTTTAGAGATTAATGCAGGAGAAGGGACTAATCGTTGTACGCAGGCCAGTCAAGAATTAAGGGCTTATTTAGGCTGTTTATATACTAAAGATCGAAATATAGTCATTACTTCAATTGGTGATGATCCAGGTGTTTTTAGTGCTTGCGTAACAAATTGGAATGATCCTCAATGCTCGCACCACGCTAATTCTTGCCATTATGGTGGTAAAGCATTAGATGACGGCACTCGTAAATGCGCTGGTTCTCATGCGGTAGATTTAAGGAGTAAAAATTTAAGCACTGAACAAAAAAATATTTTATTACAACAAGCTAGAAGTTGTAGTAATGCTAATGCCTTTTTAGAGTTAGAAGGTCAACCACAGGAACATATCCACGCTAGTGTGGGTAGTGCTACTTGTGATTGTGGTGAGGCAGGCAATCAATCTAATAGTGTTTGGCAAACAATGAAGCTTCAATCACAAGATGTTTGTATAGATTTTAATGTGCCTATTCCTGGGATTCAAGAATTTTTAACAGAAAAATGCCCCTATGACGCTACTAAATATTTAGTTAATTCTAAAACAGTTGGTCTTTATATCAATGCTGTTTATAAATATGGCGCTGGCTTTGCGGGCGTGATTGCTATCTTTATGATTGTTTTTGCTGCTTGGCAATGGATTATAGCAGCTGGTAATTCTGGTAAAATAGAAAATGCTAAAGACACAATTATCTCCGCTTTAATTGGCTTAGCTTTATTATTTGGCGGTTATTTATTATTAAGTCAAATTTCTTCCAGACTAGTAGATTTAGGTGATTTGGATGTAGGGCATATTGATCCGAAATTTCTTGGCATCCAAGAATGTCAACAAATAGAAGCTTCTTGTGGCCGGGTTACTACCATTTCTTCTGGAATAGAATGTCTTGGACAGTCTTGTAGTTCAGGCAATTCTTGTATGGAATGGGGCTTGGGATTTACTGGTAAAAAATGTCCAATTTTGAAAGATGATTTAGGCTTAGAAACTTATACTTGCGGCTGTCAACTACCAGCCGATGAGTTAAATTGTGATATTGTTAATGCTATGGCACCGGGTTGTTATAAGTATAATAATCCTAGCACTTGTGATAATAATTTTTGTAATGTCAATGAAGGCCCTTGTATTTGGAGTGTATCTGCTAATAGTTGTAAACAACTTGATGATGCCAGCTGCAATAATGATAATGATTGTGGAGTAGTAAAAAATATCAATGGAGATATGGTCGATACTTGTTGTGATGTAGATGATTACGTAAATAATTGTGAATTTCCTGTAGATTATCGGTTAGCACATCCAGCACAATTTTCTAGCACTCCTTCACCACAAGCAGATAATTGCGGGGATTAGTTTACTCCAAATGCATTTCAGTTTTTAAATTTTTGAGTAGTTTTTGTAGAGGTTTATTGGTTTGATACTTTTCTTCTTGAATTATTTTCTTGGCCCAAATTTGGGCCTTTTTGATTTCTTCAGTATCTTTTAAAGTCGCTATTTTTAGTTGCATCAAACCACTTTGTTTAGTGCCAAAGATTTCACCACTACCACGCAAATTTAGATCGAGTTCCGCTAGCTCGAAGCCATTGTTAGTTTGCGTCATTGCTTTGAGACGTTCTTTTTCGAGATGACTACTATTGCTAGTAAATAATAAGCAGTAGCTACTTAGACTATTGCGGCCAATGCGGCCACGAAATTGATGAAGCTGTGATAAACCAAATCTTTCAGCACTTTCGATGATCATTAGAGTAGCTTGCGGAATATCGACGCCAACTTCGATCACCGAGGTAGCGACTAAAATAGGGAATTTATTGGCTTTAAAATCAGCCATCAGTTTTATTTTTTCTTCACTTTTTAGCTTGCCGTGTAATAAGCCTATGGCTAAATCAGGGAATATTTCTTCATTTAGTTTTTTGTATTCGGTTGTCACAGACTTGTAGCCTAAAGTATCGCTTTCGTCTATCAAAGGACAGATGACAAAAACTTGTTGACCTAAGGTGATTTTTTCTTTGATAAATTGATAAGCAGCTTGACGTTTTCTTTCCGGCACTAAAATAGTTTTGATGTCTTTACGACCCTGTGGTTTTTCTTTGATGATAGAAATATCTAGATCACCATAAAGCGTCAGGGCTAGCGTGCGAGGAATCGGTGTAGCTGTTAACGACAGAAGATGGGGGACTTGAAATTTACTTTTTTGTTGTAGAGCTTGTCTTTGTCTGACACCAAAACGATGTTGTTCATCGATGATGACTAAAGCAAGTTTTGCAAAATCTACTTTATCTTGGATCAAAGCATGAGTGCCGATAATAAATTGGACGGAACCAGTTTTTATTTTTTTGACCAAATCATTTTTTTCGAGAGGCTTATCTGCTAATATGTGTTGATCTTTGGTGAGTAGAGCACAGGTAGCCTGATATTTTTTGGGTAATATTTTTTGGATAGTTTGCCAATGTTGTTGAGCTAAAATTTCAGTGGGAGCCATCAGCACAGCTTGAAATTTATTTTGATTAGCGATGGTATTTAAGGCGGCTAAGATAGCGACAATAGTTTTACCGGAGCCGACATCACCCTCGACTAAGCGATTCATTGGTTTACTTTGTTTTAAGTCAAGTAAAATTTCATCCAGTACTTTATTTTGATCTGATGTTAAACTAAAAGCTAAATTAGCAATGGTTTCTTTTAAAATTTTGTCTTGTTTTATGAGGGGCCAGCTTTCATGCTGTAAATAATCTTTTTTGGCTAGCTGATATTTGCATTGCAAATAAAATAACTCTTGAAATTTTAAACGTTTAGTAGCAGAAATTAAATCTGTTTCTTCTTCAGGAAAATGGATGGCTTGCAAAGCTTCATGTAAATAAGGATATTTTTCTTGATTTAAAATTTCTACGGGTAGAGGGTCAGTTATTTTAGGTGCATGTTTTAAAGCAAGACTGATCAAAAAACGTAATTGTTTTTGGCTAAGGTCAAAACTAGCGTGATAGATGGGGACTAAGCGAGCACTGTGGATATTAATTACTTTTACTTTATCATAAGCAGGGCTAGAAAATTGCCAAAGATTATTTTTCAAGCTTGGTCTACCGCTCAAAAATATTTCATCACCGACTTTAAGAATTTGACCGACAAATTTTTGACCAAACCAAATAGCTTTTAGCTGATCTTGGCCGTCACTGGCGAGCACTTCGGTGATGGTGATTTTTCTTTTCCAAGAGCGTAAAGTTTTTAAAGATAAAATTTTTACCCGGACTGTAGTTAAAACATTTTCTTCTAGTTGACTAATATCTTTGATTTCACTCAAGTCATCATAGCGCCAAGGAAAATGCCATAACAAATCACCAATGGTTTTGATCCCCATTTTTGCTAAAATCTTGGCTTTTTCTTGGCCAATTTTATGTAGTTTTTTGATACTAATTTCAGCTAATTGCATGAGCTTATTGATGTAAATAACCCCGCCCTGAGCATAGTCTAAGGGGCGGGGTTATTTTTTTTATGCTTTTTATAGTTTGAGTAAACCGCTGATCGCTTCACGTGTAGGAACGTCTTCTTTTTCTAAATCTTCAGGCAAAAATTCTAATAAAATTTTTCTGATTTCCACCGGATTTTGGTCAAGCAAAGGAATTTGTAAGTATGGCCTAAAAGTATTTTTATACTGTAAGTAAAGATTTTTTGTTTGCGGTGGTTGATAGATAATATAGAAATTTTTTAGGTCTTTAAAATCAATAAATTTATTAGCTAGAAATATGCCTTCATAAGTGATGGTAAAAGTTAGCTCTTTTATTTTAGTCTTTTCTAAAGTCCAGTAGAGGATAGTAGCTAAAATGATAAAAATAATAAATAGATAATTACCTTTATCAAAAGTAATGGCAAATGCTTGGTTAGAAATTTTAAATAGTGTAATATTAATGCCAATAATTGAGATGGTAATAATGACGCCAATAATTAAAAAGAAGTAACTGTACCATTTTTTAGTTTTGGCGTGTTTATGAAATTCTGGTATTTGCCATTGGGCTAAAATATCATCACTAGCTAAATTTTCATCTTCATATTCGTCACCCTGAGCTTGCCGAAGGGCTAGTTCTTCAGCGTCTACATCTTCTTCTAAAAATGATTGTTTAAAATTGTTATTTTCTGACATATAATTATCTTTATCTATATTATACAAGATTTTTTGATTTTATGGAACAGTCCACCCCGCGTACGCGGGGTGGATGTAGAGAAATTTAAATAATCAAAAACAGCTTGTATTAAGCTGTGATTTTATGGTGTCCCCGGCAGGAGTCGTCCGGCATTCGCCGGACGCCCAGCGCATGCAGGGCGAACCGTGTTGATTTAACTAAAGATATTGTGGTAAATGGTGTCCCCGGCAGGAGTCGAACCTGCGACCTTTTGGACCGCAACCAAACGCTCTATCCACTGAGCTACGAGGACATATTAACGAATGCCTTTCGACTCGCTGCACTCGCTCCCGTTCAGGGCCTGAGCCCTTCAGGGCCGAATGGCAAGACACTCGATTCTATAAAATAGAATGGTCAAAGGTGTTGAAGACACCGGCGACCACGAGTGAGCTTTTTGCGAAGCAAAAGGCGAATCGAGTGGCGGAGAGTGAAGGATTCGAACCCTCGGTCCCTTTCAGGACAACGGTTTTCAAGACCGCCGCGTTAGACCACTCTGCCAACTCTCCATTTGTTTATTGTTGTCCCTCACTTATGTTCTCCTCGAGTCTGAGCGACCTCGGAGTCGAAGACGGGACATTCGACGCTTGTTTATTAAGAACGCAAGTGGCCAAAGGCCACCGTTCGGCCTCGAGCTCACGGCCGAGAGGTGAGCGAAGTTCTGCAGAGCAGAACATAGTCGAATGGCGGAGAGGGAGGGATTCGAACCCTCGATCCAGTTTCCCGGATAACACCTTAGCAGGGTGCCCCTTTCAACCACTCAGGCACCTCTCCACATTTATGGGTAATAAACATTATCAAAGTATATCTTCAATAAAGCTTGATAACAGGCTATATCATAATATATTTTTGTCTTTTTGGCAAGGTCAATTTTTGGCTAAAACTAGGGCAATTATTTCCTTGGAAGCTAATATTCGTAAGGCTTTAGCTGCTTCATTTAGAGTTGTGCCGGTAGTTGCCACATCGTCTATTAAGATAATAGTTTTATTTTTGACTAAATTTTGGTCGATTTGCTTGAGCGTAAAAGCATTTTGTAGATTCTGCAGTCGCTCATTTCTTTCTAGCTGTGCTTGTGGTTTAGTATTTTTAGAGCGTGTTAATAAAGAATAATAAGGGATATTAATTTTTAGACTTAAGTTTTTGGCTAAAACTTCGGTTTGGTCAAAACCACGTTTTTTTCTTTTTTTGTTATGCAAAGGTATATTGGTAATAATAATGTCAGGGTTTAAATTTATTTGTTTAATTTTTTTGACAAAAATTTGCGTTAATGGCTCTTGTAATACTTTTAAGTATTGGTATTTAAAATTTTTGATTAAATTTTGGGTCAAAGCTTGATGATAGTCTAAACAAACATGACAATGTGAAAATACAAAATCATTTTTATTTTCTGGCCAAGCCTGATAGTCAGCTGGCAAGAGCTGAATATTATCAAGACAAGTCTGGCAGAGGAGTGAACCTTCTTGTTCACAGCCTAAACAAAATTGTGGCCAAATATAATCTAAGAGATTATTCCACAGTTTTTTAAAATCGCTTTTTCCCGCCTGTGGCGGGACCCCGCCTACGGCGGTGGCTTCCTCTTTCATTGCCTTTAATTAATTATAATTTTATCTTTGGCTAATTTGATCTTTATTTTTTTCGGATGAGCTTGCATGATTTTCAAAGCAATTTGATCAGTGATATTTTGATCAACTAAACGCTTGAGTGAGCGCGCACCTTCTTTGAGACTATCTTCTTTTTTTAAGAGCCAAGCGATGATTTTTTTCTCAAAAATTAAAGCAATTTGTTTATCTTTGAGTTTAGCTTGTAAGTTTGCAAGAGCTTTTTGGATGATTTTTTCGGCCGCAGATTTATCTAAAGATTCAAAAACTAAAATGTTGTCTAAACGATTTAAAAATTCTGGCGGAAAATAATCAGGCAAAGATTGTAAAATACTATTTTTAATTTGGGTAAATTCTTCTTTTTTATCATTTTCTTGAGTGAAATTGAAACCAATTATAGCCTGCTGGTTAAAAGCTTCTAAGCCAATATTTGAGGTCATGATGATGACATTGTTTTTAAAGTTGATTGTCCGGCCACTACTGTCAGTTAGTTCTCCTTCTTCTAAAATCGGTAATAATAAATTGAAAACATCACTGTGAGCTTTTTCTATTTCATCAAACAAAATGAGGCTATGCGGTTTATTTTTGACTAAGTCGCTAAATTTATTAGCTTCTTTATAGCCGACGTAGCCAGCTGGCGCACCGATAAGTTTAGAGATAGTAAAGCTTTCGCTAAATTCAGACATGTCGATGCGGATCAAGTTTTTGCTAGAACCAAATAAAATTTCGGCTAATAATTTTGCGGTTGCAGTTTTGCCGACACCACTAGCGCCTAAAAACATAAAAGAGGCGAGCGGTCGATTGGCATCTTGTAAGCCAGTTTTAGCTTTGCGAATAGTATTAGCGATTTGCTGGAAAGTATTTTTTTGACCAAAAATTTCAGTACTTAATTTATGCTCTAAGTTTAATAAACTTTTTTCTTGAGTCTTATCTAGCTCGATAGTTTTTAAATTATTTATTTTAGCTACTGTGTCTTTGATATCCTTAGCACCTAAAACACCTTTGATCACTTGATTTTTTTTGTCGACGCTAGTTTTTAGTTTATTTAAATTTAAAAGCAAAGTTTCTTCTTGATTTTTATAGCCCAAAGCTTGGGTATAATCTTCGCTTAAAATAGCTTGATTTTTTTCTTGATAAATTTTTTTTAATTCTAATTCTAAATTACGAATTTCTTGTAAGTCAGGATTTTGTTTGTGTTTGATTTTATATTTAGCGGCTGCTTCGTCTAAGATATCTATAGCTTTGTCGGGTAATTTTTTGTCAGGAAAATATTTTTTACTTAAAAGTACAGCCAGCCGCAAGGCTTCGTCAGTGATAGTGATTTTATGAAATTGTTCATAATTTTTTTTGATGCCTTGCAAGATTTGTAGGGCTTCATCACTGCTTGCTTCTTCGACATTGATGACTTGAAAGCGTCTTTCAAGTGCTTTGTCATTCTCGATAAATTTTTTGTATTCATCAAAAGTAGTAGCGCCAATGCAGCGAAATGAGCCACGGGCTAAAGCTGGTTTTAAGATATTGGCAGCATCCATCGAGCCGCCAGTGGAGCCAGCGCCAATGATATTATGTAATTCATCGATAAATAAAATAACATTTTTGTTATTTTGAGCTTCGTTGATCACTTGCTTTAAGCGAGACTCAAATTCCCCCCTATACATCGTGCCTGCTAAAAGTCCGGGTAAATCTAAAGTCAATATTTTTTTGTTTAATAAAATATCTGGCACTTCTCCTAATAATATTTTTTTCGCTAGACCTTCGATGATCGCAGTTTTACCGACACCAGCTTCACCCAAAAGTAGAGGATTATTTTTATGGCGACGAGCTAAGATTTGAATCAAGCGTTCGATTTCTTGAGCACGACCAATGACTGGATCGATATCTTTTTGGATATTTTCGTCAGTTAAGTCTAGAGTAAAGTTTTTTAAAATATTATTAGCTTGATCATCAGTTAAAGTGTCTAATTCTTTTAGGTCTTCACTAAGAGTGATTTCATTAAATTTAGAGGTAGTTTTTAAAACTAAATTTAAATGTTGTTGGATAGCTTTAGGATTTGTTTTGGCTAAGCCCCAAGTTTTATTTAATATTTGATCATCGCTTTCGGTCAAAGACATTAGTAAATGTTCAGTGCCGATATAGCGATGTTTATTTTTGAAAGCAATCAAAATCGCACGTTCAATGATTTTTTGACAATTAGTGGAAGGCTGTGGCAAATCATCCCAAGCAGTTTCTAAATTTATTTCGGAAAAATTATTTTCCGCTTTATCAGGACTTAATAATATTTTATCTACTTCTTTTTTGAGTAAAATTTCTGCACCCAAAGCACCTTTAGTTTTGACTAAGGCTGTCAAGATATCGATCGCTTCAATTTGCTTTTGTTTTTTAAACCAAGCAATATTTTGCGCGGAGATTAAAACTTTTTTGAAGTGATGAGTGAATTTATTTAAAATATTTTGTAAATCTTTCTCCATAATTTATTTCCTGAGCTTACCCCGCCTACGGCGGGGTAAGCGAGTTAGTTTATTGCGGGTAAATATAGTAGTTCTACATGGATCTTAAGGCCTTGATTCTATCGGCGATTGGTGGGTGGGTAGAAAATAGTTTTTTGATATTTTCACCTCTTAAGGGGCTCGCAATGTAGAGGTGATTAGTGGCTTTATTAGCATGACGTAGCGGAATAGTTTGTTGGCCGATTTTCTCTAAAGCTGAAGCAAGTCCTTCTGGATAGCGAGTAAGTAAGGCGCCAGAAGCGTCAGCTAAAAATTCACGTTTGCGTGAAACGGCCAGCTGGATCAGTTGTGCAAAAAGTGGTGAGAGAATAGCTAATACTAAACCCACAAGCATTAAAACGCCGTTTGCTTTATTATCGCTATCGCGATTACCGCGCCAGAGAAAACTGCGCATCATCCAATCAGACATCAGAGTAATGATGCCAATACAAACGATCACCACCATCATTAAACGAATATCATAGTTTTTTATGTGAGATAATTCATGAGCAATCACACCTTCTAGCTCTTCATTGTTTAAGCCTTCTATGAGGCCAGTAGTCAAAGCGATAGAGGAATGTTTAGGATCACGGCCAGTAGCAAAGGCATTCATTTGTGGCTCGTTGATAATATGTATTTTTGGAGTAGGGATACCAGCGGTAATGCTTAAGTTTTCTACTAAACGATAAACATAAGGATTTTCTTGTTTAGTTATGGCTTTGGCGCCAGCGGCAGCTAGAGCTATTTTATCGCCCGCAAAAAAGCTGATTAAGCTCATGCCAGAGGCAAAAATAATAGCAAATACTACCATATCGGCGTTACCGCCATATATTGTAGAAAATATCCAGGCTAGGCCGGAGATAACAACGATGAAAAGTAGCATTAATAAAAGACTTTTTCGTTTATTACTAGCGATTTGACTATACATAGGCTTGATATTATAGTATTATATTTCTCCGCCTACGGCGGAGAAATAGCTATTCTTTAATTGATTAATTTCATTTTAATATAACAATAAATAGTAGTTTTTGTCAACGCTAAATAAATAAAAATCTCCCCGCGTAAACGGGGAGATTTTGAAAGATTTTATTAAAATTTTACTTGGACATTTTCTCTTTCTTTTTCAGAGCCTACTTCAAAGAAACTAAAAGCAGTAAATTTCAAGAAACCAGCAATTATATTATTTGGAAAGACTTGTAATTTAGTGTTAAAGTCTCGGACATTACCGTTGTAAAATCTACGAGCAGCTTGGATTTTATTTTCCGTATCAGAGATTTCGTCTTGTAGTTGTAAAAAGTTTTGTGAAGCTTTTAGATCTGGATAATTTTCCGTGACCGCGAATAAACTTTTTAAAGTATCAGATAAAGCATTTTCGGCTTCTGCTTTTTGAGTTGGGTCAGTGACTTGCATGGCTCGGGATCTTGCTTCGGTTACTTTAGTCAAGACATTAGCTTCGTGGCTCATATAGCCTTTGACAGTTTCGACTAAGTTTGGGATCAAATCATATCGTCGTTTGAGCTGGACATCGATATCTGACCAAGCTTCTTGAGTTTGATTTTTTAAGCGAATCAATGAGTTATAGATAGCGATTAGCCATAACACTAGAGCGACAACTATGCCTAAAACAATGTAGTAAGTAGTCATATAGTTTTGGTTACTCCGGCGAATGCCGGATTATTAATTATCTAATTTTACGATTAAACTGATTTTATCAGCTTTGAACTCTTCTTGATTACGGACATTGGTGCTAGTAAAAGTTTGAATTTTTTGGCCAGTCAATAAAGTTTTCCAAGATATTTTTTCTGGTTCAGGAATATTATTTGTGTTTGTTTGAGTTTTTGATCCAGGCACTGGAGGTAGAGAGGGGAATTTTGGGACAAACATTTTTTCAAAATCAGTTTGCTCGTCAAACAAAACAGTTTTTTGACCATAATTAGTGTCTAGGACTAATTTTTGGGCACTGAGTTCGATAATTTGGCCGGTGTAGGTATTTATAATTGCTGATTCTGGTAGAGTTGGTATAGGTGGCAATTTTAGTTCATTTTCTTGATTGCCATCAAGATTTATAGCTGGTGGTAAATTTATAGCTTGTTTTTGATAGACATAGCCTTTTTCTAATTGTCTTTGCCACCAGTAGCCTAAGACGCCACTGACACCGCTAAAGATAATCACAACAGCGATGATTTTTAAAATAATTTTTTTATCCATATTTTTATTTTAGTCTTTTAATCCTTATAAATTATAGCTAATTTTTTGAACTAAAGCAATATTTGGTAAAGTATCAGAATTTGTGTTATAATAATTATGTTAAAAAAATAAAAATATGAAAAAAATATTCTTAAACAATTTTGCTCTCTGGTTTTTAGTTTTGACTGCCTCTATTTTAAGTTTAATTTTTGTCCAGCAAAAAGTCTTGTCTGCTTGGCAAGCACCAGGTGCTGGCCCAGGCGATAATGCTGATATTTCCATACCACTGACAGTCGGTTCTGATAATAATGTTGATGTGGCTGATAATAATTTAATTAATGTAAATGATCTAAGGGTAGAGACATTGACTGCTACTACTTCTGTCAATATACTTGGCACTTTGACCGCTGATACATTTAATACAAGTAACCTAGGTGTTAGTGATTTAACTATTCCTTATGGCTCTGGCCAAGGTACTGTGGATATTGTGGCTAGCAACAGCTCGATAGATTTAACAGCGGCAAATGCAGTGATGATAGGTACTATTACTCAAGCTGGTTTATTTAGTGCAGGTATAGCTTCTGGCGGAGGCACTTCTTACGGCCTATATGCAGATACTAATGCTTCAAGCAATAGTTTTAATAGCTATGCTGTTGCTGCTGTTTCTAATAATGCTGGTGGCACAGCTCTTTATGGTTTAGCTAATGCTGGTTGGGCTGGCTATTTTTCTGGACCGGTCGGTGTAGCTGGCTCGGCAGCTTTTGGTAATAATAGTACGGCTAATGGTTTATATGGTTTTGCGGCTGGACATTCAGCTGCGGCTGATGGCGACTATAGTTTGGCTTTGGGGGCGATCACTGTTTCAGGTGCAGATTCAGTTGGTATTAATCTTGACGACACAGCTTCTCAAACATTTTCTCAAGCAAATTCCATGTCAATTATGGGTGGTAATGTCGGTATTGGTTCTTTGACGCCTGCTCATAAATTAGATTTATTAGGCGATTATTATCAAGAAGGCATGATGCAAGTCACCCCAAAAACAGCTCTGTTGGCTGGTGAGAATATTATTTATGCTAATTTACCAAACACTAGTGATAGTGGAGCTAACTTATTATTATTACAAAATAATAGTAGTAATAAATTTAAAGTAACAGCTTTGGGTTCTGGTACTTTTGCTAGTTCAATTTTTGCTACTCAAGGCACTTTTAGTGACGGCTTAGTAGTCAACGGCACGGTTGCTAATATTAATGCTGGTGCAACAGTAACCGGTACTTTAGGTATGAAGAGTGGAGGTATAATATCCTTTAACGCTAGTAAAGGTAGCTATTTTGATTTTAACGATGATGATGGTGCTAGCGCACCAAGCTGTGAGGTTGGGTCAGCTGGGATAGTTTATAATTTCGCAGTAAATAATGTTTTGTGTTATTGCGATGGTACTGACTGGTTTTCGATGATTAAAGAAAAAGACGCTTCTTTGTGTACAGCTAAATAAATAAAAATTTATGTGGCAAGATAAAAAAAATATTGCAATTGCTTTTACTTTTTCTGTTTTAGCTTTGTTGACTTTTTGGTCGATTGACACTGGTGTTTGGGCGGATGAATTTACACCACCAGCTGGTCCGCCACCAAGTGGCAATGTTAGTTTAAATTTTTTAAGTAATCCGTTAAATACGGACTTAGATGTCAATGACTATGATATTTTAAATGTTGATTCAGCTACCGTAAATACGGTGACAATTTTAAGTAGCCATTTAGACATTAATAGTCAAATCACTGGTGCTGGGGAGGAGAAATGGGCTTTTAAGGGTGGTGCTAGTAGAAACGGCTCTCTGACGGGGCATACTTATGGTTTTTACGGGACAACTTTAGGCTCTAGTAATGCTAATCCGAGCTACGCTGTTTATGGTGTGTCAGCGAATGCTGGCGGTATAGCTGTGTATGGCAAAGCCAATGCTGGCTATGCTGTTTATGGTGAGTCAGCTAATGTCAATGCTCCTGGTGTCTATGGCTATGGTAAAAACGGTGTAGTTGGCCAAAGTAGTACAGCTGGTGGCACCGGTATTTATGGGCATGCTGGATCTGGCTCTTATGCTGGCTATTTTGATGG
>CAINYB010000012.1 GCA_903855135.1 uncultured bacterium | reverse complement strand
AAATCAAAAATCCCCACCAAGCATGGATACGGGGATCGGCAAAAAAGTGGCCTGTAAAGAGATGAAAACAACGAGTACATAAGTATCTTATTATGAATAAAAAATCCCGTCAACCCTTTTTGTTTACTCTGGCGCATGTCAGATGTTTTTTGCTTGTTTTTTCTTATTTTTTTTGTTAAACTGACAATAAATACCTGGGTTTATTAGTTTTAATTTTATATAATTTTGTGTGAGATTCTTCCGCCGCAGGCGGAAGAATGATACTAATAAGGAATAAATTTATGAGCGGACATTCTAAATGGGCAACAACTAAACGAGCCAAAGAAGCCAAAGATTCAAAACGTAGTAGTTTATTTACTAAATTATCAAAAAATATCACGGTCGCTGCTCGTGATGGGCAGGATTTAGATACTAATTTTAAATTAAGAATGGCTGTCGATAAAGCCAAAACTTTGTCGATGCCGAAAGATAACATTGAACGCGCGATTAAACGTGGTGCTGGTGTCGGAGATGGGGCTAATATTGAGCATTTAGTTTACGAGGCTTATGGTCCAGAAGGTGTAGCGATGATTATTGAGGCTTTGACAGATAATAAAAATCGCGCAGTTTCAAACATTAAACACATTTTGAATAAAGTTAATGGTAATTTAGGTTCAGCCGGTAGCGTACTCTGGATGTTTTCACAAAAAGGCGAATTGATTTTAGATAAAGCAACTTTAACAGACGAAGAAGAACTACAAATCATTGAAGCTGGTGCGGATGACATTATCATCGAAGATAAAGTCAGGGTTTTAGTAAGCAAAGATAAATTTGCGCATTTAAGAAATACTTTGCAAGCTCAAAATTTTTCTATTTCTGATTCGAATTTAATTTATTTAGCTAAAGAGCACGTCGAGGTCAAAGATGAGGACAAGCTAATTAGATTGCTTGATGCCTTGGATGATGACGATGATGTCGACAACGTTTATACTAATGCTAACATCTAAACAAGAGACTATTGTTTTAGGCTTAGACCCAGGCCTAGCGGATACTGGCTTTGCTTTTTTGTCTAAAAATAATCAAGTTTTGACTTTACTAGAATGTGGTAGCATCAAAACAGCAAAAAATTTAAAATTAGCTGAGCGTTTACTGAGTCTAGAAAGTGCTATTAAGAAATTATTAGTTAAACATCCAGTTGATTTAGTGAGTATTGAAAAATTGTATTTTGCTCGTAATGTTACGACTGGTATCGATGTTGCTCAAGCCAGAGGAGTAGCGATGCTCACGCTAGCTAAAGAGAAAAAACAGATTTTAGAATTTACGCCTTTGCAAGTAAAACAAACTTTGACTGGTTCAGGAGCTGCGCAAAAAAGACAAGTTGGGCTAATGGTCAAAACTATTTTAAAACTAAAAGAAGTGCCAAAGCCAGATGACGCCGCTGACGCAGCAGCTCTCGCTATTTGTGGTGCTTGGTTTAATCAAAAATTATCTTTAGCGCAATGAAAAAATTAAAAATAGTTTCAATTTCTGCAGAGCTTGATCCATTTGTCAAAACCGGTGGCTTGGGCGATGTGGCCCGTGCTTTACCTAAAAGTTTGCATCGTTTAGGTCATGAAGTGATAGCTATCGCCCCTTTTTATAGCAAGGTGCTTGATATAAAAAAGCATAATCTGAAAGAAATTTACCCTGATGTTTTGATTAATATCGATAAAAAAAATAATATTAAAGTCAGTTTTTGGCGTGGTGAATTAATGCCAGGTTTGCCAGTTTATTTTATTAGATGTGATAAGTATTTTGGTAAGAAAAAAAATATTTACGGATCTTCTCGAGAAAACGCCCGCTTTTATTTATTTTCTGTGGCCGCTCTCAAGCTTATCTCTTTACTTAAATTTAAAGCGGACATTATTCATTGCCATGATTGGCACACTGGCCTCATCCCTTATCTTAAAACAACGCGTTTTAAAGATAGCCAAACATTGAAATCGGCGGCAACGATTTTTACTATTCATAATCTCACTTTTCAATTAGGTTCAAATTGGTGGGATGTGCCAGTCAAGTCTAGAGATAAAGGCAAGCTTGCTCTGCCAGATTTTAAGTCTAATAGTTTGGCCTATATTAACTTTGCTAAACGTGGCATTATGTACGCTGATGCTGTCAACACCGTGTCCGAAACTTATGCCAAAGAGATTTTAAAAAAACATTTTGGTCAAGATTTACATCGTATTTTGATGAATCGTAGGCATAAACTTTTTGGCGTGGTAAACGGTATTGATTATTATCAGTATAATCCAAAGACTGACAAGACTTTAATTAAAAATTACACTATTGATAACATTCATCGTAAAATTGTCAACAAAAGATATGCGCAAAAACTTTATCATTTGCCAATTTCTGATAATACACCATTGATTTGTTTGACTTCACGTCTAGTTGAGCAAAAAGGCTTTGATTTAGTGATCGATGTATTGCCAACTTTGCTCTTGCAAGATGTACAAGTGATTATTTTAGGGGCTGGTGACAAAAGATATGTGCAGAAATTGAATAAATTATCAAAAAGTTATAAAGATAAATTAGTTGTCATTCCTTCTCATCAAGAAGTTTTAAAACGAGAGACCTTGGTTTATGCTGGTTCTGACTTCTTTTTGCTTCCTTCTCGTTTTGAGCCTTGTGGCATCAATCAGCTTATCAGTTTTCGTTATGGTTGTGTGCCAATAGTGAGAGCTACTGGTGGTTTATCGGATACAGTGATTAATTTTGATCCCAAGACCGATAAAAAAACTAAAGGTAATGGCTTTAATTTTAAAAATTATAAAACCGCTGAGCTTTTAGTAGCCCTTACTCGTGCCCTAGAAACCTATCATCATCGCCAAGTTTGGAAAGATTTGATTCGTCGTGGCATGTCAGCTTCTTTTTCTTGGGATTTGCCAGCCAGAAAATATTTAGAGCTTTATAAAAAAGCCAAAATTTTTAAACAAGAACAATAAATAAAATGTCCAAAATCACTTGGGTTAATTTTTTACATATTTATCAGCCACCTTGGCAAGAAGAAGGCATAGTTCATCAAACTGCTCGCGAAAGCTATGATTATTTATTTACTTTGTTAAGCAAATATCCAAGTTTTACTTTTACTTTAAATATCAGTGGTTCTTTAGTCGAACAATTGCATATTTTAGAGCCGGAGATTTTAGCAAAATTACAACAGGCAGTTAAAAATAAACGCCTAGAACTCACTGCTTCGGCTTGTTATCATCCGATTTTACCACTCTTGCCAGAGCAAGAAATAGTCAGACAAATAAAACTAAACCAAGATATTTTATTTAAGTACTTTAAGATCAAACTGGCAGGTTTTTATCTACCAGAAATGGCCTATAGTTTAAAAACCGCAAAAATTATTAAAAAATTAGGTTTTGCTTGGATTATTTTGGATTCTATTTCTGCTTTAGAAAAAATTGATAATAATATTTTGTATGAAATTAAAAATTTAGGTTTAAAAATTATTTTCAGAGATAGAAATTATTCACAAAATTATCCAGCGGAAATTATTTATCAAAAATTTCATAATAAAGAAGATATCAAAGAAACCATTGTCACTGCCACTGATGGTGAAATGTATGGTCATAAGCACGAAGACTGGCAAGGACATTTAGAAAAGATTTTAGTAAATAAAAATTTAAAAGTTTTGACTGTTTCGCAATATTTAAAAACTTTACTCGCCTCGCGTCGAAGCGGGAAACAAACACAAGTCATTAGTTTGCGAGATTCGTCTTGGGAAACTAGCCTTAAAGATTTAAAACAAAACATACCATTTGCTTTATGGCAAAATCCTAAGAACCCCATTCATCAGGTTTTGTGGCAACTGACAAATTTTAGCATTGGTTTAGTCAAAAAATATCCTAAAGATCAAAATTATTTTTGGGCAAGATTACACTTAGATCGCGGTTTATCATCTTGTACCTTTTGGTGGGCTAGTGCCAAAAAAGTTGGTATTTTTTCAGGGTTAGCTTGGCATCCAGATATGGTGGATAATGGCGTCGAAGAATTAGTCAGATCAGTCAGATCATTAAAACAAGCAAGTAGCCAAGAAAAAATTCAAGCTGAACGTTATTATGCTAAAGCAAAAAGATTAATTTGGGAAACACATTGGCGTAAATATAATACCTAATTTCTTATCAAATCCACTGATGCAAGTGGGCATTGATTAGTCATGATATTCCGCGTCAGCGGAATATCATATAAAATACATATTTATGGAACTTGAAAAAAAGAAGAAGAATGTCGCTTTATTAAATGATGAGATTTTTATTAAGGATTGTTTAAATCAAAATTTGGCTAAATATTATCCGGATTTTGTGGAAGTAAAAAATTTAGAATTACATGCTTATAAAAAACATGTGGGCAAAACTAGTGCAGTTTTTGTCGTCGCTTATAAGTTGGATTATCTAGATAAAACTGACGAGATCAAAAAAATAAAGTTAGTTGCCACTGGTCATTCTGATGGTTCTAGAAAAATGGCTTTTGCTAAACTAAATTATTTATACAATCATGGTTTTAGTTCAGGTAAATATTTAGTCACTAAGCCCTTGTTTTATTTAGAAGAAAATTTAGCTTTTATTTATGAAGCCTCAATCGGCCATCGTTTATTTAGTTTATTTAAAGCTGATGAGTATTTGAATCTAGCTAATGCTTTGGATTTAGCGGCTGCTTGGGTAAAAAAATTACATAATTTAGAAGTTAAAAATGATTTTGTTTGGCCGAATTTTTCCGTTGATAACATTGGCCAAAGCATAAAAAAATTTTTTGACGATATTATTCATAGTAATCAATCATTAGGTGAAAGAGTGGGGAAATTATTACAGGAAATTAGAGTTTTGGAACAAAATTTTTTAAATGAAATTACCCCATGTTTAGTTTACGGGGACTATCACCCAGAAAACGTGATTTTGACTAGTCTAGAAGCCAAACAAATCAAAATGATAGATTTTACAGATGTAGCTTTAGGAGATCCGATGCTCGATCTAGGTTCATTTTTACAACAATTGGATTTTATGGGGCATAGATTTTTTTCGCGTGCTAAAGTTAACTACGAAAAAGAGTATTTTGTTACTAGTTATTTTGGTAAAAAAATTGAAGACATTCCTTCTGAATTTTTTCCTCGTATAAATTTATATCAAGCCTGGGTAGCTTTGCGTACGGCGGTATTTTTATTTTATATGCACAAAGATGATTCGGTGAAATTTTTATTAGATGAAGTGGAAAAATATTTAGCCTTAGTAGAGGCCAAAGAGCGTAAAATTAATCTATATTAAGCTTTGGTTTTCAAATTTTTTTATGTTATAATTAGCTTGAATTTATTTCAAGCTTTTTATGTTAAATAAAGATAAAAAACGCATTCTATTTGTTTCAGCCGAGTTAAATCCTCTTGTTAAAGTGGGTGGCTTAGCTGATGTTTTAGGTTCATTACCAAAAGCTTTAGCACCTTTTATTGAGCCGATAATTATTATGCCATTTTATGGGGCAATTGATACTAAAAAATACCCTGTTAAATTGTTAAAAAATAATCTAAAGATAATAGATACTAAAATTCAATTTTCTATTTACCAAACATTTTTACCACAAACCAAAATAAAAGTTTTATTAGTTAAAAATTCTCTATTTTCAAGTAAAGATATCTATTCTGCTAAAAATGATGCAGAGAGATTTGCTATCTTTTCTAAATGCGTTGTTGAAAGCATCAGAGCCTTGCCACTTAAAATAGATTTAGTTCATTGTCATGATTGGCACAGCGCCTTGGTGCCAACTATTATTGATGAGTATAGTATAATGGATAAAAATTTTTCTAACATTCCTAGCTTATTAACTATTCACAATTTAGCCAGCCAAGGTTTAAGCCATTTAGATCTAGTTGATAATTTATCATTAAAGAAAAATTTAAGCCCAGCTTTGATGGAAGACTATTATGATGATGATAAGTTAGATCAATTAAAAATAGGTATTTTATCTGCTGACATGATAAATACCGTCAGCTCGTCTTATGCTAAAGAAATTTTAAGCAAAGAATATGGCTTCGGCTTAGAAAAATATTTATTAAGAAGAAAGAAAAATTTAGCAGGTATTTTAAATGGTATTGATACAGATATTTTTGATCCAACGACAGACAAATTTATTTATAAAAAATATAATTTAAAAAATTATCATAACAACAAAGCTATAAATAAACAAGCTTTACAAAAAGAATTAAAATTAGAGCAAAAAAATGTCCCAATATTTGCTATCGTCTCCCGTTTAGTTAAGCAAAAAGGTTTAGATATTTTGAGTCCTTTGTGGGATAAATTTTTAAACAAAGATTTACAGATTGTGATTTTAGGCACTGGTGAAAGAAAGTATGAGCAAGAATTAACTTTGCTCAATAAAAAATACCCTAAGAAATTTAAAGCTATTTTAAAATTTGATGCCAAATTAGCGCAAAAGATTTATGCAGCGTCAGATTTTTTCTTAATGCCGTCTTATTTTGAGCCTTGCGGTTTAGGCCAAATGATTGCTATGCGTTATGGCAGCTTACCAATCGTTCGAGAAATTGGGGGCTTAAAAGACACTGTTAAAAATAAAAAAACAGGTTTGGTTTTTACAAAATATGACAGCCAATCTTTAGAAAAAGTTTGGCAGAAATCTTTAGTCATTTTTGCTGATAAAAAGCTTTTAGCCAAAATGATAAAATCGGCTATGAGTCAAGATTTTTCTTGGGATAAATCAGCTTTAGAGTATTTAAAAATATACAAAAAATTAATTAAATAATATGCCAAAGAGATTATTAAAATCAGAAATCCGCAAAGATTATATTCAAGATAAATATGTTATCATTGCGCCCAAGCGTGGTAAAAGGCCTCATGATGTGATTAAGCCAAAAGATCATCATAAGCCATTAAGCACTTGTGTTTTGTGTCCAGAGTCTTTAAAAGACACAAAGGCTTTATATCAGACAGGCAATGGTGAAAAGTGGTCATTGAAAGTTATTGCCAACAAATTTCCAGCAGTGTCAATAAATAATAAAAAGGCCTATGGTCGTCAAGAGGTGGTAGTAGAAAGTCCAGACCACACCAAAGAAATAGAAGATTTAAGTGTTAAACAAATCGCTGATTTATTGACTGCCTATCAGGTACGCACCAAAGAGATTTCTAAAGACAAAAAAATTGAGTATATTTTGATTTTCAAAAACGACGGCGGTGTAGCTGGCGCCAGTCTTCAGCATTCACATTCACAAATATTTGCGACTGAGTTTTTACCACCACATTTATTAGATAAATCAAAAAGACAACAGGAGTACACTCTAGAGCACGGCACTTGTGTGTATTGTGATGTAATAAAAAATGAGTCTAAGGGACCACGTTTGATTTGGCAGGATAAAAATATGATTGCTTTTTGCCCTTATGCTTCAATGTTTAATTATGAAGTTTGGATCATGCCTAAAAAGCATCAAGATAATATTACTGACTTATCCAAAGATGCTAAGCTTTCGATGGCTAAAATTTTAAAACACATTTTGACTAAAATCAGTCAGCTAGATTTGCCTTACAATTTTTATTTTCATCAACTCATCAATGATGACGATCAGCATTTGTATTTAAAAGTTGTACCGCGTGGTTCAGTTTGGGCAGGTGTAGAGATTGGCTCTGGTTTGATCATCAATCCTATTCCCCCAGAAGAAGCCGCTGAGTTTTATAGAAAAGGTTTATAGATTATCAAAAAACCCGCCAAGATAATTTTACGATTTTAGCCCAATGGGCGTTTAGTAAAATTATCTTGGCGGGTTTAATTTTAAAGCTATTTTATTTTTGCAAATTTTCTTTTACCCGCCTGTACTATATCTCCAGTTTTTAAGTTTAAATCTTTTTCCCAAGAATTTATTTTTTCTTGATTGACTTTCATGCCATTACCTTCTACTAAACGCTTTGCTTCATTTTTAGAACTGACAAATTTTAAAGTGATTAATAAATCCACTGGATTTATTTTTTTGTTAGCAAGTTTTATCTCTACTATATCATTAGGTATTTCTTTTTTCTTAAAAATTTGTTCAAAGTTAGCAGCTGCTTTTTCTGCCTCTTTAGCTGAATAGTAAATAGTGACAATTTCTTTAGCGAGTAAAAATTTTAAGTCGCGAGGATTTTTGCCTTTAGCTAGATTTTGTTTAAGAGTTTGTAATTCCTTGTCATCAACTCTAGTGCATAATTCAAAACCAGGCATAATCATGCCGTCAGTCCAAGACATAACTTTACCAAACATTTCTTCAGCTGAATCGCTAAAACTCAACATGTTGCCTTCAGATTTTCCCATCTTCGTGCCACTGCTGTCAGTCAAAAGTTGCATGGTGATAACGAATTTTTCTTTATCTAAAAGTTGTTTGATCAAAGTACGGCCAGCCAACATATTAAAAGTTTGATCATTGCCACCAATCTCGCCGTCAATATTTAGCATGACAGAATCATAGGCTTGCATCACCGGATACATGAGCTCATGTAAGCTGATTGGCTTAGCTTCTTTGAGCCGATTTTGAAACATGTCTCTTTCTAGGAGTTGTTGCACAGTAAATTTAGAACTTAAATTCAAAATTTCTTCAAATTTCATTTTGGCAAACCAAGTACTATTATATTTTAGCTCAGCTTTATTTGCACCAGTGAAATTAATAAATTTAGCAGCTTGTTTTTGGTAGTCTTTAGCATTTTGTAAAACTTGTTTTCTGGTCAAAGGTTGGCGAGTAGCTTTTTTGTCAGTTGGATCACCAATGGTAGCTGTAAAGTCACCAATCAAAATAATTATCTTATGACCCAATTCTTGCCATTGACGTAATTTTTCTAGCTCAATGGCATGGCCTAAGTGTAGGCTTGGCCCAGTTGGGTCAATACCATAATATATACTCAATTGCTTATCAGCTTTTAATATTTTTTCTAGATAGTTTTTATTCGGATAAACATTTGCTACCCCCCTTGACAGGAAGTGTTGAATTTTGCCTGAATCTGTGCTAATTTTTGCCATAATATTGAGTTAATCCGGCGTATGCCGGACTTAATTAATTATATTCAAATTATAGCGTATTTCTGTTATAATTCAAATACTTGGTAATAATGATTTTCCCACCTGACGGCGGGAATAATCCTGGTCAGCTATTTAAGCTTAATATTTATCTCCGCCGTCCCCGCGTATGCGGGGACCAGAGAAATAGCCAGGATTAAAAAATCAAAAGTCTTCAGCAAGTAATTTAATAAAAATAATTTTCTCCCCCTTCCCCGCGTATGCGGGGATCTTGGGGAGATGTCCGAAAGGACAGAGGGGGTACTAGCTAAAATGGCAAATTTTGACTCTAATAACAATTTCTCCCGCCGGCCTTTAAAAAGTGCTGGTTCTTTTCATAAAAAACATTTGGCGCCAGTCAAAGAAAAGATAGCGCACATTATCAAAAATCGGCCGGCGGCTAAAAAGCATTATGGTTGGTTTAGAAATTTAATCTATCGTTTTTGGCCACAGATTTTGATTGCTTTTTTAGTTGGCGGTATATTTTTTATTGGTCTAGTGGCTTGGTACTCAAAAGATTTGCCTGATCCAAATAAAATCATCGATCGCTCAGTGTCGCTGTCTACTAAAATCTATGATCGCACTGGAGAGATTTTGCTTTATGAACTTAGTGGCCCAGAAAAAAGAACTTTGATTAATATCAAAGATATTCCTGCTTATGCGGTCAATGCTACTATTGCCATTGAAGACAAAAATTTTTACAAACATGGCGGCGTTTCTTTGTGGGGAATTTTGCGTGGTCAGATTGTCCCTAGATTGCAAGGCAAGCGCGCTCAAGGTGGTTCGACTTTGACTCAACAGTTTGTGAAGAATGCTATTTTGACAAACGAGCGTGCCTTATCCAGAAAAATAAAAGAATGGGTTTTGTCTTATCGTTTAGAACAAAAGTTTTCTAAAGAAGAAATTTTACAACTTTATTTTAATGAGATTCCTTATGGCTCATCGGCCTATGGCATCGAGTCAGCGGCTTGGTATTATTTTGACAAGCCAGCCAAACAACTAAGTATTGCTGAGAGCGCTATTTTAGCAGCCTTACCTCAAGCACCATCTTATTACTCACCCTATGGTACTCACAAAGATGCTTTGATTGCTCGTCAGCGCACAGTTTTAGATTTGATGGTTGAGCAAAATTATATTACTAAAGAAGAAGCAGAAACAGCTAAGAATGAAGAATTAAAATTTAAAAAACGAGCAGAAAATATCAAAGCGCCACATTTTGTGATGTACATCCGTCAGCTTTTAGGTGAAAAATATGGCGACACGGTGCTTGAGCAGAGTGGTTGGAAGATTATCACTACCATTGATTGGTCAGCCCAAGAAGAAGCAGAAAAATTAGTAGCTGAACAAGCGGAAAAAAATGCTAGTGCTTATGGTGCTAAAAATGCGGCTTTGGTCGCCTTAGATACAGAGAACAGTGAAATCTTAGCCATGGTGGGTTCTAAAGATTATTTCAATGATGAAATCGATGGTCAGTTTAATGTGGTCCTAGCTCCTCGTCAGCCAGGCAGTTCCCTTAAACCCTTGGTTTACCTCACAGCCTTTAACAAGGGCTTTAGACCAGACACACTACTATTTGACCTCAAGACTAACTTCGCGGCTTCTGGGCCAGCCTATGAGCCTAAAAACTATAATTTACAGGAGCATGGCCCAGTGACCATGAAACAGGCCTTAGCTGGATCCTTAAATATTCCGGCTGTCAAAACCTTGTATTTAGCGGGCATGGACAATGTTTTAGACTTAGCGCAAAAGTTTGGCTACACTACTTTGACCGATAAAGATCGCTATGGCTTATCTTTGGTATTAGGTGGTGGTGAAGTGACACTTTTAGAGCACACTAATGCTTACGCTGGTTTTGCTCGTGAGGGTGTAGCCAAGGATACGATGGCGATTTTAAAAATCGAGGACAGCAAAGGCAAGGTGATTGAAGAGAATAAAGAAAATAAAGGCAGACGAGTTTTAGAAAAAGAACCAATTAGATCATTGACGAGTGTCTTGTCTGATAATTCTGCTCGCGCTTATATTTTTGGTGAAAGTAATTATCTTACTTTAGGTGACAGACAAGTCGCGGCTAAAACTGGTACCACCAATGATTATCATGATGCTTGGACGATGGGCTTTACGCCACAAATAGCAGTCGGTGTCTGGGTGGGAAACAATGATAATACAGCCATGAGCAATGGGGCTGATGGTTCACAAATCGCTGCTCCGATTTGGCAAAAGATGATGAAGTTTTTGGTTAAAGATAAGCCAGCTGAATCTTTTAAAACCACTGAACTTGGCACCTGTGATCGTCCGATGTTGTGTGGCAGTTTAGCTAGCGAGCAAATAGTCAAAATAGATAAGATGTCTGGTTTACTTGCCACCGAATATACGCCATATACACAAATCGAAGAAAGAAGGTATATGCAAGTGCATGATATTTTACATTTTGTTGATAAAGATAGTCCCAGCGGTGCTCAGCCTGAGTCTCCACAAAATGATCCGCAGTATTCTTTGTGGGAAGGACCGGTAAAAGCTTGGGCGGAAAAAGAAAATTATCTGACTGATGCACCGCCAACCGAATATGATAATATTCATTTAGCGGAATTAAGACCAAGTGTAAAAATAAAAAATATTTCTGACAGCACCGTGATAAAAAATAGTCAGTTTGAAATCCAAGCTACTGCTTCTGCGCCCCGCGGGATCACACGGGTAGAGTATTTTATTGACGAGCAAAAAATTGGTGAAAGTTTTTCGGCGCCATTTAGCTTTACTTATCAAGTTTCACCTTTGATCAATAACGGCTGGCATCAGCTCAAGGCTATAGCTTTTGATGACCTGGATAATTTCCAAGAAGATAAAGTAAATATTGATTTACAAGCAGAAAGAAGTTCTGATGATTATAGTATTATATGGCTAAATCCAAATAATGGTGATAATGTCAAAACAGATTCTTTGCCACTTAATTTAAGTTTAAAATTACAAAATCCGAGTCAAATAAAAAAGATTGATTTGTATGTTTTAGATCCAAGCAATCAATCAAACTGGCTTAGTGTCTTTGAAAATCCTGGTGAAGATCTGAATTTCTCCTGGGGGGAGCAAAGTCTAAAGTCGGGCGTTTATAAATTTTATTTATTAGTGACTGATCAAGCCGGCCAGACTCTGACTTCGCCAAAAGTGATTATCAATCTAGAGAAATAAACCCCTCCACTTTATGGATTTTGAATTAAAAGCTAAATATCAACCCGCTGGTGATCAAGCCGAAGCTATTAAAAAGCTACGGCTTGGTTTTAAGTCTGGTTTTAAAGAGCAGACTTTGCTTGGCGTTACTGGCTCTGGCAAGACTTTTACGATGGCAAATTTAGTGGCTAGTTTAAATAAGCCGACTTTAGTTATTTCCCATAATAAAACTTTAGCCGCGCAGCTGGCCTCTGAATTTCAAGATTTTTTCCCGAATAATGCCGTGCATTATTTTGTTTCTTATTATGACTATTATCAGCCAGAAGCTTATTTACCAGCTTCGGATACTTATATCGAAAAAGAAACGCAAATCAATGAAGAGATTGATCGTTTGCGTCATGTTTCTACTCAAAGTTTATTGACCCGCAAAGACGTTTTGATCGTGGCTTCAGTTTCTTGTATTTACAATCTTGGTAGCCCACTAGAATATAATAATTATAGATTAAATTTACAGCTCAAACAGATTTATCATCGCTTTAGTATCTTAAAGCAACTCAATGATCTGCAGTATCAGCGCAATGATGTAAATTTAGTGCGTGCTAGCTACAGTGTCAAAGGTGAGATTATTAATATCTTTGCATCTGGTCAAGAGGATTGTTTTTATCGTTTGTCTTTTTTTGGTGAGGAGCTAGAAAAAATAGAAGTAGTAGATTTATTTAATCATCAAGTGAAAGTTAGTTTGAGCGAAATAGATATTTATCCAGCTAAACATTTTATGACTAATAAAGACAATATCAAAAATGTTTTAGCGCAAATAAAAAATGATGCCAAACTTGAAGTGGCTCGCTTTTTAGAAAATGGTAAACTAGTCGAAGCGGAAAGATTAAAAATCAGAGTCAATCATGACTTAGAAATGATCGAGCAAACTGGCTACTGCAATGGCATTGAAAATTATTCACGCTATTTTTCCGGCAAAGAAATAGGCGACCCGCCAACTAGTTTGCTAGAATATTTTCCAGACGATTTTTTGTTGTTAATCGATGAATCACATATGACAATCCCTCAAATCAGAGCGATGTATATAGGTGATAAAGCACGTAAAGAAAATTTAGTAGATTTTGGTTTTAGATTATCGGCTGCTTATGATAATCGTCCTTTAAAATTTTCAGAATTTCAGAAGTATATAAGACAAGCAATTTATGTCTCGGCTACACCAGCTGAATTTGAGCTCACTCGCTCGCAAGCTGTTGTTGAGCAAATTATCCGCCCGACTTATTTACTTGATCCAGAGATTTCTGTCAGACCACAAAACGGTCAACTAGACGATTTGATCAAAGAGATTCAAGCCACAGTTGCTAAAAAACAAAGAATTCTAGTGACAGTTTTGACTAAACGTTTGGCTGAAGATTTGACGGAAATTTTATTAGAAAAAAACATCAAAGTTCAGTACTTGCATTCAGAGGTAAAGACCTTGGATCGTATTCAGATTTTACATGATTTACGCTCGGGTAAATATGATGTTTTGGTGGGAGTGAATTTATTACGTGAGGGTTTAGATTTACCAGAAGTATCGCTAGTGGCTATTTTGGATGCTGATAAAGAAGGTTTTTTAAGATCAAAAGCGGCTTTTATCCAGGTGATGGGCAGAGCTGCTCGTCATCAAGAGGGACGAGTGATTATGTACGCTGATCAAATGACGGGCTCGATGTCAGAGGCGATAGCCGAAACCACTCGTCGTCGTCAAATCCAAGCAGAGTATAATAAAAAAAATCATGTTTCGCCAGTCGGTATCGATAAAGCTTTGAAAGAACAAAGTTTGAAAGAGCTAGATAAAAATGATGAGTTTGAGCAAAATTTAAAACAATTAGATAAAGAAGAGCTAAAACTCTTAGAACAAGAACTTAATGACAAGATGAATTTAGCAGCTGAAAATTGGCAGTTCGAAAAAGCCATTGAGTATCGTGATCAATTAGCTTTATTACAAGAAAAAAAACATGCAGCTAAGTCCAGATAAAATCAAAAATATTTTAGGCGATCCAAACGCTGGTTTTTATTTACTAGATAAAGCCAAAGGCGATCATTCTTTTGCCTACGTTTCTTTGTTGCGTCGTTTGCTAAACTTAAAAAAAGTTGGTTTTGCTGGCACCTTGGATCCCTTAGCTTCTGGCTTGTTGATTTTAGCTTCAGGCACAGCCACTAAGCTATTAGATATTTTTCATGAATGGCCAAAAAAATATCTGGCAGCCATTACTTTTGGCAAAACCTCTACAACTTATGACCTAGAAGGTGAGATAGAGGTGATAAAAAACGCTAAAGAATTTTCTTTAGATATTTTACAAGTAAATTTAGAAAAATTAACTGGTGATATTTTACAGCAGGCGCCAATTTATTCTGCTAAGAAAGTGCAAGGCAAAAAACTAAATATTTTAGCGCGTCAAGGTAAAAAAATTGCTCCACCAAGCAGTAGAGTAATTATTTATGATTATAAAATTATTGATTTTTCCTATCCAAAATTACAAGTAGAAATAAAAGTCTCTAAAGGCACCTATATCAGAAGCTTGGCTCATGATCTAGGGCAAGCTACTGGCACGGGCGCTTTATTATCTGATTTAAGAAGATTAAGTATAGGTGATTTTAAAGTAGAAAATGCCCTGGCAAAAACAGAGCTAAATTTAGAGGCTTTAAACAAAGCTAAAATTTCACCAGCAGAAATTATAAAGCTTCTAGATTAAGATCTTTACCGGTCACTTCTTTGATATAGCGTTCAAGATAGAAACTGTCTAAACCAGTTTCTTTTAGTTTGCGTCCAAAGTCATTGAGGAGCATTTCGGCCTCACCAACTTTGCCAATTTTATCTTGATATTCTTCGTTAAATTTTTTGGTGCTCGTGATCGCATCCTCTGATCGATAAATTTTTTCGATGATTAATTGCTGGTCTCGCCAGCTGATCCATTCGCTCATATAATTTTAGGTGTATTTTAAATTGATGAAATAATTTTAGCTTCAGCGGGACTGATGATTTGTTTTTTCTGTAAAATATTAGTTAATTTATCTATACTTTTTAATTTTAAATTTTTGTCGTCCAAATAGTCCTTGGTAAGCATTTGAGTATTTATGGTGGCTTCTAGCTTATTAACATGTATATTAAGACTATCTAGGCTTTCTTTTGTTTCATCAGCAAATTTATTCATTGTAAACAGAACATTATCTAACTCATTTTTTTGTTCATTGAATTTTTCATCGACGTTATCAAACCTTTGATCTATTTTGGTAAACTTTTCATTAACCTCATCAAACCTTTGATTAATAGTTAGCAATAATTTTTGATTAGAAATTTCACTTTTCTTCATAAAGTTTTTTTTAATATTTAAGCTTTTACATTATAGTTTTTCCTTATTTATTTGTCAAAAGCAGCTATTATCAAATAATTCCCCCGCGTAGCGGGGAATTAAAATGTAAAAAATTAGTTGTGGCGTTTTAGTTTTTTGGCTTGACTTTTACTAAAGATTATGGTAACATCTGTTTTAGTTTCAGTCCAATTTTATTACTTTATTTAAAAAAGATTAAATTATGCCAAACAAGAAAGCAGCCATTAAGGCTTTGCGTAAAAATGAAAAACAACAGACTTTTAATAGTTTAGTTAAACGTAATATCAAAGAGCTAGTAAAACAAGGTAAAAAGGCGATTGCTGACGGTACTATTGCCGATACTGCTAAAGACTTGAGCCACAAATTACAAAAATCAGTTGATAAAGCTGTCAAAAAAGGTATCTTGAAAGTCAATGCTGGTAAGCGCCGTAAGTCTCGTTTTATGGCCAGTATCAATACTGCCTTAAAAGCCAAAACTACCAAATAGTTTTTTAGTTTTACAAATTCAAGATTAAAGATAAGAAAAGTGCTTCGGGTTCGCCCGTGGTGCTTTTTAATTTCTCTTCTAAATTAAGCAAAGATTTGTAGATACTTTTTAGCTGACCCAAAGAATAAGCTTGACTTTGTCTTAGGCTTTTTTCGGCGACAAATTGATGTAGCTTGAGAGCTTGAGCTAAAGCAAAGCTATTATTTAAGTCTTTACTTAATAATTTAATTTTTAAAAGTAAGCGATATTGTCTGACAATCATGCTCAATAAATAGAGAGCATTAGCGCCAGTTTTTAGCTGTTGGTTTAATAAATCAGCCGCTAGCTTTTTATCTTTTTTACCGATAGCATCAACCAGCTGAAAAATATTATCATTTGTTTTAGCAGCGACTAGCAGTTTGATATCTTCACTTGTAATTTCGGAAGTATTAACAAAATTAATCAGCTTATCGAGCTCTTGATTCAAGAGCCACAAGTCATCACCGGCATAAGTAAGTAATAAATTTAGATTTGCCGGACTAATATTTTTATTAGCTTTATTTATTTTATTTTTCAGCCAAGCTTCGAGTTTAGCAGGTGAGAGTTTCGCAAACTCTTCACTGTATTTAAATTTTTTTAAAGTTTTGTAAAGCGCGCTTTTGACATCAGGCTTATCTGTTTGCCAAAAGATCAGATAATTTTCTTCTATTGTGTCTTTTTGGATTTCTAAATACGCTATTAAATCATCTTGCCAATCTTTTAACTTTTTGTTAGTAAAAATATTTTTAATAACAACTAATTTTTTGCTAGCTAAAAAACCATTAGCCTTAACGGCTTCAAAAAATTTTGCCAAACTTAAAGTTTCTCCATCAAGTGTCAGAATATTTTGTCCACTCTTGTCGACACTTTGATGAAATTTTTCTTTGAGTGCATCTATTTTATTTTTAGCGCGGAATGAATCCTCACCGTAGAAGAAAAAAATCATAATTCTAATTTTTCTTGTTCATGCCAATTTTGACCTGACTCTAGATCGACTACCAAAGGCACACTTAAAGGATAAATATTTTCCATAATGTCTTTGACAAAATGAGCAACTTTTTTTAAGTCTTTAGTAGGCACTTCTAAGACCAATTCATCATGGACTTGTAGGAGCATCTTAGAGCCAATGCTCACTTTTGGCAAGCCAGCGTGGAGTTTGATCATTGCTAGTTTGAGCAAGTCAGCAGCTGTGCCCTGGATAGGCATATTGATCGCCATGCGTTCAGCGGCTGCTCGTAGCTGTGGTAAAGAGGAGTGAATGTCTGGCAAATCACGGCGACGACCAAATAAAGTCTGGACATAGCCATGGGTGGCGGCGAATCTTTTGGTGTTATCTAAATAGTCTTTGATTTTTTTATAAATATCAAAGTAGCGCTCGATGAATTCTTTGGCTTCTTGGCGGCTCATATCTGTGCGCTGGGAAAGCCCTAGAGAGCCCAAGCCATACAAAATACCAAAGTTCACTTCTTTAGCAGTGCGACGAATTTCTTTAGTCACTTCAGTCAAAGGAATCTTGTTTATTTCTGCTGCCGTGCGGCTATGGATATCTTCACCTTTTTGAAAGCTCTCGATCATTTTTGGATCCTTAGACAAAAAGGCTGCTAAACGTAATTCGATTTGTGAATAGTCAGCGGATAATAAAACATAATCTTTTGGTGCCACAAAAGCTTGGCGAATTTTACGTCCTAGTTCTGTGCGGATCGGGATATTTTGTAAGTTTGGATCAGAAGAGGATAGACGACCAGTGGCGGTCACTGTTTGATTAAAGCTGGTGTGAATTCTTTTGGTTTTTTTATTTAATAATTCCGGCAAAGCCTTGATATAAGTGGATTGTAATTTAGTTAATTCTCTGTATTCAATGATGAATTCAATAATTGGATGACTATGTTTCATCTTATCTAGTTCAGCAGCAGCAGTAGAGAGGCCAGTTTTAGTTTTTTTGATACCTTGAGTTTGGATATTGAGTTTATCAAATAAAATTTCCTTTAGTTGTAAAGGCGAGGACACATTAAACTCAGCTCCGGCTAATTTAAAAATCTTAGCTTGGACTTTTTTGATCTCGCTACTAAAAGTTTTTTCCATCAGGCCCAAAAATTTTACATCTAGCTCAATGCCAGCCAGCTCCATATCGGCTAAGACTGTCAAAAGTGGTAATTCCATTTTTGTTAAGAGCTCAAAGTTTTT
>CAINYB010000011.1 GCA_903855135.1 uncultured bacterium | reverse complement strand
GGGTCTGTAGCTTATCAATTTTAGCAACATTTAAATCAACTAATTCTTTTTCGATTTGTTTTTCTACTTTGCTAACTGAATCACCTTGACTCAAAAGCTTAGCTTTACGATTATTGATTTCTTGTGAGCGTTGGTTGAACTCATTGTCTATTTGTTTGCGTTTGGTTTTTAATTCAGTTTGAATTTGTTCGATGGTTTCTTTACGAGCCGCTTCATCAACATGGGTGATGACAAAAGAAGCAAAGTAAATAACTTTTTCTAAAGCCTGGACACCTAAATCTAAAACTAAACCAATCTTAGAAGGAATACCGCGTAAAAACCAAATGTGAGAAACAGGGGCAGCTAAATCAATGTGGCCCATACGTTCACGACGCACCACGGCGCGAGTGACCTCTACACCACACTTGTCACAAACTACTCCTTTATAGCGAATACGTTTGTATTTACCACAATAACATTCCCAATCTTTGGAAGGTCCAAAAATCTTTTCGCAAAACAAACCATCTTTTTCTGGTTTTTGAGTACGATAGTTGATCGTCTCTGGTTTCACGACTTCGCCGTGTGACCACTCATGGATATCGTCAGGGGAAGCAAGTTTTAATTTGATCGCATCAAATTCTAAAACCGTGCTTTGCTCTGGCAACATAAAAGTGGTTTTGGTTGATGAAGGAGTAGGCATAAAAATTATTCTTTAGTTACTCTTGTTATTTTATTCTTTGCTATTTTCGCTCACTTCAGTGAGACCATCTTCTTCAGTAATAATGATAGGGGCTTCAGTGGCTAGTGCTTCAGCAACTGCTTCGTCAATATCTTCAATTTTCTTTTCACGTTTACCTATTAATTCTACTTCTAGTCCTAAACCTTTCAGCTCACGAACTAAAACGTTAAATGATTCAGGAATATTTAAGCGGTTAATTGGCTGGCCTTTAATAATGGCTTCATAAGCTTTTGATCTGCCTGGCACATCATCGGACTTGATAGTCAAAATTTCTTGCAAAGTATTGGACGCGCCGTAGGCCTCTAAAGCCCAGACCTCCATTTCACCAAATCTCTGGCCACCAAATTGTGCTTTACCGCCCAATGGCTGTTGAGTAACTAGTGAGTAAGGTCCGATTGAACGTTGGTGAATTTTTTCTTCCACCAAGTGATTTAATTTCAACATATAGGCGATACCAGTAGTTGTCTTGTGGTGGAAAGCGTCACCAGTACGACCATCATATAACTGAACTTTACCGTCAGCTGGCCAGCCAGCTTTTTCTAGCTCTTCTCTAATGGTTTCTTCTTTGACACCATTTAAAGCAGGGGTGGCTACTTTGTAGCCTAAGGTCTTAGCGGCTAAACCTAAGTGAGTTTCTAACAACTGACCTAAGTTCATACGAGAAATAACGCCTAATGGATTTAAAATAATATCTACTGGAGTGCCGTCAGCTAAAAATGGCATATCACATTCTGGAATAACACGAGAGATAACACCTTTGTTACCATGGCGTCCAGCCATCTTGTCACCGATTTGTACTTTACGTAATTGAGCGATGGTAACTTGGACACTACGAATCACACCGGCTGGTAATTTATCACCATTGTCACGAGAAAAAATCTTGACATCAATCACCTTACCGCGTTCGCCGTGTTTTAAGTATAGAGAGCTGTCTCTGACGTCTTTAGCTTTTTCACCAAAGATAGCGCGTAATAATTTTTCTTCAGCGGATAATTCGGTTTCACCTTTAGGAGTGATCTTACCGACTAAAATATCGCCAGAAGCTACGTTGGCACCGACACGCACCACACCTTCGTGATCTAAATCTTTTAATTTTTCTTCGCTGATGTTTGGAATGTCGCGAGTGATTTGTTCTGGTCCTAATTTTGTATCTCTGATATCAATAGAATAATCTTCGATGCTGATAGAAGTATAACGATCGTCTTTGACGACACGTTCAGAAATCAAAATAGCATCTTCATAGTTACCACCATCCCAAGTCATATAAGCCACGAGCATGTTTTGACCCAAGGCTAACTCACCTTGATCGGTCGCTGCACCATCGGCAAGTGCTTGTAGTTTCTTTACTTTGTCGCCCTTATCAACGATTGGGTGTTGATTCATACTAGTTGAAGTATTGGAGCGAGCAAATTTTTGTAAATTATAATTAATAGCCACACCGTCTTTATTGGTCACCTCTACTTTGTTACCGTCAACATAAGTGACTTCACCATCTTCTTTGGCGACCACTACCTGTCCAGAGTCTTGGGCAGCACGAGCCTCGATACCAGTACCGACGATTGGAGCTTGTGGACGAATTAAAGAAACAGCTTGACGTTGCATGTTTGTACCCATCAAAGCACGCACCGCATCATCGTGTTCCAAAAATGGAATCAATGAAGTAGCGATACTGATGATTTGATTTGGAGCAACGTCTAATAAATCAATTTTTTCTACTTTATCAAAAGTAGGTGAGCCATGCACTCTTAATTCTGCATAGTCGCTGATAAAATATCCTTCGGCATCTATCGGCACAGTGGCAGCGGCGGTGTTATATTTTTCTTCTTCAAAAGCATCAAGATAAACAATCTCATTTGTTACTTGTGGTTTGACGGCAATAAGTTCTAAGTCTTTTTCTTTGGCCAAGGCTTTGGCTTGATTTTCACTAATCACTTCACCAGCTTTGACAATGCCTCTGATGTCAATACGAGCTATTTTGCCAGTAGTGATTCTTGGTTCATTAGGAATATCGTTTAAAACCTTTCTAAAAGGAGTTTCGATAAAGCCAAAATCATTGACACGAGCATAAGCTGACAAGTGACCAACTAAACCAATGTTTGGGCCTTCAGGAGTAGCGATCGGACAAATGCGGCCATAGTGAGTGCGGTGCACATCACGGACTTCAAAACCAGCACGTTCACGAGACAAGCCGCCAGGACCCATCGCTGATAATCTGCGTTTGTGCTCAAGCTCAGCAAGTGGATTGACTTGGTCCATGAATTGAGAAAGCTGTGAACTCATGAAAAATTCTTTGATAGAGCCGATGACTGGACGAGCATTGATCAATTGATTTGGGGTAATGTTGTTGATATCTAGCGTGCTCATGCGATCACGCACGATTCTTTCCATACGAGCTAAACCGACGCGGAATTTATTTTGGACTAATTCACCAACCGCACGGACACGACGATTACCCAAGTGATCAATATCATCAGCTTCAGCTTGACTTAAATTCAAACTAATAATTTCTTTGATTACTAAAATCAAATCTTCGCGACGTAAAACTCTGGTGTCTTTGTTGTTTGGAATGTCTAAAGAAAAACGAGCATTGATCTTATAGCGTCCGACACGACCAAAATCATAACGATCAAAATTAAAAAACATGGAGTGAATCAAAGAGCGAGCATTATCAACCGTAGCTAAATCACCTGGGCGAATACGTTTGTAAACCTCTTTCAAACCTTCACCTTCGTTATGAGAAATATCTTTGGCAATACTGCTTTGGATAAATTTTACTTCTGGGTGAGTATCCACATCTTTAAACAAAGCAATCAACTCTTCATCGCTCGCATAACCAAAAGCACGTAAGAGAGCTGTGACTGGCACCTTACGTTTACGATCAATCTTTACATAAATAACATTATTGGCGTCGGTCTCGATTTCTAACCAAGCACCACGATTAGGAATAATCTTGGCGCCATAGTATCTGCGACCACGCAAGACTTGAGAAGTGAAAAAAACACCAGCTGATCTGATAAGTTGAGAAACAACTACTCTCTCCACGCCATTGATAACGAAAGTTCCGCGCTCAGTCATGACGGGAAAATCGCCCAAATAAATTTCTTGTTCTTTGATCTCACTGGTCTTTTTGTTTAGCAAGCGAATGTTGACACGTAACGGTGCTTCAAAAGTAGTGTTTTTAGCTTTGGCAGTTACTTCGTCAAATTTTGCTTCATCTAAATAGTAATCTAGAAAATAAAGCTCTAAATCACGACCGATAAAATCTTTAATTGGAGAGATTTCTTCGAATAGTTCTTTGAGACCTTCTCTAAAAAACCAGTCGTAAGATTTTTTTTGGATTTCTACTAAATCCGTTAGGGGAATCGCTTCTCGTAAAGTAGTAAAAAACTTACGAGCGGGATTTAAAGCTTTTTTCACCATAGAAGTTCAAAAAATAATTATTATTGGGGCGGATAAATCCTTTTTTGGACAAAAAATAAACTCACCTTTTTTGGTCAAGGTCAGTTTTTTATATAATTGAGACTAAACTTGCTTAGTCAACAAAATTAACATGCCTATATACTAGTAGATTTTTAGGCTGTTGTCAAGAGAAAAAGAAAAATTTTAGCCAAAAGCTTCTTTTTTATAAAAAAATAGCTAGTATTAGCTAAAAAAATCTAGATAAGTATTTTTTTGTTTGTCAAATTTTGCTTATTTTGTCAATAAAATCAAGGTTTTTATACACACTTGGTCTTACTTATCCCCTATTTATCCACATTTTAACACAAAAAGCTTACCTAATTTATTATTTTGTGTTAAAAAATATTGGTAAAGAAAACGACCTCGAAGGTCAAATTTGACCTTCGAGGTCGTTTTTAAAATACTCTTTAACTACTTTTCGATCATCGTGTGGTATTTGCTGGCCATTTTTACTACAAATAAACTGCTCTGCTCCCTTACCGGTGATTAAAACCAAATCATTTGTTTGTGCTAGAGACAAGGCTTTGTAAATCGCTTGCTTGCGGTCTAAAATCTTATACAAGCCCTGATTTAGCTCCTTACCAGCTTGAATTGCGCCGCTTGAGACATTGTCTATAATCTCTTGTGGATCATCGTCATAGGGGTCTTCATTGGTGACTATCACCACATCCGCGAATTCTCCGGCCATCTTTCCTAATATCGGCTGACGAGCACGGTCACGTCCTCCGCCACAAGAACCAAGAACGTGAATTAATCTATTATGGTCTAAGTTTTTTAAAGCTTGATAAAGTTGCTTCAAACTTTCTGGCTCTGGTGCGTAATCAACCATTACTCGAAAATCTTTTTTAATGTCTATAAATTCTTGTCTACCGGGCACACCCCTTAGACCCAAAGTATTTCCGCTGATGGTGGAAATATCAGACAAAAGAAAGCCCAGTGTATTTACACACGCAAGTGCCGCTAAAATATTATAAGCATTAAACTTGCCTAAAAAATTTGTTTTAAAATTTATATTTTGTAAATCAAAATTTACTAAGCCATTATTTAAATTTAAATTTTCTATTTTATAATCAGCTGATTTTTCTACGCCGTAAGTCAAAAATTTATCTACTGGATATTTTTTTAATCTTTCGGTTTCGATATCATCTATATTGCTGATGATTATTTTTTCTACTTTTTTATTGTTTATTATTTTATGTTTACTTTGTGATAAATGTTGAAATAATTTTTCTTTGGCTGCCCTGTAATTTTCAAAACCACCGTGCGCCTCGATGTGTTCTGGTGTCAAATTAGTAAAAACTATTACATCATAATTGATGCCCAGGTGTCTAAACTGTTCTATGCCCTGTGATGATGTTTCGATGATTATATAAGCACAGTTGTTTTTCAATGCTTGGCTTAAAAATTTTTGCGTAGCAAATCTGCCCAGCATGGTCATTTTTTTATCGTTGACCCACTCTTTTTCAGCGAGTTTAAAATTCACCGTGGAACTTAAAGCAACTTTGGCACCTAAATTTTCTAGCAATTGAGCAATCAAATTTACTGTGGTGCTTTTGCCGTTGGTGCCAGTGACACCAATTACTATTAATTTATTGCTAGGGTAAAAATAAACAAGCGCTGCTAATCTAGCCAGCAACCAATGATAAGCTTGTTTAAAAAATTTTGGTGTAATTTTTCTCAAAAAATTAATCATACTTTTGTTTAATATAATCTTCTACTTTTTGTACGTCACTTGGCTTACCAAAATCAAACCAAATATTTTTTAGCCCCAAAGCTTTGACCTTTTTTTGTTTGGCCAGGAGATTAATCACATCGGTCAACTCATATTCACCGCGGGGTGATAAAGAAATTTTATCTAAGTATTGAAAAACCTCTGGCGTAAATTTATATAAACCAGTATTAATCAGGTCGCCAACAAATGTTTTTGGCTTTTCAATGATTTCTTGCAAAAAACTTTCTTCATCTAGATGTAAGACACCATAATTTTCTGGCTGTTCATGTTTTAAACCAGCAACATAATGATAGTCGTCGTCAATATTAAAAGCTTTTAAGTCTTCGACGGAATATAAATTATCACCATAAACAGACAAGAAGTTTTCTTGACCTAAAATTTTAGCCACACATTCAAGCGGACAAGCCGTGCCGTATTTTTTGTCACCCAAAAGATCAAACTGATTTACTACCTCTACTTGAAAATCATCTTTGTGTCTTTGTAAAAAATCTTCAATCAATTCTTTTTTATAACCAACCACCATTACTACTTCTAAAAAACCAGCTTTCTTTAAATTATTTAATAAATAATACAAAAATGGTCTACCATTTACCTCTATTAAATGTTTTGGTTTATTGGCCGACAAGTCAAGCATGCGTGAGCCACGACCAGCAGCAGAAATCAAGGCTTTTTTTATCATTATTATTTAATTAATTTCAAAAACTTCTTGGTTAGCTGATATAGTTTATATTGGCCTGGGTTATAAATAAAAACTTGCGCTGCTGGGGCTTGAAAATTTTGTCCACCGAAACCCTGTTTAAAGCGAGTGAAACCATTCCAGCTTGGTTTAGAGTTATCTTCTGGTGCAATGCCCCAAAAATCATAAAAACTAAAGCCTTGTTCTTTGGCAAATTTAATTGCTTCCCATTGCAATAAATACGGCGCCATCACTTGGCGATGATCATAATCAGAAGCACCGTGTAAATAGGTAGCGGTGTTTCCCCAAAATATCATCAAATTAGCGGCCACTGGTTTTTCTTCGTGGTAGGCTACAAATAGCTTGCTGGCCTGATGTTCTAAAAGTGTTTGCCACAACAAAGCATAATAATTATCCTGGTGAGTAATGATATTTTGTCGGGCGGCGGTTTTTTTATTTAGGTTTAAAAATATTTCTAAATCTTCTGCTTTGTCTAAAGTTTTTATTTTTACTGTTTTTTTGTTGGCCAGCATAATATTATATCTAGTTTTTTGGTGCATGTTAGCTAATATTTCTTTTGGCTCTTTGTCTAAACTCAAAAAACTCGTGTCTTGTGGTTGAACGCTGTGTGAACTTTGTACTTGAAAAAAATTTTTTATCTCTTCGCTAGGCTCGAGCTGTAAAAATATTTCTTCTTGGTGTTTGGTTTCTATTTCTAGGTCTCTTGTTTTAGAAAAAAACACAGACAAAAGTTCGTGTTTGTCATCAACGCTTAAACCGCTTTTTAAAAGTGGTCCTTTAGGGGCATATAAATAACTTTTACCAAGAGGCAATTTATTTTCATAAAGCAGACAAGATAAAAATAAGTCGTTATTTTTATCAACTATACTAATCTGCCAATTTTTTTTATGCTGTTTATCTAAAAAATCTCGCCAAAGCTGGCTTTGTAAAAAGCTTCCAGAATAAAAGTGGTCTGGTTTTATAAAATTATTATTTTTTTCTAGCTTAACTTGGAACATTTTTTATTTTTTAGCAGTTTGTAAAACTTGGCGAATCTTATTAGACAAATCGCCGCTTAATTCTAAACCTTTGAGCATGTCTTTAACTTCGCGATCTTTGTAGCCCAAAGAAACTAAGGCTTGAACTAATTGCTCGTCTTGATTGTCTAATTTTAACAAAATATTTGTATCGCTACTAATTTTTTCTTTGAGCTCAACTACTAGTCGCTCGGCAGTTTTTTTACCAATGCCAGAGACTTGCTGTAAGATGCTTGGGTCCCCAGAAACAATCGCTTGCTTTAATTCCTCTATCTTAGCTAAACCTAAAATATTAATAGCTGACTTAGGCCCAACACCAGAAACCGAGATCAAGTTTTTAAATAAGTCCCAAGCCTCAATATCACAAAAACCATAAAGATCAAAAGCGTCTTCTTTGATGGCTGAAAAAATAAAAAATTCAGCCTCTTGGTTTGGTTGTAGATTGTCTAAGTCAAGTTGACTTAAAAACACCTGATAACCAATACCATTAACTAACAAAATAACACTTTTGTTTACTTTCAAAAAAACTTTTCCCTTTAAATAAGCGATCATAAAAACTATTGTTTGATCGGCATGATCAAATAAAGATATTTTTCATTTTGACGATTTTGTAATAAGGCCGGCGTAGCGTTATTATTGATCTTTAACACTGCTTCATTGCCACCAAGATTACTTAAGCCATCTAAGAAATAACGATAATTAAAAATAATATCATTGGCTTCACCGCTAATTTCTGCTGGCACCGTGATAATGTTTTCACCCAAACCCGATGAGGCAGAGGCAATGACTATTTCTTTGTCGGCAATACTTAAGCGCACATCATTGATACCTGGCTTACAAAATAAAGCCGCTGATTTAATGGCTGGCACTAGCTGATTGACAGCAAACTTAGCCTCGGTATTAAAAGTCTTTGGGATAATCTGCTGATAATCAGGATATTTGCCAGAAACTACGCGAGAAATTAATTCCACACCATCAAAAACAAACATAATTTGATTTTCGTTAAAATAAATTTTTAGACTTTGATTGCTTTGATCGTTTAAAATTCTTAATAATTCTTGGATAGTTTTTAAAGGAACTATTAATTCTTTTTCTTGATTAGAATTGATACTTATTTTTTTCTCAGCCAAACGATAGCTATCGGTCGCTGCTAAGACAAGCTCGTTTTTTGAGAAGTTGAAAAAGACAGCGTTGATCTCTAAACGAGAAGAGTCTAAAGAAGCAGAAAAAACTAGTTGACTCAAAGCAGTTTTAAAGTCGTTCATGTTTAGCTCGACCTCGTTTTCTTTTTCTATTTCTGGGATCAAAGGAAAGTCTTCAGCCTCCATGCCCTTGATATTAGTTTTTTGATTCTTGCTTTTGATTTTTAAAGTGTTTTCTTTGAGCTCCAAATCAATGTTTTCTCTGGGCACCAAAGAAACAAAATCATTAAGTAGTTTTGCACCAACTGTGAACTCTCCTTCTTCATCCACCTTACCACGCACAAAAGCTTTGATACCGATTTCTAAATCAGTGGTGACTAACAACAAGCCATTCTTATCCGCTTTTAATAAAACGTTGTTTAAGATTGGTAAATTATTATTTTTATTTGCTATATGAGAAACTAAATTTAATCCTTTATTTAGATTCTCTTGTGTACAAGTGAGCTTCATATACTTAATAGTTATTTTATTATATATAAATAATAGTAGTAATAAGAACTGGGGAAATGTTG
>CAINYB010000010.1 GCA_903855135.1 uncultured bacterium | reverse complement strand
CGAATGCCGCCTTTGTATGGTCCACGAGCACTATTATATTGCACGCGATAAGCTTGAAACATGCGTAAAGTCCCGTTGTCCATTTTGACTGGCAGACTGGCCATCACCACTCTTTCCGGTGAACTTAATTTTGCTAAAGTGTCTGGGTGTAAATCCATGACTTTAGCTGCTGTTTCTAGTTGTCTTAAAGCGTTATCATATACATTCATAATTTTTATTTATTTTAAAAAATTAAATCTTTTTTCTATTGTGAAGTTTTATTTTTTTGGACTCCAGTCTGGTAAGACAATATTCTCTGAGCCTTGTAAAAACTTATAGGCTTGTAAAGCTGCTTTAGAGCCTTCGCCAGCTGAGATCACTACTTGCTTGTAGCTAATATCAGTGATGTCACCGGCAGCAAAAAGTCCAGGAGTTTTTGTTTCACAATCTCGGGAAATTTTTATTTCTTTGCGTTCATTGAGCTCCATCAAATTTTC
This sequence comes from uncultured bacterium, assembly GCA_903855135.1. Classification (GTDB taxonomy): domain Bacteria; phylum Patescibacteriota; class Patescibacteriia; order UBA1558; family GWA2-36-10; genus GWA2-36-10. Next base: position 7,806 of record CAINYB010000010.1, on the reverse strand, counting down.
CACCCAATCAGTTTTGGCTAAATGTCCAATCTCTACAAAAATACCATCCACTACTATCTCTTTATCCGTTCCGTCTTGAGTGTAAATTAATTTATTTACCCTTGTATCCCCTACTACTTCTTTAGTTTCCGCGTTATAAATTAATTCGACGTTACTACTTTCTTGTACTTTTTTTAATAAAATTTCTTCACCTCGAAAAACATCTTTGCGATTTAGCAGATAAACTTTGCTAGCTACTTTGCTCAAAAATTCTGCGGCATCTAAGGCTGAGTTGCCGCCGCCAATCACAGCCACAGTTTTACCTTTGTATAATGGCCCGTCACAAGTAGCGCAATAAGCTACGCCCTTGCCGCCAAACTCTTTTTCACCTGGAACATTGAGATTACGCGGTGTTAAGCCAAAGGCTAAAATCACAGCTTTGCTTTGGAAAGTTTGATTCTTAGCAGTTTTTAAAATAAACAAATCCCCTTCTTTGGCCAAACTTTCTACCTCAGTAAAATCAAATTCGGTTCCCGTTAAAGTGGCTTGCTCATAAAACTTTTGCATCAAATCTTGGCCAGTGATTTTATTAAAGCCTGGATAATTTTCGATATTGTTTGTCAGGGCCGCTTGACCGCCCAAGTCTTTTGATAGCACTAAAGTTTTTAGTGCGCGACGAGTGGTGTAAATAGCAGCAGCTAGCCCAGCTGGCCCAGCACCGACAATAATCACCTCATAAATATTAGTATCTTCTGCCATAAAATTTTTAGGCTAAATGTTTTTTGATTAAAGCTGTTAGATTTTCTCTACTTTGCATACCTACCATCTCCTCAACTACTTGTCCGTTTTTGAAAATTTTTAAAGTCGGAATGCTCATGATAGAAAACTCTTGGGGAATCACCTGATTTTCATCAACATTGATTTTAGCAATTTTTATTTTAGCTTCATTAGCAAAGTCTGCGGTTAGTTCATCAATGATTGGTCCTTGCATTTTGCATGGTCCACACCATGGTGCCCAAAAATCTACTAAAGCGACGCCGGGAAAATTTTTTATTTCTTCGGCAAAATTTTGATCATTAATTTCGTGTGCCATAAAATTGTTTTTATTTAATTACTTAATTATTTAATTTATCTCTTAATAAGTTTCGCGACTTTCTCCGCCGTAGGCGGAGAAAACGTTGTTGTTTTGTTTAATTTACATCGAATAAAATATCAACTAGCTTTTCTAAGTCTTTTTTAGTGTCTAGTGTTTTGCCACCCAAACAACCATGCACTCTGTCATTTATCAAAAGTTTTGTGACTGCACCCAAAGACGCTCTAGCCGCTAACACCTGTGGTATTATTTCTTCAATACCTCTTTTTTCTTCATACATCGTACTAATGGCCTTAACTTGCCCTTCGATGCGATGAAGATGAGCTAATATTTTTTGTGGATCACAGCTTTGTTTTTGCATATTTTTATACCCTATGGGGGTATTATAGCATAGCTTAAAAAATTAAGTCAAGCAACACCCTCCACACAAATACCCCGTCGTTGGCGGGGTATTCAAACCAAAAAGGCTAAGAAGTGTATTTTGCTTTATTTATACCAAAATCCCACTGAAGGTGGGGTTTTTTGATTAAACTATATTGGCTAATTTTAGCCAAAAAAAACAAAAAAGAGTCTAAATTTTAAACTCTTTTTCTCTAATATTAGCTAAAAACTAGTTAAATACTCACGCGGAAAATCGGATTTTCTCATCCTCTATTTCTTCTCCAACTAACTCTTCTAGCAAGTCTTCCATGGTGAGTAGACCCTTGATTTGCTTAGTGCTATTTCTTTTCACTAAAGCAATGTGGCACTTTTGTTTTTGCATTCTGGCAAAGATCTTGTCGATCTTCACATTTTCTTCAACTGTCAAAATTGGTTTTACTAAATCAAGTAAAGAGTCCTCTCTTTGTTTACTATTTAATTTTAGCATCACGTCCATCACATGAACATAACCAATAATGTTATCCCAGTCATTGTGGTAAACAGGATAGCGGCTCAAGCCCGTCTTGGCCATAAAGTAAGCCACTTGATCAACGGCCGCGTCATCACTGACAGCTTCCACGCGATAAAAAGAGGTCATGACGTCTTTAGCTTCTTTATCATTAAAAGCTAAGACATTAGCAATCATCTGATGCTCACTAAAATCTATAATACCTTTTTCCGCTGCCAAACGACTAAAAGCTAAAAACTCAAGCTCTGATAACTCGGCTTGCTTTTTGTTTTTAGTTAAGCCTTTTAATAAAAGCTCTAGAAAAAAAACTACGGGGAAAAATAATATTTCTAAAAAATATACCCACGGAGCAAAAAATAAAGCTACTTTAGTAGCGTTTAGGTGAAACCAAGTCTTTGGGTACATCTCACCAAAGATTAAAATCAATAAAGTCATCACACCGGTAGCGATACCAGCACCAGCTGAGCCAAATTTTTCCACTGCCCAGACAGTAGCCAAAGAGGCGGCACCGATGTTTACCAAATTATTACCCAGCGACATGGTGGCCAAAAGCTTGGTTTTGTTTTGTAGTATGTTTTGCAAAAGGTGACTATGTCTTTTTTTTGCTAAAGACATGACTTTGACCTGACTAGAAGACAAAGAAAATAGAGCGATCTCCATGCCAGAAAACCAAGCCGAGCAGAGGAGTAATAAAAAAATATAGATGAGTATCATAAAATTTTGGTCGTAGACCACCGTTCAGCCTCGAGCTTATAGCCGAGAGGTGAGTAGGTCGAATGGTGTCCCCACCATGAGTCGTCTGGCATCCGCCGGACGCCCAGCGCATGTTGGGCGAACATTTTGTAGTATGATTTGGTGTCCCCACCATGAGTCGAACATGGATTTAAGCCTTAGGAGAGCCTTGTTCTATCCATTAAACTATGGGGACAAAGAGGGGAGGAAAAAGTCTAAAAATGGTCCCCTGTGATTTTGCCTATTTTAAAATTTTTTTATCTAAAACTAGCTATAAATTTGTGTCGTAAAATGTAAAAAATTAGCCTTAAATTTTACTCAAAATATGCCAAAATTTATCAGCATAATATACAGCGGCAAAGAATAATAAGATCGTCACGCATACCCAAAAAACTTTTTTCATTTCTTGTTTTAAATTTTTATCGTCCATCATATTTTTAATAATTTAATACCAATAGCTTAATATAATTTAGCAAAAAAGTCCACCTGTGCCTTTTGACTTTTTCCTTAACTTGCCTTAAGATAAATTGGCTTATAACTAACCCTAAAAATATGTTTAATAAAAATCAAGACGTTGCACATTCTGGAAAAATAGAAACCATCATTGGCCCATCAGTTAGAGTAGAGGGTGACTTTAAAGGCGAAGGTGATTTGGTGATTGAAGGTATGTTGATTGGTAATCTACAAACTAAAAACAATCTAAAAATTGGCCAAAATGCTATTGTTGAAGCTGAAGTAAGGGCTAATAATGCCTTTATCTCCGGCAAAGTCAAAGGCAATATCAGTGTCAAAGGTAAGATCGAGATCACTGCCACAGCTGTGATTTTGGGTGATATCAAGGCACAAATCATCTCTATTGAGAGTGGCGCTTTGGTTCAGGGCAAATTAATCATGCCTACCAGAGATATTAAAAACGACGAGGAAAAAGAAACCACTAACGAAGAAGAGCAAGCTCAATAATTAAAAGGAGGCTATGTATCTTTATATTTACGATTCTTTTTTGAATCACAAAAAATATACTGATCTCTTAACAAAAATCGAAAAGCGCATTACTGACCTTGGCATCAAGGGTAAGGTGGCCAAACTGTCCGTCCTAAAAAATATGAAAGAGCTGATTTTAGACGGCGTGCGTGAAGGTGTACAAACTGTTGTGGTGATCGGTAATAGTCAAAGTTTTACAAAAGTCATAAACATTGTGGCTAATTTAGATGTCGCTTTAGCTTTGATTCCAGTAGAAAATGATAGCAACATTGCCAAGGTGTTGGGTATACCACCAGGAGTCTTGGCTTGTGATGTTTTAGCTTCTCGTATTATTAAAAAAATTGATCTAGGTAAAATTAACAACCACTACTTTATCAGCAATACTCAGATCATCAATGGCGATATTTTGATCGAATATGATCAATTTAAAATCCAGCCAACTACTACCCAAAACCGTATCGCTTTTTATAATTTAGCTGATCCTGGCTCAAATGTAGCCTCAAAACCAGACGATGGTCTGTTAGAAGCGGTGATTACCCCGATGAAATCTACCTTATTTGGCAAAAAAGCTATCCCGGAAACAGTTTTGCCTTTTAAAAAGATAAAAATTACCAGTAACACCGAAGAGCAGGTAGCTATCGTTACTGACGAAGAAATCATCATGAAGACTCCGGCCGATATCTCTGTATCGCCAGCTAAACTAAAAATTATCGTTGGCTCTGATAGACAATTTGAATAAAGCTTACTATAAAAACACCCCTGTCATCCTCTCCCCGCGTACGCGGGGATCTCGGGGACGGGGGTGTTTTGTTTTGTGATTAAATTATTTGTTTTATAAAGCTTTTTTCTTAAAGCCAACTACTAAATATTGTTGAGCAACGGAGAACAAGGTGGTTAATAACCAATAAAATGTTAAGCCGGCTGGAAATGTAGCACCGATCACAATAGTAATAATCGGCATCATATACATCATTTGATTGGTGATGGCGCCAGCAGTACCACTAGACTTGGTCATCATCATTTTACTTTGCCAAAACTGAGCAACGCCAGCTAAAATCGCCAATATCAAACTTTTTTGGGTTAAATCAAAAAAACCAAAAGCAATAGTATTTAAAGTTTCTGGATTCTGAATAAAAGGATAAAGTCCCGAAGGATTAAAAACTGCACCAGTTTTTAATTCATTAAAAAACACCTGGTAAATAGCAATAAAAAATGGTAGCTGCACTAATAAAGGCAAACAAGAACCAAAGGGGTTAATTTTTCTCTCTTTATATAGTGCCATTAATTCTGGTCCCATTTTTTCTTTGTCGTCTTGGTATTTTTCTTTGATGGCCTCTATTTCTGGTTGTATGCTCTGTAGAGCCTTCTGTGATTTGATAGATTGCTTAGATAATGGGTAGAGAATAAGACGAACAATCAAGGTCAAGCCAATAATTGCTAGACCCATGTCACGGAAAGCAATTGTGTTATATAAAAATACTAATAAATTAAAGATTGGTTGATAAAAAACAGTGAAAAAAAATCCCATAAATATTTAAATTATTAATTATTTGTCTGGTGTATTTTCCTGCGCGTAGCGCAGGAAAATATAAATAGACGATGTGTAAAGATTATAGCTGATTTTAAGTTTATAATAAAGGGTCAGAGCCACCTTTTGACCACGGGTGACAACGCAAAATTCTATTTAAGCCTTTAAAACCACCCTTGATAAGTCCGTATTTTTCTACTGCTTGATAAGCATACTCCGAACAATGTGGTTCAAATTTACAATATCCAGCTGGATATTTGCCTTTTAGCCAGCCGGAATCAGGTGACAAGGTTGCTTGGTAAACCCGAATTGCCTTTAAAAATAATTTTTTTAAAGGTTTTTCTAAATACCAATAAACATCATTAGGACTTATTGACATAAAACTTGCTTTTAGTAAAAGCAAAAATAAACTGTTTAGTTAAAGCTTGAAAATCTAGCTCTAAAGCTTGTTTTTTGGCTATTATTAGCACAGAAAAGCCTGGTGCTATATTTGGTAAAAGGTCTTTAACAGCAGCACGCATCCGTCTTTTTAATAAGTTTCTTGCCGTAGCTCGTTTATCAACCTTAGTGGAAACCACAAAGGCAAATTTACTGATTTTTTCTGTGTTTTTTTGATACTTAAAAATAAATTGTGGCAAAAAAAAGGTTTGACCAGTCTTAGTCAAACTTTTTATTTCTTGATCTTGATGTAGCCTATGTAACTTTGGCAACATAAAATAAGGAGAAACTAATTAAACCGTTAATTTTGCTCTGCCTTTGGTTCGTCTACTTGCTAAAACCTTGCGACCATTTTTAGTGGACATTCTGGCACGAAAACCGTGTGTTTTGGCTCTTTTTCTTGTTTTTGGTTGGTATGTTCTTTTGGTTGCCATATTTATTTATATTAGATAGATAATAGTTTAGCAAAGATAACATATTTTATTGGTTTTGGCAAGGTTTAAATCTTTCCACATCTAAACACAGTTTATCAACAAGCTATAAACACTTGGGGATATTCCGGTAAATTTTTATTTGTGATATAGTATAAACAATCAATAAATGCTTGTAAAACTATGACGAATTACGAAAAAGAGTGGCAAAATGCTTTAGGTTATCTAGAACTCTTGATTAGTCGTGCTAATTTTACTACTTGGTTTAAAAATACTTTTATTTTAGAGGCTGATGAGCAAAATATTATCATTGCTACTCCTAATGCCTTTACTAAAGTTTGGTTAGAAAAGAAATATCACGAACACATTGTAAAAGCTCTAGAGGATGCCTTTTCTAAACAAAATCTACAAGTTATCTACAGGGTATACACAAGCCAAAACGTAGCTAATATTAGCGAAAATATGCCAGAGACCGTGGAAAAGCCTAGCAAAACTGTGTATAACCAAGAAGAAGCTAGGCCCCAAAATAAATTTGGCTTAAATCCTAAATATACCTTTCAAACCTTTGTGGTGGGCCCTGGCAACGAGCTAGCACAAGCCGCTGCTCAGGCTGCTGCCAAAAAGCCAGGGGAACTATATAATCCTTTGTTTATCTATGGTGGCGTTGGTTTAGGTAAAACCCATCTAGTGCAAGCTGTGGGTAACCATATCTTGGCTCAGGACCCTAGTAAAAAAATCCTCTACATTAATAGTGAAAAGTTTACCAATGACTTTATTTATGCCATTAAAAACGGTAAAACCGAGCAATTTAAACAAAATTATCGTGAAATCGACGTTTTATTAATCGATGACATTCAGTTTATTTCCTCAAAAGAGCAGACTCAAGAGGAGTTTTTCCATACTTTTAATGCCTTACACCAAAACAACAAACAAATAGTAATATCTTCTGATCGACCACCCAAAGCCATCCCGGGCGTAGAAAGTCGTCTTATTTCTCGTTTTGAATGGGGGATGATTGCTGATATTTCTTTTCCTGATTTAGAGACCAGGATGGCTATTTTAGAGATAAAATGCCAAGAAAAAGGCTATTTTCTTGATAAAGACATTATTAATTTCATTGCCCAAAACATCCAAGAAAATATTAGGGAGTTAGAAGGCGCTCTAAATAGAATCATCGCCTTTCATCAACTAAACAACACCAAGCCGTCTTTGGATAGTGTGCGTTCACTTTTGGGCGGTATTTCAGCCAACCCAAAAAAAGCTGGGCTAACTATAAAAAAGCTTTTGGGTGCAGTGGCTGCTTTTTATGGCATTGCCCTAGAAGATTTGGTTGGCACCAGTCGCAAAAAAGAACTGGTCGTCCCCCGTCAAATCACGATGTTTTTGATGCGTGAAGAATTAAAGTCTTCTTATCCAAGCATTGGCCAGGGCCTTGGTGGACGTGACCACACCACCGCTATGCATGCTTGTTTAAAAATTTCCAAAAGCTTGGACAATGATGAAAAAATAAAAAACGATGTCGCTGTTTTGCGTCAAAAAATCTATGAATAAGTAAGGGAGAGCTTGTGGAAAATAAAGTTGATAAACCCAACTTATACACAAAATATTTTTTAAAATAAATCTCAAGGTGGATAAAAAGACTTAAGACACAGCTTCATCAACTTTTTATCCACTAGCCAAAATATAAATAGAAGCAAAAATTTCCTAACAAACCAAACACAAAACAAAAACTTAT
>CAINYB010000009.1 GCA_903855135.1 uncultured bacterium | reverse complement strand
TAAGTCTCCTCCGCCGACTGGTAAAATTAAAATGTCTGCCCCCTCGATGAGCTCCAGGTCTTTATCGGTCAAAGTCTGATGACCAAATTCTCCCAAAAAAGCGATTTTAATATCTTCAAAATTTATCAAATAAATAATTTGGCCGTTAATTTTATGACCATAAACAAAAATTTCATTGACTTCATATTCACCAGGTGCCTCGATCACAAAAGCATCATCTTTGACTTTGCCTGACTCTAAATATTTCGGGTTAGAAAACAAAGCTAAGTCTGCTTTGATCTTACTAAAGCTGGTATTTTTATCCAAACTATAGGGATTCAGTAAGACAGTTTGCTGGCTATTTTGGAGCTTAAAGTAGTTAAATCCTTCCCATAAAATCTGCATATTTTTAAGAAAATTAAATGATTAATTTGCTTTAATTTTAGCAAAAAATAAGATAAAAGTAAAGCCAAAATAAGGCCAAAATTAGGGTTAATTTAGCACTTGATTTATTTTCAAATTTATGTTAATTTAAGACGGCTATTTATTTAATAAAACTTTAGTTCAAGGGCAAATAGCTCTATCCTTTGGCTCAAAGGCTTAAATTATTTTAGGCTAATCTAACAATTAAATGTCTGATGTACAAGAACAAAATTTAGCTAATAGTAAAATGGCTGAATTATTAAAAGACAAAAATGCCGCCAATATGCCAAAAGTTGGTGATTTGGTGGAAGGCAAAATAATCAGTATCTCAAAAAACGAAATCTATCTAGATATCGATGGTTTGACCACTGGGGTGATCCGCGGTCGAGAGATCTATGATGAAAGTGAAGATTCTGATAAATTAAAAATCGGTGACATCGCCTCTGCTACTGTCGTTGATTTAGAAAATGAAAATGGCTACATGGAATTATCTTTCCGTGAAGCTGGACACCAAAAAGCTTGGGGTCGTTTAGAAAAATTATACAAATCTGGTGAATTAGTAGAAAGCCGTGTGACGGATGCTAATAAAGGTGGCTTGATGATCAAGATCGGCAACGTGATGGGATTTTTACCAGTCTCACAACTTACCACCGAACACTACCCTCGTATTGAAGGTGGTGATAAATCAAAAATTTTATCCCACTTAAAATCTTTTGTGAACCAAAACTTACGCACCAAGATCATTGACTTAAATGAAAAGGAAGAAAAATTAATCGTTTCTGAAAAAGCTGCTTGGGACGAAAAGCAAAAAGCCGCTGTTTCCAAATTTAAAATCGGTGACAGAGTAAATGGTGTCATCACTGGCGTAGTAGATTTCGGTGCTTTTGTAGAGTTTGATAATAACTTAGAAGGCTTGGTCCACATTTCTGAACTTGCCTGGCAAAGAATCGATGATCCAAGAGACATTGTCAAAGTTGGAGACAAAGTCGAAGCAGAAATTATCGAAATCGATGATACAAAAATTTCTCTTTCTTTGAAAAAACTACAAGCTGACCCTTGGTCTCAAGTAGAAAAGAAATATAAGATCGGCCAAAAAATCAAAGCGAAAGTTTTGAAGGTAAATCCTTTTGGTGTCTTCGTCGAATTAGACCAAGACATTCACGGCTTAGTTCATATCTCTGAATTAAGTGACAAAAAAGTGGCTAACCCACAAGACTTGATCAAGATCGGAGAAACTTATGAATTTGTGATCTTAACCATTGAACCAAAAGAACATCGCTTAGGTCTATCTTTAAAACAAGCCACCGAAAAAAAAGAAAAAGTTGAAAAAAAGGCTAAACCAGAAAAAGAAGAAAAACCTGAAGTCACTGAAACAACTGAAACCAAAGAAGAAACTAAAACTGAATAAATAAAAATTTAGCCCAAGTCTTCATAAAAGAGTTGGGCTAAATTAAAGAATAAGCTATAATGAATTATAGTACTTTATATCTCTATAGCTACTCCAGCTGAAGACTGGAGTACAAAGCACTAGAAATAATTATAAAAAATATAATTTAGTTAAAGAAATTTTAAGATGAAAAATATTATCAAAAACTTTGTCATTTTCTTTCTGATCTTTGCGGTGATTGGCGGAATTTTTAGTTTGTATAATAACTCTTTCAAGAGTGTAGAAGCTATCTCCATCAGCCAACTGGTCCAAGATATAAATCAAGACAAAGTGGAAAAAATAAATGTTACTGGTGACAGACTAAGCATCACTTTCAAAGATAAAGTCGAAAAACAAAGCACCAAGGAAACAGGTGAATCTCTAAGTAATTTGTTAAAAAATTACGGCGTAGAAACTAATAAACTAAATGCTTTAAATATTGAAGTAGGTAAAGATCCAAACTCTGGTATTATGTTTTCTAGCATTTTGCCTTTCTTAATTCCGGCCTTATTTATTTTGGGCTTGATTTGGTTTATGATGCGCCAAGTCAGTGGCGTGAATAATCGCGCCATGAGCTTTGGCCAAAGTGGTGCCAAACAGGCTGATCAAGAAAAAATCAAAGTAACCTTCAAAGATGTTGCTGGTGCCCAAGAAGCTAAAACTGACCTAGAAGAGATAGTAGAGTTTTTAAAAAGCCCACAAAAATTTATTGCTCTAGGAGCTAAAATACCTAAAGGCGTTTTATTACTCGGTAGTCCTGGAACTGGTAAGACCTTATTATCTCGTGCCGTGGCTGGTGAAGCCAAAGTACCATTCTTTCACATTTCTGGCTCAGAATTTGTCGAGATGTTTGTCGGTGTCGGCGCTTCTCGAGTAAGAGACTTATTCAAAAAAGCTAAAAAAGCTTCTCCTTGCATCATCTTTATCGATGAAATTGATGCTGTCGGTCGTCAACGTGGCGCTGGTTTAGGCGGTTCACACGATGAACGTGAACAAACTTTAAACCAAATCTTAACAGAGATGGATGGTTTTGATAATCAAACAAATGTCATCGTACTAGCAGCTACCAATCGCCCAGATGTCTTAGACCCAGCACTTTTACGTCCTGGTAGATTTGATAGGCAAGTCGTGATCGATATGCCTGACATCAAAGACCGTGAAGCGATCTTAAATATCCACGCCAAAGGTAAGCCAATGGCACCTGAGGTTGATTTAAAAACTGTTGCCCAAAGAACACCAGGCTTTTCTGGAGCAGATCTAGCTAATGTTTTAAATGAAGCAGCGATTTTAACAGCTCGTCAAAATAAAAAAGTTATCTCTCAACAAAATATTTTAGACTCTATCGAAAGAGTTTTGCTTGGACCCGAAAGAAAAAGCCACATCTTATCAGACAAAGAAAAAGAAATTACTGCCTACCATGAAGCTGGTCATGCCATCGTGGCACATTATCTAGAACACGCCGATCCAGTCCATAAAATATCTATCATTTCTCGTGGTCGCGCCGCTGGCTATACTATCAATCTACCAAGCGAAGATAAAAAAATGCACAGCTTAGCTGACTTCATCGATGAGATGGCAGTCTTGCTAGGTGGCCGCGTAGCTGAACAATTATTTTTTGATGAAGTGACGACTGGCGCTAGCAATGATTTAGAACGTGCCACTTCAATGGCTAGATCACTCATTACTCAGTTTGGTATGAATAAAAAACTAGGCTTAAGGACTTTTGGTAAAAAAGAAGAAATGGTTTTCTTAGGTAAAGAAATTCATGAGCGCCGAGACTATAGTGAAAAAACAGCCGAGGTCATCGACCAAGAAATTTCTAACTACGTCGAAGAGGCTGCCAAAACCGCTGAACGAGTGATCAAAGAAAATGAAACTAAAATCAAAGATGTAGTCAAAGAATTGATAGCTAAAGAAACTATTGAAAAAGCTGAATTTGATAGCATCATGGCTTAGATAATACCCCCTCTTTTTCTCCCCCTAATTTAGGGGGAGATGTCGTGCCCCGGCGGATGCCGGGCAGACAGTGGGGGTATTTTTTTATTTAGGCTATTTCTTTTTTTAAAAAATTATTGTATAATAAAAACATCAATTTAATATTTTCTTCCGCGCCGCGGAAGAAAATAAGACGAAAAGGTTAAAAGAAAAAAAATAAAAAATTATAAAACTAAAATAAAATAAAAAATATGCAATCTTTTTATCGAATAGTTTATTTGCGAGCTTGGGCTATATTAAAAAATAATTGGCGCCTAGGTTTCTTTGGTCTCTTTGTAGCGACATTGGGACTAACTGGGGATTTTGATGCTATTGTCAATTTACAAAATAGTGACATTATATCAGCTACTTTAACTAACTGGCTCAATATTTTTAGAAATATTGCCACAATAGATTTTAGCTGGGGCATGTTGCCAGATATGTTTATCTTTATTGGGGTCTTGATTTTAATGGCAATTGTCTTAGTGCTTGCCATTGCCTCACAAGGTGCTTTGATCAATGCAAGTAATCAAGCAAATAGCAAAAAGGTGCTGGCGCCGAAATCTTTGTTTGACGATTTAGAAATTGGTGTTGATAAATTTTGGCCATTATTATCTCTAAATCTATTAAACAAATTAGTGGGCTTTGTTTTTGTCGCTGGGGTAATAATGCCAATCGTCTACTTACTATCCCTCACCCAAACCAATACTGCTATGGATATTATTATTAAAATATTCCTATTTTTTGTAATAGTACCTTTGACAGTCATTGTATCTTTTGTCACTCGTTATGGCTATAGCTATATTATTCTAAAAAAACAATCAGCTCCTCAAGCTTTAGCCAGTGCTTGGACCTTGTTTAGATTCAATTGGATCTTGAGCCTAGAAAATGCTTTGACTATGTTACTATTCACTATTCTTTATACCATGGCTTTGATTGCTGCCAGCGCTTTCTTGATTACACCGTTTTTAATCTTGGGCTATCTAGTCTCTAATATCAGTGCTTTGGGCTTCTTGATTTTGATGGTGATCGGCTCATTCTGTTTTATTCTTTTATTAATCTCGGCTATTTCTTTATTCGGTGCTTACTACACTATTGTCTGGACAGAAACCTTTTTACACTTAACTAGCAAAAAGGTTTCTTTAAGCAAAGTCCATCGACTAGCCGCTCGTCATTTACCTCGCCTCGTTGAATAAATTTATCTTAAAACTCCTCCCCGCTACGCGGGGAGGAGTTTTTGATTCATCAAATAGCCCCAGAAAGCTTCTTAGTATAGCATACAAGCAAAAAAGCAAATTGACTTTTGTTAAGGCCAAAAGTATAATAACAAAGCAATCTCTCGATAAAAACTCGAGGCATATACATATAATTTTATGGATACAAATAAAGAAGAAATTTTAGACAAAAAATTGAGTGGCCTAGAAGAACAGCATAAAGAAGACGAGGTAAAACAACAGGCTACTACTACTGGCTGGCCTTATATTAATTTAAAAAGTTTTCCTATTTCTCAAGAGGCTATCAAAGTCATCAAACCTGAACAAGCCAAAGCCTTACAGATGGTCTGTTTTTTATATGCCAATGAAGAAATTCGTTTAGCCTCGACTAATCCAGAAAATCCTCAACTTGGTCAATTAAAAAAAGAATTGGAAGATAAATATCATGCGCATTTAAAAATTTATCTCACCTCACAGGCTAGTTTAAATATTGCCTTAGCTATCTATGATAAAATTCCTACCATCGAACAAATCGAGGGCGTCAATATCAGTGCAGAAAATTTAAATAGCTTCAATGAAAATCTAGTTGACTTAAAAGCTCTGCAAATCTTACTTGATAAAACTAATGTAACAGAAATGATCAGCTTGATCATTGCTGCGGCCTTAAAATTTAATGCTTCAGATATCCATATTGAAACTGAAGAGCAAGAAGTAAAAGTTCGTTTACGTATCGACGGTGTTTTACAACAAGCTGCTACTATCCCGATAGAAAACTGGCACAAAATAAGCTCACGTATCAAGCTACTTGCTGAGCTAAAACTTAATGTCACAGATCAACCACAAGATGGACGTTTTACTATCAACTTAAGCAATGACAAGATAGATGTCAGAGTTTCTACTATCCCCTCAACTTATGGTGAAAGTATTGTCATGCGTTTACTCCGAGCCTCTAGTGTGGGTTTACAATTTGAAGCTTTGGGCTTAAGAGGAAAAGCTTTTAATGATCTAGCAAATGAAGTAACTAAACCAAATGGCATGATCATCACTACTGGTCCGACAGGTTCAGGTAAAACCACTACTTTATATGCCATCTTAAATAAGCTTAATCAAGTTGATACTAAAATTATTACTTTAGAAGATCCAATCGAATATAAGCTTCCGGGCATAGTTCAAAGTCAGGTGGAAAATAGTGATGGTGATTTTGATAATAACAGTGCTAATCTTGGCGGAATTGAAAGAAAAAATAAATACACTTTCGCCAAAGGCTTAAGGGCCATTTTAAGACAAGATCCAGATATCGTCATGGTCGGTGAAATCCGTGATCTTGAAACAGCTGACACCGCTATCAATGCCGCCTTGACTGGACACCTTATGCTCTCCACTCTACATACTAATTCCGCCGCTGGCACTATCCCTCGTTTACTTTCTATGGGTGTCCAGGCCTTTTTACTGGCACCATCTTTGAATGCTATTATCGGCCAACGTTTAGTGAGGAAATTATGCCAAAACTGTAAACAAAAAACAGAAATAGATAATAAAACTTTAACGCTTGTTTTAAACGCTTTAAATAGTATCAGCCCTCAATCAGGTGCTAAACCAGATAATTTGGCTAATCTAAAATTCTTTACAGCTAAAGGCTGTGACAAGTGCGATAATTTAGGCTATAAGGGGCGCATTGGCATCTATGAGATTTTGACCATGAACCAAAAAATAGAAAAGATTATTTTGTCAGCCAATATTTCCGAGTACGACATTGAAAAAATTGCTATCGAAGAAGGTATGGTGACAATGTTACAAGACGGTATTTTAAAAGCTTTAGATGGCGTCACTTCTTTAGATGAAGTTTTAGAAAAAACGAGAGAATAAACCCCCTCTTTTTCTCCCCCTTCGTAAGGGGGAGATATTTATTAAAAAGACTTCCAAAAAAACTCCTCCCCGGATCCCCGCGAAAGCGGGGAAGGGGAGGGTGGGAGGGGTGAAAAAATAGTCCCGCATCGCGGGACTATTTTTAATTATTTAATTTATTTTTAGCTGCAGCTAATTTTTTTTGATTCTCCTCTACTACCTGAGCTGGAGCATTGCTTACAAAATTTTCGTTAGCTAATTTTGCCTCTAAAGATTTTATATAATTTTCTAACTCTGCTTTCTCTTTTGGAGACATTTCTTTTTTTAAATTGATATAAATTTCACAAAACCAAATTTTTGCTGATTCAACATCTATATCTTCGCTGGTTAATTTAACGCGTGCTAAATCAGCGATTAGTTGCAGATGTTCTCTATTTACTTCTTCTGATAAAATTTTACAAGGCGGAAACTCACTTGGTGAAATTTTATTTTCTGCTTTTAACTCACGCAAATACGAGATAACTCCTACTAATCCATCAAAATACAAAATCGCTTGAGCATCTATTTTGCCTTGAGCTTTTGGCCAATGCTCTACCATCAATAAAGCATTAGTTTGAAATTGTTTCCAAATAACCTCAGTCACAAAAGGAATAAATGGATGCCAAAGTTTTAATAATCTCTCTAAGATGTACAATAAAATATCTTCTTTGCCTACATCACCCTGAGCTCGTCGAAGGGTTTGTTTTTTGGCAATCTCCACATAAGAGTCGGCAAA
Organism: uncultured bacterium; assembly: GCA_903855135.1. Taxonomy (GTDB): domain Bacteria; phylum Patescibacteriota; class Patescibacteriia; order UBA1558; family GWA2-36-10; genus GWA2-36-10. The sequence continues at coordinate 16,611 of CAINYB010000009.1, read as the reverse complement.
ATCTGTCCAAGTGAATTGATATAGCTTGATAGCTGCTAAAGAAAACTCATATTTATCTAAATGTTCAGTTACTTCTTTATTTAGTTTATTAAACTTAGCCAAAATCGCCTGATCTAATTTATCAGTTGTTTGTGGCTCAACATCTACAGTGTGAATATCTGTTGTCTGAGAAAAAATAAAGCGAGAAATATTCCAAAGTTTATTGACAAAATTACGAGAGCCAGCAATTTTTTCTTCATAAAGCTTTAAATCTGCTCCTGGCGCTGCACCCATCATCAAAGATAAGCGTAAAGCATCGGTACCATATTGAGAAATCATATCTAGTGGGTCAATACCATTACCTAAAGATTTTGATAATTTTCTGCCTTCTTTATCTCTGACCATACCATGTAAATACACAGTAGCAAATGGCTTGGTGCCAACCAAATATTCTGACATCAAAATCATCCTAGCTACCCAAAAAAATAAAATATCATAGCCCGTTTCCATCACTGTCGTAGGATGAAATTTGATAAAATCTTTAGCTTCCTCATTGGGCCAGCCTAAAGTAGAAAAAGTCCAAAGTGCTGAAGAAAACCAAGTGTCTAAAGTATCTGGGTCTTGAGTGATCTTTTTACCTTGAGCAAGTTTACTTGCTTCAGCTTCATTTAAAGTCACGATTTTTTCATGATCTTCTGTATACCAGACAGGGATTCTGTGGCCCCACCAAATCTGACGAGAAATACACCAGTCATGTAAATTTTCCATCCAGTGATAATAAACTTTTTCAAAACGATCTGGCAAAATCTTTATATCTCCAGATTTTACAGCTTCTATCGCTAATTCTTTCAAAGTTTTATTTCCCCTATGAGCAATTTTTTTATCAACCGCCACAAACCATTGTTCAGAAGTCAATGGCTCAATAGCAGTAGAGCAACGATAACAAACAGATAAATTATTTGGATAATCTTCAACTTTGACTAGCAAACCAGCGCTCTCTAAATCAGCTAAAAATTTAGCTCTTGCCTCTTGCACATCTAGGCCAGTATATTTTCCACCGCTAGCTAAAATATGTCCTTGCTCATCAATGAGCTTAATAATTTTTAAATTATTTTTTTGCGCAAATTCATAGTCAACTGCACTGTGGGCTGGCGTCACACCGATAGCACCAGAACCAAACTCGGGATCAACTTGAGAATCAGCAAAAACTTTGACTGTTATTTTATGGCCAGCTAAATCTATTTCTATTTCCTGCCCAAGATAATTTTTATATCTAGCATCATCAGGATGCACTGCTAAGCCAGTGTCAGCTAATTTGGTTTCTGGTCTAGTGGTAGCAACCACGAAAGGACCGTATTTAATATAATATAGTTTTCCTACTTGCTCTTGATACTCTACTTCATCATCAGCTAAAGTCGAAGCACAACGTGGACACCAGTTCACAATCCGTAAACCACGATAAATCAAACCATCATCATACATGCGCACAAAAGCAGTGTTCACTGCTTGCGACAAATCATCAGAAAAAGTGTAAGCCTCTCGTGACCAATCACAGCTAGAGCCCATTTTTTTAGTTTGATTTTTGATGATGTCGCGAGAATTAGCTACATAGTCTTTGACACGGGCTAAAAATTTATCTCTACCCAAAATATGTCTGTCCGTGCCTTCAGAGGCTAAAATCTTTTCTACTTTAGTTTGGGTAGCGATCGCTGCATGATCAGTACCAGGTAGCCACAAAGTTTGCAAACCTTGCAAACGTTTATAGCGAATCATTAAGTCTTCATAAGCTAAAGCCGAAGCATGACCAAGGTGCAAAATGCCAGTAGCATTTGGCGGTGGCATAGCAATAGAAAATGCTTCACCTTGAGTTGGTAAATTGTCAGGATTAAAAAAACCAGAAGCTTCCCAAGCTTGATAAATCTCGTCTTCATAAGCTTGAGGCTCATAGGCTTTCGCTAAACTAAAATTGTCTGTTTCTTTGTCCATATAAAAAGGGTATCTAAAAAAATAAATTGATACTAAAATAGTATATTTTATTAAGATTTTAGTCAATAAAAAAGCCGACCCCTCGAAAGGAATCGGCAAAAATGATACGGTTATCTGGTAGTGAACAGATCACTTAGAGGAACGGTGGTAAAACTACCTAAGTTGTCTTTAAAGGCAACATTCATACAGGTTTTGTTTGGTGAAAGACTCATGCAGACACGAGTCTTACCATCTTTACCTGTGACCTCTAGGTGATACATGACGCACTCTGCCAACTCGCGTGGTGGTAAAGAGGCCAAATCCACCTGTTTCACTTCCTCAGCCTGCTGCGACATAAAACCCTCCGCGGTTTGCGATACAACTGCTGCTTTTTGTGACGCACTAGCTTACAAGCTAGCTTTGAAAGAACTCGACAGAATATTATTTTACCAATATTAGCCAAAAAGTCAACCCCTCGACAAGCTCGGGATTTAAACCTCTAAAAACATGCATAAATAATGCCCCGCAGTGCGGGGTATTAGGAAAGTATTAAGAAATTATAAATTTTCTACTAGTTTCCCCTAAAATCTCTATTTTGATATGTAAAACTTTATCAAGCGGTAAATTATTTATTTTATCTGCCCACTCAATCAATAATAAATTACTAGTATCTGCTACATAGTCCTGTAGACCAATATCAGCTAAATCTTCTTTAGCATCCAGACGATAGCAATCAACGTGCACAAATTTTTTAAAGTCAGCAAAGTCTATATCATAGGCTTTGAGTAAGACAAAAGTCGGACTAGTAATGTTTTCTTCTAGACCTAAAACTTTAGCTAAAAATTTTACGAAAGTAGTTTTGCCAGCGCCTAAATTTCCCGACAAAGCTAAAATACTTTTGTCAGCTAAACTACTCAATAACTCTTGAGCAATATTTTCTGTCTCTGCTAAATTGTGACTTATAAATTCTTGCATTTTTGTTTTTATTTATTAAATATTTGCCAATTAGACTTCACACCTAAATTAAAAATATCTTTACCAACTAAAGTTTGCTCTAGATGATTTTGCAATTTGTAATAAGCAGCTGCTGCAATCATCGCTGCATTATCTCCAGTGTATTTAAGCTCAGGAAAAAAGAAAGGTAAATTATTTTTATCACAGACACTTTGCAATCCTGTTTTTAATTTTTGATTAGCCGCTACTCCTCCAGCTAATAATACAGACTTTACTTTGTATTCACACGCCGCTTTAATAGTTTTTTTGACTAAAATTTCGACAGCTACTTTTTGAAAACTGGCACACATATTTTTTACTGCCTCTTGAGTGATATTTTTTTCTTTTTCCAAAGTATAGAGCACAGCGGTTTTGAGACCAGAAAAAGAAAAATTATAATCACCAGAGTTTAACATCGGTCGTGGCAAGTCATAAAAATTTTCATCACCATCTAATGCCAGTTTAGAAACTATTGGTCCACCTGGATAACCAAGTTTTAAAATCTTGGCTACTTTATCAAAAGCTTCACCAACTGCATCATCTAGTGTGGTGCCTAAAAGCTGATAATCACCATGTCCTTTCATCAAAACTAATTCAGTATGACCACCAGATACTACTAGGGCTAAACTAGGAAAATAATTTTTATCATTATTTTTTAACTCGTCGTTTGAAAGCCAATTGCTATAAATATGACCCTCCATGTGATTGACTGGCAAGAGTGGTTTTTGTGAAGCATAAGCCAAAGATTTCGCCGCTGTCACACCAAGCAATAAAGAAGTAATTAAGCCCGGTCCTGCAGTAACGGCTAAATAGTCAATGTCAGCCAATTTATTTTCACCTAAAGTTTCTGTCAGTAGTGGGATGATAGTTTCGGCGTGTTTTCTGGCCGCTACTTCTGGTACTATGCCACCAAACTTCTGGTGGATAGCAATTTGTGAAAAAACAGCGTTTTTTTCCAAAAACCAAGCATTCCCAGAGCCGGAAATAACAGCTAGAGCAGTTTCGTCACAAGAGGATTCAATGGCTAAGACTCGCATCTTTTTCATTATAACATACTTAAGAAAAGATTAATAAATATAGAGAAAAATGGGCAAAATGTCAACCCGGTTAGATGCGGAGTTATCTGACTAGATCAATCAAACATGCTATTGACAAAATACTTAATCTATGCTATTATGCTATATTGCTGTTCACTGACATCATCATCAACCGCCCTAAAATGGCTTTGGGGCACAATGTTCACAAGGAGGATCTATGACAGCTCTTTCAACAACCAACAACACCAAGCAGAAGACGACCACCCTCATCTTCAAGTACACCGCCTACACAGCATTAATGGCGGTGGTGCTACCACTGGCCATCTCATACTGGCCAGCAAACTGGTCGGCATGGCCTTTGGTGGTACTGGGGCTGATACAGACCGTTGCTTGCTGGTACAGTCTGACCGAGCACTGCGTCGGTCATACAGAGCACGGAACGCCAAAGTATAGCCAAGATAGGCTATCGCAGAGCATGTGGTTCACATGCTTCCAGATAGCGTCATGGATATCGCTCATCATAGTATTCATTGATTGGATGCTATGATGAGTAGCAATGGGTTTCAGTCGTAAGATTGAAACCCATTTTTCATTTAGCAAAAATTTATGTTATGCTTAAGCTATAAATAATAATCTTATATAATCCCGCCTTCGGCGGGATTAGTAAAAAGAATAAGTAATAAATATGCCAAATACATTTTTAAATAATCTTAACTGGCGTTTTGCCACCAAAAAATTTGACCCCAAGAAAAAAATAAGCGCTAAAAACTTAGATCAAATTTTAAAAGCTATTCAGCTTACACCAAGTTCTTATGGCTTACAACCATATCATATTATTGTAGTGACTGACCAAAAGCTAAAAGATAAAATTAAAAAATATTCTTTTTTACAAAGCCAAGTTTCAGACTGTTCGCATTTATTAATTTTTTGTACACGAACAGATCTTAAAAAACGTATCAATGATTATATAGATCTAGTGAGCGATGGTAATAAACTAAAAAAAATAAACCTACAAGGCTTTAAGCTGATGACTATGACACAAGTAGGCAAACTAAAAACACCAGAAGCCTTAACTTGGTCAGCAAAGCAAACTTATTTAGCTTTGGGCTTTGCCATGGCCGCCTGTGCAGAATTAAAAATAGATTCCTGCCCAATGGAAGGTTTTATGCCTAAACAAGTAGATAAATTATTAAAACTTCCAACTTACTTAAAATCTGTTGTGCTGTTACCGATCGGCTATCGTGCCCAAGGACCAGAACATCCAAAATTTCGTTATCCAAAAAATGATTTGTTTAGTCAAAAATAAAGAAACAAAATCCCCCGGCATATGCCAGGGGATTTTTTAATAAAATTTAATTTATTTTCTTAGACTCTTTCAAAATCATCCAGCTTAAAATGAAAGCAATGAGAAAAAAACAAGCCCCATAAAAACACGGCGTCAAAAAAGGATTGACCAAACCAATAGAGCAACCTGTCGGACAATCTTGTTTATTTAGCCAGCTAACTAGCTCCCAAGTAAAATTTGCCCAAGCAAATAAGGTACCAAATAATAAGACGAAAAATTGAATTTTGATAAATTTTTTCATAAATTTTTAGCCACAGATATATTAAATTTATTAAATACGGATAATTTCCCCGCGTATGCGGGGAAAAATTATACTATTTATTCATTATAATACTAAAAAGCTTAAAAAACAAACAAAAAAATAATTATATTGGGGTTGACAAAAAACTAATATTTAGCTATGATACCGAACGTTATCTGGCCCCATCGTCTAGTGGTTAGGACATCAGGTTTTCATCCTGGCAAGCGGGGTTCGATTCCCCGTGGGGTCACCAAAAAAGTGTATATAGCAAGTATAGAAATCAAAGTCGAATTTCAAAGCTTCTATATCTTAATTAATTTTTGATTTCTATATTTTATGCAAGGAATTATCAAAAAATTAACCGATAAACATTTCGGTTTCATCACCCCAGAAGGCGAAGAAAAAGATTTATTTTTTCACGCCAATGAATTAGTTGGAGCAAACTTCGACGAACTTCGTGAAGGTGATAAAGTTACTTTTGAAGTAAACGATACCCCAAAGGGTAAAGCTGCTGTTAAAGTAAGTTTAGCTTAATTTATTTTAAGCCTACTTCGCCAATCAAAGCGAGGTAAATAAAAACACCCCAGTGACAAACTGGGGTGTTTTTAGTATAATTTAGAAGTAGTAATCCAGCATACGCTGGACAAATAATTATATGGAAACACAAACAAATAATCAAACTGAAAAAGAGAATAAATTTCCTGGTGGTAATTACCTTTTAGATGCTCATAACATCTTGGGAAATATTGTTCAAATAAAAGGTGGTCAAATAGTCGGAGATCTAGGTGCTGGTGGAGCTGCTTATTTTACTTTGCAGTCAGCTAAGCTAGTTGGCGATCAAGGTCAAGTATATGCTGTTGATGTATTAAAAAATGTTTTATCCAATATTCATTCCAAGGCTCAAATGACCGGTCTCTATAATGTCAAAACTGTTTGGAGCAATCTTGAAGTTTATGGTGCGGCTAAAATTCCTGAAGAAAGCTTAGATCATGCTTTGTTAGTCAACGTTTTATTTCAATCAAAAAAATACCCAGAAATCATCAGAGAGGCCGTGAGATTATTAAAACCAGGCGGTCAACTCACTGTCATCGACTGGTCAGATATGAGTCCAAATTTTGCACCGAATCAAGCACTACAATTAGATCGAGAAGAAATCATAAATATTGCTCAAAACTTATCTTTAAGCCTAAGGCAAGAGTTTCAAGCTGGCGCTTATCACTTTGGCTTAATCTTCATTAAATAAAAAACACTAAACCCCCCGTCCTGAGCAAAGTCGAATGGACGGGGGTTTGTTTATAAAAATCTTAGGGGGAATTTTATAAGCGCCAAAAAGCCCGCGAAGCGGGGTTGACTTTAAGCTTTTATTCTTTTAATATATGAGGGTTAAATAAAATAATATGAATTTAGGAAAATTATTTGATTGGGCATACTTGACACATCGTTATGCCGTGGACAACTTATCCTGGTGGACTTTAAGCATTTTGATTATTATTTTTGGTGGTGCTTTAATTTCTGCTATTCTAGTCACCAAAAAACTCAAAGATAAAAATGTTGGTGCTAGAAAATTTTTCACTAAAATACAAATTTGGGGATTTTCTTCCAGCTTTGTTGGTGCCTTATTAATATTTTTTCGCCAAGTTAGAGCCCTGTATTTAAGCTCCCGTATTTTATTATTAGTATGGTTGATAGTAACTTTAGTCTGGCTAGGATTTTTAATCTACGAATGGAAAGTAGTTTTACCAAAAAAGAAACAAGATCAAAAAAGCCAAGAAGAATTTAACAAGTGGCTCCCAAAAAAGAAAAATTAAAGTCATCCTGAACTAGTTTCAGGATCCGCAAAATAGATTCTGAAATAAATTCAGAATGACAAAAAAACAGGCCATTGTCATCCTCGCGTAGGCGGGGAATAGGCCTGTTTTTTTAAATTTCTAACGTGGTGAAAAAATATAAACAACAACTTGGTGCTTGGGGTGAAAATATTGCCAAAAAATATTATCAAGCTTTAGGCTACCAAATTATTGCTCAAAATTTTTATACTCGCTATGGTGAGCTAGACTTAGTTTTTATTAAAGCTAATAAAATTTTAGTAGTAGAAGTAAAAACTAGAACTAGTTTAATTTTTGGTTTTGCTGAAGAAAGTATTTCTAGAAATAAATTACAAAATCTCCGCACGGCGGCGGAAATCTTTTGCCGAAAACAAGATTTAAAACCGGAATTTAAAATTGAAATTTGCGTAATAGAAAAAATAAACAAAAAAATCAAAATTTTATGCTTTGAAGTTTAGCCACAACCCGACGGGTTAATTTTTACTATTGACATAATATAAATAATATGTTATATATAAGATAGTCAATAAAAAAATATGAACCACTTTGAAGAATTAGTTACAAATCATCCAGAAAATTGGACATCTATGCAAGAAACATTAGGTGATCCAGAGGAAATCAAAACAAGCATTGATGTTAATAAGTTAGAAAGAATTTGTGCTGAAAATCCAATATTACAAAAATTCTTTGAAAGTATGTTGGAACATTTTTATGGCTATACTGAAACTGTCTGGGAATTTCAGGAAATAGAAGACAAAAAACAACTAGGCGAACTATCTATCGAAGAATACCAAGAAGCTTTTAGAAACATAGATCTTACTCGTACTCGTAGTCATGACGCTATGATTGATAGTGTGAATATTTTAGCGAGAGCGATGAAAAAATTTGATTTAGACCCTAGCTGGATATCTCCCCTAAATGACCCGGCTGGAAAAGCCATTAGAACTCGCTACACTAAACTAGCACTACAAACAACTTATTTAAGAATAATGCAAACAATGAGCCAAGAAGGAGAAAGAAAGTCATGAACGCTGCAACTAGAAAGAAACTGATCATGCAGTATGCCAGACTTGCTCTGGTTAACTTGCGTGAAGCTGGCGGCCGCATACCAACAGCAGAAATGCTGGCAATCAGAGAACAACTCCAGATGTCACATGACCAAATCATGAGCGAACACGCCACGTCATCCTTGGCCAGAGTCTGAACCTTACAGGCAATGATGCCACACAGGGCGCAGTCAATCGACTGACGCCCTTTCTTATTGACAAAAACCAATAACTATCATATACTATCTTTAAGTTTAGGCTAGTTTACGATAGTAGACTAGCCTATTTTATTACTTTGTTTATTTAATCCCCCGCATCCGCGGGGGAAAACTAAAGAAGTAACTTATTATTAAACGCTAAAAAAATGGCTAACGAAATTAGCGCCGCAATCAAACAAATTTGCGACGAAAAAAATCTTTCCGTTGATGCTGTCATTAGCGCCATTGAAGCAGCTCTAGCTGCTGCCTACCGAAAAGATTTTGGTGATAAAAGCCAAAATATCAAAGTAGTTTTCAATGCCGATAATGCTCAAGCCGTAGTCTTTGACGTCAAAGAAGTTGTCGAAGACGTGGACTTAGAAGAACAAGAGGCTAAATGGGAAGAGCTCAAAGCCCGTAAAGAGGCTGGTGAAGATGTCGATGAAGAAGACCTACAACGCTTCAATCCTCGTACAGAAATCATGTTGACTGAAGCTAGAGCAATTAATCCCAGCTATAAAGTCGGTGATGTGATAGAAACTAAACTAGAAGTACCAGATGCTTATGGTCGCATGGCTGCTCAAACTGCCAAACAAGTGATCATCCAACGTTTACGTGAGGCTGAACGTGATAATATCTTTGCTCAATACGAAGACAAAGAAGGTACTTTAGTTTTAGGTACCGTTACTCGTCGTGAAGGTCGCCGTTATTTAGTTGACTTAGGTCAAGCTACTGGCGCCTTACCACCAGAAGAACAAATTCCAAGAGAAAATTATAACACTGGTGCTAGATTAAACTTTTATATTGTCAAAGTACATATGGGCAATAAAGGAGCCGAGATTATTTTGTCTCGTACGCATCCAGATATTGTGCGCGAATTATTTGCCATGGAGGTACCAGAGATTGCGGCTGGTAATGTTGAGATCAAAGGCATTGCTCGCGAAGCTGGCTCTAGATCTAAAGTAGCGGTACTGGCTTTAGAAGAAAATATTGACCCAATTGGTTCTTGCGTTGGTCAAAAAGGCGCACGCATCCAAACTATTATCAGTGAACTCGGCGGTGAAAAAATAGATATTATCCAATGGGAAGCTGATGCAAAAAAATATATCATCAACGCTCTTTCCCCAGCTAAAGTAAATAGTATCAATATCGATGAAGATACTAGATCAGCTGAAGTGGTAGTAAATGAAGACCAATTATCGCTAGCCATTGGTAAGAGCGGACAAAATGTCCGTTTAGCAGCACGGCTCACTAATTGGAAAATTGATATCAAAGGTCCAGACCAAAAGCCTGTAGTCATCGAAGAAGAAAAAGAAGAAACTGAAGAGGTTGTTACCGCAGAGGAAGAAATAAAAAAACCAAAAACTCGCAAGAAGAAAACAGAAGTCGTTGAAGAAGAAACTGAAGAATAAAATAACTAATTAAAAAAATATATGAACATCACATTAATCGCAATTATTGCCTCCTTGATTTCTATTGTCACCGGTGTTTTGATGATTCAAAACATCCTCAAAAAATCTAAGGGCAATGAAAAAATGCAAAGTATTGCTGACGCTATTCAAAGTGGCGCTAAAGCTTTTTTAACTCGCCAATATAAAACCATTGCTTATTTGGCTGCACCTTTGTTTTTAGTCTTAGGCTTTGCTATTAATTGGCACACAGCTATCGCCTTTATCGTCGGTGCTGGCTTATCTGCCGCCGCTGGTATCATCGGTATGAACGTCTCTGTCCGTACCAATGTCCGTACTGCTCAAGCAGCCACCGAAGGCATCGAACCAGCTATGAAATTAGCTGTCTTAGGTGGAGCGGTGACAGGCTTATTAGTAGTCGGCCTAGCTTTGTTTGGTGTAGCTGTCTTATTTATCATTCCTGGCTTTACCGTCAAACATCTTATCGGTTTAGGTTTTGGTGGTAGTTTGATCTCTGTCTTTGCTCGTTTGGGTGGAGGTATCTTTACTAAAGCGGCTGACGTCGGAGCTGACTTAGTCGGTAAAGTAGAGGCTGGCATCCCTGAAGATGATCCACGCAACCCGGCTGTCATCGCTGACAATGTCGGTGATAACGTCGGTGATTGTGCTGGTATGGCCGCTGACTTATTTGAAACTTATGCTGTCACTCTAGTCGCCGCTATGCTTTTAGGCTCTTTGACTTTTAATAATTCTGACGCGGCCGTACTTTATCCTTTAGCTCTAGGCGCTTCTGCTATCATCACTTCTATCTTGGGCTTATATTTTATCCGTTTAAAGAAAAATCAAACTGTTGAACAAATCGTCAAAAATGACGGCATCATGAAAGCTTTGTATAAAGGCTTAATCGCGGCTGGTTTGTTTTCAGTGATTGCTTTCTTTTTCATAACTAAATATTTAATGGCTGACTTAATAGAATATAGCTATTTAAATGTTTATTATGCTAGTTTAGTAGGCTTAGTAGTGACCGCTTTTATCGTCTGGCTAACTGAATATTATACTGCTACAAAATATAAAGCCGTACGTAGTATCGCTAAAGCCTCAGAGACTGGTCATGGCACCAACGTTATCCAAGGTTTAGCAGTCAGCATGAAAGCTACTGCTTTCCCAGTTTTAGTCATCGTCGCTGGCATTGTGGCTGCTTATAGCTTTGCTGGACTTTATGGCATCGCCGTTGCTGCCATGAGTATGTTATCTTTGGCTGGTATCATCGTCACCATTGATGCTTATGGTCCTATCACCGATAACGCTGGTGGTATCGCCGAAATGGCTGACTTGCCAGAAGAAGTGAGAAACATCACTGATCCATTAGACGCTGTCGGTAATACTACCAAGGCTGTCACTAAAGGCTATGCTATCGCCTCTGCCGGACTTGCTTCTTTAGTATTGTTTGCTGCTTATACTGAAGAACTAAAAGAAGTTGGTAAAGAAATTATTTTTGCTTTAGATAACCCTTATGTAATTGCTGGTTTATTTATTGGTGGATTATTGCCTTATTTATTTGGTGCTTTATGTATGGAAGCTGTGGGTAAAACTGCTGGTGCTATTGTCGAAGAAGTACGTCGCCAATTCAAAGCCAAACCTGGCATCATGGACTATTCTGAAAAACCAGAATATGACAAAGCCGTGGATATCGTCACCAAAGGCGCTTTAAAACAAATGATCGTCCCAGCTTTATTACCAGTTTTGACACCGATTGCTATCTTAATAGTCTTTGGTAAAAACAATGGTTTGATTGCTTTGGGCGGTGCTTTAGTTGGTAGCATCGTCACTGGTATCTTTTTAGCAATCTCGATGACCACTGGTGGTGGCGCTTGGGACAATGCTAAAAAATATATTGAAAGTGGTGAACATGGTGGTAAGGGTTCTGATGCTCACAAAGCGGCTGTCACTGGTGACACAGTTGGTGATCCATACAAAGATACAGCTGGTCCTGCCATCAATCCAATGATTAAGATTTTAAATGTCATTGCTTTGTTGCTAGTCGCTATCTTATTTGCATAAAAATATTTAACACAGATTTCCCGCTGATGCGGGAAATCTGTGTTTGCTAAGAAAGAACAATATAATGAAAGTAGATAAAAAAGATTTAGGTAAAAGCCAAGTGGAATTAACTATTGAAGTGCCTTTAGAAGAGTTTGATGAACACTTGAAAAAAGCGGCTATCAGACTCGGTCAAAAAAGTACTATCCCCGGCTTTCGCCCTGGCAAAGCACCATATGACATGATCAAGACCAAGGTCGGCGAAATGAGTATCTATCAAGAAGCAACCGAAGATATAATCAATCATTCTTTTTTTCAAGCCATTACTCAAGAAAATTTAATTACTATTGGTCAACCAGATATTAAAATCGAAAAACTTGCCCCCGGCAATCCAATCGTTTATATTGCCACTGTCATGCTTTTACCAAAAGTTGTTTTGGGTAATTGGCAAGAAAAAACTGTCAAAGCGACTGAAATAAAAGTTAGCCAAGAGGATATTGATAAAACCCTCAAAGAACTAAAACGCATGCGTGCTAAAGAAGTTTTAGTTGATCGTAAAGCGGCAATGGCAGATAAAATAGTGATGGATTTTGAAGTATCCATGAACAAAGTGGTGCTAGAAGGCGGTGTCAGCTATAAACATCCTTTAGTCTTAGGTGAAGGTCGCATGGTCCCAGGCTTTGAAGAAAAATTAGTTGGAACTAAAGCTGGAGATGAGCTAGAATTTGATCTTACTTTTCCAGAAAATTATTATCAAAAAAGTTTAGCTAAAAAAGAAGCTCATTTTAAAATCAAAGTTTTGGAAGTTTTTGAAAGAACTTTACCAGAACTAAATGATGAGTTAGCTAAAGACTTTGGTTTTGAAAATAAAGCTGCTTTAGAAAAACAAATCAGTGATAATATTTTAAAAGATAAACAAAATAAAGAGCAACAAAAAATAGAAGCCGAGGTCATGGAAAATTTAGTGAAAACTGCCACTATCGATGAAATACCAGAAAAATTAATTCACAATGAAGTGCATAAAATGATCGGTGAATTAAGATACGATCTTGAAAGTCAAGGTTTGGAAATGCCTAAATATCTAGAGTCTATTAAAAAAACCGAAGATGATTTGCACCATGATTTTGCCAAACCAGCTATTCAAAGAATCCAGGCCACACTGGCTTTAAAAACTTTAGCAGCTGATGAAAAAATCACTGTCATCGAAGAAGATATTGATGCCGAAATTAAAATCCAAGAAGCCCAAGCTAATCCGGAAAACTCTAAGATTGATTTTAAAGACCCGCGCTATCGTCAATATTTAAGCAATGTCTTGTTAAACCAAAAAGTCTTAAAGTTTATGACCGATAAAGTAGTTAAATAAATACCCCCTCTTTTTCTCCCCCTAAATTAGGGGGAGATGTCGTGACCCGGCGGATGCCGGGCCGACAGTAGGGGTACTCAAAAATCACGCTGACAAGCGTGATTTTTTATTTTGCTTAAATCTGCTAAGATAAGTCTATGGAAAATAACCAACCATTAGCCGATATCTTAAGGCCAAATAATCTAGCTGACTATGTCGGCCAAGAGCATATTTTGGGTCCAGGCAAAATACTAGAGCAAATGCTTAAACATCAAAGTTTAAGTTCTTTGATATTTTGGGGACCACCGGGCGTGGGTAAAACTACTTTAGCACAAATCATTGCTAATAATATCCAAGCAAAATTTATCGCCTCTTCAGCAGTTTTAATCGGTGTGGCTGACATCAAAAAGATCGCCCAAGTAGCTGCTCAAGATTTAGAATTTTTTAAAACTAAAACTATTTTATTTTTAGATGAAATTCATCGCTTCAACAAAGGCCAGCAAGATGTCTTGCTACCTTATGTAGAGCGCGGTACTTTGATTTTGATCGGCGCTACCACTGAAAATCCCTCTTTCTCTCTCAACTCTGCCTTGCTGTCTCGCTGTCGCGTGCTGACACTCAAATCTTTGAGTGATTTGGATCTAGCTAAAATATTAAAACGAGCTTTGAACGATAAAAAATTTGGTTACGCGACAAAAAAAATAAAAATAAATAAAAAAGCTGAGAGCATGTTGATCGACTTTGCTGGCGGTGATGCCAGAAGCTTATTAACAGCTTTAGAAATTGCGGTTGTCGGCAAAAATAATAGCACACTCCAAGAAACTGACATCAAAGAAGCGATTCAAAGCTCGATTTTATATTACGATAAAAATGGTGAAGAGCATTATAATATAATTTCTGCTTTACATAAATGTTTACGTGACTCTGATGCTGACGCTGCTCTTTATTGGCTAGCGCGCATGCTTGAAGCTGGTGAAGACCCGCTATACATTGCTCGTCGCTTAATTCGTTTTGCTTGTGAAGATGTCGGCATTGCTGATAGCTATGCTTTAGTGATGGCAGTGGCTGCCAAAGACGCCTTGCATTTTATCGGACTACCAGAAGGCAAATTAGCCCTCGCAGAAACAGTGGTCTATTTAGCAAAAACTAAAAAATCTAACGCTCTCTATACTGCTTACACTCAAGCAGCTGTAGACGCACAAAATACTAGTGCACTTGGCGTGCCTTTAGTTTTGAGAAATGCCCCGACTAAGTTGATGAAAGAATTAGGCTATGGTAAAAACTATAAATATGCACCAAATTCAAATATTGAGGAAATAAAAAATCAACAACACTGGCCAGATAAATTGCCGCCTAAAAAATACCTATAAAAACATCTTTACAGGCTATCTAAAAACTGCTAGGGTAAACTAGAAACACACACAGCTCATTGTCAGAGGGGAGGGAAAAGATGAATGGTGAAAGCAGCAGAAAAAAAATAGCGCTTCTTTCTTACACAGAGTATCTGTGCGAATTGCGCTGGGATCTGGTGATCAGAGATAGCATTGTGGATGACAGATGGATAAATGATTTGCGTCATAGCGCTTTTAGAACTTACTATCGAGACGCTGAGGATATTCGGGGGACACTAAGCACTATAAGCTCAGATGAGATTATCATGATCGCTCTTCTGGAGCTACGTTATATGGCTGATCTGTCAGATCATGGAACTATTTCTGCTCCAGCAGTTTTAAGCACTTGGCTGAAACTCAATGGGCCATGGTTCATCAAGGCTTTCGCATCACTATGCGAAGAAAAACCTAACTGGGAGTTAGATGAACTGCAAGAAGAACTGAAACTCGCACTGGAGACACCTGATGCAGACGCATCTTGAACACTGACTCTCGTTCCGCTCCTGGGGACGAGAGTTTTTTAATTTTAAAAATTAGCGTATAATATAGTCATGCAAAAACTTGCTGTCATTGCTGATGTCCATGATAATTTAGTCAATCTAGAAAAAGCTTTAAGCTACATCAAAAAAGAAAAAATTGATTATTTAATTTCTTTAGGGGATTTACAAAGTTTAGAGGCATGGCAAATCTTAGATGAATTAGCACTTCCGGTTTGGGCGGTGATGGGTAATGCTGATAAAGATATTATTGGTGAAAAAAATTTAAGAGCTGCTTTAAAAAATATTCATTTTTCTGTCAATGTCGCGACGGTAGAATTAGCAAACCAAAAAATTATTTTTGGACATTACCCGGAAATTATAAAAAAAATAATCTTACGCTATCCAGATAAGTATGCACTAGCTTTAGCTGGACACACACATTTACCATGGGAAGAAAAAATTGGCTTAACAAAACTTTTAAATCCTGGTAATATTGCTAATATACGTTGCGCGCCGACGATGGCCATCATAGATTTAGAAAACTTGAAAGCTAAATTAATTTTATTAAATGAAATACAAAAATAAAAACAAATACGGTTTTACTTTAGTAGAGCTACTAGTAGTCATTGCTATTATCGGCATCTTGTCTTCCGTAGCAATAGTTAATTTAAACTCTGCTAAAGAAAGCGCCAAAGATGCTGCTGCAATAGCAGAAATAAAAAACATGCAAACACAAGCACTAATGTGTTTAGACTCTGGTGCTGACTTAAATTGTAATGGCTCCGCTTGTCTAGGCGTACAACCTACACTCGGACAATCTTTATGCACAAACTCACTCAATGGTTGGACTTGGCAAGATTTAAGTGAAAATGGCTATGAATATCGAAAAATGCGATCTAATAAAGACACTGTACATTTTTGTTTATAAATCGCTAGGCCGACCGCTTATACAGAAAAAATTATTTGTACTGAAAACAATTGTTTTCAGGATAGTGGTGCAATGAATTATTGTAACACATGCACAGCTGATGGATCTTCCTGCTCTGCTGATACTGATTGTTGTAGTTATAATTGTGGCTCAAGTAATAAATGTGACCCATAAAAACCAAGTCCAGCCCCGCTCCTGCGGGGTTGACTTTTGTGTATTTTTCAGTATAATACTTATATTATTTTAATTTAAGCGAGTGTAGTTCAGTTGGCTAGAACGTTTCCTTGCCAAGGAAAAGGTCGCCGGTTCGAGTCCGGTCACTCGCTCCATGCCGGCGTGGTGGAATTGGTAGACACGCAGGACTTAAAATCCTGTGACCTCTGGTCGTATCGG
>CAINYB010000008.1 GCA_903855135.1 uncultured bacterium | reverse complement strand
TATTTTCTTTTAGCTTTAAACTTCTTTTTTAAACTCAAAAATTCTTTTAGCCCGACTAAAGTTTTTCTTTCAAATATTAAAAAATAAAAAAACTTTTTTATTTCATAGCTGGCAATTGACCACCAAAATTTACCTAATTTTAAAGCTCCAGAATTTTTATATAAAACCGCTAAATGATTACGATAAGAAAGTTTATTTAAAATACCTCTTTGCTTGCGTTGAGTGTCTTTATGCAAACTACGATGATGATAAGCACAAGTTGTAGTCAATAAATAATTTTGCCAGCCCAACAAACGTAAACGTAAAGCTAAATCAACATCTTCTTTATAGGCAAAAAAATCTTCATCAAAATACTCCACTGTATCCTCTGTTTTATAAAATTTGATGGACTCTAAGGCTTCACGTCGAATCATCAAAGCCGTGGCTGACAAACCAAACATTTCCTTGTTTTCTAATTCATAATCTTGTTCGCCTTGTTGCCAATCTGTAACTTTAAAATGTTTATCTATTTTTAAGCCATAAGAGTCGATCTGTTTTGTTTGTGTGAGGCTAGGAAAATCCCAATATAATAACTTGCCACTTACCGAAGCTACTTTAGGATGAGCTTCTAAAAACTCAATAGTTTTGGCTAAATAATCTGGTGCTAACACTAGATCCGGGTTTAAAACTAAAACATATTTGGAATCAGACCAATTGATCAATAAATTATGTCCTTTGGCAAAACCAAGATTTTGTTTTTGGCTAATGATTTTTGCTGGCGGATAATACTCTTTGACTAAAGCGACAGAATTATCGACTGAAGCATTATCTAATACTAGCAAATTCCAATCTTTAAAAGTCTGCTCCACTAAACTTTTAAATAAATATGGCAAATAATCCGCACTATTAAAAGTCAGTAAACAAATAGTTAAAGTTTTTTTCTCTGGAATATTTAAATTATTCATTTTGATAATTATTTTTCCACCAAGCATAGCCGGCGGTTAACAATAAATTAATCGGTAAAAAAATTAAAATAATTAAAGCTTGAAAAATATTTTTTTGTTTAAAAAAATAATATAATAAACTCCAATCAAAAATTAATTGTTTTTTAAAAATTCTCTCTTTGGCAAAACTGATACCACTATGATGCACTAGGCTAGCAGTTGGTAAATATTTTATGACTAAGCCAGCGTCTTTGACACGTTTACAATAATCCACTTCTTCTAGCCATAAGAAAAATCTCTGATCAAATAAACCGATCTTTTCATAAGTAGCTCGAGGCATGATCATCGCCGCGCCCATAATCTGTTCTACTTCTTGTTCACGATTATAATCAAAATCTGCCGCTAAATATTTTTGTAAGAATTTATTGTCTGGCCAAACTTTAGTCAATTTAAATAAAACTAAAAGCTGAGAAATCAAATTTGGAAAACGTCTAATAGAGGCTTGCTGACTCAAATCTGAATTTAAAATCCTTGGCCCTAATAAAGCTACTTCTGGGTGACTTTCAAAATATGCTAAAATTGTTTTAAAAAAACCAGGTTGTATTTCCGTGTCAGGATTTAATAAAAAGATATAATCTCCACTGGATTGTTTTAAGGCTAAATTATTGGCTTTAGCAAAACCGCGATTTCTTGGCAAAGCAATCATTGTCACCTGATGATAATCAGCCATGATCATTTCTGAAGTGCCGTCACGAGAATCATTGTCCACCACAAAAATCTCTTTAGAAATATCTTCTGTATCCGCTAAAATACTTTCTAAACATTTTTCTAATAAAGGCCTGACCTTCCAATTGACAATAATAATAGAAATTTTAGGCGTAGACATATTAGCTCAATTTATTATTAATTAACTCTAACATTTTATTGACAACATTGACCCAAGAATGCTGTTTGACATATTCTCGTCTTGAATTTTGTTTTTCTGTATCATCCTCTGCTAATAAAAGATTTATTTTTTTATTAAAATCTTCATAACTGTCTGCTATCTCAACAAAATTTTCGATATTTTCTGTACCAGCACCTTGGCTTGCTACTACTGGTTTGCCAGCGGCTAAATACTCATACATTTTCATCGGATTGGTAGTCACCGAAAAATCAGCTTTTTTGTGAGGAATTAAGCCTAAAGAAAACTGCTGGATATACATCGGCGCTTCTTGATAAGACTTGTAACCCAAGAAATGGATGTTTGGATATTGACTCAAATTCTTTTGTGCTAAATCCTGCTCGCTCCAAACAGGACCAACCAAAACAAAAGATTTGTCTGGATTAGCTTTGGCCAAA
This sequence comes from uncultured bacterium, assembly GCA_903855135.1. Taxonomy (GTDB): domain Bacteria; phylum Patescibacteriota; class Patescibacteriia; order UBA1558; family GWA2-36-10; genus GWA2-36-10. The sequence continues at coordinate 11,163 of CAINYB010000008.1, read as the reverse complement.
TAAGCAATCAAGTCCAAATCAACTCGATCTTGGATCACACCGATATAGCCGATAATCGGCTTCGGAATATCAGCGATATCACGATTCACTAAAGAAAAATGTTTATTATAATGTTTCCAGTCTACACCATTTGGGATCCAATACACATTGGCTTGGTTATCAAAAAAATTCAGCAAATTTTCTGACACCGTAAAAATCAAATCTGCTTGATCTTTGATTATTTTATAAGATTCTTTTAAAGTGATGGCATGTTTTTGATAAGAAGAATGTTTTAGCCAATTATCAACTGCTTCAAAGACTGTTAATTTTTGTCCTAAATTATGACAGTATGGTGCTACATAAGGCAAGTATGACCATAATATCCAATCACCAAAATTTAATTCCCAAGTAATTTTTTTGATTCTAGCTAAAGTTTTTTTTGGACGCCAAAAAAAATCCACATCAGAATAAATATAAAGCTTATCAGAAACTTTAGTCAGTTTACTGGTAAAAGATTTTTTCACTACTTCACCAGATTTTAAATGTAAAATAATATTTTCTTTAAAATTTCGTAAAGCTCGTTTAAAAGTAAGTGGCAAATAATCAACAGCGATAATTTTACCGATGTTTTCACTCTGCATTAATTGTTGTAAAACATGAAAATTGCGGTTAGAAACACCTTCTTCCCACTCAGCAAAACTAGACATATTAAACATGACAACGTCAAACTTTTTCATAAATATGTTTTTAATTTTTCACTTTGCTCTTTGTCTGATAAAAAATCTTGCGATCTTACATAAGCCGCTTGCGCTAAACTAGTAGCTAAATTTTTATCAGTTAATAATAAATTTATTTTTTCTTTCAAATCTTCAAGATCATCACTAGCTACTAATAAAGCATTTTTTTGATCGGTCAAAATCTCTAATACTCCTCCGCTCTTTCCGGCAATAATCGGTAAGCTACAGCTAGCAGCATTTAAAAATGCGATACCAAAGCCTTCAACATCTTCTTTGCTTGCTCTATTTGGCAAAACAAAAACATCGGCTAATTTATAATAATAAGGTAGTTCTGCGTCACTAATATTATTAAAAAATCTAACTTTTGTCTCTATATTATACTTTTCTGCTAATTTTCGCAAACTAGCCTCTTCTTCACCGCGGCCAACTATAAAATACAAAAAATCTTGTTTTATTTCACTCAAAGCTTGGATCACTAAATCATGGCCTTTACGTTTATTTAAACGGCCAACAGTTAAAATAACTTTCTGGCCATCTTGAATATTTAAACTATTTTTTAATCTATTTAGTTTATCTGGATCCACTTGACAATTAAAATCTCGCCCAGGATAAATAACTTTTATCTTATTTTTATCAATATTTAAATCACTAATTATTTTAGCTGTGCTTTGACTGTTGCAAATAATATAATTGGCTTTGTTTAAAACTTTAAAAACTAAATTTGGTTTATTTTTTAGCGCTAAATTGATATCTAAGCCGTGCAAAGAAATGATATAAGGCAATTTAAAAAATTTATTTAAATAATACGCCATGCTACCTAAGGGCAAAATATTTGGTGTAAAAATTTGTTCTATTTTTTCGTTTTTAATAATTTTAATTAAACGAAAAAAACTAAATAGCCAACTTGGCTTAATAAATTTATTTTTAAATTTAAAATGCCAAATATTAGCTTGAGTTTTGACTTGCTCATGATCGCATAAAACTAAATAATCTTTTTGCTCAAAATGTTTAAACAAATCAAAACAATAGCGAGCGACTCCGCCAAAAAAAGGATAATATTCATGAGTTAAAACTAAAGTTTTTTTCATAATGGTCATGCTGTCTTCGACTCCGAGATCGCTCAGACTCGAGGAGAATTTATTTCAGCATCAACTAAAAAGATCCTGAAACAAGTTCAGGATGACTGATTTTTATTGAATAAAGAAGTCTTTAAATATTTTATATCATTGATTGTCAAAATTTTAAATAGCCACAAAGCAAATAAATAAAAAGCTCCACCAACAATAATAGTCAATGGCCAAAAAATAATAGTTTTTAAATAATAAACTATCAAAATCATAACTAAACTCAAAACAAAAGCTAAAAGCATTTTATTTACTATCTGTCTATCAATCACCACAATATATCTTACTGCCAGTAAATTTAAAATAAACAAAAACAAAGTGCTCGTAGACGAAGCTAAAGCCGCACCCCAAACACCAATCAAAGGAATTAAGATCAAATTTAAAATAATATTTAACAGCATGGTGAAACCTAAATTTCTAGTATTTATCTTTTGTTTATTGGCTGCATTGAGTAAGCTAGACAAAGAAAAATTCATAAACAAAAATCCTAGTGAGACTATCAAAATCTGTAAAGGCAAAATAGCCGACTGAAACTCTGGTTTATAAACTTTTAAAATTATCTCTGGCGCCAAAGCAATAATGCCGAAGCTTAGCGGCCAAGCAATCAAACTCAAATATAAAAAACCACGATTAAACACTTTAGTTAATTGCGCTTTATCTTCTTTAAAATAATGAGCAAAAGCTGGATACAAAGCCGCTACTAAACCTAGTGGGATAAACTGCCAAGCAAAAGTGATCTTATAAGCTACGCTATAAAAACCAAGCTCTAAATCACCTAAAAATATTTTAAGTAAGATAGAATCTAAATAAGCATAAACTTTGGCAAAAATAGCGGCTACGGCAAATGGCCAAGCAATGATTAAGATCTTTTTTAATAAATCTTTCTGCCACAAAAATTTAATTTTAGTCTGAAATTTAAAACGCAAAATAAAAGCCGAAAAAAGAAAATTAAATAAACTGGCAACAAATAAAACTATTAATAATAAAAATAAATTATGAGTAAATTTTAATACTCCTAAACCAAAAATCATAACAATCATTTGAAAAATGATTGTACCAAAAGATTCATAACGAAGATTTTGCTGACCACGTATAAAAGCATAAAATAATAAAGTAAAGCTATCTAGTGCTACCGTCAACATCGTCAAATAAATCAATAGCTGAACTGGATCATTTCCCCAGAAAAAATAATTTATAGTCGCTAAAAAAATGAGCGATAAAAAAGTGAATAACAATTTCAAAGAAAAAATTTGCTGAAAATAAACGGCTTGTTCATCTTTATTTTGAGCTACCTCTTTGGTCAAAACCGGAGATAAACCAAAGTCCATCAAAACCGCAAACATGGTAGCAAAAGAAATCGCAAAAAAATAGCGTCCAGTAAGCTCCACGCCCAATCCCCTTGCTAACAAAGTGAAATAAACAAAAGACAGCACTTTTTGCGCTACTAAAGAGAGCAAGAAAAATGAAGAATTTGCTGCTATTTTTTGACTATTTAACATGATTGTATTATAGCAAAAATGGCTAGAAAAGCCAGTAAAATTAAAACAACCTGCGAGGTCAATTTTAAACTATTAATTTAAATACCTCCGCCGAAGGCGGAGGTATTTTGAGAGATAAATTTTAACGTTTTGACCACTGTGGAGCTTTACGAGCTTTTTTCAAACCTGGTTTCTTTCTTTCTTTTTTACGAGAATCACGAGTCAATAACTTTTCTTTTTTCAAGTTTGGACGCAAAGTTTCATCGGTCTTAAGAATCGCTCTGGCAATACCATGTCTGACACTATCAGCTTGGCCCTTTTGACCACCACCAGCTACTCTGACGGAAATAGTGATATTTTCACGACCAGCGATTTTTAATGGTTCTAAAATACTTTCTTGCCATTGAACATAAGGAAAATATTCTTTAAAATCCTTATTATTGACAGTAATAGTTAAACCTTTACTTTTGTCATTGATAATTCTGACGCGAGCAACAGCGGTTTTTCTTCTGCCAACGGCATGAGTATAATCTTGGTTTTTTTCTGACTTTATCATCACTTTACTTGATTATTAATCTTTTTAATCTGGCTACCTGCAATCTATTTTTTGGTAGCATATTTTTCACCGTGCGACGTAAAACATCGGCTGGATTCTTAGCAAAAAGCAAACTTAATTTATCAGTTCTGATACCACCTGGATAGCCAGTATTACGATGATAAACTTTTTCAGCCATCTTTTTACCACTAAATTTCATTTCGGCTACATTAACAACCTCGACACTATCACCATTGTCTTTGCCTAAATCATAAGTGGCTTTATTTTTGCCTTGTAAAACAAAAGCAATCTCGGAAGCTAAACGTCCGGCTATTTTACCACTGGCATCAATTTTATGCACTGCTCTTTCCATAAACTTATCTGTTTGTGTTCTTCCGCCTTCGGCGGAAGAGGCACTGTTTTTAAAAATAATTCTTTATTATTTTTCCGCCTTCGGCGGAAAAATTACACTAAATGTTAAAGTTTTAAACTAATTCAATTTGTACCATCTTAGCACCATCACCTTGTCTTGGACCAACTTTGATAATACGAGTATAGCCACCAGCTCTTTCTTTGTAGCGAGGACCCAAAACGTCTAATAATTTTTGGACAGCTTTTTTATCTGGCACAACTTGAGATAACTGTTGTTTATTGTGGACAGACTTCACTTTACTGCGGGTAATCAATTTTTCCACTAAAGGCTTCATGGTTTTGGCCTTAGCTTCGGTCGTTACTATCTTTTCATAAAGCACTAAAGAAGTAGCTAAGTTTTCCAACATAGCTTTACGTGGTGCTTTTTCGCGGTCCAATTTTTTGGTGGTATTTTGATGTCTCATGATTTTTTCCTTATATTATTCAATTTCTTCTTCAACTTCAGCGTCTTTTTTACTCTTCTTTTTAGCTTTTACTGATTCAGTGGCTGTATTCCATAAAGAAAAATGTTCAGCTAAAATTTGTGAGGCTTGAGCAATAGCTTCTTCTGCGCCCACTGTACCGTCAGTTGTGATGTCTAAGGTTAATTGTTCATAGTTAGTCATTTTACCGACACGAACATGCTTGATTTCATAACCAACGTTTAAAACTGGAGAAAAACTAGCGTCGATAGCAATAGTACCGATTTCTAATTTTTCTTTTTCACGTTGCTCTACTGTAACATAGCCCAAACCCTTTTCAACTACTAATTCCATATTTAAAGTGGAATTTTTGTCAGTCAAGGTGGCAATAACCATATCTTTGTTTAAAACTTCAACATCAGAATTTTTTTCAATATCAGCTCCGGTCAAAACTTTTTCACCTTTGCCGTGTAATTTAATTTTTACTGGCTCATCAGAAAAAACTTTAACTCTTAATTTTTTAAGATTCAAGGCTATTTCTACCACATCTTCTTTGACACCAGTGACCGCACCAAATTCGTGTTGGACACCGTCAATCTTAAAAGAAGTGACAGCAGCGCCTGACAAAGCAGACAACAACACGCGTCTTAAAGCATTACCAATCGTGACACCAAAACCTGGATAAAAAGGTTCGACGACCACTTGATAACGATGATCTTTTTGATCAACGATGCTAATTTTTTCTGGTAAAGAAATTTGATTTGCCATAAAATTTAAATTATGTATTCAATTTTTATTTTTATCGTGAATAAAATTCAACGATTAAGTTTGTTTGAATGTTCTTTGGTAAATCTTCAGTATTTGGCAAACTGTTTACTGTAATGGTCATATTCTTTTTATCTAAAGCTAACCAACCAGCAGTTTCTATTTTGTCTAATTTAGCTAATAAATTTAACCAATATTGTTTAGTTAATTTATTTTCTTTGACTTTGATCACTTGACCAGGCTTGACAGTGTAAGAAGGAATATCCGTTTTGACACCGTCGACTAAAAAATGGCCGTGATTGACTAGCTGTCTTGCTAAACGATGAGTATTAGCTAAGCCTGCTCTAAAAATAATATTATCTAAACGAGTTTCTAATAAAGTCAATAAATTAGTATTAACATCGCCTTGCATTCTTTGGGCACGTTGGAAAGTCAAGCTAAATTGTTTTTCTAAAATGCCATAAATAGCCTTAGCTTTTTGCTTGGCTAACAATTGACGACCGTATTCAGAAGTTTTGGCAAAAGCTTTTTTTGGCCCATGCACACCGACTGGATAACTGCGTTTTTCCAAAGGTGATTTGACAGTATCAGCCACGTTTTCTCCGAAACGACGACTAGCTCTGTGTTTTGGTTGAAGATTTCTACCCATATCTCTTAATTAATATACTATTTAGGCTTTTTTCTCGCCGTAGGCGAGAAAGATTGCATTGTTTTTTATTTAGACGCGGCGGACCTTTTTTGGTCGGCAACCATTATGTGGAATTGGTGTAATATCTTTAATGGAAGTGACAGATAAGCCATTAGCGTGAAGTGCTCTAACTGAAGCTTCACGGCCAGCACCAACACCTTTGATAAAGACATCGACTTCTTGCAAACCATATTCTTTAGCTTTTTCTACCGCGTTTTTGACGATAATACCAGCAGCATATGGAGTGGCTTTTTTTGGTCCTTTAAAACCATTTAAACCAGCTGAAGACCAAGCCAAAACAGCGCCGGTCTGATCAGTCAAAGTGACGATAGTGTTGTTATAAGTCACTTGAATGTGAGCTTGTCCACGACTTACCTTTTTCTTAGTCTTTTTCTTCTTTACAATTTTTTGCATAGTATTCTTAAATTTAAGTCTTTTGTCCAGTTGCTACACGACCACTACCCATAGTGACACGTTTATTTCCTCTAACAGTACGAGAATTAGTCTTTGTTCTTTGACCTCTGGCTGGTAAATTCTTAGCATGACGGGTGCCACGATAAGCTTTGATTTCTTTTAAACGTTTGATATTGGCTAATTTGTCTCTTTTTAATTCACCTTCGACTTTATAGCTTTTTTCAATCATTTGTCGTAAAGCGTTGACTTGTTCTTCACTCAAATCTTTGACGCGAATATTTTTATCAATTTTTAAAGTCTTTAAAATTTTGTTAGCAGTCGTTAAACCAATACCATAAATATAAGTCAAAGAGATTTCTACTCTCTTTTCTCTAGGAATATTGACGCCGGAAATTCTTGCCATGCTTGCCATAGTTTTTTTGAAATAAAAATAAATTAACCTTGTCTTTGTTTATGTTTAGGGTTTTTACAAATACAAATCACTCGATTTTCAAGGCGAATGATTTTACAGTCTTTACACATTGTTTTGACAGAAGCTCTTACTTTCATATTTGTTTGTCATTTTCTAAAAATTATACGTCCTTTACTCATATCATAAGGACTGATTTCAACTACTACTTTATCACCTGGTAAAATACGAATTTTGTACATTCTCATCTTACCGGCTAAATGAGCTAAGATTTCTTGGTCATTTTGCAATTGGACCTTAAAAGTGGCATTAGGCAATAATTCAATTACCTCTCCTTCCAGTTCTAAGAAACCTTTTTTGTTGACTTTAGCTTGTATTTCGCTCATTAATCGTCTGCTACTCAAAAACTATAAATTATGCACTTTCTTCTGAAAACGCATAGCTAGTCTTGAATTTGCTTATTTATTTATAATTTACGCCCCTTAATTATACGAATTTTTTTCGATTTGTCAAGCCTGAAACTCAAAAACATCAAAAATAAGGGCTTTTAGACCACAAATTGTACTTCTTCCTCTAACTGTAGCCCAAATTTATCCCTAATTTGTTGTTTTATCAGGCTAGTCAAAATCACTACGTCTTCAGCCTTAGCTTCCCCGAGATTAATAATATAGTTAGCATGCTGAGGAGAAACTTGAGCCTGGCCAATAGTTTTGCCTTTTAAATCTGCTTTTTCGATCAAATAGCCAGCGGGAATCTTTTTATGTTCCAAAAATTTACCAACTTCAATGCCTTTAGACTTTAAAGCTTCAATATCTGCTTCTCTAAAATCAATATTTTTAAAAATACAGCCAGCTGATGGTTGATTTGGGTGATTATTTTTACGATACAACAATCTTTCTTGCACCAAAGCCTTGCTCGCTGCCACATCCCCACGCTCCAATAATAATTCTGCTTCTACTATCAAATAGTTATTTACTTTAAAAATACTATGACGATAAGCAAAGTCTGCTTCGTTTTTAGCCATAGTTTTGAGTTCATTATTTTTATCTAGATAGCGGATAGCTGTCACTACATCGCCCATAGCCACGCCATAAGTACCAGCATTGCCACGAATGGCACCACCGACTGTGCCGGGCACGCCAGCAGCAAACTCTAAACCAGTCAAATTATTTTCCAAAGCTTGGTTTAATAAATAAGCTAAATTGACACCTGCACCAACGATCACTTTATTTTCATCAAATTCTAATCTTTGTAAATCAAGTTTAATCACTAAACCCTTGATACCATTGTCACCAATCAACAAATTGCTGCCTCCACCAAACACAAAAATGTCTTTTTCCTTTTCTTTTGCCCAAAGCAAGGCATCTTGTAGCTCCTCTAAAGTTTTGACTAAAGCAAAATATTCAGCTGGTCCACCGATTTTAAAAGTAGTATAAGGCGCTAAAATTATATTTTCTTGTATTTGCATAAATTTAGACTTACTATTCCCCGCATACGCGGGGAATATTTAAATAATTATTGTGCTATTTCTCTCGCTAAATTATCAATGTCTCCTGCGCCGATAAAAAGTAAAACTGCATCCATGGGGTTTAAATCACGTAAAACATTTTTTACTTCATCTAAATTAGCGGCGTAATATTTTTGGGGATGATTCATTTTGTTTAATAAATCCTGGCTATTCACTTGCTCATACTCTTTATCTTCACGGCCTTGCACACGATAAATTTCTGAAATTATTACTTGATCAGCTAAAATAAAACTTTTGGCAAATTCATCGAGCAAAGTCAAAGTCCGATTATGATGATGTGGCTGAAAAATAGCAATGATTTTTTTATGAGGATAAAAGTCATGAGCGGCCTTTAATAGACCTTGCACCGCATCAGGATGATGAGCATAATCAGAAATCACAATATTACTTTTATAAAGCCCTACTTTTTCAAAACGACGCCAAGTGCTAGCAAAATCATGTAAAGCATTCCAAATCTGGTGTTGATTTGCCCCCAAAATATCGGCAGCCACTAAAGCAGCTATCGCATTATAGACATTATAAAGCCCGGGAATATTTAAAATAAAATTATTTTTTTGCTCTTGATGCACCACGTCAAAAATCTGCTGACCATTTTTTATTTCCAAATCTTGGAAAACATAATCCGCCCGCTTGTCTTGACCAAAAGTCAAGGTCTTGCCAGAATATTTCACCACTTGGCTATTATAGTCATCTTTATTTTGAATAAAAACACCATCGACTGGCAATTTATCAACAAACATTTGAAAGTGCTTTTGAATATCTTCTAAATCTTTATAAAAATCTAAATGATCTTCAGCTACATTAGTCAAAATAATTGTCTGTGGAGAAAGCTCGAGCATATGCGCTTGCCACTCACAAGCCTCAACTACCAAAATATCTGATTTACCTAAACGAAAATTTGATTTCCAATTTGGCACCAAAGAGCCGACAATGACAGTCGGATCTAGACCAGCTTTTTCTAAAATCAAACCTAAAAGTGCAGTAGTGGTAGTTTTGCCATTAGTTCCCGTGACAGCAATGGTTTTATAATGTTTACTTAAAAAGCCTAAAAACTGAAAGTAACTCAGGCAAGGAATATTTAAACTTTGGGCAGCCACTAATTCTGGATGATCGGCTGGCAAAGCTGAAGTATAAACAAATAAAGAAAAGCTATTATTTAAATTATCAGCTTTTTGCTTGTAGTGAATAAAAACGCCTTTGTCTTCCAGACGTTTTGTCACTTCTGATTTAGTCGTATCTGAACCTTCAACAGTTTTTCCTTGACTCAAAAAATAATAAGCAATCCCAGATAGCCCAATGCCGCCAATGCCGGCTAAATATACTTTTTCAATTTTACTTAAATCTATGTCCATAAATTATTTAACTATATCCTCTATCACTTTTATATAATTGTCAACTGGATTTTTCGGGAATAAATTAAATAAATTTTCCCCTAATTTTACACGCAAATCTTTTTTATTTAATATTTTTTCTAAATATCTGGCCATAATTTTACTAGAACCTTGTTTGACATAAATCGCCGCATTATGCCTGGCAAAAAATTCAGCATTTTTTTCTTGATGACTATCTGGTATCGGGATCAAAATCAAAGCTTTTTTCAAAGCTGCTGTTTCGGTGATCATCGACATACCTGCTCGTGAAATCACTAAATCAGCTTGATTTAATAAATCTATCATTTTTTCGGTGACAAAATCATAGGGATAATAATTAGCTAAATTTTTAGCTTGATCAAAATTATTTTTACCTAAAATATGATGTACTTGAAAATTTTGTATCAAAGTGGGCAAAAATTCTTGCACAAATTCATTGAAATGCCTTGCACCTAATCCTCCACCCGTGATCAAAATGCTTGGCTGATGTTCAATGTTTTTGTATTTTAATCTAACTGGATTACCAGTGACAATAGTTTTTTTATTATTAAAATTCTTTACTTGTTCTGGAAATGTGACCGTAATTTTTGTAGCCAGTGGAGCCATCAGTTTATTAGCTAGCCCCACACTTAAATCTTGTTGATGAACTATTGTGGGAATCCTTAAAAACTTCGCTGCATAAACTACTGGCACAGCTACAAATGATCCAGCTGTCAAAATAATATCTGGTTTGAGCTTACTTAATAGATATAAACTCTGAAAAAAAGCTAGTTTAATTTTAAATAAATCTTTAAAATTTTCTAAATCCCAATAGCGACGCAACTTACCTGATAAAATACTACGAAACTTTATATTTTTTTCTTTCACCAGCAAAACCTCAGGTCCATTTTCTGTACCCCAAAAAGTATAATCAGCTGGATAAATTTCTGCTATCGCCAAAAGTGGCGTTACTGAACCCAATGTTCCACCACCAACTAACAAAATTTTTTTATTTTTAGCTGACATTTATCTTAAATTAAATTCTCCAGTTAAAGGAACGAAGTAATTATACTTTGTTAAGGGCCAAGAACTCCAATTTGATGTAGGATTCACAGAATCTGTGTTACATCCCCAATCATTTTGATCGTTGCCAGTATAGCAATCTTTTCCTCTGGGAAAAAAAGATTTTAATTGCAAAAAAAGATTATTTTGTGGATGATCAGGGTCAGCGGTGGTGCAAAAAGAAAACACTTCATTAATTCTTTCTTCAGGCTTAGATGGCTTTTCTAATCTAGCAACCAAAACACTAAGTGCTCTACTGGTT
>CAINYB010000007.1 GCA_903855135.1 uncultured bacterium | reverse complement strand
GAGCTGGCTACTGCTATTGGTTTTAGTTTGATAGCCTTAGTTTTGTGGAAAACTACTGATTCGCAGATTATTTTAGCTAATATAAATAATTAATTAATTTTTAAAACATTAGCTTGGTGGCTATTTTTTAGCTATTTATTGATCATTTTTGTTTATGATCTGAAATATTATTTGATTTTAGATCAAGTGACCTTACCGGCTATTGTAATTATTTTTATTATTAATTTATTCTTTGGCTTTAGTTGGGGTACTTTATTAATTGGTGCTTTGGTAGGCGGCGGCTTTTTCTTTTTACAATTTATTGTCTCTCGAGGTAAATGGATCGGCGGCGGTGATATACGCTTAGGTTTATTGATGGGCGTTATTTTAGGTTGGCCACAAGTTTTGACTGCTTTATTTGTCGCTTATTTATTAGGCAGTTTGTTTGCCATTGGCTTATTAGTAAGTGGCAAAAAACATTGGGGTGATAAATTACCTTTTGGGACTTTTTTGAGCTTAGCCACTTTTATTGTTTTGTTATACGGCGAAGTTTTAATTAAATGGTACTGGTCTTTATGGACATAAAAAATCAATTAGGCACAACTTTAATTGAATTATTAGTAGCGATGGCTATTATTGGCATTATGTCAGCGATTTTTGTATCCCAAATAAATTTAACTGATAGTGAGGAGCTTAATATGGTGACAGAGCGAGTAGCGGCTGATTTAAAACAAATTAGAAATCTTTCTACTTCTCGTGTAATTAATGAAGATAATATCTATCCATATGGGGGTTATGGGATGTATTTTGATAATAGCGGAGAATATGCTTATTATATTTTATTTGCTAATGATATTAAGAATGGTTATGATCCAGAATACGATGTTATTGTTAGTAAATATATTTTTCCAAATAAAGAGATAAGAGTTTATCCTAAGTTAGAAGAGTCCACTCAACAGTTTGTTTTTGCTTTTATAAACGAACACGAAGCTTATACGGATATAGAGTTGAAGCCCGGTGGTTTAGGGTATTCTATTAGCCTGGATTTAAACGGTGCACGGAACACTATTGCTATTAGTGATCCAGCAGTCGACGATTATGTCTGGGGCAATGTAAATATTTTATATGGGGAATAAAAATAAAGGTTTTACTTTGTTAGAAATGCTTATTGCTTTATCTGTCATCAGCGTAGGTGTGATGGCTGCTTTTACTTTGTCGACTGCGAATTTAAATACTGCCAAAGCCAATGGTCAGCGTATATTAGCAGCTAATTTAGCTCGTGAGGGTGTAGAGTTTATCAGAAATGTTAGGGATACTAATTGGTTAAGAATTGAAGCCAATTTAGATTGTCATCCTTCAACTCCAACCATAGTGGATTTGTGCCCCTGGGATTATGGTCTAGATCAAACTACTTCCACGATTAGTTTTGATACTCCTTTTGCAGATTTTTCACAAGCACCTTTAATTAATCCACCTGGCGGTGTTAATGCGGCAAAAGAATGTTTTGCCGATGATACTTGTGCCTTAGATGAAAAAAATGAAAGTGGCGAATCCCATCTTTATTTACAAAGAGGTGATTCGGGATCTAGGATTAATATGGCACGTTTGATTATTTTAAAGGCTATTTGTTATGATTCTGAGAAAGATGAGGTATTTTATTCTGGTATAGTTGACTGCCCAGAAACACATAAAGAAAAAATTGGCTTACAGGTGACATCACAAGTTTTTTGGGTAGACTTTAGCAAAGAGCATACTATAGAAGTGGTGGAAGAATTATATAATTGGCGGGAATATGAAAATTAAAGATAACCAAAAAGGTCTTACTTTAGTAGAAATTTTAGTAGCAGTTTCTATTTTTTCACTTTTGTCCGTGGTGGTGTCTGGCATTTATGTGGCTTTTTCTAATGCGCAAGCACGTGCTACTCGAGCACAAAGATTATTAAATGATGCTCAATTCGCTTTAGTTGGTATGGCGAGAGAAATCAGAAATAATGAAGTATATTATGGTTTTGGTGGTATGACCCAAAGTATTTGTGAAGATGAGATTAAGCCTAGTACAGGTATTAATATTGAATCTTGTGTTTTTTTGCGTAAAAATGATGGCACGATTATCGCTTTTGCCAAAGAGACTTATGAAAATAAATTAGATTATTTAGTTAAAGATCAGATTAATGATATTTGGTCAGTAACTGGCTTTGTGTTTAATGATGGTGATGAAGGCGTAGAAATAAACAATTTGAATTTTTATGTTTATCCAACCGCTGATCCAAATATAGAAGGCAATTTAAATCGTCAACCTTTTGTTATGATCCAGGTTCAAGTTAACACTGCAGACACAAATATTTATAAAAGAGTTAGCTATAATTTACAAACTTCAGTTTCTTCGAGAGCATACACAAGATAGAATATGAATTTGAAAATAAAAAATTTGAAAAACAATCAATCTGGCGTAGTACTTATTATGTCTTTGATGATTTTAGCTGTGATGATTATTTCGGTGGTGGCTTTAAGTAGGGTGATAGTGGGTGAGGTAAAAATGACGAGAAATAGTGATAATTCCATTGTGGCATTTTATGCTGCCGAAACCGGCGTAGAAAAAGCTTTATATTATTTAAAATTAGGTAGACAAAATGCAAATTTTGCAGATTTTTTAGAGCTAGAGGGTGATGAAATTTTTATGGATAATGAGCGTAATTATTCTTTTGCGCAGTCGACAACTACTAGTGACTATTTTGAAGCTTTTGATATTACCACCAGTTCACCAGCAACTGCGCAGTTGATTTTGCCCGATGGTAGCATACCAATTTGGTCTGATTCTCTTTTGTCAAGTAATTATACAATTAATTGGGAAATTAATAATTGTTCGCCGACACATTCTTCTGATCGTTTGGAAGTTTCTGCTACTTCTTTATATAAAGATTTTGATAACAGTCCATTTAAATCAGATACCCAGCAGTTTATTTATACTTGTGGTTGTAATAGTGATGATAATTGCAATGAAATTTTTAGTAATAGCATTGATGCTAATAAATTATATTATTTTACTTTTAGGCCGTTAGATTCAGATATCACTTATTTAAAATTAACTCCGGAAAATAAATATCCTGGTCAAGCAAATATTGAAGTCGTGGGTAATTACCGTCAATCATCACACACGATCAATGTTAAAGTAAATACTATGGCACCAGCTTCAAATATTTTTTCTTATGTCTTATTTTCTGATGATGAATTAAGCAAGGGTTTTTAAAAGCCAATGACTAAAAGTGAAGCAAAAATTAGAATAGCCAAATTAATTGACGAGATTAATTATCATCGTCATCTTTATTATGTTCAAGACACACAAGAAATTTCCGATACAGCTTTTGATTATTTAGAAAAAGAATTAATTGAATTAGAAAAAAGTTTTCCAGACTTAATAAGGCTTGATTCGCCGACACAAAGAGTGGGCGGCAAAGCCTTAAATAAATTTAAAAAAATTATTCATCCCAGCAAAATATTATCTTTAGCTGATGCTTTTGATTTTGCAGATTTAAAAAATTGGCAAGAGCGCAATGAAAAACTTTTAAAAAATGATACTAAAAGTTATTATAGTGAACTCAAGATGGATGGCTTAACCGTTGTTTTGACCTACATCGATGGCGTATTGGCTTTTGGGGCGACACGTGGTGATGGTGAAGTGGGAGAAGATGTGACAATGAATTTAAAAACTATTAATAGCATTCCTTTAAAATTAAGACCCTTAAAAAATATAGTTTTACCAAAGATTGTAGAAGTGAGGGGTGAGGTGGTGATGAATAAAAAAGTTTTTGCAGATTTAAATAAATTACAAGTTAAAAATAATTTACCACTTTTTGCCAATCCGCGTAATGTGGCCGCTGGCTCTATTAGACAATTAGATCCGCAAGTGACAAAAAGCCGAAAATTAGATTGCCTAGTTTTTGAACTTTTAACAGATTTAGGACAAAACACCCATCAAGAAGTTCATCAGCTTTTAGCTCAATTAGGTTTCAAAACTAGTCCTTATAATGAAGTTTGTCAAAATTTAAACGATGTAAATAAGTATTTACAAAAGTGGGAGAAAAAACGAAAAACTTTAGCCTATGACACCGATGGTGTAGTAGTAGTAGTCAATGACATTGCTCAAGAAAAATTTTTGGGCAGCGTGGGCAAGGCTGATCGTTGGATGATTGCTTATAAATTTCCCGCCGAGCAGGTGGCCACTAAAGTACTAGATATTGAAGTCCAAGTTGGTCGGACTGGTGCTTTGACGCCAGTAGCTATTTTAGCGCCAGTGTTAGTAGCTGGCTCTATCGTATCGAGAGCGACTTTACATAATCAAGACGAAATCAAGCGTTTAGATGTCAGAGTCGGTGATACAGTGATTATTCAAAAAGCAGGCGACATCATTCCTGATATTGTCCAAGTTTTACCAAAACTACGCACCGGCAAAGAAAAAGCTTTTGTGTTTCCAAAAAATTGTCCAGTTTGTAAAAGTCCAGTGCAACAAAAATCTGGTGAAGTAGCTTGGTATTGTCCAAATAAAAAATGTTATGCTCAGAATATTGAAAGTTTAATTCATTTTGTGTCTAAAAAAGCTTTTAATATTGAAGGTTTGGGTGATAAAATTATTAAACAATTAGTTGACAATGGCTTGGTAAATTCGGCGGCTGATATTTTCAGTTTAAAACTAGGCGATTTAGAAGTTTTAGAAAGATTTGCTAGTAAGAAAGCGCAAAATTTAATCATTGCCATTGAGAAAAGTAAAACTATTGCTTTAGATAGATTTCTATACGCTTTAGGCATCAGACATGTTGGTACAGAAACAGCGATTATTTTAGCTGATCATTTTAAAGATTTAGCAAAATTTCAAGCCACCACCCAAACAGAATTAGAAAATTTGCATGAAATTGGTCCAGAAGTTTCTGTTGCTATCATGAATTGGCTTCATGACCAAAATAATCTAGAATTATTGAAGAATTTACAAAAAGCACAAATCAATTTAGAATATACACAGCTTAAAAATAGTAAGCTAAATGGACAAAGCTTTTTATTTACTGGCTCTTTAGAGCTAGAGCGCACTGAAGCGCAAAATATGGTCAGAGCAAAAGGTGGGAAAGTAGTATCTAGTGTGAGTAAAAATTTAAACTATTTAGTAGTAGGTGAAAATCCTGGCTCAAAGTTAAGCCAAGCAGAAAAATTCAATATCAAGATTTTGAGTGAACAAGAGTTTTTAAAATTAGTAAAATAATATGAGTTTAAATAAAGAAGAAATTTTAAAAATTGCTAATTTAGCTAAGCTAGAATTAAGTGCTGAAGAGATCGCAGCTTTTCCTAACCAGTTAAGTGATGTTTTGGCATATTTTGATAAATTGACTAGTTTAAATTTAAAAAATGTTGAGCCTTTTATCAGTGAACTAGGATTTTCAGATTTTTCCCCGACCGGGGAAAAATCTGGGGGGAAATATTTATTAAGAGCCGATGAGGTGGGTCAAAGTGATGCAAGTATTAAGGATCAATTTGTAAAAGTTGAAGACGACTACTTAGTAGTTCCGCAAGTATTAGCCCGCTTCGACGCGAGGCGGACAAAAAAATAGATGCTGAAACAAGTTCAGCATGACAACAAGAAATGCTGAAACAAGTTCAGTATGACAATATAAGTAAATAGTCATCCTGAATTTATTTCAGGATCTAAAAATAAATGAAGAAAAGCATATATGAAAGAATATTACGTTTATATTCTGACAAATCAAAATAATAATGTTTTATATATTGGTGTAACCAATAATATTTATAGAAGGATAAAAGAACACAAAGAAAAAATAATAAAAGGATTTACCGCTAAATATAATGTAGATAAATTAATATATTTGGAGATAACGAATAATATTGTAGATGCTCTAGAAAGAGAGAAACAATTAAAAAGATGGCATAGACAATGGAAAATAAATTTGATTAATCAACAAAATCCAAACTGGAAAGATTTAAGTATAGATTTGTAAATAAGAGATGCTGAAACAAGTTCAGCATGACAACAAGAAATGCTGAAACAAGTTCAGCATGACAATGTATAAAAGTATGACAGAAAATAAATTTAGTAATTTAAATATTGAGCAAATTTTAGCTGGTTTTAAAAATAAAACTTTTTCTAGTTTTGAATTAACAAGCTATTATTTGGATAAAATAAAAAATGATAAGCTTAATGCTTTTATTTCTATAAATGATCAGGTTTTAGCAGAGGCAAAAAAAGCAGATAGTAAAATTGCTCAAGGTGAGATGGCAAAATTAACTGGTGTGCCTATCGCCATCAAAGACATTCTATTAGTTAAAGGCCAAAGAGCAACTGGCGCTTCCAAGATGCTAGAAAATTATATTGCGCCTTATACAGCCACAGCAATAAAAAAATTAGAGGATCAAGGAGCGATTATTTTAGGTAAAACAAATTGTGATGAGTTTGCCATGGGAGCTTCTAATGAAAACTCAGCGTTTGGGCCAGTTTTAAATCCTCACGATACTAGCCGGGTGCCTGGCGGCTCTTCTGGCGGCTCAGCAGCTGCTATAGCGGCTGATTTAGCGCCGATAGCCTTAGGAACAGACACGGGTGGATCTATCCGCCAGCCGGCTGCTTTTTGCGGTTTAGTAGGTTTAAAGCCAAGCTACGGACGAGTTTCTCGCTATGGCTCGATGGCTATGGCCTCGTCTTTAGATCAGATTGGGCCATTTAGCAAGAGCGTTAAAGACGCGGCTTATTTATTGCAAATCATGGCCGGCCGCGATAAATACGATTTAAGCGCGAGCTATAATGTTGTACCAGATTATTTTAGCTTATTAAAAAATCAAGAGCCACGTAAATTAAAAGTTGGTTTGCCTAAAGAATATTTTAGTGATGCCTTAGCTCCAAGTATTAAACAAGCCTTAGATAAAACGATTGATTTTTTACAGGAACAAAAAATAGTTGTGGAAAAAGTTTCTTTGCCTTATACTGAATATGCCTTAGCTGCTTATTATATTTTGATGCCAGCAGAGGTGAGTTCAAATTTAGCGCGACTTGATGGTTTACGTTTTGGTCATCACGAAAATAATGATTTAAATCTTGATGACTGGTATAAAAAAGTGCGGGCGGCAGGATTTTCTGCAGAAAGTAAACGTCGTATTATGCTTGGCACTTATATTTTGTCGGCTGGCTATTATGATGCTTATTATAAACAAGCGCAAAAATTACGTACTGTGATTAAACAAGATTTTCAAAAAGTTTTTGCTAAAGTAGATGTCTTGTTGACGCCGACTACTCCTACGACTGCTTTTAAGCTTGGAGAAAAATTAGCAGATCCTTTAAGTATGTATTTAGCAGATATTTTTACAGTTAGTGCTAATATCGCTGGTATCTGTGGATTAAGTTTACCAATGGGAGTAGATGAAAATAATTTGCCAATCGGTATCCAGCTTTTAGCTGATAGTTTTCAAGAAGAAAAATTATTTAGTTTAGGAAACTTTATTGAACAAAATATTTAAGATTTGTTAAGAGAAAATTTAGAATAAATAAATATAAAAATATGGGCATAAAAAATAAAATAGAGGAGCGAGTCAAGCAGGCTAAAGCACAAAGCTATTTTAAAGCTTGGTATCAGCGCCGTTGGGGGAAATGGACCTTATTGGGTGCTGGTTTGATAGTTGTTTGTGTGCTTTGGGTAGCTGGCTTGATAGCTAATAATTTATTACATATTTACCGGGGTGATATATTTGATAAAACTACTTTGACTTGGGTGACGGCGGCTGACTATGAGCAGAACCAAAAAGCGGCTAGTGCAGTTTTGACTGAAGATGATCCTGCTACAGGCACTGATGAGCCATTAGTTTATGTAGTGGCTTATCAAAGTTTTGCTTGTCCTTATAGTAAAGATAACCAGCAAGACTTGAAAGCGATGTTAGATAAATTTGGACCACTAGTTAAATTTGTTTTTAAAGATTTTCCGACTGAAGGTTTGCACGAAAATGTTTTTAATGCTCATCTCGCTGCGAATTGTGCTAATGAACAAAAAAAGTTTTGGGAGTATCATGACTTATTGTTTGCTAATCAGGGTAAATTTTCTAAACCAGAACTCAAAGCTTATGCTGCTCAACTTGGTTTAGACAAAACTACTTTTGATGCTTGTTTAGATAGTGAAAAATTTTCTCAAGAGATTCGTCAAGATTATGCTCAGGGTGTGAACCTTGGTGTACCTGGCACGCCAAGCTATGTAGTAAATGGTCAGTTAATTGGTCATGCGGTACCGATGGATCTTTGGGAGGAAGTGATTGGTTTCATTCTTAAGCAAGAAATTTAATGTGGTGGCACGATAGTTTGCCTTCAAAATTGTTTTTTGCCTTTGGGCCATTCCATGTTTATTATTATGGCTTGATTGTAGCAACAGCTATTTTAGTAGCGGTTTTTTATGCCCAAGCAATTGCCAAAAATAAAACCAAGCTGAAAATTGAACAAGCTAATGAGTTGTTTTTTTATTTAGTATTATTTAGTATTATCGGTGCTCGTTTTTACCATGTCTTGTTTTTTAACTGGGCTTATTATCAGCATCATTTCTTAGAAATTTTTCAAATTTGGCAAGGTGGTTTAGCGATTCAGGGGGCAATTTTAGCTAGTATTTTTACGTTACTAATTTTTGCTAAAAAATATAAATTAGCTTTTTATCAATTGAGTGATTGGTTAGCGCCGGCTTTGATTTTAGGTCAAAGTATTGGTCGTTGGGGGAATTATTTTAATCAAGAATTATTTGGCAAGCCACTTGAGGCTTGGTACGCTATACAGATTAGTTCAGAAAATAGAGTAGTAGGTTTTGAAAATTTTACTTATTTTCACCCGACGTTTTTTTATGAGTCAATTTTAAATTTAGTTTTATTTTTAGTTTTATATTTTTTAAGCAAAAAAAAATTGCCTCTCGGCACTATTACTTGGCTTTATCTGGGAGGATATTCTTTGATTAGATTTAGTTTAGAGTTTGTCCGTATCGATCCCACGCCTTTATTATTTGGCTTTCGTTTGCCACAGTTAGTAAGTTTGCTAGTAATTTTAGTAGCAATTATTTTTATGGCCAAGAAGTTTAAGCCAGTTAAGTAATTAGCATAATTTCCTGGTCCCCGCGTGCGCGGGGAAGGCGGGGAAATATAAGTAGCCTTTAATTTTTTAGCAAACAAAAAAAGCTAAGAATAGTCACAAATTTCATCTCAACTTTTTTAGATTTTTCTAATTTGTTTGAACGAATGTCCTTCGACTGCGCTCAGGACACTCGATTCTATAATATAGAATGGTCAAAGGTGTTGAAAACACCGACGACCACGAGTGAGCTTTTTGCGAAGCAAAAGGCGAATCGAGTGGCGGGATGGAAGGGACTCGAACCCTCGACCTCCTGCGTGACAGGCAGGCGTTCTAACCAGCTGAACTACCACCCCAGCAAGTAAATATAAAACTTAATAGAACATCAGAATACTACATTATTTTAGCTATTTTGTCAACACAAGAGCCTGTAGTATTCCCGCCTTCGGCGGGAATAAAGATATAGTTATTGCTGTAGGAGGAACAGGAGATTAACTAATAATTTTTTATGCAATTAACAAACACGCAAACTAGGCTACTTTATTTACTGGCCACAATTTTGTGGGCGGGCTTAATTTTTTATTTATCATCTATCCCTGATTTAAGGAGTGGTTTGCCAACTTGGCAGGATCTAATTTTGCGTAAATTAGCTCATATTTTTGTGTTTTTTATGTTTGCCTATTTATTGGCTAATAGTTTAAATAGCATTCAACGGCATTATTTGTTATTTGTTGTCATAGCATCTGTGCTCTATGCTTTTATTGATGAGCTGCATCAATTAAGTGTGATAGGGCGGCAGGGTAGTCCGATAGACATTTTAGTTGATTCAGTAGGAGTATTTTTAGCCATACTTATTTATATCCAAACGCATAAAGGTATATTTGATTAAAAAAACATTCCTTCTGTCGCTTCCGCCTTTGGCGGAAGACGTTTGATTCAGATGAGCTTTAGTAAAATTAAAATACCCCCCTCACACGTCATTCTGAACTTGTTTCAGAATCTAGACCCTGAAATAAATTCTCCTCGAGTCTGAGCGATCTCGGAGTCGAAGACAGGGTGACGATAATTCAGGGGGTATTTCTATTTCTTTAAAGCAGCGACCAAGTTAGCAAAAGCTGCACTTCTAGTTTCTGCGATTTGGCTCAAAACTTTACGGTCTAATTCACTGTTATTTTTCTTTAACATATCAATGAATCTGGAGTAGTTCAAACCTAAGGTATGGACAGCGGCATTTAATTTTACTTGCCACAAACGACGCATGACGCGTTTCTTTTTACGACGATCAGCTAAAGCATGTTGACCAGCTTTATTGATAGCAGTGTGGGCAAGTTTGATTAAATTTTTGCGACCCCAGTTATAACCTTTGGTCTTTTTCAAAATATTTTTTCTACGTTTGACGTGAGTGACGCCTCTTTTTACTCTTGGCATAGTTTTCGTTTTCTAGCTATTAGTTAGGACCATTAGGCTATAAGCTGTATGGTAAAAGTTGTTTTACATTTTTAATATTAACAGCGGCCAATGTTTTGTCTTGGCGTTTGTTGCGTTTGACTTTGCCGCTTTCACGAGAGTTAAAATGATCTTGGCCGGCAGTACGAATAACCACTTTTTTCTTAGCGGTGATACGGATACGTTTTTTTAAAGCTTTGTGAGTTTTGAGTTTCATGACTTTGCTATTGTTTACTAATAAGGGTACTTAATGTTCCGCCCATTTGTTTGATCGGGCTTTCTACTTTATGAGTTTGGCTTAAACCGTTTAAAAACTCTTGGATAACTTCTCTTGCTTTATCACGAAAAGCTTTTTCGCGGCCTTTTAAGCGTAATTCGACATGAACTTTATGTCCTTGGCTTAAAAATTTGTCAGCTTGTTTTTGTCTGACTTCAAGATCGTGTTGAGCGATTTTAAAGGAAAGTCTTACGCCTTTGGTTTCTACTTTTTTTACTTTACTTTTAGCTTTTTGTTGGCTGCGGGCTTGCTGATATTGGAATTTGCCATAATCAGTCAGACGACAAACAGGGGGTTGAGCTAAAGGTGAGACTTCGATCAAATCTAACTCTTTACTTTCTGCTAGGGCCAAAGCATCGGCGATTTTTAAGACGCCGATATTTTCTCCGTTTTCATCTATGACCATCACCTCTGGTACTCTGATTCTTTCGTTGAAACGGAATTTTTTTTCGGAACTAGTCTGACTCCGATTGAAATACATTTTTTTTGTTCTCAAATTTATTTTTAATAATTATTTTGGTCTTATTAATCTCGTTTTAGGCGAATTAAAAAGATGGGAAAAATTAGTCAATGCCCCTCGGCTGCGCTCGGGACATTCGACCTGTTTATTATACAAACAAAAGTGGTCGAAGACCATGAGCGAAGTTCTGCGCAGCAGAGCGTAGTCGAATGGTGGAGATGAGGGGAATCACACCCCTGTCTAACAAATCGCTTAACAAACTTCTACAAGTTTAGTAATTTTTTAAAGTTCAAGTCAAAGCTATAAAAATTACAAAACACTTTGACTTAAAGCTAAGATTTAATTTGGCAAAGCACTTAGCGCATCTTTGCTACAGCTCAAATGAATGACGTCCGTTTATTTACCTTTGAGCAAATAAATAGCGAACGGTTTTAGCAGTTTAGGCTAAAACTGGTGAAAGTTGAGGAACTTGGAAAAGTTCTTTGGCTTTCGCAAATAAGTTTTTTGCACTTATTCTTTTTGACCATTTTTTGAGTTAGTCAGCTCAACTTGCTGCCTATTATTTGATTTATTGTCAAATATAAAACATCCCCTTAAAAACGATTTTTCAATTTGCGAGCGATCTCGCGATTAGTATCGCGTTGTTTGATCGTTTGACGCTTGTCAAATTCTTTTTTGCCCTTAACTAAGGCAATTTTTACTTTCACAAGTCTCCGCGTAGTATACACCGAAAGGGGTACTATTGTCAAGCCTTTTTCTTGATTTTTGCCTATTAAATGGTCAATTTCTTGTTTATTTAAGAGCAATTGTCTGGTTTTAGCTGGTTCATAGTTTATTTGGGCTATTTTGGCTTTGAGATAGGGGGAAATGTGCATGTTCTTAATAACAGCGCCTTCAGGGCTGATAGAGACAAAACTGCCTTTAAGATTGATATGACCGAGTTTAGCGGCTTTGACTTCTGGGCCAGACAATACCAAACCAGCTTCAAATTCTTCCAAAATTTGATAGTTATAGTAGGCTTTTTTGTTGTCGGCTAAAACTGGCATATATTTATCTATATTTTAGCAAGTTTTGATTTTACTAGCAATTGACAAAAAGTTATTTTTATGGTAGTATGCAGGCAAAAGAAGTTCCCTCACAAGATAAGGAGATGGGCAATGTATGGTCCAACAAACAAAAAAGATGCGATAAGCCAACTTATTGCATCGTGTCAAATTAAGGGCATTGAGATAACAAGAAAAGAATTGTCAGGTTATAGTCTTGATGCTCTGCGAACTGCTTGGTGGGCATTTTACAATAATGCATTTCCTAGGTTGATTAGCCAAATTTTGCAGAACAGAAGGCAGGGTAGTCAACATTGAACAGAGCTCGACGCGTGCGTCGGGCTCTTTACTTTTGCCAAAATTTTATAATATCACTGATAGCTTGAATAAGATTTTTATTGAGCTGATTTTTTTCGATTTTGATTTGTTGTTCAGTAAATTTCCAAGCTGGATTTAAATCTAATAATTTTTCTAATTTTTTATAGTCTAAAATATTAATAAAATTAAAACTAATAAATTCTTTATCTCTATTTTTATATTCTTGAATGCTTGTGATGTCAGTTTTTTGGCACAAGATTCTAAAGGCTTGTAAATGTAAAATATTTTTTAAAGCTAAAGTTTCTGTTTCTTTTATTTTTTGGGAAATTATTTCTAAATCTTTTATTCTCGTTAAGTCTTGGTAAAAACTTAATTTTTCGGCAATAGAATTAAAAAAGTTTTTTGGCAGATTTAAGTCTAAATTTAATTTTATTTCTACATCACGCCAAGGTTTCAAAATTTGTCCTTTGAGTTCGGCAATAGTTTCGGCGATTAATTGCTGATAAAGACCGAGTCCTATACTTTTGACTTTACCAGATTGGGCTTTGCCTAAAATCTGTCCGACACCACGCAATTCTAAATCATAATTTGCTATTTTAAAGCCATCACCCAAAGCGGAGGCGAGTTTCAAATGTCCTAAGCGTCTAGAAGCTAGAGTTTTTAATTTTGGTACAGAGTATAAAAAATAAGCATAAGCTTGTTTTTCTGAACGACCAATACGGCCACGCAACTGATGTAGCTGACTAAGGCCAAATTTATCTGCTTCAGTCACTATTAAAGTATTAGCGTTAGCGATATCTAAGCCGTTGGCAATAATAGTGGAGCAAATTAAAATATCTATTTGTCCAGTATCAAAAGCATGCATGGTGTCAGCTAAAGTCTTATCATCGAGTTGACCGTGGGCTAAAGCCACTTTGCTTTGAGGAAAAAGTTTTTTGATCTTTTCTAGAGCAAAATTAATTGTCGCCACTTTGTTATGCAAAAAATAAACTTGGCCAGATCTAGTTAGCTCTTGAGAGATGGCAGATTTAATAATTTCATCATCAGTCATGGCTATTTGAGTGATGATATCATGTCGATTATCTATCGGATCACTGATCAAGGAAATATCTTTGATCATCGATAAGGCCATATTTAAAGTACGTGGTATGGGAGTAGCAGAAAGTGTCAAAAGATTGATATTACTTTGATGTTTTTTGATTTTTTCTTTATCTTTGACGCCAAAGTTTTGTTCTTCATCGATAATTAATAATCGTAATTTTGGTAGATGAATATCATTAGATAATAAACGGTGTGTAGCGATCACGATGTCTATCTCGCCATTTTTGATTTTAGTAATATTATCTTTGATTTCAGCCGGTGTTTGCCAGCGAGAAAGTAAAGCGATTTTGACGCCGTATTTTTCTAGGCGATTAATAAAATTATCATAATGTTGTTGAGCAAGTATAGTCGTCGGGCAAAGGATCGCTACTTGCCAGCCATTTTCGATAGCAGCGGTGGCAGCACGCAAAGCCACTTCAGTTTTACCAAAGCCGACATCACCACAAATCAAACGATCACTCGGGCTGCCGGATTTAAAATCTTGCCAAATATCTAGTAAAGCCACATTTTGTGAACGAGTTAAATTATACGGAAAATCTTGGGACACTTGTTCTGTCAAAGTAGAGGCGATGATTTTTGGGCTAGTGTGTAATTTTCTAGTTGCCTCGACAGTTAATAATTGGTTAGCCAAAACTAACGTGTCTTCTTTGATTTTTTTCAAAGTCTGTGGCCAAGTATTGCCGATAGACAAGCGATGGATTTTAGGCGAGCTCGGGCCTAAATATTTTTCTACTTTGTCAGCTAGCTCTAGCGGCACAAACAAAGTATCATTTTCGGCATAAGCCAAAACTAAGTATTCTTTATTTTGTCCATCGATATTTAGAGTTTCTATTTTTTTCAAAACACCGACACCATGATCACGATGAACTATTAGATCTCCAAGATCAAAATTTAGAGCAAACTGTTCTTGAACATTAGCTTGTTTAGTGATACTTTCCTGGAGGAAAAATAAATTTTCATTTAAAATTAAGATTTTTTTAGCTGGCCAGCTAAAACTACTTGGTAAAATCTGACCTTGTTGCCAATCTATTAAATCATAATTAATTTGTTCACTCCGGCGAATGCCGGATAGATCACTAAAAAAATGTTTGCTTAACTCTAAGTTTTTACTAAAAATAATGATTTGCCAATCAGTTTTGTTTAAGAGTAAATCATTTTTTTCTTGGGTACTTAAAAGTTGATTTTTTATATTAGTAAAATATAAAGTCTCGTCAGCTTTTTTACTAAGTGAGTCAAAAATAATTTGTGGATTAGCAAACTCACTAAAAGTTGTGCTCAAATTTTGTTCAAAAATCAAGCCACAAAAATTTGGTAAATGCTCGGCGAGATTATATTTATAGGGTAAGCTCAAAGGAAAGATGGAAAAATTTTCTATTTTTTTTATGTCATCAATTTGCCAAGGATTAATCGCTTGTAAATCTTCTAGTTTATTATCCCAGATATTGAAGCGATAGAGCTGATGATTTTGGTAAATATCTACTAAACTACCACGGATACTAAAAGTATTTTCTTCCCAAGCTTGCGCTTCACGACTTAAGCCCAAAGCATTTAAGTCTAAAGCAAGCTGATTTAAGTCGATGTTTTGGCCAGATTTTAGATTTAATTGATTATTTTTAAGATAATCCCAATTTAGCACTGGGGTATTTAGATTATCTACGGTAGTCAAAATAATAGCTGGCTGATTATTAAATAAAGCAGTCAAAATATCCAGTTTAGCTTCAGCTTGTTGTGGCCAAGCTATAATTTGTTTGTTTTTTGGGTAAAGTTTTTGTAAATTTTTGAGTAAATCAGTATAGGTTTTGACTTGCTGATTATTTTCTAGACACCACAAAAACACCTTATTTTGATCTAATAGGGGGCTGTTTAATAAAGTGATAACTTGTTGGACTGGCGTCAGGGCGCTAGCTAGTTTAAAAGTTTTCCACATTTGACAAACTAATTGGCTTATGATAATTTTTTGGCACCTAAAATTTAGGAAAACTTGTCTGATCTTAGCATAAATTCTAGCTTTTGTCACGAGTTACAAAATTGTTGTTTAGTGGGCTAGCTATCCGCATCTGAACGTTTATCAGCATCCCTCCTTGCTTGATTGAACAATTGGATGCAAATGGGCAGCTAGCCCTTTGAACAATAAACTAAAATACCCCCTCTCGATCTCCCCATTCCCCGTCTACGCGGGGATCTGGGGGAGAAGGTGCGTTCCGCCTTCGGCGGAGTCTAAAATTCTCTATTTATAAATTCAATACGCCACCCCGCGAAGCGGGGTGGCGTATTGTTGTATGTTTATTTAGAAATTACGACGTGGTTTGTTAGCATTTTTTGCACGATGACAGTCACGGCATAAAATAGGGCGAACGCCATCTGGTTCAAATGGTAGCTCAGTGATTTCGGCTTGGCATTCTGAACATTGCCAATTGCCTTGTATCATTTGTCTTGGGGCTTGTGATCTTTGACCAAAGCGATTTTGACCGCCACCTGAGTGTCTTTGATCTGATCCGTGTGAGTTATACATTGTCTCTTGTTTCTTGTGTTTTAGCTATTTTTAGCTAGTTAAAACATTAATTATTATATAATTAGCATGTCATAAGCAGAGTTTTTTGTCAAATTAAAAACATTGATTTTTATAGGGGAAAATAGTAAGATAAGACTATATACAGTTGCTGGTTTTCTCCGCCGACGGCGGAGAATAAAGAAGCATCAAGAGTTAACTATTAATTCATGTATATTCCCGTATATACGTAGTCAGCTAGTTTTAATCAATTCTTAATATATATCCCCGCGTAGCGGGGATAATAAAAGTAAATTTTATGCACAAAAGAAAAAAATTTATGTCATTTGGCCTTGTTTTGGTCATCGTCGGTGTTTTATGGTTTTTAGATACCATTGGCATTATTAACAGTAGTTTTTGGTCTTTTATCTGGCCTGTGATTTTGATCTTGTTTGGTTTAGATTTATTACAACGTGATGAGCTAGATAATTTCATGTGGTGTAACGGCGCTTTTAAACATAAGCCCGAACACAAAGCAGAAAACAAAGAGCGAGAAATAGTTGATGAACAATAAAGTAAGTTTCTTGCCAAGCAAACTCGAAGTTAAAAAATCAAAATTTTTAGCTTTTAGTTTTTTTGTTTCTACAGAAACAGAGCTTAAAGCAATTATTAGTCAGATAAAAGCCGAGTATAGCGATGCTCGGCATTTTGTTTGGGCTTATCGTTTAGAAGAAGCGGGGATTTTGAAAGAAAAATATACCGAAGATAAAGAACCAGCTGGTTCAGCTGGCTCGGCGATTTTATTTTTATTGAAAAAGAAAGAAGTAAATAATTGTTTAATAGTAGTTGTCAGATATTTTGGGGGAGTAAAATTAGGAGTAGGTGGTTTAGCTCGGGCTTATACTGAAAGCGCAAAACAATCTTTGGAAAAATCTATATAAAATAAAGTGCCGCTGGACTCTCGAGGAGAGTCCAGCGGCTAGCCAAGTCAGCGACACGAAGTGCCGCCAGCCAGAAGGGGCAAAGGAGTCGTCCCGACAACAGGCGTCATCGGGACGACCAGCAAAATCAACGTGGTGTCGTTGCGCTTGTCCCTGAGAAGGACCGACGCCACTGCGGCTGAGGGAGGTGGACTGAAATGAGCTCGTTGACTTTTGTATAGCATAAAATATGAGTTTTGTAAACATTTTTAATCATCAGATAGAAATCAAAAGAAAAAAAGGCATGCGATCTTTACGTTTGTCAGTCAAGGCTGACGGACGGATTGTTTTATCAGTGGGTAGAGTCTATCCTTTGTTTTTGATTAAAAATTTTTTACAAACTAAACAAGCTTGGCTGGAGGATAGCTTGGTAAAAATAAAAACTAGAAATAGTTTATTTTCTCTTAAACATACAGCTTTAGAAATCACTAAATATAAAAAACAAACTAAAGTTTTAGTAGAAGAACGTTTAAAATATTTTAATCAATTTTATAATTTTCAATATAATAGAATAGCAGTCAGAAATCAGAGTAGTCGTTGGGGATCGTGCTCTAGTAAAAAGAATTTAAATTTTAACTATCGTTTGTGTTTGTTACCTCAAGATTTAGCTGATATGGTGATTGTGCATGAGCTTTGTCATTTGCAAGAGATGAATCATAGCAAAGCTTTTTGGGTGCAAGTTGCTAAAACCATACCCAGCTATAAGATTTTGGAGAAAAAACTAAAGAAAATTTAGGGCTCGCCTTGCTTCGGCGGAGCAGGCAACAAAATGGCATTATTGTCAACTTTACGAATCATACTAAAGCTTGATAAAATAATAGGGATAATAATTCATCGCCCACTGGGCGAGTAAACAAATAAAAATATATGGAAAAAGGGAGAGAAAATTTTTTATCTTGGGATGATACTTTTATGTTAATGGCTGATTTAACTTCTCAACGCTCAAAAGATCCGTCTACTCAAGTTGGAGCAGTCATAGTGAATCAAAATAACGTTGTTTTAGGTTTAGGCTACAATGGTTGGCCACGTAATATTGAGCAAGGAGAATTACCTTGGGATAGAGAAGGCGATTTTTTAAATACAAAATATCCCTACGTAGTGCATGGTGAAGCTAACGCTATTTATAATGCTAATGAGTCTTGTGAAGGCGCAAAAATTTATTGTGGACTTTTTCCTTGTAATGAATGTGCTAAAACTATTATTCAAAATGGTATAAAGGAAGTAATTTATCAAAGTGATAAATATCATGATGAAGATATTTTTATTGCTGCCAGAAAATTATTTGATTTAGCTGGTGTGAAATATCGTCAGTATACACCAAGTAAAAAATTAATTTTAGCATAATGCCAAAAATAATTTTAGGTTTTACGGGTTTAATCGCTTGCGGTAAAGGCACTGCCACTCAATATCTCAAAGAAAAGTATCAAGCGGAAACTTTTCGTTTTTCTACGATGTTGCGAGATGTTTGTAGCAGACTATACATGGAACATTCACGAGAAAATTTATCTGGCATTTCTACAGTGTTGCGAGAATTTTTTGGTCAAGATTTGATGGCCAAAGTGATGGCCAAAGATGTCGAAAACTCTCAAGCAGAATTAATCGTAGTTGACGGCATCAGACGTATGGAAGATGTCAAATATTTACGAGTTTTGCCGAATTTTAAATTAGTTTCCATTGAATCTGAGATGAAGATTCGTTATCAGAGATTGTTAAAGCGAGATGAAAATTCTGACGATCAAAATAAAACTTGGGAACAATTTCAAGCTGATCATCAGTTAGAGACAGAACTTACTATTTTAGATACCATGAAAGCGGCTGATATAGTTATTAATAATGATGGCAGTTTAGAAGATTTACAAAAACAATTAGATAAGCTAGTAAATTAAGATGCGACAGTATTTAGACTTGCTACAGAAAATAAAAAACGAAGGACACGATAAAGCTGATAGAACCGGAACTGGAACTCGCAGTCTTTTTGGTGCTCAATTAAGATTTGATTTAAACGCGGGTTTTCCCTTGCTTACTACTAAAAAAGTTTTTTTAAAAGGCATTATTCATGAATTACTTTGGTTTTTAGCGGGGGATACAAATATCAAATATTTAGTAGATAATGATGTGCATATTTGGGATGCTTGGCCATATGCTGAATACAAAAAAAAGATGGGTGTAGATCATAGCTATCTTTTGAGCCAAGAAGAGTTTATCCAAAAAATTAAAGATGATCATGACTTTGCTCTCAAATGGGCAGATTTAGGGCCGGTCTATGGCTATCAGTGGCGCAATTTTAATAGTCAAGGCATTGATCAAATACAAAATGTAGTAGACACACTGAAAAAAAATCCAGATTCACGTCGCATCATGGTCGTGACTTACAATCCAGTACAAGCAGATAGCATGATGTTGCCACCTTGCCACGCTTTATTCCAGTTTTATGTCAGTGATAATAAACTATCTTGTCAGATGTATCAAAGAAGTGCGGATGTTTTTTTAGGAGTGCCATTTAATATTGCTTCTTATGCCTTACTGACGATGATGATAGCGCAAGTGACGAATTTGGGTTTAGGTGATTTTGTCCATACTTTTGGTGATGTGCATATTTATAAAAATCATTTTGAGCAAGTAGATTTACAGTTATCTCGTATACCAAAAAAATTACCAACTATGAAAATCAACAAAGAAGTTAAAGATATTTTTTCTTTTAAGTATGAAGATTTTATTTTAGAAGGCTATGAGTCATATTCTAGCATTAAGGCACCAATTGCCGTATAAAATATATGATTAGCATTATTGCAGCGATAGACAAAAACAGAGCTTTAGGCTATCAAAATAAATTGTTAGTACATTTGCCTGAAGATTTAGCTCATTTTAAAAAAATTACTTCTGGTCATCCAGTGATCATGGGGCAAAATACTTATTTGTCTATTGGCAGAGCTTTACCAAATCGCGTCAATATAGTTTTGTCTCAAGACAAAAATTTTACAGCAGCAGATTGTTTTGTGTTTGATGATTTAGATAAAGCTTTAGAATTTGCCAAAAGCAAAGATCAAGCTGAAGTATTTTTTATCGGTGGTGCTAGTGTTTATGAGCAAGCTATTAAATTAGTAGATAAAATATATTTGACTATTATCGACGCTGAATACCAGGCTGACGTGTGGTTTCCAAACTATAGTAATTTTCAAATTATTAAAGAGGAAGAGCAACAAAATGCTCAAGGCTTAAAATATAAATTTTTAGAATTAATAAAATCATGAAAATAAAAGTAAAAAAATTAAAAGCTAATGCAATTTTACCGCAGATGATGCGTCAAGGTGATGCAGCTTTTGATTTAGCTACTTGTGAAGATGTTTTATTGCATCCTGGAGAAACAAAAATAATTCCCACTGGCTTAGCGCTAGAAATTCCCGTTGGTTTTGTCGGTAATATTCGTGATCGTTCTGGGATGTCAGCTAAACACGCGCTACATACTTTAGCAGGAATTATAGATAGTAATTATCGTGGTGAGATTGGCATTGTGATGACCAATTTATCACAAACTGATTATCAGATTAAAACAGGTGATAGAGTTGCGCAGATGTTAATTCAAAAAATAGAAATTACAGAATTTGAAGAAGTAGAAGAATTATCAGACACTAATCGAGGAGAAAAAGGTTTTAATTCTTCCGGTTATTAACCCCGATTATTCAACGGGGTAAAAATTTAGAAACAAAGTTCATAACATAAGGAGACAGAACAATGGAGGATTTTCAAGGCGGATGGATCATGATGATTACTGGCGGCATGTACGCTGGTAAATCAGAAGAATTGACGCGTACGATGCGTCGTTTTTCACATGCTCAAAAAATAGGAGTGATTTTCAAACCAAAGGTAGATACACGTTCCGGCGATGACTGTGTGACTACTCACAATGGTGGCAAAATGAAGGCCGTGGTAGTAGACAGTGTGGCTGGGATAAGACTGTATCTAGATGAGCATAAAGATGAGCCACTTGATGTGGTGGCTATCGATGAAGCTCAATTTTTGGAAACAGACGAGCTCTTAATCTTAGCCAAAGAGTTGGCTATGCATGGCATTAGTGTTGTGATCGCTGCTTTGGATAAAAAGTGGGACGGCACACATTTTAAGGGAGTGGGCGATTTGTTAGCGGAAGCAGACATTGATAAAAGGTTGCATGCGATTTGTGCGTATTGTGGTCATCTGGCTTCTCATAGTCTACGTGTTTCTAGCTCTACTGCCGATATTGAAGTTGGAGATGACTATAAACCCGTTTGTCGCTCTTGTTTCAACAAGGCAATGGCTCAACGTGCCTAGTCTGATACCGCCCCGGTCCCCGCATACGCGAGGATGACACCGGGGCGGTCTTTTTTTATCATAAAAATTATGCTATATTTAGCCTATGCAAGGAAGATTTATTGTCTTTGAAGGAGGGGAAAAATCAGGAAAAAGCACTCAACTGAACTTATTGCATCAGTATTTGTTGTCTAAAAATTTTGATGTGATTTTAACTAGAGAACCAGGCGGTAATGGCTCACAAATTGCTGAAAAAATTCGCGCTCTTATTTTAGATAAAGAGCATACAGCGATGCACGCACGCACAGAGCTATTACTTTTTTTAGCAGCGCGAGCTCAACATATCGAAGAGGTAGTAAAACCGGCTTTGGCTGCCGGGAAAATAGTTTTGTGCGATCGTTTTGATGGTTCTACTTTTGCTTATCAGGGTGCAGCCAGACAGCTAGATTTAGCAGAAATAGTGACGATGAATAATTGGGCTAAAGATAATCTTGAACCAGACTTAGTAATTTATTTAGACATCACACCCGAGCAAGCGGAAACTAGAGATAGATTATATAAAGTTGATAGACTTGATGTGGAAAAAAAAGATTTTCATGAAAAAGTAAGGACTGGATATTTGACCCAAGTAAAAACTAAAAAGAATTGGCACATTATTCCTGCTTTTGAAAGCATTGAAGAGGTAGCTGAGAATATTAAAAAAATAGTTAGTTTTATTTTACCGCCCACAGGGCGGTCACCCCGTGGGTGATAGCATTCAATTATGAATAAATTAGAAACAATCATTGGTTTGGAGATTCACTTACAGCTCAAAACAAAAAGCAAGATGTTTTGTGCTTGCTCTAATGATGGTGAAAATCAGCCGGTCAATACTACTATTTGTCCGATTTGTTTAGGACATCCTGGTACTTTGCCAGCTGTTAATCAGTCAGCAGTGAAGTTTGGCTTAAATTTTGCTTTAGCTTTGCATTGTCAGATTAACCAAACTTCAAAGTTTGATCGTAAAAATTATTTTTATCCTGATTTACCAAAGGGCTATCAGATCTCGCAGTTTGATCAACCTTTGGCGGTGAATGGTTTTGTGATTATCAATCATGATGGTAAGCAAAAAAGAATTGGTATCGAAAGATTGCATTTAGAAGAAGATGCCGCTAAAAATATTCATCAAGACGGCCAGACTTTAGTGGATTTTAATAGAGCTGGCACACCCTTAGCGGAGATTGTTTCTAAACCAGATTTTAGAGATCCAGCTGAAGCTAAAATATTTTTACAAGATTTGAGATTATTAGCACGTTACTTAGGTGTCTCAGAAGCAGATATGGAAAAAGGACATTTAAGGTGCG
The DNA here is from genome assembly GCA_903855135.1 of uncultured bacterium. GTDB lineage: Bacteria > Patescibacteriota > Patescibacteriia > UBA1558 > GWA2-36-10 > GWA2-36-10. Next base: position 52,808 of record CAINYB010000007.1, on the reverse strand, counting down.
ATGCCAATATTTCTTTACGACCAATGGGGGACATAAAATTTTATCCTAAAACAGAAGTGAAAAATCTCAACTCTTTTCGATCAGTGGAAAGAGCTTTGCAATACGAAGTAAAGAGACAAACTGAACTTTGGGAGCAAAAAGCTGCGCCAAATTTTACTTCTACTCGTGGCTGGGATGAAAATAAACAAGTGACAGTAGAGCAACGCACTAAAGAGGGTTCGAGTGATTATCGCTATTTTCCTGAGCCAGATTTACCGCCACTGATTATAAGTGATGAATTATTAGTTCATAGTAAAGCTTCGATGCCAGAATTACCACAGGCAAAATTGGCGCGTTTGATGAGTGAATATGATTTAAATTTTAATGAAGTAGAAGTCTTAGTTAAAAATAAAGATTGGGCGGATTATTTTGAAAGTGTTATTTCTGAATTAGCGATTTGGTTTGAGCAAAAAGCAGAAGTGCCTTGGGAAAATAATAAAGCTAAATTAGCTAAACTTACTTGTAGTTGGTTGACATCAGAGGTATTTAAATTATTAGCAAATGATTTTAAATTTAGTGATTTAAAAATTACGCCAGAAAATATGGCAGAGTTTTTAAGCTTGATTTATGATCATACTATAAATAGTAGTGCTGGGCAAACTATTTTGGCACAAATGTTTGAAACCGGAGACGACCCAAGCCATTTGTTAGAAAAACTAGATTTAGGTCAGATAGATGATTTAGCGACGCTAGAAGACTTGGTAGTAAAAGTTTTTATGCTTTATCCAGAACAATTAGCAGAATTAAAAAATGGCAAAGAAGCATTATTAAAGTTTTTTGTCGGTAAAGTTATGGCCGAAAGTAAAGGTAAGGCTAATCCGCAGAAGATAGAGGAGATTATAAAAAATAAAATATCCCCGAGATAAACTCGGGGCTTATTTTTTGAGAAAATCTTTGATTAAGTTTTCGGCTTCGGTGAAAGTTTTATTCCAGTTTATTTTTAAACCTTGTTTTTCCATGCGTCGGAACCAAGTCATTTGACGCTTGGCATAATGTCGAGTATTTTTTTTAATTAATTCTATTGCTTCTTCTAAACTTAATTCTTTATTTAAATATTTGATTATTTCTTGGTAACCAATGCCAGACAAAGCAGGGGAAATATCGCCCGTCGGGAGATATTTGGTAAGGAGCCTTTGGCTTTCTTCTAGTAGACCATTTTTTAGCATGACATCTACACGTTGGTTTATTTTTTGATAAAGTTTTTCTTTACCTGGATTTAAGCCCAAAATTAAATAATCATAAGGACACTGACTGGTTTTTTGATTAGCACTGAGATCATCATGAAAGGCAATCGCGTATTCCAAAGCACGCACGACATGAATTTTATTTTGTAAATCAATTTTTTTTATTATCTCTGGATTTATTTTTTTGAGTTTAGTAATTAATTTGTCTAAACTCAGTTTATTTAATTCACTTCTTAATTCTTTATTAGTAGCCGGTAATTGATAATTTTGTAAAATAGAGGACAGATAAAGTCCAGTGCCACCGACAATGATGGGGATTTTATTTTTCTTCAAAATTTTTTCAATATTTTTAAAAGCGGCTTGTTGCCAGTCATATAAACTAAATTCTTGATTTGGCTTGACTACATCTAGTAAATAATGCTTAATGCCTTTTTTCTCGGCTTTAGTGATTTTATTGGCGCCAATATTTAGCTCTTGATAGATTTGTCTAGAATCAGCGGAAATAATCTCAGCATTGAATTTTTTGGCTAATAATACAGCAAAATCAGACTTACCAGAGGCAGTCGGACCTAAAATGATTACTATTTTTTTAGGTGTAGTAGTTGACATATTTAAAAGTATATGTTAAAATAGCGAAAATGTAAACTCCATTAAGTAATGGGGTTTGGCTCTTTTCCAAAGGAGGTAGCACATGTCAGAACAAAATGTCAAGCCAGCCTTCTTGTTGGTTGACGATGACGTCAATCAACTTGAGGTGTATGTTGAGCTTATGAAGAGTTTGGGTATTTGGCATTTACCAATATTGGCAAGTCGGGATACTTGGCTTTTAGATCTGCGGTCAGCCATACAGCATTATAGCATCAACAGTGTGATCACGGATCTGAATATGCCCAATTTTAATGGTTTTGATGTTTTGCGGACAATGCAAGAAGTACCGAATTTGCCGAAGCGACATTTAATCATGATCTCTGGCGAAATAGACACGCATATGGAATATTCTTTGCGGTGTTGCAATCTTGGTGCGCAATTTCTTTCCAAGCCAGTCAAGCTTAGTTTACTGCGAGACTTGATCTTGCTATGACAACCACAAGGCTCGTCTACGGACGGGCCTTTTATTTTTATGTTAAATTTGCCAAAACTCCCCAAGCATCAGCTTGAGTTATTTTCACTTGATAAAACCCGCCAACTTTGAGTGGCTCTTTGGTGATCACATGCACAGCAGTATAGTTGGCTAGTTTACCAATATTTTTACATTTTTTTTCTTCACAATTTACGACATCAATCAAAGCTTCAAAAGTTTTTCCTACTAAAGTTTGATTATATAGTTTAGCATTTTTTCCGATTTGGTTATTGACGATATTAAAACGTTCTTTTTTGGTTTCTTGTGATACATCATCAGGATAAAGTTTAGCTGCTACTGTGCCAGTTCTTTGTGAGTATTGTGAAGTAAAAGATAAATTAAATTTTAAATCGCGAACTAATTTTTCTGTAACTTTGAAATCAGCTTCTGTCTCACCAGCAAAGCCGACGATTAAGTCAGTAGAGATGGAGACATCTGGTAGGGCAGTACGGATTTTTTTTATTAATTCCGTATAATGTTCGATAGAGTAGTGGCGATTCATTTTTTTTAATATCTCATCAGAGCCTGACTGGACTGGTAAATGTAAATAGTGATTGATATTTTCACCATGCTTCATGACTTCAATTAATTCATCAGACATGTCATAAGGATGAGAAGTTAAAAATTTTAGCCAAAAATGATCGCCTAAGTTATCAATTTGTTTTAATAATTGTGGAAAATTTAATTCTTCTTCGCCTCCGCCAGAGGCGGATCCGCCTCTGGCGGAAGCTTTATCCAAGCCATAAGAATTTACATTTTGACCTAGCAAAATTATCTCTTTGTAACCTTTTTCTAATAATTCTTTTATTTCAGAGATAATACTAGCACTTGGTCTAGATACTTCTCGGCCACGAGTATATGGCACAGCGCAGTAAGAGCAAAATTTGTTACAGCCAGTCATAATAGGTACATAAGCGCGGTAGCTAGAATAATAGCTAGGCTTGATGTCAAAGAAGCTGGGCAGGGCTAATTTTTCCTCTGGGGCTGCTTTTTTTATTTCTTCAGCTAGAGTATCTAGCTTTTTGATGTCTAGAAAAATATCAAATTTATCTTGTAATTTCTGGCGATCATAATCAAGCACACAGCCAGACAGCATAGTGATCAGTGGTCTTTTTTCTTTGACGAGTTGCCAATTGTGCACTTTGCCATATATTCTGTCCACAGCTGTTTGTTTGACCGAACAAGCCACTACGCCGATCAAGTCAGCATCAGCCTCATTATCTGTTTCTTGGTAGCCCAGAGATTTTAAGGTGGTAGCTAGACGTTCGGCGTCAGAGATATTCATCTGGCAGCCAAAGACTATTAAATGGAATTTTTTATCTTTCATAGCTTTGGCATTTTAACAGCGTTTATCAAAAAAATCAATATAAATAAAAAATCCTCCGCAGCTTAAACTATCACAAAAAATCCCCCGCGTAGCGGGGGATTAATTATCTTTAGTCTTCGTTTCGTTGTTTTAAGCGTTCACGTTCTAACTCTTGTTTTTTCTTTAAAATTTCTAATCTTTGTTTTTCAGCTTCACGGTTGTTTTCTCTTTCTTTTTTAAGAAGTTCTAATTTTTTTGCTTCCATTTCTTTTTTGATGATTGGCAAATTTCTACTATCATCTTCTAATTCATCCAAATCGTCACTATCATCTATTTTTTTAATTCTTTCTTTTAGTTGTTCTTGTTGTTCTATTTTTAATTTTTCTAGTTTAGTTTTTAGTTCGCTAGAAGCTTCTGATCTTAGTTCATTGATAATTTTGATTTTGACAGCTTCAGCATTTTGGCCAGTGTTGATATTTTGTTGTAAAAATTTTTCTTTTTGACTATCATCTAAACTATTAAATTTTTCTTTGAGTTTAGCCATTAAAGATGCTTTAGTCTGGATAGCTTCGGTGCTTAAAACAGATCCTTGTGGGGCTGAAGATAGAGTTTCGGTTAATTTGATTTTTTGGACATCAGTTAATTTTACTTCTTGTAAATATTTACTAACTTTTTCTTTTTCCTGTTCAGAAATATTTTTTAATTTTTCAATCAATCTATCGCGAGTTTTATTTTGCGTAGCTTCGATTTCAGAACTTGCTTCAGCTGGTAGAGCATCTTTGAGGTCTTCTAGATTAGCCATGGCTTTTAAGCCAGCTAATCTATCTGCTTGATCAGTAACATCAGCTGCCGCAGTCAATCTTTGCTCTAGATTAGTTTTATTTTTTTCGTACCAAGCATTGATACGTTCTTTTCGTAAAGTTTCTATTTTAGTCTTAGCTTCTTCTGGTAATTTAGACCCTAAATTACGTAAAATTTCTTGTTGTTTTAAGGTTTGTTCATCAAGCTTTTTTATTAATTCAGCTTTTTTTTCAGCTGGCAAAGTATTGATTTTTTCTTCTACCTTGTTCATTTTAGCTTGATATTTTTTTAAAGCTTCATTTAGTTTTTCCTGTAAATTTGTATCAGGATTATTTTCCGCTAATTTTTTAGCCGCTAATAATTCTAAATTAGCTTGCTTTAGTTTTAATTCATCTTTTTTGACAGCATTAGTAGTAAGTAAAATTTTGGTGCTAAGTTTAAATTTACTCCACCAATAGCCAGCATCACCTGGTGCTTTGATTTCTTCGTTACTAATATCTAGATCATCACTACTGACTTCAGTGATAGTAGTAGTGTTGCTAGTCGTATCATCGCTTTGTGCAAAAATTAACTTAGTGTTTACTTGCCAAGCAAAAACTAAAGTTAGCACAAAAAGACTAAAAGAAATAATTTTTTTGTTAAACATAAATTTTCTTTTTTTTAATAATAAAATATTACGCTATTTATAACGCCTATGATATTTCCCTGATAGGGGAAAGCCATATATATTTTATTATAGCATATTTAGCGTTTTAAAGCACTTGATTGTCGTGAGAGTGAGATTCGGTCATACCAGCGGCGGTGATGCGGATAAATTGGGCATGTGCTTGTAGCTCTTTGATGTTGTGAGCATTGGCATAGCTTAAACCAGAACGTAAGCCGCCGACATAAAGATTAACGACATTTTTAGCGGGTCCTTTAAAAGGTACACGTGCTTCGACACCTTCCGGTGTTACATCTTCTATTTTTTCTTTAGCATTTGGGCGAGATAAAGCAGCGGTCAATGAAGCCATGCCGCGAGAGATTTTGTATTGTTGTCCACGATAAGATAAAACAGCTCCCGGGGTTTCTTCGGTGCCTGAAAATTGGCCACCCATCATAACAGAGTCAGCACCAGCAGCCAAAGCTTTTACTAAATCTCCTGGCTGTTTGACACCACCGTCAGCGATCAGAGGAATATTATATTGCTGACAAACTGGTGCGCAGTTTAAAATAGCGCTTAATTGTGGTATGCCAAAGCCAGTGGTAATACGAGTAGTACAGATAGAGCCTGGTCCAATACCTACTTTGATAGCATCAGCTCCAGCTAAAATCAAATCTTTCGCTCCTTGAGCCGTGGCGACATTACCACCAATTACTTCGATAGAAGGATATTGAGTTTTAATTGTTTTGATAGCTTCCATGGCATTAACCGAGTGTCCATGTGCAATATCTACTACTAAAATGTCCACTTCAGCTTCGACTAGAGCTTTGACGCGTTCCATAAAGTCATCACCAGCGCCAACAGCAGCGCCAACCAAAAGTCTGCCTTTAGCGTCTTTGCTGGCATGGCCATTGTTATAATTACGGATAATGTCAGTAGCAGTAATTAAGCCACGAATACGGAAAGCACTATCAACAACTGGTAATTTTTCTATTTTATTTTGGCTCAAAATTTCTTTTGCTTTTTCGATATCAATACCAACTGGAGCAGTGATTAGTTTTTCTTTTGGCGTCATCATGTCTAGAACTTTGGTGTTTTCATCAGTCACAAAATCCATATCTCGACTAGTGATAATGCCTAGTAAATCTTGACCATTTTCAGACACTAGAAAGCTTTGACAGTTGTGTTCTAAAATTTTTGCTCGCACTTCTTTCAAAGTTGCTTGAGGATTGATAGTAAAAGGATTATCGATGATAACGTTTTGTTTACGTTTTACTTTTTTTACTTCTTTGACTTGATAATCAATATCACAAAAACGGTGAATAATACCGACGCTACCCAAATAAGCCATAGCAATCGCCATTTTGCTTTCGGTGACTGTGTCCATGTTGGCTGGCACGAGAGGAATATTTATTTTGATATTTTTGGTGAGTTGTGTCGAAACATCAGTATCTTTGCGAGATTTTAATTCAGACTTTTGTGGCACCAAAAGTACATCGTCATAAGTTAAGGCGGTTCTAATTTCTTGCATGAGATTTATTATTAATTTTTATAAAGCTAATTCCCGATTTTCTATTTTTGTTTTGGCAAGTTTGATAAATGCTTCTTTACTAATATTTAATAAATCTTTTTGTCCGCGGACACGAATAGATAAATCACTAGAAGCTATTTCTTTGTCACCAATGACTAAAGTGTAAGGAATTTTTTCCGCAGAATTTTTGCGAATTTTATTTCCCAAAGTTTCGTTAGAATCATCGATTTCTACTCTTAAATTTTGTAATTTAAATTCAGCTGCTAATTTTTTGGCAAATTCCACATGATTTTCACTGACTGTTAAGATTTTGATTTGCACAGGGGACAACCAAAGTGGGAAATCTCCAGCCAAATGTTCGATCAAAACTGCAGAAAATCTTTCTAAAGATCCAGCAATCGCAGCGTGAATCATGACGATGCGTTCTTGTTCACTTTTTTCATTGATACAATATAAATCAAAACGTTCTGGTAAATTACGATCTAGCTGGATAGTAGCGACTTGCCATTTGCGACCCAAAGAGTCTTGAGCCATAAAATCTATCTTTGGTCCATATAAAGCCGCTTCACCAATGCCTTCGGTAAATTTTAAGTCAGCTTGTTTTAGTAAGTCTTTTAGATCGTTTTCTGTCTTTTCCCATAAAGTAGCATCGCCTAGATATTTTTCTAGATGCTCTGGGTCATGTAAAGAGAGGCGAATTTTTAGTTCAAAACCAAAAGCTTTATAAAAGGTTTTGACAATATTCACAATTTTTAAAACTTCATCTTTGACTTGATTTTCTCGACAGAAAACATGAGCATCATCTTGAGTGATAGACAAGACTCTGGTTAAGCCGGACAACTCGCCACTTTGTTCGTCACGATACACCATCGTAGTTTCCGCATAGCGCTGAGGTAAATCACGATAGCTACGTGGTAAATGATTATAAATTTGTGTATGATGTGGACAATTCATTGGTTTCATAGCAAATTCATGACCTTCGCGAGTGGTGATGGTAAATAAACCATCAGCAAATTTTTGTGAATGGCCGCTGACATCATAAAGGCTTTTTTTAGTGATGTGGGGGATAGTCACTTTTTGATAATCATATTGAGAACGTAGTTGCCAGATAAAAGCATCAAGCTCTTGACGTAACATTGTGCCTTTTGGTGTCCAGAGTGGAAGCCCTGGGCCAACTAATTCAGAAAAAGTAAATAAGTCTAATTGTTTACCTAAAACTCTGTGATCTCTTTTTTTAGCTTCCTCAAGCATAGTTTGGTAATCAGCAAGTTCTTTTTTAGTTTCAAAAGCCAAGCCATAAATACGTACTAGCATTTCTCTTTTTTCATCTCCACGCCAATAAGCACCAGCTGTATTGGTCAAACAAAAAGCTTCTGGGTCAATCTCAGTAGTATTTTCTACATGTGGTCCACGACAGAGATCTTTAAAATTTCCAGATTGATAAAAACTTAATTCTTCTGTCCCCGGTAAATCATTGATTAATTCAGTTTTAAAAATTTGCTTATTTTTTTCTACTTCATTTAAAGCGTCAGCTCTTTCCACAATTGTTTTGGTGAAAGCGATTTTTTCTTGCACGATTTTTTTCATGCGCGCTTCTAAATCTGGTAAATCTTCATCGGATAATTTTTTGGTCAATAAAAAGTCATAATAAAAACCATTATCAATGACAGGACCAACGCCAAGTTTTGCGTCAGGGAATTTTTCTAATACTGCCATCGCTAAAATATGCGCGAGTGAGTGGCGGATTTTAAATATTTTTGGTTCTTCCATATTTTTTAATTTAATTGTTTGTTACAAATTTTAGTTAAACCCCGCTAATCGCGGGATGAATTTATTTTAATTTAGACAAAGCTACGCTTTGTCTTTAAATTTTTGGCATTCAAAAACCCAAGACAGACTATGCCTTGGGACCCTAGGTTTCGTAGGATGGTTCCACCCAATATTATACTTAATTTATTTTATTGGCTGTTGAATTTAGTCCCTCGACCCCTCGACTACGCTCGGGGCTCGGGATACCGATGGTAGAATAGTTGGTAGCTATTCCAATCATTTATACAGCTCATGTAGTATAGCTAAAAGCGAAAAAATAGTCAAAACCTTTCGACTTCGCTCAAGGTAAAAGAAAAGCTCCCCGGTTTTGAGGTGGGGAGCGGTTGGAAGTGTGGAGTTAGTTTCAAATCACGTCAGAACTAATTTGTTGAGGTCGATTTTGGTGTGGAGTTGCGTTTGCGTAGTTCCTGCACAACCTTGTTGCTAGCAGCTTCTTTAGCAGCCAGTTCAATCAGGCGGCGGAGTTCGGGTGTGATCTCGACTTTGCGTGCCATGATGTGTCCTCCTTGGCTTGTGCGAATTTATATCAAAATATCATATATTAAGCTTTTTGTCAAATCACCTCGCAGGTCACCTGCGAGGTTAATGTAGGTAGCTTATTTAGTTTTTAGCTAATGTTAGGCAAAGAGTTAAGCTGACCTCGCAGGTTGAAAATCTCCCCCTTCGTAAGGGGAGGACGGGAGGGGTGTTATTCAATGATTATATGATCTTTAAATTTTGGTACTTTATTGACCCAGAAAGGAAAGAATTTTACTTCAGTTTTTTCTACTTGAAATTGGCTTAAATAATCGTTGACTTCTTTTTCGGTTAAGCCAATTAATTTATCTTTATTGATTTCTAAAATATCTTGTTTGACACTGACCTTAGCTTTGAAAGCGGTCTCGATAATGGCTTGATTAGTATTTAGGTCAACTTCGGTCACTTTATAGCTAAAGTCTCGCAAGATTTCTAATAATTTACTATTGCTAGATAGTTCGGCTTGGTATTTAGCATGACTAGCTTTTTTTAAGTCTTCAGGGGAAAAGATCAGAGCTGTCAAATTAGCTTTTTGTTTGATAGTTGTTTGGGGACTTTTATCACCTAGAGCCGAGCTAGTCACAGTTTCAAACTTAGCCAAAATATGATCAGCACTGATTTTTAAATTATCAGCTAAAGTTTTATTTATATCTTCTAAAAATTTATTTTTTATGTCAGTCTGTAATTTGTCTTGAGCATTTTTTAAACTATTTTCCGTCACTTGGTAGACGGGTGTGCCGTTTAAGCTAAAGCCCTCGCTTTGACCATAGATTTTTTCTTGTAAGCCAAGAAATAGTCCGGGAATCATCATTTTACCTGCTGGTGCCACAAAACTTTCTCCTTCTTGATCGGCTTCGGCCCAGGCTTTGATTTCGCTATTTTTAGGGACGATTACTTTTTCGGTCAGACGATAAAGTTTATTGTCTGAGCTTAAGAGGCGAGTAGTAGCGATTAAAGTCTGGTCTTTAGTACTTTGATTGATTAATTTTACAAAACCGCCAGCTTTAGCAGTGGTGGAAGTAGTCATGTCGCTGTCCACACTAATCTCACTTTCTATCTCTTGAGTCAAAATTTTACCAAAGATTTGGTTAGCAGCGAGAGCCTGGCTATTTTCTGGTAGCATTTCGATCAAAGTTTTGTAGTCTTGTTCTTGGATTTGACCGTAGATTTTGATCGTGGCTTTAGTAGCCGCAAAATGAAAAATCACAAAAATAGCCAAAATAGTCAAAGTAAGAAAAAAACCAACCATTTTACTAAAAAATCGATTTCTAGTTTGATAATTACTCATATTATATTTTTATAGCTTTATTATAGCGGATTAAATTTCTAATGTCCAAGTATTTGGGCCTAAAAAGTTTTCGATTTCGGTGCGTACGTCAGTGGCAGGTAAGATTTTGATATCGGTTTTTAGCTTGCGACTATGGCCATTGTTGATGATCAAATACACTGGAGTTTGGCCAGGATATTTTTGTAAAATATCTTTTAGGTTTTGCATTTTGTCCTTATCAAAGCCAATCGGCAAATCGAGCCAAACTTTATTTTGGGCAAAATTTTTAGCTTTTAAATTTTCTAATTTTTCTTTTTCTAATATTCTGCCACTTTCTACTAAAATTTTTGCTTGGCCATCTTTGTCTGATACTTTACCACTGACGATTAACATGTGTTCATCTTGCCACAAGGCTGGATTTACACTCAATGTTTTTGGGAAAACTAGTAGCTCTGTGCTATCACTAGAGTCTTCTAAGGTGACAAAAAGCATCGCCTTGCCACCTTGGGTGGTAATTTTTTGGATATTAGTGATGATGCCAGCTACTTGGATAGTTTCACCAGTATGACTTTTGATTTTTTTCAAAGGTGTCACTTGATCTTTGAGTAAAGCTAAGTATTCTTTGAAAGGATGATTACTTAAATACAGACCTAATAATTCTTTTTCCCAAGATAATTTTTTTTCAATCGCTACATCAGAATATTCTTCTAGTTTTAAAGAAAAAACAGGTGAGCTCAATGGCAAACCAAAAAATAAATTATTTTGTCCAGATTTTGCTTCGTTTTGTAATTTTTTATTGTACTCTAATAAAGTTTCTAGATTGCCCAAAGCTTTGCCGCGCGTCAAAAAGCAATCTAAAGCACCAGCTTTTATCATGCTCTCTAAAGATTTGCGATTTAAATCTTTGTCTTTGATGCGATTTAAAAAGTCTTCTAAAGATTTAAAATTACCATGAGCTTTTCTTTCTTCCCAAATATTTTCGGCGATATGGTGGCCGACATTTTTGATCGCATTGAGACCAAAACGAATTTTATTATCTTGACCGTCATTGATCACACCAAAAGTTGGAAAGCTTTCATTGATGTCTGGTTGAGCCACCACTAATCCCATTTTTCGACATTCGTTGATTTCAATAGTTACGCGATCAATATTATTTTGATCAGAGGTGAGTAAGGCGGCCATAAAAGCCGCTGGATAATTAGCTTTTAAATAAGCCGTTTGGTAAGCGATCAGGGCGTAGCAGGCCGCGTGTGCGCGGTTAAAACCATAACGCGCAAAAGGAATGATAAATTCCCAGATTTTTTGGGCAGTATTTTTTTCAATACCATTTTTAATCATACCTTTGACCATAGCTTCTTCTTGCTGATCCAAAAGTTCTTTGATTTTTTTACCGACCGCTTTACGCAAAACATCAGCTTGGCCATAAGTAAAACCAGCAAGGTCTCTCGCGATATTCATGATTTGCTCCTGATAAATGGCGATACCGTAAGTGTTTCTTAAAATTGGTTCTAGGCTGGGATGTAGATACTCCACGGTTTTTTCACCATTTTTACCAGCGATAAAATCAGGTATGAATTCCATCGGACCAGGGCGATACAAAGCAACCATAGCGATGATATCTTCCAAAACAGTTGGCTTAAGATTTTTTAAGTAGCGTTTCATGCCACCAGATTCAAGCTGAAAAACACCAGTGGTGTCACCAGCTTGTAAGAGCTTAAAAGTTTTTGGGTCATCCAGAGGAATAGTATCTAGATCAAGTTTAATATTTTTAGTTTTTAAAATAATTTTTAGACTTTGCTCAATGACCGTCAAGTTTTTTAAGCCCAAAAAGTCCATTTTTAATAGGCCAAGATCTTCTACGGGATGTAAAGAATATTGGGAGATGATAGTTTGATCATCGCCAGCGGCGTATTGTAAAGGTGTATATTCTGGTAAAGCATTTTTGGTGATTAAGACACCACAAGCATGCACCGAGCTGTGACGAGCCAAGCCTTCGACTTTGGCGGCCATATCCATAAGCCTTTGTGCTTCTGGATCTTCTTGATAAAGTTTTTTTAATTCGTCGACAGTTTCTAGTGCTTCTTTTAAAGAAGTGAACATCGGAATCATTTTGGCTACTTGATCACAATAGCCATAGCTATAGCCCAAAACTCGGCCCACATCGCGGACAGCGGCACGAGCAGCCATAGTACCAAAGGTTATGATCTGGGCCACATGATCTTTACCGTATTTATTTTCGACATAACGAATGACTTCTTCGCGTCGAGTATCAGCAAAGTCAAGATCGATATCAGGCATGGAGACACGTTCGGGATTTAAGAAACGTTCAAACAATAAATCGTATTTGAGTGGATCGATATTAGTAATGCCTGTCAGATAAGCAACTAAAGAGCCTGCTGCTGAGCCACGGCCAGGGCCAACCACGATTTTGTTATTTTTTGACCAATTGACAAAATCCTGCACAATCAAAAAATAAGCAGCATAACCAGTTTTGATAATAATGTCTAATTCATAATCCAAGCGAGTTTTAATTTCTTCGGGGATAACATCTGGGTCATAGCCAAAACGAGTTTTGACACCCAGTAAACATAGTCTTTTTAATTCATCATCAGTGGTGACGCCTTCAGGTAATTCATAATAAGGTAATTGGATGACGCCTAATTCTATTTTTACAGTACAACGCTCAGCAATTTTAGCAGTATTATCAATGGCTTCTTGACCGTCAGGAAATAAACGCAAAACTTCAGCTTCGGTCAGCATGGAAAAATTTTCTCCTAGATAAGTCATGCGATCACGATCGGCTTGTTTGTGCTTAGTTTGGATACAAAGCAAAATGTCTTGCGCTTGATCATCTTCAGCTTTGACATAGTGAATGTCATTAGTAATCACTAGAGGCAAATTATACTCTTGTGCTAATTTTTTTAAGCCAAGATTGACAATCGCTTGTTCAGGATAATTTCTAGCTTGTAATTCTAAAAATAAATTATTTGGTCCAAAGATATCTAATAAAATCTGGAGATTTGTTTCGGCTTGTTTATTTTGTTTAGCTTTGAGGTGACGGGCCAAAGGGCCGTTTAAACAAGCGGTGAGCGCTATCAAGCCTTCGCTGTGTTGTTTCAAGGTTTCCCAATCAATGCGTGGCTTATAATAAAAGCCTTGCAAGTTAGCAATAGATGTTAGTTTAAGTAAATTTTTATAGCCAGCTTCAGTTTCGGCTAGTAGTATCAGATGATAAGGCTTTTCTTTGTTGTTTTTTTCAGTGAGCTTAGCAGTAGCGATATAGGCTTCGACGCCAATGATTGGCTTGATGCCAGCTTTGTGGCATTTTTGGTAAAACTCAATCGCACCAGACATCACACCATGATCAGTCAAAGCTAAAGCTGTAGCACCATTGGCTACAGCACCATTTACTAGATGATCAATAGTCGCCAGTCCATCTAATAAACTATAATGAGAGTGAGTGTGAAGGTGAATAAACATAAGCTGAAGAAAACAAAAAGCCCGGCAAAAGAATTTTCCTGTTTATTTGTGGGCTTTTTTATTTTTATTTTTATAAATCTTTTTTGCTACTACGACTGGAGCTTTTTTTAGCTTGACGCTCTTTGATAAAGTCAAAAATTTGTTCGCCACCTTTGGCCATTAAAGCTAAGTAAGTGCCAATGTTGGAAGCTTTTTCTTTTAATCTGTCTATTAATTGGTGCATAGATTCAGCTGCTTGATGTACCATAGACATAGCTTTATTGATATTTTGCAAAGTTTTGCCAACTTGGTACAAAACCCAGGATAGCCAAACAGCGATTAAAAAAAAGGATACCCCTAGCAAAATGTTTAAGACGTCTTTTGATGTTTCTAACATTTTATTTTTTATTTTAATTTATTTTTTTGAACTCAATATACTTATCCGTTAGAATCCCCGCGTACGCGGGGATTAAACTTCGCATATGAGATTCTAAATATTGATGCTTGTATTATAGCACAGTCAGATTTTTTACAAAAGAAAAAGGGACCGTACAAGTACGAATCCCCATGATCGAAACGTTCGGCTATTAATTGCCGTGAGAGTAGCTGGCTAACACTGTGCGATAGCGCTTAATGATGGTTGCGTATTGTAAACGCGAGGTCGGGTCAGTGCTTTGTTTATATAAAAGCACCAAGTCTTTCAATGTCTGCTCATCAGTTCTCCTTTGATCGTTGCGATTGTTGCTTAATGATTTTGTCATTAGCTTCCTCCTTATTTAGTTAAACGTACCTTAAATTCATTGATATATTAGCATAAAAGTAGCTTTTTGTCAAATCAAGAAATTTAAGCTATAATAAAGCTAATAAATACTATGGCTAAAAGTGAAGAAAATTTTACCGATTTAAGCAACCAAGATTTAGAGCGGGGCTATTGGTGGTTGCAGCATAAAGAATTGATTAATAAAATCTTTTTGGTTTTTTTAATTTTAAGTTTATTAAGTCTATATACTTGGTTGACTTTTGCTTATGTGAGATATTTTCAGGGTGGCCCTTGGGAGACTTATGCTCAGCAATTAAATAGTCAACAGTTTAATTGGGCGCAATATCATCAAACTCGCGTAGCTAAAGCTTTAAAAATTAGCAGTGCCCAAGCATTGGCCACCAATGGGTCCTTGTATAATTTAGTGGCGGCGGTGGAAAATTCCAATACTGATTGGTTAGTCACTAAATTAACTTATCGCTTTGTAGTTAATGGTCAAGCGCAAGCCAATAAAGAAACTTTTGTTTTGCCCGCAAATCAAAAATTTTTACTGCAGCTAGCTTATCAGGCTAAAACTAGTATTCAGTCGGTGCAAATAGAGATTTTAGATACCACCTGGCAAAGAGTAGCTGAGACAGATTTTAATGTTTTTAGTTCAACGGATGCACAATATTTGGGACCAAATACTCAAGTAGTTGATGATAAAAAAATTGATTTACCAGCCCGCGTTGTTTGGCAAGCGACTAATAACTCTTTATTTGATTTTTGGGAGGTGCCTTGGCAAATAGCAGTATATAATCAAGATCGTCTAGTGGGGGTCAGTGAATTATTAGTTGAAGATTTTAAATCTTTAGAAACTAAAGATTTAGAAGTAGTATGGCTTTATGATTTACCACGCATTACCAAAGTAGTGGTCACGCCACAGCTTAATATAAAAGACAAAAATAATATAAAAAATAAAAATCAAGATAATAAAACCATAGAAGATAGGGTAAATTTATGAGAGATTTAGCCACTTTACGTCGTTTGGATTGGCTTTTATTTTTAGCGATTTTATTTTTGCTGTTTATCAGCGCTAGTATTTTGTATAGTTTAAATTTAAATATCGTTGATAGCGATTTTCTTACTTTTAAAAAACAAATCTTTTTTGCTTTATCAGGCTTGGGTTTGTTTTTTTTGTTTGCCAATATTAATTATAGTTTTTGGTCCACTTACTCTAAAGTGGTTTATATTTTTTTTACTGGTGTTTTAGTACTGGTTTTATTTTTAGGCTCGCAAATCAAAGGTACGACTGGTTGGTTGCGTCTAGGACCTTTGAGTTTACAGCCAGTGGAGTTTGCTAAAATAGCTTTGGTCTTTTTTTTAGCCCGCTATTTTTCGACTTATGCCAATGAGTTTAAAATGTTTCGGCATATTTTCTGGTCGGGCTTGGCTACTTTATTTTTCGTGGCTTTGATCATGTTACAGCCAGACTTAGGTTCTTCACTAGTTTTGCTTGGCACCTGGGCAGTGATGTTGCTATTTACTGGCATTACTAAAAAACATTTTTTGATTTTATTAAGTATTTTTTTAGTGACGGTGGCTGGTGCTTGGCTCTTTGTCTTAAAAGATTATCAAAAAAATAGAATTTTGACTTTTATTAATCCTAGCTTAGATCCATCTGGCTCGGGCTATAATGTTATCCAATCCATGGTAGCGGTTGGTTCTGGTCAGTTTTTTGGTCGGGGATTAGCCCTTGGCTCGCAGAGTAGTTTAAACTTTTTGCCAGAGCCGGGCACTGATTTTATTTTTGCAGTCATTGCTGAAGAGTTGGGTTTTGTGGGAGTGGCTTTTGTCTTGGCTTTATTTGGTTTTATTTTTTACCGTTTGATTTTGATCATGCGCAGAGCTCAAGATAATTTTGCCGCCTATTTGATTTTAGGCTTTGTAGGTATGATTTTGGTACAAATGTTTATCAACATTGGCATGAACATGGGCATTTCCCCGGTGACCGGTATTCCTTTGCCCTTGCTTTCGGCTGGTGGTAGTAGCTTATGGGCGATTATGATCGCCTTGGGAATAGCCGAGAATATCAAAGTCCGGTCTAGTTGACAACAGTTTTTATTTGTGCTTAAATATAGCCACTTCATTATAGATTAAATATTTATCCGGCATCCGCCGGAGCGAACAAAAATATGTCCGAATTTTCACTAAAAGCCATTACTCGTAAAAACGAGAGCCATAGTCAATTAGCTGATTTAAGAACAGCTTCCCAAGTGCCTGGTGTTATTTATGGTAATAATTTCGAAAACCAAAACGTTGCCATTGATTACAACGAACTTTTAAAGGTTTTGATTAAAGCTGGTACTAGTCATTTGATTGTTTTAGATGTCGATGGCAAAGCTACTAAAGTTCTAGCTAGATCCTGGCAACAAGATCCAGTCACTGATCGTTTGATTCATATTGATTTTTGGGCAATTGATGAAAAATCTCCAGTCACCACTATCGTGCCTTTGACTTTTGTTGGTGTTTCTAAGGCTGTTAAAGAACAAGGTGGCAGACTTGAAACTAAAAACACTCAAGTTAAAGTCAAGTGTTTACCAAAAGATTTACCAAGTGTTTTAGAGATTGATTTAGCCTTATTAGATGAAATGGGTAAAACCATTTTGGTCAAAGATATTCCAGTTTCTAAAGATGTGAAAATTTTAACTAATGCTACTGATCCAGTAGTCTCTGTCGCTCTACCAAAGAAAATGCGTGGTCCTGAAGCTACAGCTACTGCTGCTACTCCAGCTGCTGCTACTCCAGCTGCTGCTGAAAAGAAAGCTCCAGAAAAGAAAGCCAAAAAATAAGTTCGCTTTTTAGCTTTTTAAAATGAAAACAAAAAAATTAAATAAAGAAATTTTTTTAATAGCGGCCTTTTTTTTGGTCGTTATTTTATTGATTGCATTATTAGCCAAATATTTTTGGCCCCAAAAAATTACAGTACAAAATACAGAGCCCGTGCCAGTAGAGAAGCTGCTTTATCCCCAAGTTTTAAATGGCCAGCTTTTAGCTGATCAAAAGGCTACTAATAATTTTTTGGCTTTTAGTGCGATGATAGATAATGGGTATGACTTAGATTCACAGTCTGGTTTAAATCAAGCGAGCGTAGTCTATGAAGCACTGGCCGAAAGTAATATCACTCGTTTGCTAGCAGTTTTTAGTAGTGATATCAAAGTAGAGCGCATCGGACCGGTGCGTTCAGCTCGAGAATATTTTTTAGATTTAGCTCAAGAGTACGGAGGTGTGTTTGCTCACGTTGGTGGTAGTCCACAAGCCTTAGCTAAAATAGCAGACTATGATTTTTTTGCTTTAGATGAAATGAGTGCGAATGGTAAATATTTTTGGCGTGATGAAGAATATGACGAGCCACATAATGTTTTTACTAGTGAAGAAAATATTTTGAAGCTAGCCGAGAAAAAAGAAGTGGCAAATTTAAAAACAGATTTTCAAGCCTGGAATTTTGTAAAAGCCACTATTTTCGGGACCGCTAAGGCACAAATCACCGTAGATTTTTCTAGTGAGCATTATCAAGTGGATTGGCGCTATGATTATGACGCCAATGTTTATCAACGTTGGCAGGATGGGGTAAAAAAATTGACTGATCAAAACGCTACGGTACGAGCCACCAATGTCATCATCCAAGTAGCTAAGCATTCCTTGATCGACAAAGAGCGTCGCGCGATTGACTTAAAGAGCGGTGGCAAAGCTTTAGTGTTTAATAAAATTGGCGTCCAAGAGGGTAAGTGGAAACTAGTTGATGGCCGTACCCAGTTTTTTGACGCTAATAATAAGCCATTAGAGCTATTAGCGGGTACGACTTGGGTGGAAATTGTCGAGGATATTAGCCAAGTGAAATTTTGACGACGCGGTCAAGCTTATTTATATCTGGCAAAATATCTACTTGGCTTTCAGGTAGATATTTTTTGCTTAAAGTTTTTATAGCTTCACTTTGTTGAGGGTCAATTTCTAATAAAATTAAATATTTTTCGGCTAAATAATTTTTTACTTGTTGTAAAAATTTTTCATAATGTTTTAAGCCATTGTTTTGACTAAACAAAGCAGATTTTGGTTCGCGACTAATGCTTGGCTCGCGCATTTGGTCTTTATTTAAATAAGGTAAATTAGCTAAAATTAAAGTAAATTTTTGCTCCGGTATTTTTTTAAATAAATTACTTAAATAAAAAGTTATTTTTACTTGGTGCTTTCTGGCATTCAGTCTAGCTACTTTTAAAGCAGCCTTTTTAATATCACTGGCAAAAAATTTAGCCTGACTATTTTTGGCTAAGCTAATAATCAAACAGCCAGAGCCGGTACCCATATCTAATATTTTCGTAGATTCTAACTCCGCCCGAAGGGCGGAGTTATTCAAGAATTTCAAAGCTTCTTCGACTAAAAGCTCGCTATCTGGACGGGGGATAAGAGTGTGTTTATTGACGATAAAATTTAAACCAAAAAAATCTTTATTTTTTCGTAAATAGGCTACGGGCCAATTTTGCAAACGTAATTTAATCAGTTTAGCAAATTTTTTTTGTGTGCCTAAACTGATTTTTTTATCAGGATGTTTATAGAGATATTCTAAATTTTTGTGTAAAGCGATACTTAAAACACTATCGACTTCAGTAGAGTCGATAATATTTTTAGCGTAAGTATTTTGTTGTAATTCTTTTAAAGTCATGCTTGACGTTCAGCGATTTGTAAAGCTTTGATGATGGGCATTAGTTCACCCTCCATGATTTGGCTCAAATTATGAACAGTCAATTTGATACGATGATCAGTCAGCCTATCTTGAGGAAAATTATAAGTTCTGATTTTTTCACTTCTATCGCCTGAGCCGATTTGACTTTTTCTAGTAGCTGATTCGGCTGCTTGTTTTTTGGCTTCTAATTCAGCTAAAATACGGGAGCGTAAAATCTGCATGGCTTTTAAGCGATTTTGGGTTTGGGATTTTTCATCTTGGCAACTGACCACGGTATTAGTAGGTAGATGAGTGATGCGTACGGCTGAATAAGTGGTATTGACTGACTGACCACCATTGCCTGAAGCCATGAAAGTATCGATGCGTAAGTCTTTTGGCTCGATCACTAAATCGATTTCTTCAGCTTCTGGCAAGACAGCCACTGTCGCAGCGGAAGTGTGGACGCGACCAGCTTTTTCTGTCTCTGGTACACGCTGGACACGGTGCACGCCACTTTCAAATTTAAAAATTTTATAAACATTTTCGCCATTGATTTCGGCTACGATTTCTTTTAGTCCACCAAGCTCAGTCCGACTTTGGGAGAGGATTTTTATTTTAAAATTTAATTTTTCTGCAAATCTTGAGTACATCCGAAATAAATCAGCGGCAAATAAACCAGATTCATCACCACCAGTACCAGCGCGGATTTCGATGATAATATTTTTGTGATCATTTGGATCTTGCGGATGCAAAAGGTCAGCGAGTTTTTCTTCTTCCTCTTTCAACTTTTCGTTTAAACTAAAAATTTCCAGCTCTGTCATTTCGAGCATAGCAACATCTTTTTCTTTGTTCAATAAGTCATTGGCCTCAGCTAATTCATTTTGTAAACGCAAAATATTTTCTTTGGCGGTCAATAAGTTTTTTTGAGTAGTATATTCTTTTGCCAAAACAGACATTTTTTTGGAGTCAGAAACTATTTCGCTTTTTTGCATTTCGTTTTCTAACTCGGCTACTTTGACTTTTAATTGTTCTAGTTCATTTTCCATAAAATTTATTTTATCTTCCTCCGCCTAGCGGTGGAGGAGGGTCATATATTTTTATTTACTATTCCCGCGTAAGCGGAAGTTCAATAATCACTTCAAGTATAGCAAAATTTCAGCTAAACAAAAAATCCTACCTTTTTAATCTGTCTATATTTCTTCCCGCGACGCGGGAAGAAAAAAGAAGATATATTTTGGTTAGGATTTTTTGTTATTTAAGAATAGCTATTTATTAGCTTTTAATTCGGCTTTAATTTTGGCTTTTTCTTTTTCTACCTTACGTACCACAGCACGTTTTTTCTTATCAGCCTTACCTTTACGGATAGCGCTAGTTTTGGTTTGTAATTCTTGCTTTTTCTTAAAGCGATCAACACGGCCAGCAGTGTCAACTAGTTTTTCTTTACCAGTATAAAAAGGGTGGCAAGCAGAACAGATTTCTGTATGCGTTTCTGCTTGGGTTGAACCAACAGTTAAAACATTGCCACAAACACAAATGATCTTGGCGTCTTTATAATACTTTGGATGGATATCTTTTTTCATAGAATAATTTTTTATAAATGCTTGCCTACAATAGCATTATTTTTCACAGAAGTCAATATAGCCTGTATTTTAGCAAAGTCTTGCTTTTTTTGAAATTTTATGTTAAATTATGGCTACTTTATTAAATTAATCAATAATCACAAGCATTTTCTAGTCTTTTAGCCTCCTTGTCCGACATACGCCGGATAGGCTAAATAAGCGAAAATGCGGGTATTTCCCGGATCCCCGCCTACGCGGGGAGGGGAAAAAGAAAGGAAACAATATGTCAAATTTACCAAGTTTAGAAGAGCTTTTGAAGAAAGGCGTACATTTTGGTCACAAGACCTCTAAGAGACATCCAAAGATGATCCCTTTTATTTTTTCTAAAAGAAATGGCGTTCATGTCATTGATTTAGAGAAAACTGTGGAAAAGTTAGACGAAGCTTTAAATTTTGTCACTAAGACAGTAGAGAAGGGTGGTATGATTTTATTCATTGGCTCTAAAAAACAAGCCAAAGAAGTAGTGAAAGCGGCTGCTGATTCTTGCCAAATGCCATATATTATCGGACGTTGGCTAGGTGGTACTTTTACCAATTTTGATAACATCGTTAGTTTGACCAGAAAATTAGAGTCTTTAGAAAAAGGTAGAGAAGATGGTACTTGGGATCGCTACATCAAAAAAGAACAAGTGACCATGTCTAAGCAATTAGATAAATTGCAAGACACAGTCGGCGGTATCAAGATGATGAAGCGTTTACCACAAGCTATCTTTGTAGTCGATATCAAAAAAGAAAAAACAGCGGTCGCTGAAGCTAACAAGATGCATATCCCAATCATTGCTTTGACTGATACCAATGTCAATCCAGAACTCGTCCAATATGCTATCCCAGCTAATGATGATGCGGTAAAATCTATCGAAGTCATCAGCAACTTGGTAGCCGAAGCAGTCAAAACTGTCAAAAAATAAAAAGTCATTCTGAACTTGTTTCAGAATCAGACCCTGAAATAAATTCTTCTCGAGTCTGAGCGATCTCGGAGTCGAAGACAGAGTGACAAAGTGAATTATGAAATTAAACAAACAAAAATATGTCAAATTTAGAATTAGTAAAAAAAATTAGACAAATAACCGGATCCGGCATGGTGGATGTCAATAAAGCTTTGACTGAAGCTAACGGTGATGAAACTTTAGCGATTGAAATTTTACGTAAAGCTGGTGCAAAGACAGCTGCTAAAAAGGCTGATCGTGTCGTCAAAGAAGGGGTGATGGCTATTGCTAAAGCTGATGATAAATTAGCTGTCGTAGAGCTTAACTGTGAAACTGATTTTGTTGGTCGTAATCCAGACTTTATTCAAGCTGTTAATGATTTTGCTAAAAAATTATTAGAATTAGGAGAAACAGAATTTGCTACTTGGGCTAACAATGAAATTACTAATCAGTTGATTGTCAAAATTGGTGAAAATTTAGTTTTAGGCAGATATGCTATTTTTACAGGCGAAAACATCGGTAGCTATTTGCACTCCAATAAAAAAGTAGTTGGTGTAGCCTTATTAAAAGGCGGCGATCAAAATTTAGCTAATGATGTGGCGATGCATATTGCCGCTATGGCGCCAAGATACTTGAAACCAGAAGAGGTAGAGCCAGAAGTTTTAGCCAAAGAAAAAGAAATTTATGCCGAGCAATTAAAGGCTGAAGGAAAACCAGAAGCGATGTTAGAAAAAATCATGATCGGTAAAATAGAAAAGTTTTATACTGAAGTATGTTTAGTCAAACAAGCCTTTATCAAAGATGATAAAAAATCTATTGAAAAGTTGCTTCAAGAAAATAATGCTAGTTTAGAAAAATTCGCTTACTATAGTTTATAAAAACATTTTAAAATACCCTTGTCATCCCCGCGAAAGCGGGGAGCAGGGGTATTTTTGTTTTATATTTAATTTCCTCCCCCTACGGGGAAGGAAAATGTAGTATTTTTTAACTTGATTTTTTTAACTTTTACTGTCATAATCAGACTAATTGTTAAATTTTTTATGAAAATAGCCAAAGTTCAATTTCATATAGCCGATCGAGAATATTACTTTTTACCAGAGTTTTCTCAAGTGCCAGATTTTAAAATTTCAGATTTAAAAGCTGGAGAAAAGGTTTTGATAGAAACAGAATTAGGTCTTGATTTAGGCACAGTGATCGCAATACGTGATATGGAGTCCAAAGATTTGCCAGCCGATCTCAAAACTATGTTGAGGCCAGCCACGGCCGACGATGAAGTAGCGATGGTCAAAAAGTCTTCTCAATATAGTACTTATTTAAAGCAAATCGAAGAAGTAGCTAAACAATATAGTTTAAAACTAAAAGTTGTCGATGTCGCAGAAAGTTTTGATAGCCAACGTTTGACTTTTTATTTTACGGCTGACAATCGAGTGGATTTTAGAGATTTGGTCAAAGATTTAGGCAAAGTTTTTCATAAAAAAATTCGTTTACAACAAATCGGTGTTCGCGATGAAGCCAAAATAGACGGGGACTATGGTCCTTGTGGTTTGCCACTTTGTTGCAAAAATTGGCTCAAAGTTTTGGGTAGCGTCAATGCAGAATATATCAAAGATCAAGATTTGATGCATCGTGGTAATGAAAGATTATCTGGCGCTTGTGGACGCTTGAAGTGTTGTTTAAGATATGAAGAGGAGGCTTATAAATATGGTTTAGATAAATTACCAAAAGTCGGTGACAGAATCAAAACCGGTGCAGGTATGGGTCGTGTTACCGAAGTCCATACTTTGAAACAAACTGTTGAGCTAGATATTGACGGTGCTCGAGTGGAGTATCCGTATTTACAAGGTAGAATTTGTGAAAAAAATTGTGAAATAACAAAAGTTGAATAGCCGTGTTATATTTTAAATAGTTTTAATTTTTTTTAAGTAAAATAGTATGAAAAAATTTATTGCTTTAGGTGCAATTTTGTTAAGCGTTTTTGTTTTAACTGCTTGTAGCCAGAAACAAAATGATAGAGATTTAAACACAGATTTAAATCCAGAGCTAAATCAGAATAATGATCAAAATGATCAAGTAGATGCACAAACTCAAAAAATAGTTTATACAGACCCAACTTATGGTTTTAGTTTAACTTTTCCACAGGCTTGGAAAGATTATGTAGCTAATAAATCAACCAGAGATTGGACTGGAGGAGGTGAAATAACGGGAGAAAAGATGGTTCCTTCAGTCGCTTTTGGTTTACCTGACCAAAAAAAATTATTTACTATTTCAATGTTTACCGAAATACAATGGAATGAAATTCAGAGTTTATGTTTGCCAGGTATGCCTAGAAAGGCTTTAGGAAAAAATAGTAAGTATATTTTTGTATTAGGAAGTAGTTCAGCTGCTCCAGCTAATAAGGAAATTGCAGCTAGAATGAAAGAAATTATTTCGATTGGTGAAACTTTGAGCGCTTCTGGTTTAACAGCAGTAGGTGAAAGACCAAAAATTGCTGGTTGGCAAACTTATACAAATAAGCAATATGGTTTTCAAATTCAATATCCAGCTAAATATAAAACCGCGGTAGATACTTATGGTTGGCCAAATTCAGTAGTAAATTTTATTGAAAAAGATGGTGGCCAAGCTTATCGAGCGGTGATTAGTGTTTGGGATAGCAATAAAATGTCTGATATTTACAAGAGTATGAGATCGATGATTAATAAAATTGGTGATAAATATGTTGTTCTTAGTTATTATGCAGACGATGAGTCAATTGATGAGTGGCAAGATGTAGAATGCACCCTTGAAGAAATAAAATAAGTTTTTCAAACAAAGATATTTTAAAACCCCGCCTTCGGCGGGGTTTTAGTGCATAGTTTTCTTTTAGCAGGAAAATAAAATTATTCTCCGAACCATCTTCTCCAGGTTACCTTTGAACCTTCATTGCAAACAAGCTCTACGGTTGCATACTTGATGCCAGCAATTGTGTAGGAGCTTGTGAAAAGAGTATCGCTTTCTTTTTTGTCTATAACAGTTTTTACAATTAAGAATCGTTCAATAGGATTATTCAGAATCATATTGGTATCACGCTTCGCGCACGCTATGTCTTCAGCACTTAAATTGTTAGCATCTTTAATTGAAAGCACATTAAGTGTAATAGTCACTATAAACGTGATTATGATAATGAAAAATAAAATAGGGATAATGTATTTTTGCATAAATTTATCTTAATTTAATCTTTCAAAAATAGCAAATCTGTATTTTTGGTCAAAAACAGCTTTTTTTGTTATAATACTTATGTAATTTTTAAATAAATATTTATGGCACAAAAAATCAAAGTAAGTATCAATGGCTTTGGTCGCATTGGTCGAGCAGCTTTTAAAATCATGCTCAAAAGCAAAAAATACGAAGTAGTCGCCATCAATGATTTGGCGCCAGTGGAAACTTTAGCTTATTTATTACAATATGATACTGTTTATCGTAAATTTCCCGGTAAAGTTTCAGCCTCTGGTAATTATCTCGTAGTAAATAACAAAAAGTATTTGATTACCGCGGTGCCAGAGCCAAATAAATTGCCTTGGAAAAAACTAGGTGTGGATGTGGTGCTAGAATGTACTGGTAGATTTGTTCAGGGTGAAATGGCAGCTTTGCATCTAAAAGCTGGTGCTAAAAGAGTGATCATTTCTGCTCCAGCTAAAGGTGCAGCCACGCCGACTTTTTTAATTGGTGTTAATAACAAAGCTTATAAAAATCAAACAGTAGTATCTAATGCTTCTTGCACGACTAATTGTATCGCACCGGTAGCTCATGTTTTATCCAAAACTTTTGGCATTCAAAAAGCCATGATGACTACTATTCATTCCTATACCGCTGATCAGACTTTAGTCGATGGTCCACACAAAGATTTGCGTCGTGGCAGAACAGCTGGACAAAATATCATCCCGACCTCTACAGGTGCAGCAAGTGCTTTAGGACAAGTGATACCAGAGCTCAATGGTTTGTTTGATGGTTTAGCTATTCGTGTCCCAACTCCAGTGGTTTCTTTAGCTGACTTTACTTTTTTATTAAAGAAAAATGTTACCGTGCAACAAGTAAATAACGCTTTGATCAAGGCTAGCAAAAGCAAAGAATTAGTAAATATTTTAGGTGTGACCGATAAGCCAGTAGTTTCTTCAGACTTTATCGGTGATGCACGTTCATCAATCGTTGACTTGTCTTTGACACAAGTAGTAGATGGCAATATGGTCAAAGTCATTGCTTGGTATGATAATGAATGGGGCTACGCCAATCGTTTGGTAGATATGGCCGGTAATATTGCTTAAAATTTTAAATTCATTTATACTGGATTTAATAAATAATTAACAAAAAACACTATGAAGAAAAGTGAAATAACAAATCAAGAGATCTTGGGCTCAGTCCAAGAACTTTCCGGTTCAGTTCAAAAACTCTCTGGCTCAGTCCAAGAACTTTCCGGTTCAGTTCAAGAAGTCGCCGAGGCAGTTTCTGTCTTGGCTAGCGACGTAGATAGAAGATTTAACGAGGTAGATGAAAGATTTAATCAAGTAGACGGGAGATTAGATAAGGTAGAAGGAAGGTTAGACAGAATAGAGCTAAGACTCGATCGAGTGGTTTATAGATCTGAATTACGACCTTTAGTCAAAGAAATTATGGCCGAACAAGCATAGAATATTTTAAAAAATAGCAGCCGCTCTGAATGAGCGGTTTTTGCTTTTTCTTGGTTTTTTAGCTAAAATACAGATAACAAGAAAATTTATGCAAATTTATCTCAATAACAGTTTAACTAAAGTAAAAGAGGAGTTTAAACCAATCGAAAATAATCAAGTTGGTCTATACACTTGCGGGCCAACTGTTTATGGCTATCCTCATATCGGTAATTTTCGTGCTTATCTTACTTGGGATATTTTAAAAAGATTTTTGCTTTCCCAGAATTTTGCAGTTAATCATATTATGAACTTGACTGACGTTGGGCACTTGGTATCTGATGCAGATAATGGAGAAGATAAGCTTGAAAAAGCGGCGAAAAGGGAAGGGAAAAATGCTTGGGAGATTGCGGAATTTTTTATTCAAGATTTTAAAGATAGTTTAAAAGAGCTAAATATTTTAGAACCGACACATTTTGTCAGAGCAACGGATACTATCAAAGAGCAAATTGAATTTGTCAAAATTTTAGAAGCAAAAGGCTTTTTGTATAAGATTTCCGATGGTTTATATTTTGATACTAGCAAAATCTCTGATTATGGCAAAATCGCCAATATTCAAAATATTGATTTACAAGCTGGTGCAAGAGTAGAAATAAATCCGGAGAAAAAAAATATCACTGATTTTGCCGTGTGGAAGTTTTCACCACTTGATGCTCAAAGAGACATGGAGTGGGATTCACCTTGGGGCAAAGGCTTTCCTGGCTGGCACCTTGAGTGTTCGGTTATGAGCCAGATGTATTTGGGTGATACTTTTGATATCCATACTGGTGGTATCGATCATTTACCGATTCACCATCCCAATGAAATGGCTCAAAGTTTTGCTGCAACTAGCAAATTGCAAGCTAACTATTGGTTACATAATGAATTTTTGAAGTTTGCCGGTGGCAAGATGTCAAAATCAGCTGGCACTTTCGTTACTATAGAAAATTTAAAAGAAAAAAATATTTCGCCACTTTCTTATCGTTATTTTGTTTTATTGACGCATTACCGCAAGGGTTTGAATTTTTCTTGGGAAGCTTTAGAAGCTGCGCAAAATGCTTTAGTTAATCTAGTAAAGACTATTGTAAATTTTGATGACGGCGGCAAAGCAGATGCTGTGAGTTTAGAAAAATTTTATTCTTCATTAGCTGACGATTTAAACACTCCACAAGCTGTAGCCGTTTTACAAGAAGTTTTAGCGAGTAATTTGAGTGATCAAGAGAAACTGGCGACTATTTATAAAATGGATGAAGTTTTGGGCTTGGATTTAAAAAATCTAAAAAAGCAGATTTTAAGCTTATCAGCCGAAGAAAAAGATTTATTAACACAGCGTGAGCAAGCAAGAAATAATAAAGATTGGGCTTTGTCTGATGCTTTACGTGTGCGTTTGCAAAGTTTGGGAGTGGAGGTAGAGGATACAGCTGGTGGTCAAAAAGCAATGAGGATGAAGATTTAGTTTATGTTTGATATACAGATAAAAGTTGGTGCTTTAGTAAAAAAAGACGATGGTCTTTTTTTAATTTCAGAAAGAGGTCAAAGTACCCACCAAAGGCGGACTAAAGAAAAATATCTTTGGAATATTGTTAAAGGTACTTTTGATCCAAAATTAGATAAAAGTTTATTAGATACGGCTGTGAGAGAGTGTAAAGAAGAAATAAACGTTAAAGTCAAAGTAGAAAAATTATTAAATTTTGTTTATTTAAGAGAAAATAAAAAGATTCGCTTGCAGTTTAATTTTTTGTGTAAAGTTGTTGGTAAAGATACAGTCAAAATTAGCTCTAAAGATAAGCAAAAAATTTACCAGGAAAATATCAATGATTGTAAATTGTTTAGTAAAGCTGAATTACAAAAATTAAAACAAAAAGATTTTATTGATAAAAGAGCTTTTGTAGCTATTAATGATTATTTAGCTGGTAAATCTTTGCCGCTATCAACAATAAGAGAGATAATTAAATAATTATTTATGCCAAGTTTAGCAGAAAATTATTTAGAAAAAAATGTTGATTTGATTATTGACAGGCCATTAGGTGCTAAACACCCGAAACATGATTTTATTTATGAAGTAAATTATGGATATGTACCGAATACTGTAAGTGGTGATGGTGAAGAGCTGGATGCTTATTTTTTAGGTGTTGATCAGCCATTGGATAGAGTGGGGGGTAAATGTATTGCAATAATTCATCGTTTAGATGATGACGATGATAAATTAATAGTTATTCCAGAAAATATAAAAGACTTTACTGATGAAGAAATTCAAAGATTAACTAATTTTCAGGAAAAGTTTTTTAAGTCAGTAATTATTAGGAAAAGTAATTAGATTTGACAAAAAAGTTCTATTATACTAAGGTTAAATTGTATGAATAAATTAAGTAACAAAATGTGTTTGCACGCCTCTTATCCAACTATTGTTGAAGACTTTTGGAGCAGACTTTTTGTTATATGATATTTTTTCATAAATATTTAAAAACCATAGCAAATTAACAAAAAGTCGGCCAAAATCTTGGGCGACTTTTTAGATAAATTAAGTCTGTGATTACTCCGCCGCAGGCGGAGTAGAGTAGAATAAAAGCAAAATATATGGAAAAGATTATTGAAGTGAAAAATTTAAACAAAGAGTTTACTAGCAAAATCAAGTTAAGTGGTTTTCGTAATAGTTTGAAAGCTTTGTTTAAGCCAGAATATCAACAGATGAAAGCAGTGGATAATATCAGCTTTAGCGTGGCTAAAGGTGAGAAAGTTGCTTTTATTGGTCCAAATGGTGCTGGTAAGTCAACGACTATAAAAATGTTGACTGGTATTTTGTATCCTAGCTCTGGTGAGATTAGAGTTGATAATTTAGTGCCTTGGCAAGATAGAAAAAAGTTGGCTTTTAAAATCGGCACAGTGTTTGGACAAAAGCCACAGCTCTGGTATCACTTGCCAGCGATGGATACTTTTTATTTATTTGGCAAGATTTATGAGCTTGATCAAGCTAAATTTCAAAAGCGTTTAAATTTTTTGATCGATAAATTTCAAGTTAGGGAGTTTGTCAATCAACCAGTAAGAAAATTATCTTTAGGACAAAGAATGCGTTGCGAAATGATCGCATCTTTGATCCACCAGCCAAAAATATTATTTTTAGACGAACCAACTATCGGTTTGGATGTGGTAGCCAAACAACAGCTCAGAGAAGTTTTAAATTTGATGAACAAAGAAGAGGAGACAACAATTTTTATCACTTCTCATGATGCTGGTGATCTAGAGAAGATTGCGGATAGAGTAATTGTCATTGATAGGGGTAGGGTCATTTTTGATGGCACAGTCAAAAATTTTAAAGATAAATATGCTTGGTATAAATTGATTGATTTAGAGTTAGCTGATAATCATGCCAGTGAAAAATTAAATTTAAGAGGCGTGAAAATTTTAGCTCAAGATAAACTAAGTTTAAAACTAGAAGTTGATATTAAAAAAATTAGCGTCAAAGAAGTGATAGATAAATTATTAAATATTTACCAAATAGCCGATATTACTATTGCTGAAATGCCGATGGAAGAAATAATTGCTAATATCTATGAACAAAATTTACAGAAAATTAAATAAATATTTTAGCATTTTCAAGGTCTCTGTGATGGACAGATTGGCCTATCCTTTAGAATTGTTGTATTCCAATATTTTTATTTTACTGATTACCTTAGTGATGAGTGGTGTGTGGCGAGTGGTATATGCTAATCAGCCAGACAAAATCATCTCAGGCTTTAGTCTGGCAGGAATGATTTGGTATGTATTTATGACAGAGCTCATTTTGACGTCTAATCCTAGTATTATCGGGGAAATTGGTGAAGAAATAAAAAGTGGCAATGTTGCCTATGCTTTGGCGAAGCCTTATAGTTTTGTGGGTTATTATTTTGGCTCGATTTTAGGCAAGACTTTTATAAATTTTATTACTAAATTATTTGTTGGAGTTTTGGTTTTAATCTGTTTTATTAAATTACCAAGTTTAAATTTGTTTATTATTTTTGCGGTGATCATAGCTATTATCTTAGCTTTAGTTTTAAATTTTCTAGTTTCGGCTACGTGTAGCTTGTTAGCTTTTTGGGTAGAGGATGTAGATTCGATGCGTTTTATTTACCAAAAAATACTTTTTATTGGTGGGGGTTTATTATTTCCACTAGATGTTTACCCAATATTTTTACAAAAAATTCTCCATTATTTACCATTTGAAGGTATTTTATATGGGCCAGCGAGAACATTTGTGAATTTTGATTTAGCTTACTGGCAGGCTTTAGTGCTCAGGCAAACAATTTGGATTTTTATTTTTATAGTTTTAATTAAAATAGTTTATGCTCAAGGAATCAAAAAAGTTAATATCAACGGTGGCTAAAAATTTTGATTTTGTTTTATTTTACACCAAATATAACCTCGCTTCAGCGATGGAGTTTCGTTTCAATTTTTTTAGTCAGGTATTTTTTATGATCATCAATGATACGATGTTTTTGCTGTTATGGTATTTTTTCTTTGAACACTTTGGTAAGCTCAATGGTTTTGGTTTTCAGGAAATGATCGCTATTTGGATTTTTGCTGCTGGTAGCTTTGGTTGGGTAAATGCTATTTTTGGTAATGCTAATAATTTAGGTAAAATAATTAGTAATGGTGGTTTAGATTTTTATTTTACTTTTCCTAAAAATCATCTTTTGCATGCCCTGGTAAGTAAAACTGATTTGTCCGCTTGGGGTGACTTGATATTTGCTTTATTAGCTTTTGTCTTATTTTTTCCTCTTACCTTATATTCATGTGTTTGGTTGATAGTCGGTTGGTTTTTTTCTAGTTTAATTTTATTAAGTTTTTATATTCTAGTTGGATCATTAAGCTTTTGGCTTGGTCGTAATGAAGTATTACATAATAATCTCATGCATGCTTTTATTGCTTTTTCTAGTAATCCATCTTCAGTAGTACAGGGTTTTTTAAAATTTTTTATTTTCTTTGTCATTCCTGCTGGCTTTGCTACTTTTTTACCAGCCGAGCTATTACAAACTTTTGCTTTAGACAAATTTATTTATGTTGTTATTTTTAGTATTATCTTTTTTATCATAACTATCTTTATTTATAATAGGGGATTAAAAAAATATTCTAGTGGTAATTTGATTAATATTAGGAGTTAGAAAAATTTTTAGTTTAATCAATTGTTTAATTGATCGTTGACGTCATCTTCAAAACACCTCCCGCCATAGGCGGGAGGTGTTTTCTTGACACAAATTTATAAAAGAGTATAATTAAATTAATGACAGCCGTATTGAAATTCAAAGACGGCTTTGAAGAAAGACGGCTGTGGAGTTCATTGACAAAAAAGGAGGCAGCATAGTGGCAAAACGTTTTACACGTCGCCAGGAGAACTTCACATGTGAACACTGTGGAACGCAAGTTACAGGCGATGGGTACACTAACCATTGTCCAAGCTGCCTTTACAGTAAGCATGTTGACAATGATCCTGGTGATCGCGAAAACCAGTGCGGTGGTCTGATGGAGCCGATTTCAATTGAGAACAAATCCGATGGCTATATCATCACACATCATTGCACTCGTTGCAAAGTAAGCAAGCGTAACCGAGCGTCAGCAAAAGATTCATTTGAGGCTATTTTACAAATAGCTCAAAACCCAAGAAGGTAGGTGCATGATGCAAAAACTAGAGATACCGAGTGTTCCTCACCTCGTCCACATTGAAACTACGTACGGTTGCAACTGCAACTGTGTGTTTTGTTACAACCCAAGACGAGAGCAACCTTTTAACAAGACTAAAATGGACAGAATTGTTCATTCCATTTACGAATCATGGGTTCCTCACGTCTATCTTATTGGTGGAGAACCATCGTTACTTGGAGTGAGGCAGCTTAACGAATACATTGAGCTTCTAGCTCAACGTTCTTCTGTTACCATTGTTACTAACGGAGTCCGCAATCTGATTGATTTGTCAAATAAATTAGCCTGTATTGGAGTACCACTTCATGGTGATGAGGGTGTACACGAGCGGCACACTCGACGTTTTGGTGGATACAAGCAAACCATCAGAACTATTGAGAGTTATGTAGCTGCTGGTTTTGATGTCCGATGTATCCCGGTTTTAACCGCCTGGAACTACGATCAGATCTACAACATCATTGCTAAGGCCCATCAGTTAGGCATGGAATCTGTTTTCGTCGATCGATTTGAAGATGGTGGTTTGGGTAGCCAAAGTTCCACTGAGTTGAAACCTTCTCTTGAGCAATTCAAAGTCGCGTTGAGTCAGATGATTCGGGCTCGTGATGACTTTGGTATTGCTGTTGGTTTTGGCACGGCTATACCATACTGTCTAGACAATCGACTGCTGTCAGAAAGAATGACTGCTAATTGTGGCGTGGGCATCACTTTTGCTGCAATCAACCCTGATGGAGATGTTCGCATTTGCAATCAATCAGAGATTATCTACGGCAATATCCTAGATGAACCAATCCAAAAAATCTGGGCAAAAAGCCAACTTGATGAGTTTAGAAAACTGTCTTGGGTGACTGAACCATGTTTGTCATGTCCAGTTGTCACCGATTGCCTTTGTGGCTGCAAAGTCGATTGTAGTTGCTCGACGGGTTTTTGTATTGATTACGCTATCCGCGAAAATCCAAATTTGCGTCAGCCGATTGTCAATAGACTGCCGGAACCGCTGGACTTACCGGAAACTTTTACTACTGAATATCGCCGATTAGTCCCTGACACTTTCACCAAGCTCAATAGTTTTCACGCCGAAGTCTATCTAGTAACTCGTTATCAAACCATTCAACTTGACGAACTTACAGCCAGAATCATCCAGCACATTATCACTCAAGCTGAATGTGATGAAGCTGAGTTGATAGCGGCCTTTTTGGATTTTGTTAGCGAACCAGAAATACGATCATTGGTCAGCAAGTTGATTGCAGTCAATGCTCTAAAAGCGGTCTAACGAACAGGAGGCAACTGCAGTGTCAAACCATTTCCATGAATGGCATTGGGAGATCACAAGACTCTGCAATCTCCTATGCCGCCATTGCATAACTGACTGCGGCCACTCCGGTGGCCGCAGTCTAACTACCAAACAAGCCAAACAAGCAATTGGAGACATGATTCAACTCGGTGCGCAAAGACTCCTGATTACTGGCGGTGAACCGTTGATGCGTCAAGACCTATTTGAACTCCTGAATCATGCCCACGCATTTGGCATAGACAACATCGGACTACTCACGAATGGTTGGCTGATTGATGGTTCTAAGGCCAGAAAATTAACCAATTGTCTTCAATCAATCGGCGTCAGTCTCGATGGCGCCTCAGCTGCAACTCATGATAAAATTCGAGGGCTCGGTAGTTTTAATAAGGTCTGCCAGGCAATTGCTTTGTTGTCCGCTAGTCTTCCTGTTTCGGTTTATATCACCGTTTCGGCAGTTAACTACTACGAACTGGACAAGATAATTAAATTAGCTAGACACTTAGGAGCAAGCTTTGTCCATGTCTCTGAAATCAACCTAGCTGGCCGGGCTAGGTTGTCATTAGACTTGTTTGCACTCAGTCACAATCAGCAAGCTATTCTACGTCAGTTCGCTAGTAGCATGACCCAAAAATCAAAACCTGACATTAGGTGTACAGTTGATTTGTCATCGGTCTACTTAAGCGCCGAAGGCCTAGTCTATGCTTGTTCTGAAGCTGGCGTCACAAAGCCGGACTTGTATTTAGCTGACATAACTGAACAGAAGAGCTGGCACCAACTAGAAACCTTAGCACAACCGGCAACGGTGTGTTCTCCAACTTTTTGTTGTTACCAAACCTACACTGGTATAGACATCTCATTTTGTCTGAATACAAATTCCCCATGCCCAATGCTTTTGGAGAGGAGCAACTGATGAAAAGAATCAAAACCATCGACGAACTTTACGTCGCCCTAGATGAGTTGTTGGTGGGCATCAGTACTGTCTGTCAGAATTGCCACGATGAAGATTGTAAGGGGTATATGTGGCTTTTACCGGCAGAAGCAGATGTTCTATTCGAAGCTGGTGTCTCGTTGCTTGAAGTCAACGACGGTATCAACTTCATTAACCCCTTTTCTGGTGGTCAACCGATCAACATTGAACAGGTCAAACCACCTTGTCCGCTTTGTTTAAATCGTCTCTGTACCATACATCAAATTCGTCCATTGGTCTGTAGGCTCTATCCATTGAATTTCATTAGCGAAGATGGTAAGGTTTATTTAGTGCTCCATTTGGATTGTCAATTCGCTAATGAGCATCAAGATAATGAAGTTTTCAAACAAAGCGCTATTAAATTGATACAAAGGATGACCCACTCGCTCTTTGCAGTCGTCATCAAGACCTTTCAATCTGTTGACGACATTACTAAGTTTCCAGAAGGCTCTAACCGCTACCTGACTCTTGCTTGTCTGCAGGACATCAGGCCAAACAGAAAGGAGAAACGGCCATGAGCAAATGTAAGGCTGTGATGGACAGCCAAAAGGTGGAAAAGCTCAGCGTCAAGAAGAAATCTGACGCCAGCGAAGCACCGGCTGTCAAGCCAACCACCACCACACCCTCTCCCAGCACCAAGAAGTAACTGGTAGAGAGTTCGGGGCTGATGGAGTTGAATCATTGCGATTCGATGCCATCAGCCTTTTTAAATTATTTTTTAATTGGAAAAAGTTTTAGAGAGTTTCTAAAAAAGATGTCTTTTTTTAATTCATTACTGATTGGTAAAGCTTTAATCAAATTAATATGCTTTTCAAAACTACAAATAGGCCAATCTGTGCCATAAATAATACTATCTTGTCTACGTTTAATAGTTTTAACTAAAATATCTTTAATTTTTTTGATACCTCCACTATCTTTTATTACTTCTGGATCAGCTAGAGCAGAAGTATCAAAGTATACATTAGGCAAACCTTCGGTCATTTCAAAACAATAGTCAAGCTTAGGCCAAAAATAATGAGCAATGATTATTTTTAATTTTGGAAATTTTAAAGCTAAGTCCCGAATATATTTTGGGTCATTATATTTAGCTACTTCTGGATGACCACTATTTACTCCCGTATGAATTATAAAGGGTAATTTATATTTTTGGCATAATAAAATAATAGGTAGCCAACGTTTATCAGTAGGGTAGATTGGATCATGGCCTGGAAAAATTTTAAAGCCAATAGCTTCTTTTTCCTTAAACATGGTGTCAATACGAGCTAGGTTGCTTTTATTAATTTTAGTGATCGCTAAGGTAGCTATCATAAATAGTTTTTTTTCATTTTTGACTAATTTACTAAGTTCATCAAGGTCAGCACATTGAGGGTTGGGAACGTTATCTGGTATGACAATAGCATAATCAACTTTATTTTTAGTCATTAAATTCAACAAATCACGCTTAATTGTTGTAAAAGTTTTTTGTTTTTTTAAATATGAAATATGAAGGTGACTATCGATAATCATAAATTTTATTTAGTTAATATAAGTCCATTATGTGAGATGTGGCGATAATTGTCAAATTTTTATATAATTAGTATAATATTATGTCTAATTCAGTCATAAAACTAAAATTTAATCAAAAATTAGATCAAGAATTAGCTTGGGAGTTTTTTAATCATCAAGAAATTGGTGGTTGTAATTTTTGGCAAGAAAGAGCCTTGCGTCATCATCCAAAACTTTTAGAAATTAAAGCTGTTAAAAATGCTAAGGTTTTTTTAAATAAATATATTGTTGAATTTTATAATTCTCATTTTGATGAATTAGAGAAACTTAGTAAAAAAACTTCTGTCTATCTTGATAAATCACAAAATGATTTTTTTTATGTAGTTGATAAAATTTTTAATAATTATCCTTGGCCAAAAAATAAATTCACCGGCTTTTTTCCATATTTGATTTTTGCCCACGTTTTTTAGAGGATGGTAGTTTTCAAGTATTTCTTTATGATAATAAAAAAATGCAACTTTTTACAATTTTTCACGAAATGCTTCATTTCATTTTTTATGATTTTGCGATAAAAATTTTTCCTAAAAATTTTAAACATTTAAATACGGAAGAGGGGGTATTTTGGGATTTGGCAGAAGTTTTTAATGTTGTCATTCAAGATTCTGATGATTTTGTTAAGTTGCATGGCAAAATAAAAAATTTGGGTTATCCAAATCATACGAAGTTGATTAATCTTGGTAAAATTTTATGGAAAAAAAATCCAGATGTAAAACATTGGATTGTTAGTATGGTAGAATTTTTATAAAAAATGGTAGCCTTTATTTTTTAATGAGAAATGTTACATAATCTTCTCTAGTACCAATATAGTCATGATGATAAACATCAACGCTAGAAAAAATATTTTTTAATAATTTTAAAGTTTCTTCAAAATCTACAGCAATTTTAGTTTTATCTTCTTCCGTGTAAATTATTTCTTTATGTATCACCGGTGTTATTAAGATAAATACAGAATCATCACGTAAACATTCAGCCACTTCTTTGAGAAAGAATTCTTTATTATCTATAAATGCATATACAAAATTACATAGAAAAATGTCAGCTTCTAAAGTAAGGTTATAATTATTTAAATCAGCGTTTATTAAGGTGATATTTTGTTCTTTAGAATTATCAATTTCTTCTTGTAATTTTTTTAAAGCCACTATAGAATTGTCTAAACCAGTCACTTCAAAACCAAGTTTTGAGAATTGCAGAACCGTTTTTGCTGTGCCACAACCAAGATCAATCATTTTTTTGGGATTAGGATTAGTTTCTTTTTTAATTTTTTCTAATAATTCAGCCAAAAAAATTTCATTTAATGGTTTGTATTGTGGATTAGTAGTAAATATTTGGTCCCATTTGTTCATAAATTTTTATTTAGTTAATATAAATGCATTATGTGAGATGTGGCGATAATTGTCAAATTTTTATATAATTAGAGTAAATAAAATAGCTATGTTTAAAAAGAATAAAATTTTAATTATTAGCATAATAGCCATTATTATTTTGGCTAGCTTTTTGTTTTACCAAAAAAATAAAGAAAATAAGTTATTAAATACTTATCATAATCAAACTTATAATTATTCTTTTAAATATCCTAAGTATTTAGAGCAAAAATCTCATTGTTCTGGTAATGATAATCCGGTTTTTGTTGAAGAATATCCACAAGATTTTTATTTTGATGGAATTTCAATAGTTACTTCACCACAAAATTTTTCCTCTTTAGACCAATGGTTGGAAAAAGAAAATGAATATTTACAGAAATTCAATAAAAAGCGCGTGGTAGAAAAACAAATCAAAACAGACGGAAATAAAGCTTTGGTTACTTATTTAGAGAGTAGCTATCCTAATTCAGAGATATCAGATCAAAGTCAAGTGGTTATTGAAAAAGGGCAGAGTAAAAAAACAGTTTTTATTAAAAATAATGTTTTATTTGAAATTAATACTCGTTTTATTAGTAACCCAGTTGTGCAAGATAATATTTTGCGTAGTTTTAAAATAGCTAATTTTACTAAAAAGTTTTCAGCTATTTATAGCTATGATAATTTATATATCAATGATAAATATCATTATTTTTTTAATTATCCAGACGGCATAATAATGCCTGAATATTGTTCTGGTTATCCGGATTTTGTTTACTTTGAAGATATTAATACTGAGGGTTATGGTGCGATGAGCATCTTGGTCTCAGAGAACACTAGTTTTAAAACTATTAAACAATGGCAAGAAGCAGAAAATGCTAAGAGTGATATGTATTATCAAAAATTTGAAAGAAATATTTTAATTGATAATTATCCAGCCCAAGTATTTTATGGCTATAGTAAAGATGAAGATTTTTCATATGATAAACTAACAGTTTTTATAAAAGATAATAATTTATTTATTATTTATACTCGTGGCGATGAATTAAGTATGCATCAAAAAATTTGGGATAATTTTAAATTTATTGAAAATAACATCGGCCAAATAGAAAATTGGAGTTTGTATAAAGAAATAAATAAACAAAGTTTAGGGTATGATATTTTTGGTGATCCAAATGAATGCGCGCAAGTAGATGGCTTTAATAAAGAATTTGCTGATTTTAAAAAAGAAGCAAATTTTGGTAGCATTAAACAATTTTTGTATAACGGAGCTTTTGTTTTAACAATCACACCAAATTATAACAATTGGTCTAACGAAAAGTTTTTAGCTTTTGGTGCAGACAACGGGGCATTTTGTAGCGCTGGTGGTCTAGGGCCATTACATGCATATGAAGATAAATTATTATGGAGCAATGACTGTAGCACTGGTATGATGCCAGATGAGAGTGCTCCTGGCTATAAAGATTTTATAAAATGCACAGAAGCAGAGCAGGCGATTGAGACCTATTTTGCAAAAAATTAAGATTTGACAAAAAGCCTTGATTTTACTATGATAATTATGACGGCGGTCTATTAAGACGGCTGATTTATCCCTTTTTGTATGACTTTAGCTAATTTAATCTTAATTTGTGCCTGGGTAATTAATTTGATATTAGTGGTTTTTGTTGCCTTCAATAAACAACAAAAACATCGTTTACCCGTCCTTTTATTGATTGTTTTGGTGACCTTGTGGCAGAGTATTGAGCTGATAAATGTTCTTTTTTTACGCTTTACTGACTATCTATTATTGGGTGCTCGTTTTGGTTTATTACCTAATTTATTTATTGCTCCAGCCTTTTTGTGGCTGGTTTTTTCTTTATGCGATCGTTGCCAAATAGTGAAGCACTATACCAAAATTTTGGTCTGGCTACCAGCGGTGCTGATGATTCCTTTCTTATTTTCTGACTATAACATCAGCAGTGTGACGGTCACTGAACACGGCTTTGTTTTCCAGCAAGAAGTTTTGTATTATTATTTTTTAGCTTATTTTTTACTAGTGATTGGTTTTGCTTTGACATTTTTGGCTAAAATGAGCAAAAGAGTAAATTTGATCGTCCGTAAACAAATTTCTTATCTTTTTTTTGGCACTGCCTTGACGGCTACTTTCGCTTTATTATTTAGTGTAGTTTTGCCATTATTTGGCTTAAAAAATTTATTTTATTTAGGGGTAGATAGCGCGGTATTTTTTACTCTAGTGTTAGTTTATGCTTTAGCTCGCTATCGATTTTGGGATTTAAAACAACTATTTTTAAAGACGGCTTTGGATTTAATAGCTTTTTTTAGCACGCTGTTTGTTTTTTACTTTTTATTTATCTCACTTTTGCGTTTTGTCAAAATAGACTTTATGGTTTTGTCTAATCAATTGTCTTTTGTACTTTTGATTGGTTTTAGCTCACCTTTAGTTTATCAGGCGATTTATAAATTTTTAAATTATTTTTTCTTTAATCCACAACAAAAGATTGAATTAAGTGTCGAACAAGTAGCTGATGTTTTGCGTTCTGGAGCGGACTTAAATATTTTATTTTCTCGTTTAGCCAAAGTCATTGCTCAGGTGATTGATTATCAAGATTTGTTTGTTTATTTAGCGAAACATAATAACAGTGAAGTTTTTCATCAAGTTTATCCAGTAGGAGAAAGATTATTAGTCTTAAAAGATAGTCAATTATTACAATTTTTAGGTCAACATCCAGAAGGTGCTAATAAAGCGGAAATTCAGTATTTGCAGACTGATCATTATCTGGCAGAGTCTATGGAGAAACAAAAAATTGATTTTGCTTTACCGATTTTTTATAATCAACAGTTATTAGGATTAGTGATGATTGATGCTAAACAGAAGTTTTTATCTGCTCAGCAGTTACAATTTTTAACCAAAATAAAAGATTATTTAGACATTGCCATCGGCAGTTTCTTATTAGCTAATAAGTAAATAAATTAATGACAGCACAGAAAAAGAAAATTTGCATCATCTTAGCTGGTGGCACCTGGACAATGGCTAAAAATAAAGAAGTCTTAATGGTGAACCAAGAGGAAGATATCTCTGCTTGGCTCAACACTATGCCAGAGCTTAATATTTTAGCTGATACTAAAGTAGTTTTTTTAAGTGGTGAAGAAGAAATAGTTGGACCTGAATTATGGGAGAAAATGGCTAAATTTATTAGTTTGCAGGCAAAAAATTATGACAGCTTTATTATCGTTTCTAAAGTAGAGCAGTTAATTTTGACCGCTAATGCTTTGACTTTTTTATTGCAAAATATCAACAAAACTATAGTTTTAACTGGTGCGCAGATGAGTGGTTTGTATTTGCGAGACAAAAAAGATTTAGCGCAAAGTCTGATAGCAAATTATGGCGGTTTTTCTTTGCGAGCCAATTTAATCAATGCTTTACAAGTAGCGACTGAAACTTTACCTTATCCTAGCATCATGTTTGGCAGTCGTTTAGTGCTGGGCACTAAAGCTAACTTAGAAAGACAAAAAAATAATTATTTTTTTAGTAGTTTAGATAATGATTATTTAGCTAAAGTAGATTTTGGTATTAGTTTAAAAAGTGATTTAAGCTATCCAAAAAAAGCCACTAAAATTTTTAATAAAATTAATAGTAAACTACTTATTTTAGATAATAGTTTAAGTGATGATTGGCAAGGTATAAAAAATATTGCCAAAAATTATCAAGGGATTTTAGTGAAAATGCAAAGAGAAAGTTTGACTGAAGAGCAAGTAAAAATTATTAAAGATTTGACGATACCAGTGATTTTTTATCATCCCGTGTATTTAAATCCAGCCAAATTTGGTATTCACTTAGTCGGCTGTTCTTGGTCTTCAGCTATCATCAAGACTTTATGGGTTTTAAGTAATTTTCATAAGCCAGAAGATATTGCCACCCAGATAGCGAGGGATATAGCTGGTGAATTTTTAAATATTTAATGACAAGCAGTATGATGATTTATTTTTATAGTAACGGCTCACCAGAAGAGAGTAAAAATATTTTACATTATTTTAAAAAAGCTAAAATAGAAGTTTTAAGTAATCTAAATAAAGCCAAAACAACTGAATCTTTGACGGATATCGAAGCCTTAGTGATCTTCGGCGATTTAGATGATCAAGCCAGCTATTTTATGGCCTTGGCTTTGTCGCAAAATAAAGCAGTTTTATTTTTACCAGAAAAAGAAAAATATAACGTTAATCAATTAAAAAACTGGCTTAATTCTCCACATTTTAAAGAAAAAATTACTGTGAAAATCTGGCAAGCAAAAACTGGTTTTGGTGATTTAGCGAATTTTTTACAAACTTTAGATAAAGATAGCGGTCGAGATATGATTCATCTCAAATATACTTTACGTATTTCGCCCAAAATTTCTGATTATTTGATTTGGAAAAGCAAAGATATAAACAAGAAAAAAGCAGATATGATCAGAGAAATTATTTTACAAATGATGGAGGAGGACAAAGTTTATCAAAATTTTTTACAAGAGAAATTTAAATTAAAAGATTAAAAGTTTATTTGCTTGTCCCGGCATACGCCGGGGGCAAACAATTACTTGAGTCTTATTAGTCCCCGCGATAGCGGGGATTGGATAATTAGAAACTTTTATGATTGTCGCACAGGAAAAGATTTTTAAGGAGGTGAGTGGAGCAGCTAAAAAGGCTTGGCCTTTTCAGATTAAAAATGGCAATAAAACCTTGGCTATT
Source organism: uncultured bacterium (assembly GCA_903855135.1). Taxonomy (GTDB): domain Bacteria; phylum Patescibacteriota; class Patescibacteriia; order UBA1558; family GWA2-36-10; genus GWA2-36-10. Next base: position 10,895 of record CAINYB010000007.1, on the reverse strand, counting down.
TTAGTGCATGGTTTTACTGGCACGCCTTATGATCTGTGGATTTTGGCAGATTTTTTGGCGGAAAATGATATGGATGTAGTTGTGCCATTATTGCCAGGACACGGTGGCTCGATGGCTATGCTTTTGCAGGCCAATGAAAAAGATTGGCATCAAGCACTTTTGCAAGTGGTTCGAGAAAACTTTGGTAAATATGAGAAGATTTTTTTAGTCGGCTATTCTTTTGGTGCTAATTTATCTCTAGAAGTATCTTTGGTGGCACCAGAGATTACAGCGATAGTTTCTTTAGGTATTCCGATCATTATGCGTAGTGAAAAAAATATTCGTTTACTTTTACCTTTAGCTAAAATTTTTAAAAAAACTTATAAAAAAACTTGGTTAAGCGAAGAAGAGGAGTCTAGTCTAGAGGAGTTTGGTAAACATAATTATATTCCGATCCCAAATTTAGTTAGTTTTTATCATTTTATCGATGAATATACTAAAAAAAATGCCCATAAAGTCAAGCATCCAGTTTTAGTGATTCATTCTCGTGACGATGTGATTTCTAGTCCTTTGAGTTCAGAATATTTATTTGAACATTTGACGGGGACCAAAGATAAACACTTATTTATTTTAAATCGCAATGATCATAATCCTGTGGACACTACCAGGAGAGACTTTATTTTTACTAAAACTTTACAGTTTATTAAAAGTCATTAATTCTTATGCCTAATATTTATCAACAATTTAGTCAAATAGCGAAAGCGAATTTAAATCGCACGGCTTTGGCGAGTATAAAAAAACAAAAGTATCAAAAAATTAATTATAAATATTTAGATAATTTTCGTTTGCAAATCGCTTATTTTTTGCAAAAATTTGCTTTAAACTCAGGTGATAAAATAGGTGTTTTGTTAAATAATGGCCCAGAGTGGATCATGACAGATTTGGCTTGTGCTACTTTGGGTTTGATAAACGTGCCTTTGCATACTACGTATAATCCTGAGCAGATGAAAAAAATCATTCAGCATGCCGAGCTAAAATATTTGCTTATCCAAGATGAGTATTGGAATAAATATCAAAGCTTGTGGCAAACTATAGATTTTAAACGAATCATTATCGTCGGCAATGGGCATGAAAATAAAGATAATATTTCTCCTTGGCCAAAATTAGAGTATCAATATAGTTTAGCAGAGTTAGATTTAGAGATTGATGCCAATAGTCCGCATACTATCATTTATACCTCTGGCACTACTGGCGACCCCAAAGGTGTGGTTTTGAGCCATAAAAATTTAGTAGCTGACGTGATGTCAGCCAAAAAATTGATTGAGATTAAAAATTCAGATAGATTTTTTTCTTTTTTGCCTTTATCTCATGCTTTTGAACGAGCGGCTGGCTATTATGCACCAATATTTTCTGGAGCGAGTATTTATTTCGCTCGTAATCAAAAAACAATTTTAGAGGATATAAAATTTGCTCGTCCCACTATTTTGACGGCTGTGCCACGTATTTTTGAAAGAATTTATGATAAAATTTTTGATCAAATAAGATCTAGTAGTGAGTTAAAGAAAAAAATATTTTTTAGCGCTCTAAATTTAGCAAAAGCCAAGAAAAAAAATAATTTAAACTTTTGGCAAAAAATAGTATTTTATTTTTTAGACTTTTTAGTTTTTAAAAAAATTCGTCACATCTTAGGTGCTAATTTGCGCATGGCTATTTCTGGCGGCGCGTCTTTGAATCAAGCGATTGCTAAGTTTTTTGCTAGTTTTGGAGTACTGGTGATCGAGGGCTATGGTCTGACGGAGACTTCGCCAATAGTAGCTGTCAATCAAATAGATGATCATAAATTTGGCACTGTGGGAAAAGTTTTGGATTGCAACCAAGTTTTTATTAATGACGACAAAGAAATTTTGATAAAAGGTGACAATTTAATGCTGGCGTATTATAATAATAGCGAAGCAACTCATGAAGCGATAGACGAGAAAGGCTGGTTTCATACAGGGGATTTGGGTTTTATCGATGAGGACGGTTTTTTGACGATCATTGGTCGCGCTAAAGATATGATCGTGCTTTCTACTGGTAAAAATATTTTCCCCGAACCGATAGAAAGTAAAATAAATGAAAATAAATATATTAGCCAAAGTTTTGTTTATGGTGATAAACAAAAAAATATTTCCGCATTTTTGGTGCCAGATTTTCAAGAATTAGAAAAATGGTGTAAAGAACAAGATTTAGTATATGTTTTGCCTAATATTTTGTATAACAGTAAAGTTTTAGCTCTCTACCAGGCAGAACTAGATAAACAATTAAGTGCTTTATCGCATTTAGAAAACATAAGCAATTTTCAGTTATTAAGCGAGGAATTTAGTCAAGAAAATGGTTTGTTAACCCCAAGCTTAAAGTTAAGAAGAAGAAATATTAAAGAAAAGTATTTAGGATAATTAGTATAGATTAGATTTGACAAATTTTTTTAAAGGTGTAGAATAAATACAAATTGAAGACTTGTAACAGGCCATACCCATTTTGGGCGTGGTTTTTTGTTGCGTCATAATGGGCATACAATGATCAATGTTGTTCATTGAAAGGAAAAAGGAAAGGAAACAAGACCATGAACGAGAAAAAAGGAATCATCCTAACAGGTGATAGACCGACTGGCCCATTACACTTGGGTCATTATGTCGGGTCACTTCGCCAACGAGTCGCTTTACAGCATCAGTATAAGCAATTTATTATTGTTGCTGATATTCAAGCACTCACTGACAACGCTGACCATCCCGAGAAGATTCACAACAACATGATTGAGGTGGTTTTGGACTACCTAGCAGTAGGCATCGATCCAAAAGTCACAACAATCTTCATCCAGTCTCTTGTCCCTGAACTGGCGGAACTTACCATTTACTACATGAATTTGGTGAGTGTTGCTCGTCTTGAGCGAAATCCGACAGTCAAGGAGGAGATTGCCCAGCGAGGCTTCCAAAAGAGCCTTCCGACTGGTTTTCTTTGCTATCCCATCAGTCAGGCGGCTGACATCACCGCTTTTGGTGCAGACACTGTACCTGTCGGTGATGACCAGTTGCCAATGCTGGAACAAGCAAGGGAAATTGCCAGAACATTCAACCGAATGTATAACTGCAACGTCCTTGTCGAACCTCAAGCACTTCTTTCGGATGTTTCCAGACTTATGGGAACAGATGGCAAGGCCAAAATGAGTAAATCTGCTGGCAATGCCATCGCCCTCAAAGACTCTGAAGAAGTTATCCGTCAGAAGGTCAAGAAAATGTACACCGACCCTGGCCATCTTCGTGTTGAAGATTCTGGCAAGGTGGAAGGCAACCCTGTATTCGCTTACCTGGATGCCTTTGACCCAGACAAGGAAAACCTCCAAAAAATGAAGGAGCATTACCAACGTGGAGGTCTTGGAGATGGGACGATCAAGCAACGTCTCCTTGAAGTTCTCCTGGCTGAGCTTGGTCCGATTCGTGAACGACGAAAACAGTTCGCCAAGGATCCAACATATGTCATGCAGATTCTGAAAGAAGGAACGGAAGCAGCACGTGTTGTTGCCGCACAAACCCTTCTTGAAGTCCGCAGGACAATGAAAATCGACTATTTCGGCTAAAAACAAGGGGATTTGAGATGAAAACGACACTTTTGGCTCCTTCTGTCGAGCAAGTTCACCAAGATGGTGAAATGTGGCTTGACGATTCCGCCCTGTCGGTGGAAGAGGCAACCTACATCGCCTGCAACGGCTTCGGTATTGGGCACAGTGATTCCATGAAGGAGGATGTTCGTCATCACCTGGACACGAGCACGACCTACACTATCTATGAAGGACTGGTCAAGGTTGGATTCGTCTGCTACCAGTTGTTTGGCAATATTCTCTACATCTCGGGCATCGTAATGCTTCCTAGTGCCCAGGGGCATGGGTACGCGGTCAAGGTGACGAGACTTCTCGCCGAAAAGGTGGGACTTCCGTTCTTGGCCTACAAGACCCAATCCCCACGTATGTGGTCTGTTGGTGGCAAGGTCTGCAAGAACTGGTATCCCAACCCCAACCAGAACCCCAACCAAGAGATCTTGGGCAAGATCCACGTTCTCTGTCTGTGCATCGGTGCGATCGATTTCCCTGTTTCCAAGGGATTTTACGGGCACGCTCTCTACACGGAGAAGCCCGTGGTCAAGGATCAAGCTGTTCAGGCTTGGTGGGACGAAATGTGTGATTTCCATGCTGGCGATTCCGTCGTCTGCTTCGGAACGATGTAATTCCTAACCCTGCCCCCAGACCTTTTGGGGGCAGGTACTTATTAACTTATATTATGAAATTAAACATACAACAACCTAAAAAAAATGAACCAACCTTAATAGTAGTTGGCTGCCTTCATGGTAATGAAATTGTTGGTAAAAAAGTCATTAATGAATTAAAAAAACTAAAAATAATCAAAGGAAAATTAATTACGATTATAGGCAATCCTATCGCCGTAAATGCTAAAAAAAGATTTATTGGCCAAGATTTAAATCGTAGCTTTCCTGGTAATAAAAATAGTCATATTTTAGAAGAAAAAATCGCTTACAATATTTTACAAAATATCTCCAAAAAAGATTATGTAGTAGATATTCATTCTACAAGTTCAGATACTGAAGATGTGGTAATTGTAAAAAAGAAAGATGAAGTAGTTAATAAAATTATCAAACTTATTAATCCCAAAAGAGTGGTTTTAATGCCAAAAGACTATGGCAATGGCTCTTTGATAAATTTTTGTCATGGTATTAGTATCGAATACGGCAAACATTCTGATAAAAAAACATTTATCAAGTCTTTAAATGATATAAAATTACTAATGTGTAATTTAAAAATGCTTGCAAATTGCCCTACCAAAATAGAACCACATACCAAATTTAAAGTGATACCAAATACTGAATTTTATGAAGTCTTTGGAACAGAACCAAAACCAGAAGGATTTAAATTAGATAGTAATATTAAAAACTTTGAATATGTCCAAAAAGGGCAAGTACTCGGAAGTATAAACAAAGGACTTATTTTTGCTAAAGAAGGCTTTTATCCTGTTTTATTTGGAGAAAAAGCTTATAAAGATATAATCGGATTTAAAGCTATCAAAATTAATTAATACAACAATATGAAAAATGTATTAATCGACAAAACAGTATTAATTGTCGGTGCTGGAAACGTAGGTGAGGCTTGTGCTTTTAGGCTAATAGACCATAAAGTAAAAAAGATAATCTTACACACTTTAACAGAAAAAGAAGCAAATGAAGTCTTAGTTAGAGTAAAAAAATACGCTAATGAAGATAGCTCTACTGCTCTTGAAATTTCTTGGGGTGATGTTTTATTACCTGAAAAATTAGCTTATAAAAACAAAAAAGAAATCTTACAATCAGAAGAAGACAGCAATGTATTATTATCTTATTACTTTGATCCATTGAGTGAAGAAACCATTAAAACAAGTTTCTTATATCATTTAATGGAAAAATTTAAACCAGATGTGATAATTGATGCTGTAAATACTGCTACTGTGGTGGGTTATGCAGATGATCCTTATTCTCTACCAAGAAGAATAATCAAAGATTCTAGCGTGTTAAAAAACAACGCAACAGAATTACTTTTGTCTAATTCTATTAATCCATTAATTAGATTTACTCAAGTTCTTGAAAAAATAATGACTAAATTTAATTTGGATTGCTATGTAAAAGTATCAACTACTGGTCTTGGTGGTATGGGTATTAATTTACCCTACACTCACGGAGACTTAAATGAGCCTGGTATGTCTAGTGGTATTTTAGGAAAAGTGGCCGCTGCTGGTGTTATGCACCAATTATTCTGGTCATTATCACACACACCTGGATGTAATATTAAAGTTATTGTCCCTGCTGCTTTAATCGGCTGGCAACATATAGATTTGGGAGATTTTCGTTCCCATGGTGATAAATTACGTGAAGTTTTAATACCACAAAAACAAGAAATCTCTAGTAATTTAATACTCAAAGAAGCGGTATTTTCAGATGAAACAATCAAAATCCCTTATGTTGATTCAGGAGAAAACAATGCTTATAGCTTACATGAAATGATGGCTATTACTTCTTTAGGACAAATGGAAGCTGTGACAAGAGAAGAAGTTTCTGAAGCGGTTATCCAAAGTATTTTAGGTTCTACTAAAAATGATGTTTTAACAGCTTTAGACCACGCCACCTTAAATCCTTCTTATACAGCCGCTATTCAAAGAGATCACGTCTTTGGTGTAATGAAAGACTTAGAACATGTATCTGAATATCCAAGTATTGCAACTAACAATCTTGGACCAACCATGTCTAAACATCTATTTGAATTATATGTTTTATTAAAAGTAGCAAACAATTCACTAGAAACACTAATTAACGACTTAAGTGTCTCTGACATAATGGATAAAATCACAAATTTACTTAAGGAAGATAAAAAAATCATTAAATATGCCTTGTCTTTAAGATTGCCACTTATTAATCCTCAAGAAGAATTATTCATTTTAGATAATACATTTGTGCCAGAAGATAAAAATTTACTAAAAAATACTTCCCAAGAATCTTTAGAAAAATTTATAGAAGAAGGTTGGGTAGATTTTAGGCCACAAACAATTCATAACTGGCTTAAAAAGTTAACTAAACTATATAAAGAAAAAAATACTTTCATAAATAAAATGTCAATACCACTTGAAAGAAATTGGCAAAATATTCATGGTAGTGACATAGGAGAAATTTTGGGGTATATTTATTCTATGAGTGGTGGTAATAGAAGAAAAGAATTAAGTTATGATAAACGTTGTGGATAAAAAAAGACTTTTAACTGGTGATAGGCCAACTGGCAAGCTACATCTTGGCCATTATATTGGGTCACTGAAAAATAGAATTTTGATAATTTAGCTGTCGGTATAGACCCTACTAAAGTTACTTTTTTTATTCAATCACAAATTCCAGAAATTGCTGAATTAACTGTTTTTTATTCAAATTTGGTAACTGTTAGCGATTTGCAGAGGAATCCGACGGTAAAAAATGAAATAAATGATAAAGGACATATTTTTAAAAATGGTAATGTAACTTTTGGTTTTTTAGGATACCCAGTTTCTCAAGCAGCTGACATTACTTTTTTAAGAGCTCATGTTGTGCCGGTTGGAGAAGATCAAAAGCCAATGTTAGAGCAAACCAATGAAATTATCAGGAAATTTCATAATTATTACGGCGAACTGTTTCCTCGTCCGCAGGGTATTTATGGTGAGGTGGGCAGACTCCTTGGTTTAGATGGCAGAAAAATGTCTAAATCTTTTAATAATGCAATTTACCTTTCAGATTCATTAGAGGATATTAGTAAAAAAGTTAAAACAGCACAAACTGATTCGGATACAATTAATTTAATTGTTTTTGATGAAAAACGTAAACAAAATGTAGCCAATTTGATTAAATATTATCAAATAGCAACTGGTAAAAGTATTGAAGAAATAGAAAAAGAGTTTCAAGGTTTAACTAGCTACAAACAATTTAAAGAACGGTTGGTATTGGTTTTGGATAATTTTTTATCACCAATTAGAGCAAGGAGAGCGGAGTATGAAAAAAATCCAGATCTAGTTTGGGGTATTTTATTTGAAGGAACAGCTAGAGTCAAAAAAGAGGCGGAAAAAACAATGAATTTAGTAAAAGAGAAGATGAAAATTTTATATTGATATAATTAACCCATGAATAATAAGATAAAAGTGGCCATTATATTTGGTGGCAAATCAGCTGAGCATGAGGTTTCTGTTCAGTCTGCCAAGACTGTTTTTGATTATATAAATAGAAAGAAATATGATCCAGTTTTAATTCAAATTGATAAAATGGGTCATTGGCAATTTGTTGAACATATTGCTTTATTTAATAATTCTAAAAAACAGATAAATAAAAAAGTTGATCAAACTTGTGTTTTAGTTCCACAGGGCAGTGGTAGTGTTATTGGTAAAGATGGTTTATTTCAAAAAAGAGCTTTTGACGTGGTATTCCCCGTTTTGCATGGTACATATGGCGAAGATGGTACTATGCAAGGATTTTTAAAATTAGCTAATGTACCTTTTGTTGGCGCTTCTGTGTTGGGCTCAGCTATCGGTATGGATAAAGACATAATGAAAAGATTATTGAAAGCAGCTGGTATTTTGGTAGCAGATTTTTTAGTTTTTAACTCCTATGAGAAGAATAAAATTTATTTTAATAATGTTGTTAAAAAATTAAAATTACCATTTTTTGTTAAGCCAGCTAACTCAGGGTCTTCAGTTGGTATTTCTAAGGTTCATGATAGAAAAGAATTTATTGAAGCTATTAAGCAGGCGTTTTATTTTGATAATAAAATATTGATTGAGGAGTGTATTGTGGGTAGAGAAATAGAGTGTGCGGTTTTAGGCAATGAAAATCCAGAAGCCTCCATTCCTGGCGAGATTTTGACAAATTTAAAAAATCATGAATTTTATTCATATCAAGCTAAATATATTGATGAAAATGGTGTAAGTTTAGTCATTCCAGCTCATTTAAATAAAGTTTTGATTAAAAAAGTTAAATATTTAGCTATTAAGACATTTAAAATATTAAATTGTGAAGGTATGGCTAGGGTTGATTTCTTTTTGGATAATAAAAATAAATTAATTGTGAATGAAATTAATACTATTCCAGGTTTTACTAAATTTAGTATGTACCCAAAATTATGGGAGCAAAGCGGTTTATCTTATGAAAATTTGATAGATAAATTAATTCAATTGGCTATCGAAAGATTTGAAAAAGAGAGTAGATTAAAAACATCTTATATAAATGTTTAATTTTTTTAAAAAAACCAGTCAAGAGTTAAAAGACGGAAATTTTGAGATTCCCAATGTACCATTTTATTCTCAAGAGTTAAGCCAAGAAAATTTTCAGGCCGAGGGATTTACTAGTTTAGAAGAAGCAAAGTATTGGTCGGAAAGAATTTGTGGCTTAGCTTGTTTAAAGATGGTTTTAGGTAAGTTTTTCCCAGATAAAAAGTTTACATTAAAAGAATTATTAGATATTGGATTGAGAATTGGAGCTTATGATGAAAAAGTTGGTTGGAAGCATCAAGGTTTGGTGGATTTAGCCACTAATTTTGATGTAAATGGTTTTAGGCAAAGCATAGGAGGTGATATCCAAAATATTGCTCAATATTTACAGCAAGATAAATTAGTCATTGCTTCAGTCACGGTTGGCATGGAAGGGGGTAAAGAGTATAAAAAAGAAGATGGGTCAATTTATGTGATGCCAAAAGGAGGACATTTAGTCGTTATTTTTGGTTCTGATGTATCTCAAGGTGATATAAAATCATTTTTATTACACCATCCTTCGAAAGATTTGGATTATGAACATCATGATTGGGTGGTTCCAAAGGATGAATTTTTAAATTCTTTTTCCGAAAAAGGAAATATTATTGTTTTTTAGTCATTTAAAAGCGCTTAAGCCATAGCTTTAAAAGAATGAGAGCCAGAGACCCATTTATTGATTTTGGTCTCTTTTTGTGGCATAGTTTTGGTATATTAATTCAATAAATAATGATAAGTGTAATTATCACCACATATGGTGAAATTGGTACAATCAAAAAAGCTATAGACGTAATATTGCCACAATTAACGACGAAAGATGAAGTGTTAATTGTGTCCCCTGATAGATTGATGGGTGCAGTAGTGGAGGATTGTAGAAAAAAATATAAAAATATTTATTTATTTTATGATAAGGGAGTCGGCAAGCCAAGTGCTTTAAATTTAGTTTTACAGAAAGCGCGCGGAGATATATTAGTTTTAACTGACGGGGATGTTTATATGAGTAATCAGGCTATATATTTTCTTAAAAAATCTTTCACAGATAATAATGTTGGTGCTGTAAGCGGTCATCCCGTCAGCGTTGAAGATCAAACAAAAATGTTTGGGTATTGGTCATATTTATTGGCTAATGAGGCACATCAGATTAGATTGAAGAAAGATAATTTCGCTAGTTTTTTAGAGTGTTCTGGGTATTTATATGCGATTCGTCAAGGTCTTATTACAAAAGTGCCTGAAGATGCACTTGCTGAAGATGCGGTAATTTCACATGTTATTGCCAATGCTGGTTTTAAAATTAAATATGCACCAAAGGCGTATGTTAGTGTTAAATATCCAAAGAATTACAAAGATTGGTTGCGACAAAAAATTCGTTCAGCGGGTGGATATACTCAAACATATGTATTAAAATCAAAATATAAAATGCGCACTTTCTGGGGCGAATTTTTCACTGGCCCCAAAATTTTTTTTCAATACCCTAAAAATATAAAGCAAATATTTTGGATAATTATTCTTTTAATGGCTAGATTACATTTATGGGCACTTATAGTTTTTAAAGTACGTTTACAAAAACAGTCTTTACTTAAATTATGGAAGAGGGTAGAATCAACAAAATAGGTAAATAATTATACTATAATATCATAAGTGTGATGTGCTTATTGATAATAAGTCAAAGAAATATTTATACTATAGGCATAAAAGTGAATATTTAAAAAATGAACACCAGAGACCCATTTATTGATTTTGGTCTCTTTTTGTGTTATAGTTTTGGTATAATATATAGAATATATGCTTCAACAAATACAAGTTAGCGCCTTAATTTTAGCGGCGATTTGTAATTTAGTGATGTCAATCACCATCAGTTTTCGTGGCTGGAAAAACCCGATTTACAAATATTTTTCTTTAATGACTTTTTTCAATGTCTTATGGGCATTGGGCTTATTAATTTTTAATGTTTCTAATAATCCAGAAATAGCAAGATTTTTTGTTAGTTTTATTTATACAGCTTCTCTATTGGTGGTTTTGAATCTATTTTATTTTACTTGGTATTTTCCTTTTAAAATTTTTCGTTTTAAGAAAGTTTGGCAAAATATTTTT
>CAINYB010000006.1 GCA_903855135.1 uncultured bacterium | reverse complement strand
CCTCGAGGATATTTACCTAAGATAGCTTGGACATCTTGTAGACCGGTCGTGACATTACAGCGTCCGCCGCCAGAAATAATAACTTTTTTACCCAAAGAATCGTTTTTTTCAATCAAAAAAACTTCAATTTTAGAATTATTTTCGTTGATTGTGGCGGCGGTCATCATGCCAGCGGCGCCACCACCGATTATCGCTATTTTCATATTTTAAAGATTACACTGAATTAGCTTATTTGACAATATTTTTAAAATGTAATATATTTATTACGTAAGAAATATATTACATTGATAAATTAATAATTAATTTTTAAAAATTATGTTAGGTAAACCACAATGGTTTCAACGTCGTAAATATGCTGGCTGGGGTATTTACCCAAAAACTTATCAAGGTTGGCTATATCTTTGTGTTTTAGTTGCGGGCTTACTCTTGATCCAATTTATTAATTGGCCAGGTAAGAATACTAGTACAATTTTGATGTTTATTTGGGCAGGAGTTTTTGTTTTAGACACTTTAGATATTATGATTCGCATGCCTCGTGATGAGCGTGATCGTTTACATGAAGCTTTTGCTGAGCGTAACGCTTTATGGGTTATGGTCATAGTATTGGCGATTGGTATTGCTTATCGAACAGCGCAAAGTATGCTTAGCGGTGCAGTTTATGTCGAGCCTGTTATAATCATTGCTTTATTTGCTGGCTTAGCTGCCAAAGCCGCCACTAATATTTATTTAGATAAAAAAGATTAATGACTACTAAAATAACATATTTTCGTAATAAAATTGGCTTAACCCAAGAGCAATTAGCTGACATTGTTGGCGTTGCTCGACAAACTATTATTGCTTTAGAGCAGGGGCGTTATAATCCTTCTTTAGCTTTGGCCTCGGCTATTACTAAAGCGCTTAAGCAAAAGCATATTGAAGAAGTGTTTAAAGTGTAATTAAAAATCTCCCCTAAAGGGGAGATTTTATTTAGATAATTTTAATATAGTTTGATTTATATTATGGCTCGGGGATAGGGATTTCCTCACAGATTATTCGCTACGTTCATAATCCTCAGGGCAGGCTTCTCATCCCCTCGGTTTAATTGTCTAAATAAAAAAGAAGCTTTTGTCGCTTCGTATGTGTAAAGTTTTGGCTCGGGGATAGGGATTCGAACCCCAATTGACTGGACCAAAACCAGTTGTCCTACCCTTAGACGATCCCCGAATGAAATAACGGAATTATGATAGTATTTTTTTGTCTAATTGTCAACTATTTTAGATATAAAATGATATTTAAATGTTCTTTTTGAGTATTAAGAAAAGTTTTTGTTTTTATGTTATAATATATGTGCTTAGATAAATAAAATGAAAAATAAAAAAGGTTTTACATTAATAGAATTAATTATAGTTATTGCAGTTATAGCATTGCTTGCGGCAGCTACTTTTGTGGCTGTTGATCCAGCGAAAAGAATTGGGCAAGCACGTGATGCACAACGTTGGCAAGATGTGACAGCTATCGCTGACGCTATTAAGATGTATATGGCTGATAATGCGACTACTTATCCAACTTCTACTGGTATTTTGTCTGACTCAATTGTACAAGTAGGAAATGGTAGTAATGACGCTGGATATTCAATTATGATTATTGGATTCCCAGGAGATAAGGCTCTTTGTGATCCTGGTGGTAATTTTTATTTTGTGGATGATGATGCGATCGCTTTAGATTCTTTGACACCAATATATTTGCCAACATTACCTGTTAATCCTGGTTTTGAAGGCGGTCCTAGTACAGGTTATTATTTTAATAGAAATTCCCAGGGTCGTATAACTATTGGCTCTTGCGTTGAGAGTCCTTATGCAACCGCTTCTATTTATGTGCAAAGGTAAAAATTATTAATTAATAAAAATATGCAAATAAATTATTATGCTATTTTAGTATGTGGGATTTTGGCCATGTTTTTTGGCTATTTATGGTACGGACCATTGTTTGGTAAAATTTGGCTCCAAGTCGTTGGTGCAACTAAATTAGATTTAGAGGCAAGAAAGAAAATGGAAGCTAATGTTTGGAAACTATATTTAGTCCAATTTTTATTGGCTTTATTTCAAGTGTGGGTTTTAGCTTATTATATCGAAGGTTGGAAAGAGGCTAGCGGTTTAACAAACGCCTTGTGGATTTGGGCAGCCTTTGTGGTACCAGTGATAGCGGGTACGGCGATGTGGAATAACGATTCAGCTAAAATTTCTTGGGCAAGATTTTTGCTTCAGTCTGGTTATCAACTTATTTGTTTTGTAGCTTTTGGTTTGATTTTAGGAATGTGGAAGTAAAGTTTTTGGTAAATTAATTTTATGAAAAAATTATTTTTTTCTTTTTTACTGTTATTGATTTTATTGCCAAATATTAGTTTAGCTAGAACTAATTCACAAATTCATGATTGGTACATCAAAGATTTTCATTCAGATATTGTCGTTAATACTGATTCGTCTTTATTGATCACGGAAAAAATTGTAGCAGATTGTGGAAATTTACCAGGCAAGCATGGTATTTTTAGAGTTTTACCAACACAGATAAATACACCTGAAGGCAAGATTTTAACGCCGATAGAATTAGTCAGCATTACAGATTTTTCTGGTCAGCCATTAGAATATAGTACTAGTAAGCAAAATAATACTATTACTTGGAAAATAGGTGATCCGAATATTACAGTGAAAGGTGAAAATGAATATAAAATAGTTTATAAAGTAAAAAATGCTATTCGTTTTCAAGAAAACTTTGAAGAATTATGGTGGAACTTAAATGGTAATTTTTGGGAACTAGAAATAGATAATTATAGTGCTGATATTCATTTTCCAGCTGGCATTAATGAAAATAATACCAAAATTGATTATTATACTGGTTTATATGGATTAAAAAATAAAGACTTAGCTTTTGTAAAATGGCAGGATGATATTTTACAAGTTTATTCAACGCAAGTTTTGAAAAAAGGCGAAGGCATCAGCCTTTCGGTCTTAATGCCAAAAAATATTTTTATTCCTTATCAAATTACTTTTTCAGATAAATATCCAGGTTGGCCTAGTTTAGTTTTTCCAATTTTGACTTTTATTTTTTGTTTTGCTTTTTGGAAAAAACATGGTAAAGATCCAAATTTAAACAAAGCTGTGATTGCTGAATATGAAGCACCAGATAATTTGACGCCGATGCAAATGAGTATGTTGTCTGGTTTAGGTTTTTTAAAAAACGAAGCAATTTCAGCGGCTATTATTAAATTTGCTTGTGACGGAATTATTAAAATAGAAGATGTTAGTGCTAAAGTATTAGGTTTTACCAAAAAAGATTATAGATTCACAGTAATTGATGTAAATAAGGCAGCCGCTTTGAATGGTGGGGAAAAGATTTTATTTGATGCCATATTTTTAGGTCCAAAAGATGAAGCTCTTATGAAAGAAAATGCTGAGAAAATTTTTAGTCAAAATAAAAATTTGGACAAAACAATTATAGCTGGTATTTTCTCTATGCTTTTGGGTAAGACAAATCAACATACAAGTAAATTAAATCAATTTACCAAAGGTGTTTGGGCAGATTTTACAGAGAAAAAAAGTGAAAATTTATTATCGGATGTAAAAAAGATTTTTTATATGAAGTTACCAGACATAAAACAAGCGGTCAGGACGCTTTTAGAGATTGATGGTTATTTAGAAAAGAACCGATATACCACTGGATATTTTCTTTATGGTTTTTCCACCTTGGTTTTATCCACGATCATTTTTAGCGCTAGTCTGACTCTTTTTTCTTCTGCAGGAGTTCAATCGATTTCTTTAATGGTTTTTTCTTTTATATTATCTTTTATTATTTTCTTTTTATTTGTTGTTTTTATGAACAAGCGTACCTTAAAAGGTGCGGAAGCGGAATGGAAGATAAAAGGTTTTAAACTATTTATAGAAACCGCGGAAAAATACCGAGCAAGATTTTATGAAAAAGAAAATATGTTTGAAAAGATTTTGCCTTATGCTATTTATTTTGGTTTGACAGATATTTGGGTCAAGGCGATGAAAAATATTTATGGTATAGAGAAATTTAACTCTATGGCGCCAGTTTGGTTTATTAGTTCTAATGGAAGTTTTGATGTAGATAGTTTTTCCTCAGCTTTAACTAGTATGACTTCGGCTATTTCACAGAGCGCCTCTTCATCAAGTGGTGCTGGTGGCGGTGGATTTTCTGGTGGCGGCGGAGGAGGCGGAGGAGGCGGGGGTTGGTAAAATATAGTTAAAATAAAGCGCTAACTTGAATTGGTTGGCGCTTTAGATTTCTTATGGCGGCTTGTTAAGTTTAATATAATTGATGAGGGAATTATATTATTGACTTTTATGAATAGAAGTGGGAAAAGCAGGTGGGCGGATTTATTAAATAATTGACTAGAATAAAACTTGCTTTATTTGTCAATATGTGTTATTGTAATACTTAAGTTTAATAATTAAATTAATCTAGATAGTTATTTTCCGCCGTCAGGCGGAAAATTAATATCATAGACGGACAACTTTATGGGAAATTTTAATCGAGATAGAAGACCTGGCGGTGGCAGAGATAGAGGCGGTTTTAGAGGCTCTAACCGTGGTGGTTTTGGCGGTGGCAGAGATAGAGGTTTTGGCGGAGATCGTCGAGATCGAGATAGTCGCCCAGCAGAAATGCATCAAGCAGTATGCGATGGTTGTGGCTCTGATTGTGAAGTACCATTTCGTCCAACAAGTGGTAAACCAGTTTATTGTAATGATTGTTTTAAGAAAAACGATACTAGATCAAGTCGTTCTTCTGCTGGCGGTCATGATAATAGTCAAGTTACCGAGGCTATCAATGGTTTAAACAAAAAGCTGGATCAAATTTTAAATCTTTTACAAGCTAGTAAAGCTCCTGCTAAAGCAAAGACTAAAGAAAAAGATATGGACATAGTATTTGATGAAGTAGAAGAAAAACCTAAAGCTGCTAAAAAAGAAGTTAAAAAAGTAGCTAAAAAGAAAAAATAAAGTTTATATGAAACACCCCCTGACGGGGGTGTTTTTTAATATTAGTATCAAGCTTTCGTGAAAGGTAGTTTTTTGTGCTATAATAAGAAAAAATTAGTTAAATTTTATGAATAAATTAAAATATTTGCTTTTAGCTTTTTTGGCATTAATTTTATTGCCTAATATTTTGTTAGCACAAGAATCTCAAGCTAGCAATGACTCTTTGTTTTATGCTCGAGTATTAGAGATTTTGGATGAAAGAGATACAACGACAGATAACGGTGTAATTAATAAACAGCAAAACATCAAACTATTACTTTTAAGTGGGCCAGAAAAAGATAAAGAAGTTATTTATCAAGGTATTGATCAATTCAGTGTTGTTTCACAGGGCTATTATCAGGTAGGTGATAAGGTTTTGGTAAATAAATCTCAAACAGAAGATGGGAGAGATTTTTATGATATCACTGATTATGTGCGACTAAATGGCCTGGCTTATTTATTTTTATTTTTTGTATTATTAGTTATAGTTATTGCCAAATGGAAGGGCCTAAAGGCTTTGTTGAGTTTATTTTTTTCTGTCTTAGTTATCATGAAATTTATGATACCTAATATTTTAACCGGCTTTAATCCATTTTGGGTAGCCTTAATCGGTGCTTTGTTTATCTTAGTTTTTATTATCTATTTCACGGAAGGCTTAAATAAAAAATCAAATTTAGCAGTTTTATCTATTGTTTTAGTTTTGATATCAGTTGGTATGTTGACTGTATTTTTTGAGGCTTATTTACGTTTGAGTGGCATGTCAAATGAAGAGTCTATGCTATTAGTGGGCTTGACCGAGCAAGCTATTAATTTCCGCGGTTTATTATTAGCTGGTATTTTGTTAGGTACCTTAGGTGTTTTGGACGATGTAGTAATTAGTCAGATTAGCGCAGTTGAAGAACTTAAAAAAGCCAACGCTAGTTTTGATTTTAAACATCTATATACTAGTAGTATCAATATCGGTAAATCTCATTTAGCTTCGATGATCAATACTTTGTTTTTAGCTTATGCTGGCGCAGCTTTGCCTTTGCTTATTTTGTTTAGTCTAAAAACCGGCCAATGGCTTAGCCCGAGCTTGGTTGTTAATAACGAAATGATTGCTACGGAGATATTAAGGACTTTAGTTGGTAGTATCGGTATTTTGTTAGCGGTACCTATTTCTACTTATCTAGCTGCTAAATATTTTGCTAAGAAATCTTGAAAAAAAAGTGGTTTTGTGGTATTTTAAAAGCATAATAATCTCACGAAACCGCCGCCGAAGGCGGCGGTTTATATAGATAGTTAAGTTAAACTTTATGCAAATTTCGCCAATTATCGTGGCTTTGTACCAAAAATTAGAGCGAGCTAAAAAAATAAAGCGGGCCGTAGCTGAAGAAGAAAATAAAATAGAAGTAGAAGAAATAACTTCGAAAGTTACTTTTTTCTATGAAAAATTACGTAACAGTGTAGACTTTAAAGAAGTCCATCTTTTACGTCGTTTTGCGATTGAGAGAAATTTACGTCGTCGCTTATTACTTGAAACTTTAAAACCGCAAATCGCCAAAGGTTTGATAGAAGATTTGATTCGTAGTCGCTATTTACCAAACAATGCTTTACCGGAAAAAATAATTTTACAAGTAGCGCAAATTATTAAGCGTTACAATGATTTATTTTTATTACTCAATGACCTTTATCATACTTCAGAAAGAAAAAAATATTTTGATTGGTTAGTTGGCATTGAGGCTTGTGAGATTGATATGTTGCTTAGCCCAGAGACCATTGGCGACTCAGTGATTGAGACCATGTATCAGGCGATCAAACCACGTATTAAATTTAGTGGCACAAGTGTGGATGAGGTCAGGGTTAGAGAAAAAAACGTCCAACTTTATATTGCTATTCACAAGTCTTTAGTCAAGTCAGACGATACTATCATTGCTTATCATTTGTTTAATCTTTATTTTCCTGATTGGCAACAAGCGAACGGCGATTTAGTGAAAGTAGTGGCCGCTAATTTTGCTTCGATTCACAGAACTATTCAGCATCATTTAAAACATCCTTATCAGAAAAAATTGTTAAGCACCATCAAAGAGGATGTGGTCACTTTTAAAATTTTATACGAATTAATTTTATTAAAAGGGGATGATTTGGCAGATTTACTTTCTGATCCAGAACAATTTTTAGCAGAAGCTAAAGTTTTGATCAATCAGAAGTATAAAATCGTTGGCAATAAAATCAGGCAAAGCTCCATCAGGGCTATTATTTATATTTTTATCACCAAGATGACAATGGCTTTGATTTTTGAGTTGCCATATGAAGTTTATGTGGTAAAAGAATTGCATTATCTACCTTTGATTATCAATGTCTTATTACCACCATTCTTGATGTTTTTAATCACTTTGACTATTTTGCCACCGACCAAAGAAAATACTGGTAAGATTTTGGAAAATTTAGAGCAAATTATTTACGGTGAGCCTAAGCAATCTTTGTTGTGTAAATTGAGTGCTAAGTATAATCAAAATTGGGGCTTTAGAACTTTTTATTATTCCATGTTCACTACTTTGTACATTTTAGTATTTGGTGTGATTATCATGTTTTTACAAAGTTTGAACTTTAATATTTTGTCTGGCACTTTATTTTTCTTCTTTTTAACCATGGTTAGTTTCTTTGCTTTGAAAATCCGCTCTACAGCCAAAGAGTATAAGGTTTTACAGAAAAAAGTTGGTTTATTATCATTTTTGATAGATTTCTTTTCTTTACCGATAGTTTCGGCCGGGCGTTGGCTTTCTACTAAATTTAAAAAGATCAATGTTTTTGCTTTTGTGATGGATTATATTATCGAAGCGCCGTTTAAGATTTTTATTTCTACTTTTGAAGATTGGCTTGGTTTTTTGAAAGACAAAAAAGAAGGCATGTATCATGATGAATAAGAAGGAATTTTATATTATTGCTCACAATATTCGTAGTCTTTATAATATTGGCACGATGTTTCGTACAGCCGACGCCCTGGGGGCGTCGCTTATTTTGTCTGGCTATTCTGGACATCCACCACGCAAAGAAATTTCTAAAGTAGCATTAGGTGCAGAAGAAAGTGTTTACTGGGAATACCATAAAAATATTTCTACTCTTTTGCGTAAATTAAAAAAATCAGGTTTTACTATCATAGCTTTAGAAAAAACTGATAAGGCTATAAATTATTTAGATTTTAAACCAAAATTTCCTTTAGCTTTATTAGTCGGTAATGAAGTTAGAGGGATCTCGCCACAATTGTTAAAACAAGCAGATCAAATCATTGCTTTACCGATGAACGGTGAAAAAGAATCTCTCAATGTCGGTGTGGCGATGGCAGTGGCAGGCTATTATATTATTAGTAAAAATATGTTATAATTTTCTTGTATGCAAATCAATCAAGCGATAGAAATTATTTTTACTATTTTGCTGATTTTATTTTTGATTATCATGGTCATTAGTATCATGACTTTTATTTCAATCTTAGAAAGTTTGAATGATTTTCCTATTAGTTTTAGTGTGCGCTTATTTTTTATCGCTGGCATGTCTGGTATTTATTTATATTTATTAAAAGTGATGGTCAGTAAATTTCAAGACTGGCATCGTTATTTATAATTTTTTATGTTAGGTAATAATATTATCACAACAATTGGTAGTTCGACGACGGACACCATGTTTTATACTGATCAAATGATTTTGGTGGATAATAAAAAAGATTTGTTGCAACAAAAATTAATTGGTTTTGAATATGGTGCTAAAATTTCTAGCCAAAATGTCACTACTACTTTCGGTGGTGGTGGTGCTAATGCGGCGGTTAACTTTGCTTCTTTAGGTTTGAAAGTACAATTAATTTCTTCGTTAGGTACTGACGCTATCGGGCAAGCTGTTTTAGATAATCTAAAAGAAAAAAAAGTTGACACTCATTTAATTCAAAGAAATTCTAAAAAAATTACTGATAATTCTTTTATTGTCAACGTTGGCTCTTTTAATGAGCATGTGATTTTTTCTTGTCGGGGAGCGTATGAAGATATTGATTTGAGCCCAACAACAGTCAGAAAGATAAAAACTCCTTGGATTTATTTAACTCGTTTATCAGCCAATTTTTTCCCAAAATTAGCCAATATTTTTGAACAAGTCAGACATCGTAAGATAAAAATTGCTTGGAACCCAGGCGCTGATCAGCTACGCTTAGGTTTGACGCGTTTACATCGTTTTATGCAAGATACTTATGTTTTTGATGTGAACCGCGATGAAGCTTTAGAGCTGGTCATCAAAATTAAGGGTAAAGACTTTAAAAATAATATTAATGTTTTGTTAAAAGAGCTGCACAAATTTGGACAAAAATTAACCGTTATTACTGATGGACCCAAAGGTGCCTATGTCTATGATGGTAAAAAAGTATATTTTCATCCAGCTTTAAAACGTAAAGGCTTAAACACTACTGGGGCGGGCGATGCTTTTGGTTCAGCTTTTGTGACCGGCTTGATTCGATACAATGGCGACGTGGAAAAAGCTTTGCGTTTAGGTATTTGGAATAGTAATTCGGTGATTATGAAAGTTGGTGCACAAGTTGGTATTTTGACAGTCGCAGATTTGAAAAAACATAATTTGTAATTTTATGTCACCCTGAAATTTTTTCAGGGTCTGGTGATTTAATATAAAAGATTCTGAAATGAATTCAGAATGACAAAAGTATGAAAAAAATTATTGCTGAAGTTTCTGCTCGCCACATACATCTTTGTCAAAAAGATTTAGAAATTTTGTTTGGCAAAAATTATACTTTGCGTAAAAAATCAGCTTTATCACAAACAGGACACTATGCTGCTCAAGAAACTGTCACTTTAGTAAATAAAAGTAAATCTTTGACAGTGCGTGTCATTGGTCCGACACGTCCGGATACGCAAGTAGAGTTATCCATGACGGATTGTAAATTTTTAGATATTAAACCAGTTTTAAAATTATCTGGCGACATAAAAAATTCTAGTGGCCTCACTTTAGTTGGACCAAAAGGAAAAGTAAAATTAAAAACAGGAGTCATAGTAGCCAAGAGACATTTGCATTTAGCAGTTCAAGACGCTAAAAAATGGCAATTAAAAAATAATCAAAAAGTTTCTCTAGCAGTCAAAGGTGAAAGAGAATTAATTTTTAAGAGTATTATAGTAAGAGTGAGTGACGGCCAGACACGTTTGCACTTAGATACTGATGAGGCTAATGCTGCCGGCCTTAAAAATGGTGATATATGCGAGGGATTATTTTAGCACAAAACGAAATATTAAATAATTTGAATGATTCAGAACAAAAGTTTCAAGAGCTGAATCAGCGTTTAAATATGATCAAAACCGAATATCAAAATTTACAAGCTCCAGCAGAACCAATGTCTTTTTTTAATTTTTCTAATATTTATTTTTGGTTAGTAGTCTGTGGTTTATTTTTGATTTTATTTGCTTTATGGTTTTTATATCTAGAGCTGAAAATAAAGCGGATAGATTTAGCTCGCGAAGAAATAAGAGAAGTGAAGAAAAAAATCATTGAGCCAGCTGTGCAAAAAGCTGAGAAAAAAGTGCATAAAGTTTTGAAAGTTCCTGTCAAAAAAGTCAAGTAGCCAATTTTACAAAATATTGATACAATAAAGGCCGTTAAGGCTTTTATTTTTTTATGCGTTGGCAAGTATCCCCACCAGTAAACAGTGAGTTTTTGAATAAGTTTCCAGAATTGTCACCAATTATGGCGACTTTGTTATTTAATCGTGGTTTGCAAACTCAGGCAGAAATTGATCAGTTTTTGTCTCCAGACTATTCACAAGACATTCATGACCCGTATTTATTTAAAGATATGAATAAAGCTTGTGAAGCTGTTTTTCAAGCTATTAAAAACCAAGACTTGATTACTGTTTTTGGTGATTATGATGCTGATGGTGTGCCAGCAGCTGTGATTTTGACTACAGTTTTGGAGCGTCTAGGTGCTAAAGTAGAGGTTTATCTGCCGCATCGCGAAAAAGAAGGCTATGGTTTAAATAAATTAGCTGTCGAAGAATTAGCCAAAACAAATACCAAATTATTGATCACTTGTGATTGTGGTATTAGCAATGCTGAAGAAATAGAGTTAGCTAACTCTTTGGGCCTACAAGTTATCATCACTGATCATCATGCGATTCCCGCTAATTTACCCAAAGCTTTGGCTATTATCCATCCTCAAGTTGAAGGTGAGACTTATCCTTTTAAGTTTCTTTGTGGTGGCGGAGTAGCTTTTAAGCTAGTTCAGGCTTTATTAAGACACAAAAATTGTCAGCTAGAGAAAGCGGAAGCTGAACGCCAAGAAAAATGGTTGCTAGATTTAGTTGCCATCGCTACCGTGGCTGATATGGTGCCTTTGACAGGCGAAAACAGAACTTTAGTGAAATATGGTTTGATTGTCTTGAAAAAAACTCAACGTTTGGGTTTACAAAAAATGATTTTCGCCTCGGCGATAGATATCAGTAAGCTAGACACAACCATGATTAGCTTTGCTTTTGCGCCACGCATCAATGCGGCTGGTCGCATGGATCATGCTAATTTAGCTTATCATTTATTAAACACTCAAGATGAAGTAAAAGCTTTAGCTTGGGCTGAAGAATTAAATCAAGCTAATACCCAAAGACAAAAAATTACCGAAAATGTTTTTAAAGAAGCAAAAAATCAAGCGCCAGATTTAAAAGATAAATTATTATTTTTTTATAAAACAGATTGGCCAGCTGGTTTGACCGGCTTGGTAGCTTCAAAATTAGTCAAAGAATTTAATCGACCAGCTATTTTGTTGACTAACATTGATGAAGATACTGTTGTCGGCTCTGGACGCAGTATTGAAGGCTTTCATATCACTGAAGCTTTGCAGAAAAATGCTGATTTATTGTTACGTTTTGGTGGACATCCGCAAGCTTGTGGCTTTTCTTTAAAAAAAGAAAACTTAGCCAGCTTCCAGGCCAATATGCAGACTTTGGCTAATGCACATATCAAAGATGAAGAGCTAGAGCCAGTATTGAAAGTTGAATTAGAGCTAGATTTGCTGGCGATAAATTGGGATTTAGTCGATACTTTGGATAAATTTCAGCCATATGGACAAGCAAATTCAGAGCCATTATTTGTTGATTATGGCGTATTAGTAACTGGAGCTAAAAAAGTTGGTAAAGATCAAAATCATTGGAAATTAGAGTTAGTCAAACAAAATAAAAAATTAGGCGCGATTGCTTTTTCTTTGGGTAAAATAGAAATTGGTCTTGGCCAAAGAATAGATATTGTTTATAATTTAAATATCAATCAATGGAATGGCACGCGCCAAATTCAATTAATTATTAGAGATTTAAAAATATCATCATGACACAATTTAAATTATTTACCGATGGAGGATCGCGTGGCAATCCTGGTCCAGCAGCGATTGGCGGAGTTTTGTATGAAAATGATAAAGAAATTGCTAATTTTTCTAAATATTTAGGTCAAGGCACAAATAATCAGGCAGAATACAATGCTTTATTGACTGGTTTAGAATTAGCCAAAAAACATAAAATAACTAATGTGCAATGTTTTTTAGATAGCGAGCTAGTAGTCAAACAACTAAAAAAAGAATATCGCGTCAAAGATGCTGATTTAGCTAAACTATTTGTCAAAGTCTGGAATTTAGCCCAAGAGTTTGAAAGTATTAGCTTTAATCATGTCCGACGTGAGTTTAACAAAGAAGCAGATAGACTAGTAAATTTAGCTTTAGATAGCCGTTAGAGCTGGTTGATTTTTAGTTCTGAAAATGTTATATTTTAGTCAATGTCAGTCAATTTTTCCTGGCCTATTTTTGGCCATAATAAGCAAATAAGTTTTTTACAAAATACCTTAAAACAAGGTAATTTAGCTAATGCTTATTTGTTTTATGGTGCCAAAGGCTTAGGTAAAAAAATGATTGCCAAATATTTTGTGCAAAGTCTATTTTGTACTGATGATTTAAAGCCTTGCCAAAACTGTCTAGCTTGTCTCAAGATGAACAAGGGTTTGCAGCAAAATTTTCTTTATTTGTCAGCTTTAAAAACCAAAGATGATACTGAAGACACCCAAGTTGAGCAAGTGAGAAATTTTTTGAGTAATTTATCTTTGACTAGCTTTGATGGTGGTTACAAATTAGCGATTATTTACGCTGTTGATAAGCTAAACATTTTTTCTTTAAATGCTTTACTCAAAGTCATTGAAGAACCACCAAAAAACACGACCATTATTTTGATCGCTGATCAAATCAATAATCTACCAGCGACTGTGATTTCCCGTTGTCAGCTCTTAAAATTTCAGCCTTTGAATAAAAAAGATATGTCTGCCTGGCTGGAGACTTTTAGCTTAGCTGAAGTTGATCAGCAAACAATTTTGAATTTATCTTTTGGAAAGCCTGGTTTAGCACTAGAATATATCGAAGATAATTTAGTAAATTTTAAAAAAGATTGTCAGTTTTTATTAAAGATTTTAAATGATAATACTTTTGTAGCTTGGCAAGATTTAGAACATTGGTTTGGGATTTTAAAAAAAGAAAATCCTCAAGCTAAAGTTTATGAATTAGCTCACATCACTACGCATTATTTAGACTTGTGGCAATTATTACTCAGAGATATTTTGTGGCACAAATTAAATCGGCCGGCATTAAATGTTTTATTTTCAGAAAATATTGCGAAAATTAGCCAAAAATATAGTGTGACAAAAATTTTAAATAATTTATTAAGCATCAATAAAATTCGTCGTCAATTAAAAAATAATGTGACGCCACAATTAGTTTGGGAAAATTTACTTTTAGATTTAAAAATATGACAAAACATCTTTCGGCGAGCTCAAGACCTAACGGAAAATATTTAATTTTTTATTTAAGCTTGTTATGCTTGCCTTTATTTTTATCGGCTTGTATCAGTGTCAAGAGTAGTAATACTAGCAACGCTACTTCAGCTAGTGCCTTTTTTATCAGCACTGACTTTGGTCAGACTTGGGGAGCTAAAAATAAAATCGCTAACGTTGAAGCCGCTACCAAAACTTTTACCAATAACATCACTAAGATCGCCCTAGATCCGCAAGATGAAAAAGCGATTTATCTCGGCACGACTGACAGTGGTATTTATTATACTTATAATTATGGCGCTTCCTGGGAAAATACTTTGCCATATAGCGGCACAGTCAATGATTTATTTGTTCATCCGAAAGATAAATGTCAGCTTTATGCCGCGATTCATAATAAAATTTTAAAGAGTGAAGATTGCGCTCGTACTTGGACTGATTTATATTTTGAGCCACGAGCTGGCCAATATATTTCTAGTTTGGCTATCAATTATCAAAATCCAGAGATTATTTTTGCCGGCACTAAAGAAGGTGCTTTATTGCGTAGTGTTGACAAAGGATTGTCTTGGTCTGTTTATCATCGTTTTGATAGTAAAATTAGTGAAATTTTAATCATGAATCACAGTGATAGTAATATCATGTATGTCGCTTTAGAAAGCCAGGGTGTCTGGCGTAGCATGGATGCTGGAGCAAATTGGGAAGATGTTATGCCTTTGCCACTTTATCAATTAGAAAATGTGACGGAAAATGATAAAACTTTTACCAGGGCGGTAATTACTGATGATAAAAAATTGATGTCAAAAGTTAGTGGCGTGAAAATTTTGTCTGATGTGACAGTAGATTTGACCACCAAAGACAACTTGCTTTATGCGAATAAAATTGGTATTTTTAGGTTTACTGGCGACCATTGGGAGCAATATAAGCTTTTGACTAGCAAAAATAAGGCCTCTATTTATTCAGTGACTGTTAATCCTTTGAATGGTCAAGAGATTTACTATGGTACCAATAATGCTTTTTACTTTACTAAAGATGGAGGAGCGAATTGGCAAAATAAAGCTTTGCCCACTACTAAAATTGCCAAAGAGCTAGAGTTTTCACCAAATAGTAAATATTTATATTTAGGCACTTACGTTATAGAGCAATAAAGCTTTAAGTTGATATTGCCCCCGCCTTCCCCGCGTACGCGGGGACCAGAGGTCAAAAGTGGACTTAGTAACAAGATAATTAAATATTCTCCGCTGTAGGCGGGGAAAAGTTAATAAAATAACTATATGCATCATTTATTAGATACAAATCGTCATCATTTTGAAAAAACTATTGAGTTTTTTAAAAATGATATTTCTTCTTTGCGAACTGGTCGTGTTTCGCCAAGCATTGTGGAAAATGTCAAAGTCGAGTCTTATGGTACAGTGTCAGAGCTTCTTACTTTGGCTTCTATTTCTTCCTCTGATCCACATACCATAGTGATCAAGCCATGGGATAAAGGTATTTTAAAAGATATTGAGCGTGCTATTCGTGCAGCTGATTTAAATATCAATCCGGTAGTGGATAGTGAATTTGTGCGTTTGAATTTTCCTCCACTCACTGAAGAAAGTCGTAAAAATTTAGTGAAAATTTTAGGCAAAAAAGCTGAAGAAGCAAAAGTAGCTTTGCGCGGCCAGCGAGAAAAAATCAAAGATACGATACTTGCAGCAGAGCGCAACAAAGAAATTGCTGAAGATGAAAGATTTCAAGCCTTAAAAGAGCTGGATGAATTAACTAAACAATATGGTGATAAAGTCAAAGAGATCGCTGATCAAAAAGAGGCGGAAATAATGAAAATATAAATATGTTGAGTATAATTTCTTTTGTTTTAATCTTAGGCGTTTTGGTGCTAGCTCATGAGCTAGGCCATTTTGTCACAGCTATTAAACTCGGTGTTGGTGTAGAAGAATTTGGTATTGGTTTTCCACCAAAGATTTTTAGTTTTAAGCGTAAGGGCATTGTTTATTCTATTAATCTTTTGCCTTTAGGAGGTTTTGTCAAAATCAAAGGTGAAAATGGTGATGAAGTAGAAGATCCGAAAAGTTTTGTCAATCAAAAAGCTTGGAAAAAATCTTTGATTTTATCAGCCGGTGTGATCATGAATTTTATTTTAGGCTTTGTTTTTTTAAGTATTGGTTTTTTTGTGGGCTTACCACAAGCGATCGATAAAAATACACCGACAGATAATATCACTGAACGCAATGTTGTGGTGGCTGAAGTATTGGTCAGTAGTCCAGCAGATAAGGCGGGCTTAAAATTAGGTGATAAAATTATCAGTATCGATGGGCAAAGTATTGCTGATTCAGAATTTCTTTATACTTATATCCAGGAGCATAACCAACAGGAGTTTAATTTAAATGTTTTGCGTGGTAAAGATACCTTAGATATTAAAACCAAGCCAGAGATTTTTGCTGAAAATCAAGAACCAATTTTAGGTATTGCTATGCTAGATACTGGCATTGTGCATTATGGTTTTTGGACAGCCTTATGGCAAGGTCTAAAGAGCGCATCTTTAATGACTTGGCTTATTTTGGCAGCCTTTGGTAATTTACTAAAAGATTTATTTAGCACTGGACATTTGTCACCAGACTTATCTGGACCAATTGGTGTGGCTGTGATGAGTGGCCAAGTTGCTAAACTTGGTTTTGTCTATATTTTGAATTTTGCGGCTATTTTGTCTTTGAATTTAGCAGTTTTAAATATTTTGCCGATTCCAGCTTTAGATGGCGGACGTTTATTTTTTGTACTTTTAGAAAAAGTCCGTGGTAAAAAAATGGGGGAAAAATTTGAAGCTATTCTGCATAACAGTTTTTTTGTTTTATTGATGCTTTTGATTTTAGTTATCACTTGGCATGATTTTGTGAAATATGGTGCGCAAATGTGGCAAGGTGTAAAAAATATTTTTTAAAAAGATGAAATTTATTTTAAAACAAAAAGCCGTTAATCCACTTCAGTTTTTTAGAAGTTTGGGCTATCACCCGGATCATAAACCAGAAGCTTTTATTCGTCGTTTAGGGAGAAATAATTTTCCCAGATTCCATATTTATTTTAAAACTTTGAGTGATGGTTTAGAACTCAATCTGCACCTTGATCAAAAAAATGCTTGCTACGCGGGCACTACTGCTCATAGTGGAGATTATGATGGTGAGGTTTTAGAGCAAGAAGTCGAGCGCATAAAAAATATTTTAAATAAATAATAAAAAACGTATTCTAGAGTTATTCCCCGCGGACGCGGGGAAAGCTAAGTAGATATTGTTTTATAAATTTATGAGTGTAAAAAATAATAAAATTAGCACCAGGAAAGATGATTATTCCCAGTGGTATTTAGATGTTATTGAAGCTGCTGATTTAGCTGAATATGGCCCAGTGAAGGGCACGATGGTTATCAAGCCTTATGGCTATGCTATTTGGGAAAATATTCAAAGTATTTTGAATGCAAAAATTAAGGAGACTGGCCATAAAAATGCTTATTTTCCTTTATTGATTCCTAAATCTTTTTTTAATAAAGAAGCTTCTCATGTCGATGGTTTTGCTAAAGAGTGCGCGGTTGTTACGCATTATCGTTTAAAAAATAATAATAAAGGAGAAATAGTAGTTGATCCAGAAGCTAAACTAGAAGAAGAACTGATTATTCGTCCAACTTCAGAAACTATCATTAATCACAGTTTTTCTCAATGGATTAATTCCTGGCGTGATTTACCGGTTTTGATTAACCAATGGGCAAATGTTTTACGTTGGGAAATGCGTACTCGTCCTTTTTTAAGAACTTCGGAATTTTTATGGCAAGAAGGACATACTGCACACGCTACTGAAATAGAAGCAGAGCAAGAAGCAGAAAAAATGCTAGGTGTTTATAATGATTTTGTGCGTGATTATCTAGCTATGAGTGTAGTGGCTGGTAAAAAATCAGAAAGTGAAAAATTTGCTGGAGCCAAGCATACTTATACTATCGAAGCTATGATGCAAGATGGTAAGGCTTTACAGTCAGCTACTTCTCATAATCTTGGCCAAAATTTTGCTAAAGCTTTTGATATTCAGTTTTTAGATAAAGAAAACAAAAAACAATATGTTTGGCAAACTAGCTGGGGTATGAGTACACGTATTATCGGTGGTTTGATCATGACGCACAGTGATGATAGTGGCTTAGTTTTACCACCAAATATTGCTCCTATTAAAGTCGTGCTGATCCCAATTTTAAATGGTTCAGATACTGATCAGAATGTTTTAAAAATGGTGAAAAAAATCAAGGATATTTTAAAATTAAAAGATCATTTAGAGGTTGATGATAGGGATAATTTATCAATGGGCATGAAATTTAATATTTGGGAGAAAAAAGGCGTGCCTATTAGATTGGAGCTTGGCGCAAAAGAGCTAGAAAAAGGTTCTGTTGTTTTGGCTCGTAGAGATACAAAAGATAAAATTTTAGTCAATATTGACAATTTAGCTAAAGTCATTAAGGATACACTAGAAGACATGCAAAATGAGCTATCAAAAAAATCCGAACAAAACAGGATAAAAAATACTAAAATTGTAAATAATTGGGAAGATTTTAAGAAAGCTATAGAGAGTGAAAAATTTGTTTTAGCTCATTGGTCAGGAGAGGCTAGTGTTGAAGCAAAGATTAAGAAAGAAACGGGAGCAACTATTAGATGTTTACCTTTTGATCAAAAAAAAGAGAATGGCAAATGTGTTTATAGTGGTAAAGCATCAGAGCAAAGAGTTTTATTTGCTAAGGCTTATTAGAATATAAATAATGTTTAAGAAATTTTTAGGACAATTTTCTAAAGATATGGGTATTGACCTTGGTACGGCCAATACTTTGGTGTATGTCAAAGATCAAGGTATTGTTATCAATGAGCCGAGTGTGGTGGCTATCAATACTAGAACGGATAAAATAGTAGCCGTTGGTGATGATGCTAAAGTTATGCTTGGTAAAACTCCATTACATATCAATGTCGTCAGACCTTTGGTTGATGGAGTTATTTCTGATTTTGAAGTCAGTGAAAAAATGATTAAACATTTTATCAATAAAGTACATAAAGAAAGCATGACTTTTATGCCACGTCCCAGAGTGATGATCGCTATACCTTTGGACATCACTGAAGTGGAGCGTAAGGCGGTGGAGGACGCTGTCATGGGTGCGGGTGCTTCAGAGGTACTTTTGATAGAAGAACCGATTGCTGCTGCTATCGGGGCTGGTTTGCCTATTTTAGAGGCTACAGCCAGTATGGTGGTAGATATGGGCGGTGGCACCACAGAAATTGCTGTGATTTCTTTGGGTGGAGTAGTTTCTTGGAAATCTTTGAAATTAGCTGGCGATAAACTAAACGAAGCTATCACCCAATACGCTCGTGATAAATTTAATATTTTATTAGGTGAACGGACCGCTGAAAAAATCAAGATTCAGATTGCTTCTGTCTTACTGCTAGACAAACCAATGGAGACCACGATGCGCGGTCGTGATTTGTTGACTGGTTTGCCAAAAGAAATTCGTATCACCGATGCCAATATCAGAGAAGCGATCGCTAAACCGATTAAATTAATCGTTGACAACATCAAAACTACCATTGAAAGTACTCCACCAGAATTAGTGTCTGATTTATACGAAAAAGGTTTGTATTTGACTGGTGGTGGAGCCTTATTAAGAGGTCTTGATGTGATGATTGCTCAAGAAACAAAAATGCCAGTCCATGTCGCTGACGATCCTTTGACTGCCGTGGTACGTGGCACTGGTAAAGTATTAGCTGATTTGGATAATTTAAGAGAAATTTTATTGCCTTCAACTAAAGATTTAGGTCTTAATTAATTTTTGATATGTTAAGACGAAACGTACAGATTTTTTTATTATTTTTTTTGGTGGCCTTACTTTTGATATTTTTCAAAGCTGGCCGTTTTTTTGATTTTGGTGTTTTGCTGCGTTTATTGCCACAACCACAAAAAACTGTCAATCAATTATTAAATCCACCAAATAATCTTGAAAGTTCTTATCAAGAATTATTAAGTCAAAATACTAGGCTACAAGCTTTAGCTCAAGAAAATGATAGCTTACGAGCTTTGCTAAATTTAAAGTCTAAAGCTAATTATGATTTGAAAGTAGCTAATATTTTGAGTAGGGATTTACTAAATCAAAATCTACTCGTGATTGATGCGGGTGAGGCTGACGGTGTAGTGCCTGGCCAAGCAGTCGTGGTCAACGATGGTGTGATTATCGGCAAAATTATTGAAGTCAGGGCTGATGCCTCGGTGCTGCGTTTATTGACTGATGGTTTGAGCAAAATAGCGGTCAATATCGGCGATAGTCAAAATGTCGCTGGTGTTTTGACTGGTTCACTAGGTCTAGGGATGAATTTAAGCTATGTACCTCAAGAACAAGCGATTAATAAAGGTGATTTAGTCTTGACTTCACGTCTAAATGAAAAGATACCAGCTGGCCTAGTGATAGGTTCTGTAGAAGAAGTAAAATTTTCTCAAGAAGAATTATTTAAACAAGCCACTGTTTCTCCATTATTGGATTATAGCACTTTGTCTTTGGTAGCAATCATTGTCTCTTTATGAAGTATTTAGCCTTATTAATTTTATTTATCTTGACACACACGGTTTACTCTTTGGTCAATGTTGGTTCTTGGAGTTTACTAGAACCATTTTTAATTATGCTAATTTTAGTTTATTATATTTTTGAAAATCCTTGGATTTATTATCCGATAGCTATATTAGCTGGTTTATTTATTGATAGTTTTTCTGCTAGTTTTGGTTTACATACTTTTAGTTTTTTATTGGTGTTATTTATTTTAAGTACTTTGCAACTAACCATTTTTACTTCTAAAAATACTGGTACGATTATTTTTTTGACTTTTTTAGGTCAGTTAATTTTTTGGTTAGTATTGTGGCTACTTTATTCTATTAGTCATTGGTCAATTTATCTATTTTCTTGGATAACATTTTGGCAAATATTTAAAATAATTTTTATCAATACTTTTATCATTGTTTTTGTCTATATTTTATATTTTAATTTATGGCTAAAAAAACATCATGAAAAACGATCCTTTTAAAATACAAGAAGGATCTATTAAGGATAGCAAGCTAAAAGGTTTTTCTGAAAATCAGCATAGCGGTGACTATCTTGATTTTGTTTGGGAAAAAAGTGCTCAGACTTTAGGACGTTTTTTTGCTGAAAGTCAAAGTCGTCGTTTATTTAAAGTATTATTAGCGGTTTTATTTATTTTATTAAGTAGGGCTTTTTATTTACAAATTATCAAAGGTGACACTTATCGTAATCGGGCAGAAGGTAATCGTATTCGTCATGAGATAGTCAAGGCCAACCGCGGTTTAATCTATGATCGTAATGGTGTGCAGCTGGTAAAAAATGTTTCTCATTTTTTTCTTTATTTATGGCCAGATAATTGGGCTGACGAAAATAAAAAGCAAGAAACTTTGCAAAAATTAACAGAAGTTTTAGCCGTGCCAGCAACTGATATTGAAGAAAGTTTAAAAAATTATAAAAAAGGAGAAAAAGTTTTGGTGTTTGAAAATGTTACTTATGAAAAAGCGATTCAGCTGATGCTAGCAGCGGAAAATAATCATAGTATCGAAATATCTTATGAGCCACGTCGTGAATATTTTCCGCAGTTTGGTTTATCGCATGAGCTAGGATATTTGGGAGTCGTGAGCGAAAAAGATTTAGCGGAAAATCCTGCTTATAATTATAATGATCGTTTGGGTAAGACTGGCTTAGAATATATTTATGAAAATGTTTTACGTGGACAAGACGGTTTTCGTCAGATCGAAGTTGATGCTTTAAATCGAGCTAAAAATAGTATTGGTTGGCAAGAGCCAAAAGATGGCACAGACATAGTCTTGACCATTGATGCGGCGGCGCAAAGTCAGCTTTATAGCGTGATGGCCAAAAATGCGGCAAGTAATGGTAAAAATAAAATGGCGGCAGTAGTTTTGGATGCCAAAGATGGTGGAGTATTAGCGATGGTGAGTTTGCCTAGTTTTGATAATAATATTTTTACTTCAGCTTTAAAAAAAGAAGAATACAGCACTTTAATGTCTGATCCTAATACGCCACTATTAAATCGCGTAGTTTCTGGGGAATATCCTTTTGGCTCAGTATTTAAGCCAGTGGTTGCGGGGGCAGCTCTGGAAGAAAAAATTATTGATCAGAATTTCACTGTCCAGAGTACTGGCGGTGTGCAAATTGGTAACAATTTTTTTCCTGATTGGCGTCCAGCTGGCCATGGTAAGACAGATATCAAATGGGCCTTGGCTGATTCAGTCAATACATTTTTTTATACTATTGGTGGCGCTAATAATCAGTGGCTAGATAAAGGTTTAGGTATGGAAAAAATTCTCCAATATGCAAAAAAGTTTGGTTTTGGCTCTCCTACTAAGATTGACCTGACTAACGAAGTAGAGGGTTTTTTACCAAGCCAAGCTTGGAAAGAAAAAACTTTTAATGATCGCTGGTATTTAGGAGATACTTATAATCTATCTATTGGCCAGGGCTATTTATTAGGGACTCCTTTGCAAGTAGCGGTGGAAATGGCTTATTTTGCCAGCGGCAAAGCTTGGCAGCCTCATTTATTAAAAGGCATTAAGCAAGAAACAACTTTAGAGGAAAAAGCTACACCAGTTATTTTAGAAAATTTGCTTAGTCAGAATAATTTAGATATTATACGGCAGGGTTTGCGAGAAACAGTGGTTATTGGTACGGCTAAAAGCTTACAATCAGTCAAAGTGCCGGTGGCCGGTAAGACTGGTACCGCCCAGTTTAATCACAATAAAACGCCACATTCTTGGTTTGCTAGCTTTGCACCTTATGATAATCCGCAGATTGTGATGGCAGTTTTGGTGGAAGAAGGTGGAGACACCGGTTTAGCAGTCACAGTTTCAAGGCAGTTTATGGAATGGTATTTTAATAGGTAGTATTTGCTAAAATTTCAATTTTTTGGCACAATACAGGGATAGAGTGCGTTATATATTCCGCCCCGCTTCGCGGGGCGGAAATACGCGTTTATTGGATAAAAATAACAAATAATTTTAAAAATCAAAATTTTTTATGAATAGCACAATAGTAACACCAGAAGGTTTGGAGAAGCTCAAAGCAGAGCTAGAATATCTAAAAACCGAAAAAAGAAAGCAAGTGTCTGATCGTATCAAAACTGCTAAAGAGTTTGGTGACTTATCAGAAAACGCTGAATATCAAGAAGCCAAAGATGAGCAAGCCTTTACTGAAGGTCGAATTTTAAATTTAGAAAATTTGATCAAAACTGCTGTCGTGGCTGACAAAAACGATGATGATCAAATCAATGTCGGTAATACTATCGTTGTTGACAGAGAAGGACAAGTTTTGGAATTCACTATCGTTGGTTCCACTGAAGCGGATCCAAGTAACGGCAAAATCTCGGTAGAATCACCATTGGGCCAAGCTTTTGTCAATAAAAGATTGCACGAAGAATTTTTAGTTGATTTGCCGGCTGGTAAAATAAAATATAAGATTTTAGAAATCAAATAAATGTTTATTAAGAAAATCGGGATTGATTTGGGCACGACTTATACCTTAGTTTATATTCCTAAACGAGGTATTGTTATTAATGAGCCAAGTGTGGTGGCGATTTCGGTTTTTGATAAAAAAGTTTTAGCCGTTGGTGATGAAGCTAAAGATATGATCGGTCGTACGCCAGATTCAATCATTGCTTCTCGACCTCTAAAAAATGGTGTGATCGCTGACTATAAAACTACCGAAAGCATGCTTAGGTATTTTATCAACAAAGCGGTTGGTGGTATGAAACTATTTCGTCCTGAAGTGATGATCGCCGTACCAGCTGGTATTACTTCTACTGAGCGCAGAGCTGTTATTGACGCCACTTTGAATGCTGGTGCTAAAGCAGCTTATATTATTCGTGAACCAATTGCGGCGGCTATCGGGGCTGATATTCCGATCGGTTCGGCTTCTGGTCATATGATCGTCGATATGGGTGGTGGCACTTCAGAAATTGCGGTTATTTCTTTGGGCGGTATCGTGGCTAACACTTCAGTGAAAATCGGTGGTAATAAATATGATACAGCTATTGGTGAGTATATTAAGAAGAAGTATAATCTCGCTATCGGTGAAAGCAGTGCAGAAGCAGTCAAAATAAGAATCGGTTCAGCTCAATTTTTACCAAAAGAAGAAAAATTATTTATGGATGTCAAAGGCCGTGATATGATCACTGGCCTACCACGCACGATTACAGTCAGTTCAGATGATGTGACCGAAGCCTTACAAAACGAGCTCCAGGGCTTGATTTCGGCCGTAAAATCGGTGCTATATCAGACACCACCAGAGTTGTCAGCTGATATTATGGACAAAGGCATGGTTTTGTCCGGTGGTACAGCGCTTTTGCGTAATATGGATAAACTTTTATCCCAAGCTACTGGTGTGCCAGCCTACACCGCTGATGACGCTTTGCTCTGTGTAGCTCGTGGTACTGGTATTGCTTTAGAAAATCTAGAGTCTTATAAACGTAGTATTTTATCTGCTAAATAGTATGAAGCTTGGTTTAGAAATAAGCAGAGCAAATAAAGCCAATAAAACTGGCACCGAGTGGTATGCTTGGCATTTATTTGCACAGTTTAAGAAAATTTCTGAATCACAGGATTTAGAAATTTTTGTTTATTATTATCAAGATTTAAGTGCGGAATTAAAAAACGCGCCAGCTAATTTTACTTTTAAAAAATTAAACTGGCCTTTTAGTAAATTTTGGACTTATTGGCGTTTATCTTGGGAGCTATTTTTTCATCCAGTAGATAAATTTTTTGCTTCTAATGCCGCGCCTTTATTTTTTAAAGGTGAGCTAATCGCTACTATCCATGATTTGGGTTTTTATAAAAATCCAGAGCTTTATCATCCACTAGAAAGAATTTATCAAAAAATTGCTCATACTTTATTGATTAAGCGGGCAAATAAAATCATCACGCCATCACAAAATACTGCTGATGATGTAGCTAAATATTTTCCTAAAGCTAAAAATAAAATTCAAGTCATTTATCACGGCTATAATCGTGATGAATTCAAAGTTTTGAGTGCAACAGAAAAAAATTTAGTTAAAACTAAATATAATTTGCCAGCTAAATTTTTATTATATATCGGTAGACTAGAGACTAAAAAAAACATTCAAAATTTATTAAGAGCTTTTACTATTTTGCGACATACAGATTATCATCTAGTTTTAGCTGGTCGACCGGGTAATTATGGTTATCGAGATATTCTTGAGTTAGCTCATCATCATAGCATCAAAGATCGTGTACATTTTTTTGGTTATGTATCCCAAGCTGATTACCCTTTGATTTTAGCAAGTGCAGATATTTTTGTTTTTCCGTCTTTGTTTGAAGGTTTTGGTATGCCATTATTAGAAGCAGCTGCTTGTGGCGTAGCGATGACAGTTTCTGATTTGCCAGTTTTAAAAGAAGTAGCTAGCGATACGGCTTTGTATTTTGATCCGCATCAGCCAGCGGAAATTGCTAAAATTATCGACAGCTTATTAAGCAATGATAATTTGCGTCAGCAAATGATTAAAGCTGGTAAGATAAGAGTTGACTTATTTTCTTGGGAGAAATGTGCTCAAGAAACTTTAGCTTATATTTTGAAATAACGTTTTTTCAATATAAAAGGAGGATAAGGTGGAAAGCCTGTTTATTTCCATCATGCTGATGGGAATCGCCTTAGCCTTATTTTTCCCGATCGATGGTGATTGGGGAGGCTTTAAAAAGCGATACAAGAACAAAACATCCGGTGTTTAATGGCCCTGCTAAATCCTTAGTAGGGCCTTGATTTGACAAAAAATAGTAAATATGTTATAAATCAATTCTAAGGTTTAAATTAGCCGAGATGATCGCCGTCCTTCGCTCTCACTGCGTTTGAGCTTCGTACGGCAAGCCCTACAATTTAGCGGGGCCTGCCCGTCCGTAGCTGGCGCGTAGCGACAGCGAAGGAGGGAGGATAAAGTCCGAACACCATTTTCCATTTTTAAATGGAGGATAGTTGTTAACGACAACCGGCCATTTGGGCGACTAAGTGGTCAGGACAAGTTGAACAGAGAGTATTCCTTCCTGAGTGAGACCGCAAGGCCGAATCGAAGGATAAGGGTGAAATGGTCAGATAATGAGCTGACCCGTTAGCTTGGTGACAAGCTAAAAGAGCTAAACTCTATTCGGTGCAAGAGCAAATAGGGTCCCGCTAAGCGGGATCGGGTAGCTTGCTTGAGGCTATGGGCAATCATAGTCCTAGATAGATGATCATCACTCCAGCTTGCTGGAGAACAGAATTCGGCTTATGAGGCTAATTTAAGCCTTTTTAGTTTGTAAAAATTAGCATTTACTAAAATTCAAGCAAATGTTATCATAATCTTATGAAAAAGGCGGATTTTATTTTAAACATTTTCTTAGTACCACTAGACTTTTGTTTAGTGTTTTTAGCGGCTTTGACAGCTTATTATTTTCGTTTTTCTGAAGCAATTAGTACTATTAGGCCAGTAGTTTTTGACTTAAGTTTTGATCATTATTTACAGCTGGCTTTTAATGTTTCGATTTTAAGTATTTTCGTTTTTGCTCTGGCTGGTTTTTATGCAATGCGGAGCAAAAGATTGATCAAAGAAATCCCTAGAATATTTTTTGGCGTTTCCATGGTCGTGGTATTTCTAGTATTATTTATTTTTTTGACGAGAGAATTATTTTCTTCTCGTTTTATTATTTTATTAGGCTGGGCATTGGCTATTTTATATTTATTTATTGGTCGAGTGATAGTATTTTTATTGCGCGATCGATTTTTTAGCTTAGGCTTTGGCTTGTCTAGCATTTTTGTTTTAGGTGATATCAATGCTCGTCAGATCATCGTGAATACTTACAAACATAATCCACGCTTAGGCTTTAAAGTTGTAGGTGAATTTGATGATTTAGCCCAGCTAGAAAATGACGCTACTGCCAAAAATTTATTAAGTGCCAAAAAAGTAGATTATTTGATGCAGACTGATTCAGCGCTAGCTAAAGATCAAGCTTTAGATTTATTGACTTTTTGTCAGGAAAATCATTTGAGTTTAAAATATATTGCTAATTTATTTCAAGCCCAAAGTTTGCATGTGAACTTTAGTGAAATCGCTGGTTATCCTTTGGTAGAAATAGCTGGTACACCACTTGATGGCTGGCGTAAGGTTTATAAAAGAATTTTTGATTTTATTTTAGCTTTATTTTTGTTAATTATTTTATCACCAATATTTTTAATTTTAGCTATTTTAGTCAAAACCACCTCTGAAGGTCCGATTTTTGTCAGTTTAAAAAGAGTGGGCGAGAAGGGTAAGATTTTTAATTTATACAAATTTCGCTCCATGATCAATGGTGCACATAGCTTAAAATCAGAAATGTTAGCTCACAATGAGCGTAAAGATGGCCCATTATTTAAAATGAAAAATGATCCACGCGTGACAAAGTTTGGTAAATTTTTACGCACCAGCAGCTTAGATGAGTTTCCGCAGCTCTTTAATGTTTTGCGTGGTACCATGAGTTTAGTGGGTCCTAGACCCCATGAGCCAGAAGAAGTGTCAAATTATCAGCGTGGCTACAAAAGATTGTTGAGCATCAAGCCGGGTATGACAGGTTTAGCACAAGTGTCTGGCAGGTCAAATCTTTTATTTGCTGAAGAAGCCAAACTAGATATTTTTTATATTGAAAACTGGTCTATTTTATTAGACATTATTATTTTATTAAAAACCCCTTGGGTGGTACTAAAAAAAGACGCTTGCTAATATGCCAAAAATTGCTTTGGCTCACGATCATTTATTTCAAAACGGTGGCGCAGAAAGAGTTTTAGCAGTTTTAGCTGAAATGTTTCCGGAAGCGCCAATTTTTACTTTGATTAATGATAAAAAAGTAAGCGCTTTACTTTTGAGTCAAGAAAAAATAAAAACTTCTGATTTGCAAAACATTCCTTTGATTTTGCATTTTTTTAAATATTTTTTATTTTTGATGCCAAAAATTTGGGAAAAAACTGACTTAAGTGAATATGACACCGTCATATCTTCGGCTTCTAGTTTTGTCAAAGGAGTAAAAACTAAAAATCAAGCTAAACATATTTGCTATTGTCACGCGCCGACTCGCTATTTATGGGATGATAAGGCTGAATATTTAGGTAACTTACAAGTACCTAAATTTTTAAAAATATTTTTACCACGTTTATTAAATGGTTTGCAAACTTGGGATTTTAGCCAAGCGCAAAAAGTAGATAAATTTATCGCCAACTCTCAATTTATCGCGGACAAAATAAAAAAACATTATCAGCGTGAAGCACAAGTTATTTATCCGCCGATAAAAGTAGATGATTTTTATATAAGTAACCAAGTAGATGATTATTTTTTGATTGTTTCGCGTCTTAGACCATATAAGAAAGTAGATTTAGCGATTCGGGCTTTTAATAATATGAAATTGCCTTTAAAAATCATTGGCACCGGTAGTGAATATAAAAAACTGAAAAAAATGGCAAGTGCCAATATTGAATTTTTAGGTGAAGTGTCAGACGAAGTCAGAAATAAATATTTAGCTCGTTGTCAGGCATTTTTGTATCCCCAAGTAGAGGATTTGGGCATCTCGGCTTTAGAAGCAATGGCTTCTGGGCGACCAGTGATCGCCTATAAAAAAGGTGGTGCTTTAGAGACTGTCATAGATGGTCAGACAGGCGTATTTTTTAAAGATCAAAATTGGGCGGCTTTGACTTATGCAGTTTTACGCTATCAAACTATCACTTGGCAGCCAGAACTGATCCGAGCTCATGCAGAAAAATTTGATATCAGTGTTTTTAAAGCAAGATTATTAGAACTACTAAAGCAAGCTTAATTATGAAAATTGGAGTAGATATCAGAACTTTGTCTTTTGACCAGCGCAGTGGCGTGGGTAATTATGTTTTTCATACTTTACAGGATGTTTTAGCACAGGATAAAGTAAATATTTATTATTTATTTTCCGCTGGTTTAAAAAAACTTACTTTGCCAGAAAGCCTAAAGCAAAAAAACGTTGTTCATCTTCATATCCCTTGGCCAAATAAAATATTAAATCTAGCTTTGCTATTTAATTTATTAAAAGATTTTACTAGTTTTTCGCCAGTTAGTTTGGATGTTTTTTGGCTACCAAATTTAAATTTTTTTCGAATCAATGATGTCACGCCATTGATTTTGACGGTGCATGATTTATCTTTTTTGCACAGTCGTCATTTTTATTCTTTAAAAATGAAGTGGTGGCATGCTTTAGTGAATATCAAGCAATTAATCAATCGTGCTGATCAAGTGATTGCTGTTTCATTACATACTAAGCGAGATATCATGCGTTTTTTTACAGTCAGGGAAGAAAAGTTAAAAGTTATTTATCCTAGCTTACATACTCATCGTATGACGCAAGCTTTAGCCGAAGAATTGACTAAGGATTTGCAGTTAAATAAAAAGTTTTTTCTTTATCTAGGCACTGTGGAGCCGAGAAAAAATATCAGGAGCATTATCAAAGCTTTTGATCTGTATCACCAGGACTATCCAGATATTGATTTGTTATTAGTTGGAAATAAAGGCTGGCTTTATAATCCTTTATTTCGTTTATTAAAAAAAAGAGATTATATCAGATACGTGGGTTTTGTGGCTGGTAAAAAACGTGATGCTTTATATTTTTTGTCTCTTGGCTTGATTTGGCCATCTTTTTATGAAGGCTTTGGCTTTCCACCGCTAGAGGCTACAGTTCAAGCTAAGCCAGTGATTATCAGCTATAAAACTTCTTTGCCAGAAATCATGAAAGATCAAGCACTATACGTCGATCCTTATAATCCAGCGGAGATTTATCAATTATTAAAACAATTGACTACTGATAAAAATTTAGAGCAATATATTATCAATAAAACGAAAGGCTTTGTCATCCCGGATAAAGCTCAACAAACACAAACTATTATTAACCTGTTTAAAAATGCGCATCGTTTTAGATCTTAGAATTTTTGGTCCAAAATATGGTGGCTTAGGTCGTTATAACCAACAGCTTTTATTAAATTTAGCTAAATTTGATGCACAAAATCAATATATTATTTTAATAAAAACATTAAGTTCAGATTTGCCGGAATTGCCGGCTAATTTTTCTTGGAAAATTTGTCCATATCATTGGTATTCATGGCAAGAACAAATTTTTTTGCCATCGATATTAAAAAAATTAAAACCAGATTTAGTGCATTTTCCTCATTTTAATGTACCGATTTTTTATCGAGGAAAATTTATCGTCACTATCCATGATTTGATTATGACCAAGTTTCCTAGTATTCGCACTAGTACTTTAAATCGTTTCATTTTTATTTTTAAACGTTTAGCTTATCAGTTGACCATCAGATTAGCTATCAAAAGAGCAGAGAAGATAATCGCGGTCTCACAATTTACGGCTGATGATATCAAAAATTATTTTAAATTATCACCAAAGCAAGCTGAAAAAATAAAAGTTATTTATGAAGGTTTGACACCTATCAAAGCCACGCCAGAAATCAATGATGATTTACCGGAGAAATTTTTTCTTTATGTGGGTAATGCTTATCCTCATAAAAATTTAGAATTTTTATTAACAGTTTTTGCTAAATTTTTAAAAACTCATCCAGATTTTTATTTAGTTTTAGTAGGGGATCATAACTATTTTTACCAACAGCTAGAAAAAACTGCTGGACAGCATGTGGTTTTTGCTGGTTTTATCCCTGATAAAAAATTAGCTTCTTTTTATCAGCAAGCAACAGCTTATATTTTTCCTTCGCTTTATGAAGGTTTTGGTTTACCACCACTCGAAGCTTTAGCTTATCAGACGCCAGTTTTATCATCATCAGCTTCTTGTCTGCCGGAGATTTTAGCTGACTCGGTTTTATACTTTGATCCGAAAAATAAAGAAGACTTATTACATAAGCTAGAGCAAATCATCAGCGATGATAATTTAAAACAATCTTTATTGAGTAATAGCAATGCAGTGTTGGCTAGATACTCTTGGGAAAAAATGGCGCAAGAAATAATTACACACTGCTATCAAAAATAAACTACCCGCCGCTGGTGGGTAGTTTATTTTTTTTGTGTTATTATGCTATAATATAGGCAAGCTTTTAGCTTATGCAACACGAAGATTATAAATCTCCAAATCTTTCTAATTTAACAGAAATCAAACAATCCTTCTTAACTGATCTGGATGATTTTTTAGTGGATTTTGGTGCAAGCTGGGAAAAAAGACAAAAAGCTTTAGCGAAATTAGATAGATTAATCCAAGAAGACTTAGGCCAGGCTTCATATTTTTTGACTAGACAAAAAAGTGAATTTAAAGAAACTGTTGTAGCCCAGCAAACTCCACAAATCATTAAAAAAATCAAACCAGCTCATCATGTTTTGGACTTAAAACATCCACAGCCTAAAGTAGAAGTCAAAAAGAAATTTAGCTGGAGAAATAAAGAAACTTTTGATCAAGGCGAGGATGATAGCTTTTCTTGGTCAGATGTTAAAACACCTTTATTTAAAATTTCTAAGCAATTAATAGTCTTTGTTTTTATTATTTTATTAGTTTTATTACCGCTAAAGGCTTTGGTTTTTTATCAAAATTTTTCCCAAGACAAAACTAAGATTTGGCAACTAGGTAAAAATGGCTTATTTAATCTGCAATCTGGCTTGCTATCTGCTTCTGCTAATGATTTACAAACTTCAGAAAGCGATTTTCAAGCGGCTTTAGCTAATTTTGCGGCCATTCAAGATGTTTTAGATAAATATCAGACCTGGATGATCGAGGCTGGTGGCAAGATGCCTATTGTCGGTAAATCAGTTTCCGTGGGCACAAATCTTTTGAATATTGCCAACGATGTTTCCCAGGCAGCCGTGACTTTGAATCAGCAATTCCAAAACAATGAAAACGTCACTAATCATCTATTATTTTTGAGTGGTCAAATTGATCAAACTTTGCCTTATCTAGAGACAGCAAGCCGTGACATTAAAAAAATAGATTTAGATAGTCTAGATCCAGAAATCCAAGGCTATTTTAAAGAATTAGCTGACTATTTGCCAAAAGCAACAATGAGCTTGAAAAACATTAAAGATGTTTTTGCCGTCTTTGGGGAAGTCTTAGGCCATACACAAGAAAAAAGATATTTAGTATTATTTCAAAATAATAATGAATTAAGAGCCACTGGTGGTTTTATCGGTTCCATGGCTTTGTTAGATGTTTATCACGGTAAAATCACTAATCTAGAAATTCCTAAAGGTGGCACTTATGATTTAGCAGCTGGTCAAACTGTGAAGCTCAAATCTCCACGGGCTTTATCCTTGATTAATCCTTATTTTAATCTCTGGGATGCAAATTGGTGGCCAGATTTTCCCACGAGCGCTAAAAAAATCTCTTGGATGTACCAAAATTATGGTGGAGCAACCACTGACGGCGTGATTGCAGTCAATGCGGATTTGTTGGGTGAGCTATTAAAAGTGACTGGTGAGATGTCGATGCCGGAATATAATGTCACTATTACGGCGGATAATTTATTTACTACTTTACAAAATCAAGTAGA
This sequence comes from uncultured bacterium, assembly GCA_903855135.1. GTDB lineage: Bacteria > Patescibacteriota > Patescibacteriia > UBA1558 > GWA2-36-10 > GWA2-36-10. Next base: position 62,548 of record CAINYB010000006.1, on the reverse strand, counting down.
GCTAAATTATGACAAAACTACCAATCAGCCAAAAGCGATTATTGCTGATTTAGCGCCAAAACTTTTAGAAAAATTACTTGATAACAAAGATAAGCAAAAAGAAGTAGTCAAAGTTTTAGTCGATGCTTTAGCCAACAAAGATATACAAATTTATTTATCAGACGCTGATTTGCAAGCTAAGGTCAAAAAATTTGCTTGGGCTGGAGAAATGTTGAGCTCAAGCAAGGACTATCTAGAAGTAGTAAATACAAATATTGCTGGTGGAAAAACCGATAAAGATATTTACCAGACGATTGAGCATCAGGCAGAGATCATGCCAAATGGTGAAATCATTGATACCGTCAAAGTGACGAGAACAAACAAAGGCGAGGCTAATAATCCTTTGGCTGGTTTTCAAGGTGGAAATGCTAGCTATTTACGTTTTTATGTGCCAGTAGGCAGTGAGCTAGTTTTAGCTTCGGGCTTTGATCATTTTAATAGCGAAGCTTTTCAAGCACAGACCGATGCTCAAGATGATCAAGATATAAAGCTAGAAGAAAAAAATAAAGTTTTTGCGTCTGATTCGCAGACAGAAATTTATACTAGTTTAAATAAAACCGTGTTTGCAAACTGGATGACTTTAAAGCCAGGTGAAAGTAAAACGGTAGCCCTTAAATACAAATTACCTTTTAAAATCAAAGTAGTTGATAATCTAGCTAATAATTGGTGGCATAAAATTTTTAAAGATAATGTCACTTTAGATAATTATAGCTTATTATTACAGTCACAAGCTGGTGTAAAAAATACGGTTTTTAACTCTAGTGTTTTATTGCCAGATAATCTCAAAGTAGTTTGGGGTCAAGCTTTAGATCAAACTAAAATGAGCATCAATAATAAATTGGTGAGCTATGGTGATGATTTAGAAAATGATCAATACTTTGGTTTTATCATGACAAATAAATAAAATGTTGCATAAAATTTGGCAAAAAATAAATAATACAGTGATGGGCGGTGCGATTTTGATCACCGGCTTTTCTTTTTTATCCAAAGTTTTTGCTTTATTGCGAGAGCGTTTGATCGCGCATAATTTTGGCGCTTCACAAATATCTGATATTTATTATGCAGCTTTTCGTTTGCCAGATTTGATTTTTAATACTTTAGTTTTAGGAGCTTTGACTTCAGCTTTTATCCCGGTATTTCAAAAAGCCTGGACTAAAGACAGAGATAAGGCTTTGATTTTAGCGAATTCTGTTTTGAATTTCTTTTTGTTTATCATGGCAATTCTAGTTGTTTTGGCTTTTGTTTTTGCCCCAAAGATCATGCAGGTTTTGACCCCGGGATTTTTAGCTTGGCAATTAGAGCGAGTCACTTATTTGACACGCATCATGTTATTTGCAGTTTTCTTTTTTGTGGCTTCCAATCTTTTGGGTGGAGTATTAAATTCTTGGAAAAAGTTTTTCAGCTTTTCTTTAGCTTCTAGTTTTTATAATATCGGTATTATTATTGGTATTGTTTGGCTTTACCCAATTTTTTCTTTATCCGGTTTAGCCTGGGGTGTAGTTTTGGGTGCAGCTATGCATTTGTTAGTACAATTACCAGAAGCTTATAAACATGGCTATCATTATCAGTTGACTTTCAAATTTAGCCAAGAGTTAAAAAGAATCTTGTGGCTGATGTTGCCACGGACTTTTTCTTTGGCAGTTGGTCAGTTGAATCTGATTGCTACCACGGTGATTGCTTCCACTTTATCAGCCGGTAGCATTGCGGTATTTAATTTAGCTAACAATTTACAGAGCTTGCCAGTTAGTTTATTTGCGGTATCTTTGGCAATCGCAGTTTTTCCTACTTTTACCCAAGCGATCAACGAAGATAATAAACAATTATTTGCCAAGACTTTTTCGCAAAGTTTTCGTCGCATTTTATTTTTATTAGTGCCACTATCTGTTTTTATTTTGATTTTACGTGCCCAGTTTGTCCGTATTGTCTTGGGCTCCGGAGCTTTTAATTGGGATAATACTTATTACACTGCTCAAGCGCTTGGTTGTTTTGCGATTTCTATTTTTGCTCAAGGACTTATTCCACTACTTGCTCGTTCTTTTTATGCTTGTGAAGATACCAAGATCCCGATGTATATCAGTTTATTTAGTGTAGCTATCAATATTGTTTTGTCTATTTCTTTAGCCAAGCCATATGGTGTTTTGGGTCTAGCTACAGCTTTTTCGATTTCTAGTATTTTAAATATGATTTTGTTATACATTTTTTTACATCGACATGTACGAGATTTAGATGATCAAATAATTTTTATTTCTTCTTTAAAAATAACTTTTAATTCTTTGCTGGCTGGTGTTTTAGCTTATTTAGCCTTACATTTTATCGCACCATTAGTAGATATGCATAGCTTTATTGGTATCTTTAGCCAGGGTCTAGTAGCGGGTACTGTCGGCTTGCTAAGTTATTTGATTTTAGGTATAGTGTTCAAGCTAGAAGAAGTAGCTTTATTTAAAAAATTATTTAAAAAAGGCCTATTAATCTTTAAAAGATAGCGCATGAATAATATCCGTAATTTCTGCATAATAGCGCATATTGACCACGGTAAGTCGACTTTGGCTGACCGTTTTTTAGAGGTGACAAAAACTGTTGAGGCGCGAAAAATGAAAGCACAAATTTTGGATCAAATGGATCTTGAGCGTGAGCGTGGTATCACGATCAAGCTTCAGCCCGCACGAATGCAATGGCATGGTCATGAACTAAACTTGATCGACACTCCTGGTCACGTCGATTTTACTTATGAAGTTTCTCGCTCCCTAGCGGCTGTTGAAGGAGCTATTTTATTAGTTGACGCTACTCAAGGTATCGAAGCACAGACTTTGGCTAATTTGTATTTAGCCTTAGAACAAAACTTAACTATTATCCCGGTTATAAATAAAATTGATTTGCCAGCTGCTGATGTGCCCACGGTGACTCAAGAAATCGTTAATTTATTGGGCTGCAAAAAAGAAGATATTTTGAGCGTGTCAGCAAAAACTGGCATGGGCGTCGAAGCGGTCTTGCAAGCTATTATCGAGCGCGTACCAAGCCCTAAAGATACAGAAAGAGATTTAAAAGCTTTAGTTTTTGATTCCACTTATGATGAATATCGGGGTGTAGTGATTTATATCCGAGTTTTTGGTGGTGACTTAAAAAAAGGGGACAAAGTACAATTTGTTGCCAGTGGTGAAAACACCGAAGTTTTAGATCTTGGTTATTTCCAGCCAAACTGGGTCAGTGCACCATTATTACATAATGGTAGTATCGGCTATCTAGTCACTAGTGTAAAAAATCTTTCTAAAGCGCAAGTAGGTGATACGATCATCAAGCAAAATACTGAGACCAAAGCATTGCCTGGCTACAAAGAAGTAAAGCCTATGGTTTATGCTGGTATTTTCCCAGCCGAAGGTAATGAATATCAAAAATTGCGTGATGCCATCATGAAATTAAAGCTTAGCGACTCAAGTTTGGCTTATGAGCCAGCGAGTTCTCAAGCTTTAGGCTTTGGTTTTCGCTGTGGTTTTTTAGGTTTATTGCATTTAGAAATTTTTCAAGAAAGATTAAAGCGAGAGTTTAATCTTGACTTGATAGTGACGACGCCAACTGTGGCTTATAAATTGTATTTAAAAAACGGCGAACAAAAGATTTTGACTACGCCGTCAGAAATGCCAGATCCTACCTTGATTGATTATGTAGAGGAGCCTTATGTCAATATTGAGATAGTGACTCCGAAAAAATACATCGGTGATTTAATAGCGTATGTTATAGAAGCCAAAGGCCAGGCTAAAGACACTGAATATCTGGATGAAAATAGAGTTATTTTGCGTTATCAAATACCTTTGAGTAGTGTCTTAGTAGATTTTTATGACAAAATAAAAAGCATTTCTTCTGGTTATGCTTCATTAAATTATGATTTGACTGGCTATCACGAATGTGATTTGGTCAAAATGGATATTTTAGTAGCAGAAAATCCAGTCGAAGCTTTGACGAGCTTAGTTTATCGTGATCAAGCTCATATGGTGGGTAAAAGAATAGTCAACAAACTAAAAGATGTTTTACCAAAAGCTCAATTTGCAATAAAATTACAAGCAGCCGTGGGTGGCAAAATAATCGCTGGTGATAAAATATCTGCTATGCGTAAAGATGTGACTGCTAAGCTCTATGGTGGTGATGTGACTCGTAAGCGTAAACTATTAGAAAAACAGAAAAAAGGTAAAAAAAGAATGGCCAGCACAGGCCGTGTCGTTATACCCCAAGAGGCTTATTTGGCAATTTTGAAAAAAGACTAGCTACCAGTACCAAAAGCCCAGGCAATCATCGATAAGATCATGATGCTGGAAAAAATAGCCCAAATAAATTTTTTAGTTTTTCTTTTCATATGTATAATTTTAGCAAATTTTTAGGTAAAAATGAAATTTTGCGTTATTTGGCCAAAAAACGTCAGAAAAGAGCTTTGTTGTATTTATTAGTCTTTGTTTTTTTGCCTCTCGCATTTTTTTTGCTCTATCCACTGACATCTTCAAATAGACAGGGACTAGCTTTATGGCTTAGTCTTATTTTATTTTTATTGTTACTCATTAGTCAGCTGATTTTACATAGTGAAGATTGTTATCTACTGACCAATCAGCGTATTATTTTTTTAGTTTGGCAACACAAAGAATATAAAATATTTCACGAGATATTTTTAGAAGATATTGATCAAGTTTATAAACATGCTATTTTTAATTTGTGTTTGATAATCGGAGAAAAAAAGATTTATTTAACTAATTTAAAAAATAGAAATATTTTTTTACAAAAACTTAGAAACTTGTTATAATAAAGACGCATATGGTAATAGATGAAAAATTAATCATTGAGCAAAGTAGCACTCCTGAGCAACAGGCTAATTTAGCTGTTGAGCAAAAAGATACTAGCGCAGTTTTAGAACAACAGCCAGAAACAGTCACAGAAAAAAGCACTGAAGCAAATCAAACGGCTGCTGTTTTGGCTAATATCGCTAGTCAGCCGACAAGGCCAGTAGTAGAAGAGGGCTGGGAGCTTAAAAAAGTAGAAGAAATCTTGTCCAAAGATATGGAAAAAGTTTTTTTGTCTTTAGATAGTGCTACACAAATCAAGTTTAAGCAAAAAGGTGAGGAAACTGCCCTTAAAATAAATGAACTCTTAAAAACTGGTAAAGCAAAATTAAAAAAGATTTTGAGCTTAATCGTGGAGTGGCTACGCATCATTCCGCAAGTGAATAAATATTTCTTAGAGCAAGAAGCGAAAATTAAGGCGGATGAGATTTTTGCCTTAACTAAAAACAAAAATACTTAAATTATTATGACTATTGATATTCAGACAATTTTACTAGTAGCTATATTGGTTGTTTTTTGTTTAATTGCCTTGTTTTTATTTGTTTGGTATAAAAAAAGAATAAATAAAGATTTATCTTTAGACATTATTTTGATTAAGATACCGCGCTACACCAAAAGTGAAAGAGAACAGCTAACAAAAGATTTTATCATCTCTAGTTTGGGACAAGTAGAAAATTTTTTTTATTCTTTAGCTGGTTTAAAAGCAGAAAAATCTTGGTTTAAACTAAGTGAAGTTTTTTCTTTAGAAATAGTTGCTACTTCTACAGAGATAAATTTTTACGCTGCGATGCCACCAAAATATAAAACCTTTTTTGTTCAACAAATACAGACTGTTTATCCAAAAGTATATTTTGAAGAAATATCTGATTATAATATTTTTGAAGCAAATAGTGTGATAAAAGCTGGTGTTTTAAAAATACAGAGTGATATCGCTTTACCAGTCAAAACTTACAAAAGTTTTGACAATGATCCTTTGGAAAGTATCACCAATGCTTTAAGTAAGCTAAATGAACATGAATCAGCTGCAGTGCAATATGTCTTTAAATCTGCACCAAAAAAATGGCATGATCGTGCTCACAAAATAGTAGCTAATATGGCCAAAGGCATGACTTTTAAAGCAGCGATTACTGAAAGTTATGGAACCGGTGTTTTAAATTTTTTAGGTAAAGCTTTTAGTTTTTTATTAAGTTTTTTTTCTACCAAAAAAGATAATGATCAAGGTGTTTTAGGAGATAAAGATAAACATCAGACTTCAGCCATGGAACAAGAAGCTGGCAAGATGTTGCAAGAAAAAAGCTCTAAGCCCGGACTAGATGTCAATATCAGAGTGATTTGTTCAAGCCCAAGTAAAGAAAGGTCAAATGCTATTTTGGCTGACATCTTAAATAGCTATGCCCAATATAATATTTATGAATTTGGTAATGTTTTTAAAGCTTTATTACCAAAAAATCCAGACAAATTAATCAAAGATTTTATTTATCGTCATTATGATACTAATATTCGTATTTTGCTCAATGCAGAAGAAATGATCTCAATGGTTCATTTGCCTTTGCCTACGACTGAAACACCACGCATTGCCTGGCTAGAGGCCAGTAAAGCAGCGCCACCACAAAATATGGCTACAGAAGGCTTAGTTTTAGGCAAGAGCTCTTTTAGAGGTGCAGAGACTCTCGTGCGTATCAAAGATGCTGATCGTCGTCGACATATGTACATCATCGGTCAGACTGGTGTGGGTAAATCAGTTTTACAAGAAAGTTTGATTATCCAGGATATCAAAGCCGGCAAAGGTGTCTGCGTGATTGATCCACATGGTGATAGCATCGAGTCAGTTTTAGCACATATTCCGAAAGAAAGAGCAGGAGATGTGATTTTGTTTGATCCAGCAAATTCTAGCCGGCCATTAGGCATGAACATGCTAGAATATGACACTGATGAGCAAAAAACTTTTGTGATCAATGAAATGATCGCGATCTTTGACAAACTCTATGATTTGAAAGCCACCGGTGGTCCGATGTTTGAGCAATATATGCGTAATGCGATGTTACTCATCATGGATGATAAAGATTCTGGTGCAACGCTACTCGAAATCCCTAAAGTTTTGGCTGATGAAGATTTTAGAAAACAAAAATTACTGACAGTAAAAAATCATTTCGTCAAAGACTTTTGGGAAAAAGAAGCGCAAAAAGCTGGTGGTGAAGCATCATTGGCCAACATGGTGCCTTATATCACTAGTAAATTGACGCCATTTATTGCTAATGATTTGATCCGTCCGATAATTGCGCAAAGTAAAAGTGCTTTTAATTTTCGGGAAGCCATGGATACGAATAAAATAATTTTATTAAATCTATCCAAAGGTAAAATCGGAGAAATAAATAGTAGCTTGCTTGGTATGATTGTCATCGGTAAACTATTATTTGCGGCTATGAGTCGAGTGAATATCCCAGAAAATGAACGCAAAGATTTTTATTTATACATTGATGAGTTTCAAAACTTTATTACTGATAGTATCGCTATTATTTTATCGGAAGCCAGAAAATATCGTCTAGACCTTATCTTGGCCCATCAGTTTTTAGCCCAGCTAGTCAAAAATGGTGACACGCGTGTACGAGATGCTATCTTTGGTAATGTTGGTACCATCATTTCTTATCGTATCGGTGTCGAAGATGCAGAGATCATTGCTAAACAAATGGCGCCAGTGGTTTCGGAATATGATTTGGTCAATATGCCCAAATATACTTGTTACGTCAGATTATTGATCGATAACACGGCTGCTCCGGCTTTTAACTTTAATCCGATTATGGCGGAAAAAGGAAACTTTGAATTAGCTCAAGCTTTGAAAGAATTATCTAGTCTCAAATACGGTAAAGACAGAGCTGGTGTAGAAGCGGAAATTGAGAAACGTTTTAGTTTTTAAGCTCGCCTCGATTCGGCGAAGCAGGATAAATTTTAGACAAAAGCAGCTCTTGAAAACGAGTTGCTTTTATGTTATTCTTTAAATACAAATAAAATAAAAATAAAAATGGCGAATAATTTAAAAACAATCAAAGAATTGGAGTCTTTGGTCTACAATTTAGAGCTAGAGCTAAAGAAAACTAAACTAATTTTAGGCGAATTAAGTGGCAAAAAGGGCAAATCAGCCGTTGACTATAGTTTAAAAGCGGCAGAGTTCGGTGCTGAAGGTCAGTCAGATGAAGGCTTGGTGATAGAAGGTGTTTTTAATGGCCAAGTCATGATCGGACCAGATGGTAAGCAATATTCTGTACCCGCCAATTATGCCTCAAAATCAAAGCTGGTTGAAGGTGATATGTTGAAATTGACCATCGATCCTAGTGGCGCCTTCATTTTTAAACAAATTTCTCCCGTCGATAGACAGCGGATAGTCGGACATCTAGTCAAAGATAATGAAAGTGGAGATTTCGTGGTTTTGGCTGGTGAAAAAGTATTTAAAGTTTTATTGGCTAGTATTACTTACTTTAAGGGTGAAGAAGGGGATGAAGTAGTGATTTTGACGCCAAAAGCTGGCGATTCTGAATGGGCCGCCGTTGAAAATATCATCAAAGCTAAATATGCTCATCCGCATTCGGGTGATCCGCAAGATTTAGAGATTAATTTATAAACACATAAATAATGTCAGAAGTCATTTACCGAAAATATCGTCCGAAAACATTTGCTGAAGTAGTTGGACAAAGACCGATCAAAGTGACCCTGCAAAATGAAGTCTTATCTGGCAACTTGGCACATGCTTATTTGTTTGTTGGACCTCGCGGTACGGGCAAAACTACTTTGGCCCGTCTTTTTGCGCGTTCTTTGAACTGTCAAAATAAAACTGCTAACTCGACGGAGCCATGTAATGAATGTCATAATTGTCAGGCAAACTTGAATAACCAATCCATGGATATTATCGAGATCGATGCCGCTTCTCATACTGGCGTGGAAAATGTCCGGGAAAATATCATTGCCAATTCTTATGTCCCAGCTTTTGAAGTAGGAAGCTATAAAGTTTTTGTGATCGACGAAGTCCACATGCTTTCTAAGCCAGCTTTTAATGCTTTATTAAAAACTTTAGAGGAACCACCAAAAAAAGTTATTTTTATTTTAGCTACTACAGAAATTCATAAAGTGCCAGAAACTATTATTTCCCGTTGTCAAAGATTTGATTTTAAAAAAATACCTAGTGCGGATATTGTCAAAAGATTAAGTGAGATTATTGAGTGGGAAAAAGTGACCATGGCCGAAACTTTGCTTTGGCAAATTGCTCGTCGTTCGGATGGTTGTTTGCGTGATGCCGAGTCACTGCTTGGTCAAATCATTTCTTTGGCTGATGGCCAAGTTGATGATGAATTAGCTTCGCTAGTTTTACCACGTAACAATTGGCAAGAAATCGATGATTTTGTAGCGGCTTTACGCATGCGTAATTTAAACACGGCTTTGAATCAAATCCATAAACTTATTGACGAAGGTGTAGATCTAGAGACTTTGACCGCTGATTTACTGGAATACTTGCGTCACGCTATGCTTTATAAGATCTTAGGGGCTGATTATTTGCGAGATTTTGATGATAGTTTTAGAGACTTATTAAAAAATCAAGGCGATGGTTTTGAATTAAGTGATTTACATCGTTTATTAAACATTGTTTTGACTAAAACGAATCAACGTCACTATGCGATGATTGATCAGCTACCGCTTGAGCTGGCTTGTGTGGAGTTTTTATTGACCGAAGCAGAAAATACTAAAGTTAGCACAGCGTCAACACCAGCAGCAGCTGTAAGTGGTGGAGAGCAAGATTTAGCAGTTTTAAAAAATAATTGGGACCAGATAGTTGATAATTTAAAAAAAGTAAATAATTCGGTGGCAGCATTTTTAAAAACCGCTCATCCTTTATCTTTAGATCAAGAGCAATTATTTTTAGGTGTTGAATATTCTTTTCATGCGGAGCAAATAAATAAACCAGAGTTTATCTTGGCCTTGAAGCAAGCTGTTCATGAACTTTTGAAAAGAAGCGTAAAAATAGAGCTAAAAGTTGATAGCAATTATCTTACTAATCACCAAAACTTTCGTGGACGCAGTGAAGAAGATGTTGATCTCGCCGTTGATGTTTTTGGTGGTGAAGTAGTTTAAAAAATATAAAATACCCCTTCTGCCGCTTCCCCGGCATCCGCCGGGGAACGCGCCTTCTCCCCCCAATTTAGGGGGAGACCGACCGTTTCGGCTCAGAAGAGCCTCAAGGCTCGAAGAGGAGGGGGTACTAAATAAATAATCAATCTAAAACAAAATTGTATGGAGCAAACTACACTAAAAAGCACGCCCAAAGATGTATTTTTACATTTATTTGGCATCGTGACTTTTTATTTAAGTATCGTGAGTTTTATCAATCTTTATATCCAATACATTGACTTCCTGTATCCAGATGCTTTGACTTTTTATTATAACAGTATTGCCCAAGCTGTCAGGGTATTTACCTCGATGTTGATTATTGCTTGGCCGTTTTATTTGTTAACTGCTTGGATCTTAGCTAAAGATGTCTCGCTTAACAAAGAAAAAAGAGAAATCAAAATCAGAAAGTGGTTACTTTATTTAACCCTTTTTGTTTCTGCTGTTACAATTATTATTGATTTGATCATGTTTGTTTATCGCTTTTTAGATGGTGATTTGAGTATTAAATTTTTCTTTAAAGTCCTAGTGGTCTTGTTAGTAGCTGGTTTAGTATTCTCTTATTATCTTTGGGATTTGAAAAGAGAGGAAGCCAATAAAAAATTAAATCAGATTTTTGCTTGGGTGACTGCGATTTTGGTGATTGCTTCTGTGGCTTTAGGATTTTTTATTATCGGTACACCAACTAAACAAAGAGCTTATCGTTTTGATGAACAAAGAATACAAAATTTACAGACTATTCAAAATGAAGTCTTAAATTATTGGCAACAAAAACAAACCTTACCAAACCAATTAAGCGCTCTAGAGGATAGTATTTCTGGTTTTAAAGTACCAACTGACCCAGACACTAAAGCTATCTATGAATACAAAGTCACTGGTGATTTAGCTTTTGAGCTTTGTGCTGACTTCAAGACCATAAGTAATGCTCAAAATGATAGGATAAACAATGATATGTATATGGTAGATTTCCAACAAAATTGGGATCATAAAGCTGAAAAAACTTGTTTTAGTAGAACCATAGATCCAGAGTTGTATAAACCTATTTTGAAACAATAAAGAAATAATAAAATCCCCGGCATCCGCCGGGGATCATTGATTTTATATGAATTTGGTCGACAGACCGCGAGCGACTCCGAGCGTAGCCGAGGAGGAGTCGAGTGGCTCGGGGATAGGGATTCGAACCCCAATAAACAGGACCAGAACCTGTTGTCCTACCATTAGACGATCCCCGAATATGATGAGATTATAAAATAAAGCGTAATTTTAGTCAATAATATATAATTTTATGATATCAAAATGTAAAAATTGCCAAAATGGCAGTGCATGTACATGTAAAAAATACATTTATTTTATCTTAGAAGGTTTTTTTGCTTTATTGCTTATTATTGGTTTAGCGCTTAAATTTTCTACCAAAGAAGATACTTGGTTATGTGAAAATAGTCAGTGGATCAAGCATGGAAGCCCTAGTGCGGAAATGCCAAAAACAGGCTGTGGGGAAGTGAAAACAGATGAAGATAAAGTAGTGACTAATTTTAGTGAGTGTGAAGCAGCTGGCTTCCCGGTGATGGAGTCATATCCACGTCAATGCCAAGGTAAAGACATGGTTTATGTAGAGGAAATAGCGATTGATAACAAGCAAGAAGAAGAGCACAAAGATTTGATCAAGCTAGAGTCAGTCCATGCTGGCGATAGCATCACTAGCCCTGTTAAAATCACAGGTGAGGCGAGAGGTAATTGGTTTTTTGAAGCCAGCTTTCCGATATCTATTGTAAATTGGGATGGTTTGATCATCGGTCAAGGAATAGCGCAGGCTAAAGGCGACTGGATGACAGAAGACTTTGTGCCTTTTGAAGCAAATATTAGTTTTGATAAAGCTACTTATAAAAATAACGGTTCAATCATTTTACAAAAAGACAATCCGTCTGGCTTGCCAGCCAATGATGACGCTTTAGAGATTCCAATATTTTTTAAATAAATATGCAAGATTTTTATCAAGAGAAAAAACAAATTCAACAAGATTATTATAATAGTACAGCCGAGAAATATGATGCTTGGCATACCGAAACTGAATCAGCCAAAATAGTTGATCAGTGGAATTTTGATAATTTACAGAATTTTATTGATCATAAAAAAGTTGATAAATGTTTAGACATTGCTTGTGGTACTGGACGTTTGAGTGCCAAGCTATTACAAGTTACCGATAATGTTTACGGTGTAGATTTATCAGAAGAAGTTTTAAAGATTGCGAAAAATAAATATCCGCAGATAAATTTTAGCTTAGGTGAGTCAGTGAATTTGCCTTATGAAGATAATTTTTTTGATTTGGTAGTGATCAATGGTTCGTTGCATCATTTTTTTGCCACCGAAAAGACTTTTACTGAAGCTTTCCGAGTTTTGAAAGCTGGTGCTAAATTTGTAGTTCTAGGTGAGCCAAATAAAAACTATGGCGCTTTATGGAATCCATTTTTTTATGTTTGGTTTTTATTTAGATTGTTTACTCGTATTTTAAACATTTTTGTTAAGCAAAAAACTGTGCAGACTGAGCTAATAGAGCCAGAAGCCGAGAGCTTTGTGCCCGCTGAATTAAAGGTTACTTTAGCTAAGGTTGGTTTTGAAATTAAGGCTTTTTATACTTATGATTATCTACCGAGAAATGAAAGCAAGTTGTTTTTGAGGCATTATTATCAGTATTTAGCTTGGGAACATCGATATTTAGCTAAAATATGGATAAATTTAGGTTCAGCGATTCAGTTTTTGGCTATTAAAAAATAGCTTATTAAAGACTTGTAAAAATATCTAATTGTGCTAGAATATTGTCATATTTAAATACTTTATTTATGGAAAAAAGAAATACCATTCGTCGTGTCGCAAGTAAAAATCAAGTTCGTTGGACTTTTTTGGCCATAGTTTTAGTTGCCACTTTTGCTGGCTTTGTTGCTTGGCCAAATGGAGTTGCTTGGTTTAGTCGCTTTAAAGTTCATTTAGGTTTAGATTTACAAGGTGGTACTCACTTGGTTTATCAGGCTGATGTCAGCAATATCCCAAATGTTGAAAAAAAAGAAGCAGTTGAAGGCGTCAGAGATGTGATTGAACGTCGTGTCAATGTCTACGGTGTGTCAGAACCAAATGTGCAAACAAATTACAGTGGTGATAATTATCGTATCATTGTCGAGTTGGCTGGTGTCAAAGATGTCAGTGAAGCGATCAAAATGATCGGCGAAACTCCATTGTTAGAATTCAAAACTCAAGGTCAGCCAGTAGCAGTTGATAACCAAGCCTTGACTGATGCACAAACTAAAGCTCAAGATATTTTAAATAAAGCTTTAAAAGGTGAAGATTTTACTAAGCTTGCTCAAGAATATAGTGAAGATTTATCCACGGCTACCAATGGTGGTGATTTACCATGGGCTAAGCGTGGAGATTTTGTGCCTGAGTTTGATGCTGCTATTTTTGATCAGCTAAAAGCTGGCGAGATTTCTAAAACTTTAGTGAAATCCCAGTTTGGTTTTCATATTATTAAAAAGATAGAGGAGCGTAAAAATGATGCTGGAGAAACTGAAGTACACGCTGCTCATATTTTGATCAAAGATCCAAATGCTGATTTAGCTGGTTCCACTTGGGATTTGACAGCTTTGGGTGGTAAAAATTTAAAAAAAGCTGCTTTAGACTTTGATCAAAATACCAATCAACCATTAGTAGCACTAGAGTTTGATGAAACTGGTAAAGATTTATTTGGTCAGATTACTCAAGCCAATGTCGGTAAACCAGTAGCTATTTTCTTGGATGGCTTTATTATTTCTGCTCCAACTGTCCAAGAGGCGATTACTGATGGTAAAGCTGTTATTTCTGGTAATTTCACTGTCAAAGAAGCTAAAGACATGGTCAGACGTTTGAATTCTGGTGCACTTCCTGTGCCTATCAAATTATTAAGTCAACAAACTATCGGTGCTTCTTTAGGCGCTGATTCAGTCCAAAAGAGTTTGGCTGCTGGTATCATCGGTTTGTTAGCCGCTGCTATCTTCATGTTAGTATTCTATCGTTTCCCAGGCTTGTTATCAGTCTTTGCTTTATTGATTTACGCTATTGTTTCTTTGGCTATTTTTGAAGCTATTCCGGTCACGATGACTTTAGCTGGTATTGCTGGCTTTATTCTTTCTATTGGTATGGCCGTGGATGCCAATGTGTTGATTTTTGAACGTACCAAAGAAGAGCTACGCGCTGGTCAGAGTTTAACTATGGCGATTGAAAATGGTTTTGCTCGTGCTTGGACTTCTATCCGTGACTCAAATGTTTCCTCGATTATTACTTGTTTGGTTTTAGCTTGGTTCGGTACTTCGGTGGTCAAGGGTTTTGCTATTACTTTGGCACTTGGTATCTTGGTTTCTATGTTTACAGCTATTACCGTCACTCGTACATTTTTACGTTTATTAGTCACCCAAAAGTTAGAAAATAAATTGTGGCTATTTGGTGTTAAACAAAATAAAGAGTAATTTTTATGTATAATATTATTGGTAAAAAAAATTGGTGGTTTGGTATTTCAGGTGTTTTGTCTGCTATTAGTTTAGCTGCTTTGCTTATTTGGGGTTTGAAATTAAGCATTGATTTCACTGGTGGAAGTTTATTGGAAATAGCTTATCAGCCAAATCGACCAAGTGTAGAAAAAATCACAGAAGTTTTACAGCCTTTAAATCTAGAAAGTTTACGTATTCAGCCAAGTGGTGATAATGAATTTTTTATTCGTTTTGAAAGCGTTGACGAACCAAGACATCAGGAAATTTTAACTGCTTTAAAAAACGTTCAAGTTGATAATCAAGCTTTGCAAGGACAAGAATTAAAATTTGAATCTATCGGACCAACTATTGGTAACGAATTAAAAGACAAGGCTGTGCAAGCGATCGTTTTAGTTTTGATCTTAATCATTGCTTACATTGCTTATGCCTTTAGACACGTGTCAAAACCAGTAGCTAGCTGGAAGTATGGTGTAGCCGCTGTTATTGCTTTATTCCATGACATTTTCATTATTATTGGTATTTATGCTATTTTAGGACATTTTCTAAATGTTGAAGTAGACGTTTTATTTGTTACTGCCTTATTGACGATTTTAGGCTTTTCTGTTCATGACACGATTGTGACTTTTGATAGAACTCGTGAAAATTTATTTAAGATCAAAGGACAATCTTTTGCAGAAATTGTCAATTTGAGTGTCAATGAGACCATTGTAAGGTCTTTAAATACCTCTTTAACAACTTTATTTGCCCTATTAGCGGTCTATATCTTTGGTGGTGAGAGTGTGAGATATTTTGTCTTAGCTTTGATTTTGGGCGTAATTATCGGTACTTATTCATCTATTTTTATTGCTTCCCCGATAGTAGTGCTTTGGAATTCAAAAAAGAGCTAATATTAGCCAATAAATTAAAGAAATACCCCCTCTATATCTCCCCCTAATTTAGGGGGAGAAGACGCTTCAGCGGCAGAGGGGGTATTTTGCCTTGACTTTTTTTTAGAAATATGTTATTCTCTAGGGGAATTTATAAACACATACATATATGAGTTCAATTTTAGACCAAGTAATGACTGCTCAACAGTTGTCCCATTTAGCCGAATTTAATCCGACTCAAACAGTTGAAGAACTGTTGTCTTTGCTTTCTGAACGTGAAAGAGAGATTTTAAAAATGCGTCACGGTTTATCTGGAGTAGAAAAAAAGACTTTAGAAGATATTGGTAAACTATACCAAATCACTCGTGAACGTGTGCGTCAAATTGAAAACAGTTCGCTGAAAAAAATTAGCAAAAACTTTGATCAAAACTTATTAAAGAAGATCGAGGATATTGCTAATGCTATTTTGGCTGAGCACGGTGGCATGATGTCAGAAGAAAACTTGATTAAAGAATTATTGTTAGTGCCGGGTGCAAGCTCAAGTAATAAAGCCGCGATTAACTTTATTTTAAGTCAACTTTTGAATCATCGTTTTCATTTTGTCAGAGCCAATAAAGAAGTACATGATTTTTGGAAAACTCCAGAAGCTTCTTTAGACTTTTTTGATGAAGTAGTCAACAAAATTGTTGATCTATTAAGCAAAGAAGAAGAGCCTTTGACTTTAGATGAGTTGATTAATAAGATTTCTGAGGCTGACTTTTTTGTCTCCAATGACGATTTGACTGATAAAGTAGTAGTAAACTTTTTGTTTATTACCAAAAAGATCAAAGATAATCCTTATCAAGAATGGGGTTTAAATCATTGGCCAAGCATCAGTCCAAAACGTATGAATGATAAGATTTATATTGTTTTGAAAAAAGAAGCTAAGCCATTACACTTTACAGAAATCGCTAACATCATCAATGATCGCACTTTTGATACCCGTAAAGCTTATCCGGCTACTATTCACAATGAATTAATCTTGGATGACAAATATGTTTTAGTTGGTCGTGGTATTTATGCCCTTAAAGAATGGGGCTTTAAACCAGGTGTAGTCGCTGATGTGATTGCGGAGATTTTGAAAAATACTGATAGATCATTATCTAAAAAAGAAATTGTCGCTGAAGTATTAAAGAAACGCTTAATCAAAGAGACTACTATTACCTTAGCTTTGATGAATAAAGATCGTTTTGGTCGCGATGAAAAAGGTAGATATTTCTTAAAAACTAACTAAGATTTGATTTTCTCCGCCTACGGCGGAGAAAACTCAAGTGAATTTATTATCAGAACGCCCCGGGTTTATCCTGGGGTGTTTTTTGACCCCCTCTGTATCTCCCCCTTCGCAAGGGGGAGAAAACAACAAAACATCTTGATTATAACTCCTCCCCTTACGAAGGGGAGGATGGGAGGGGTGAAAACTTTTATATTTTGGCGGAATAGGTTATAATTATGTCAAAGTGTAACAAATTTTATGCAAATAGAGTTTTTAAATTTAGTTATTGATTTAACTGATTTATTGAATGCGGTTTCTAATGGTCCTGAAGCAGCGATGTGGTATATTTTTATCCATGGTGCTTGGATACTTTTTGCTTATCTTTTTATTACTCAAGGCTATCAAGTTTGGCTAATGCTTAAACAAGACAAATGGTTTTCGGGCATAAAATTTACTTTATTAGCGGTAGATATACCAAAAGACCATGAACAAACACCTAAAGCGGTTGAGGGTTTATTTTCGACAGTTTCCGGTGCTCATGCTAACTTGAATAATGTTGATATGTATGTTAAAGGGCAATTTCAACTTGCCTTTTCTTTTGAAATTGTGAGTATTGACGGTTATGTGCAATTTTTGGTGCGTACTCCTACCCAACATAGGGATGTGGTAGAAAGTGCGATTTATTCCCAATACCCAGATGCCGAAATCACTGAAGTAGAGGATTATACGACTTGGGCGCCAACCAAATTTCCGGATGATAACTATAATGTCTGGGGCACAGAAATAGTACCGGTAAAATCAGATGCTTTACCGATTCGTACTTACCCAGCTTTTGAAGATAAGGTTTCTGGTGAGTATAAAGATCCTTTAGCAGCTTTGCTAGAAACCATGAGTAAAATTCATGTTGGTGAACAAGTTTGGTTTCAAATCATGGTCAAACCAACTGGCGTAGAATGGCTAGCAAATTCGGAAAAAATGGCTTATAAAATAGCCGGTAAGAAAGCAGCGCCAAAACCAGCCTCAAAAGGTAATCAGGCAGTGGATGTTTTTATGAATACGCTTGATAATTTAGGTGAGTTTGTCTATCCTCTTTGGAAAGAATCAAAAGAAAAGAAAAAAGAAGACATGCCAAGCATGATGTTGCATTTGACGCCAGGCGAAAAAAATATTTTAGAAGCGATTAATAATAAGGCTAGTAAGATAGGTTTCGAGTGTAAAATTCGTTTGGCTTATATCTCCCCTAAAGAAGATTTTTCTCCACCCAGAGTGATATCTTCTGTCTTTGGAGCTATTAAACAATTTTCTACCTTAGATTTAAATAGTTTTAAACCAGATCCTAAAACTAAAACTTCAACTAACTATTGGTTTACTAAATATCGTAATAATCGTCGTCGAGAAAATATCATCAGAGCTTGCAAGAGTCGTAGCGGTGCAATGGGCTACAAATCTTTTATTTTAAATATTGAAGAGCTAGCTAGTTTATGGCATTTCCCTGGTATGGAAGTACGCACGCCGCTTTTGCATCGTACGGAAGTTAAAAAATCTGAAGCTCCAAGCTCTTTACCGATTGCTGGTTTTAGCGATAATGTTTCGTCAGAAAAAGAAGCTTTAATGGCGCAATTAAAAAAACCAGCTTTTAATGTGGATATAGATAATAATTATTTTGAAGATAAATTTGCAAAAGCTAAAAGCACCAAAGAGCCAGCTAGATTAGCTAGCACAAAAGCTGAGGCACCATCTAATTTACCAATCGAATAAATAAAATGAATCAAAATATTAACTTTTTTGGTAAAACAAACTTTCGTAATTCAGAAGTAAAGTTTGGTATCAAAACCGATGATCGTCGTCGACATATGTACATCATTGGTAAAACTGGTATGGGTAAATCAGTTTTGCAGGAAAATATGATCATCCAAGATATTCATGCTGGACACGGCGTCTGCGTGATTGATCCACATGGCGATTTAGTAGAAAAAGTCGTTGATTTTATTCCGGCAAATAGAATCAATGATGTGATTTATTTTAATCCTTCAGATTTAGATTTCCCCATTGCTTTTAATGTGTTAGAAAGTGTCGACGAGTCAGAAAGACATTTGGTAGTTTCCGGTTTGATCGGTGTTTTCAAAAAGATTTGGGCTGATTCTTGGGGTCCTCGTTTGGAATATGTTTTGCACCATGCTATTTCGGCTTTACTGGAGTATCCGGGTTCTACTTTGCTTGGCATCATGAGGATGTTGGTGGACAAAAATTTTCGTAATAAAGTAGTAGATAAATTATCTGATCCAGTGGTCAAAGCTTTTTGGGTAGAGGAATATGCTAAATATCCAGATAGATTTCAAAGTGAGGCTATCGCTCCGATTCAAAATAAGGTTGGCAGATTCTTGTCTTCAGCTTTGATCAGAAATATTTTAGGCCAAGTAAAATCTTCTTTTACTATGAGGGAAGTGATGGATAATCAGAAAATTTTGTTATTAAACTTAGCTAAAGGTAGAGTCGGTGAAGATAATTCAGCTTTATTGGGGGCGATGATGATTACTAAGATCCAGCTCGCGGCTATGAGTCGAGTGAATATTCCAGAAACTGAACGTAAAGATTTTTTTCTTTATGTCGATGAGTTTCAAAACTTTGCCACAGAATCATTTGCTAATATTTTATCAGAAGCTAGAAAATATCGTCTAGACTTAACAATTGCCCACCAATACATTGAGCAGGTAGATGAAAAAGTTCAAGCTGCTATTTTTGGTAATGTGGGCACGATAGTTTCTTTTAGAGTTGGTGCGGTAGATGCCGAAGCTTTAGAAAAAGAGTTTTTTCCACAATTCACGCAAGAAAATTTAGTCAATTTACCAAAATATCAGATTTATTTAAAACTCATGATCGACGGCGTAGCTTCTGAAGCCTTCTCGGCCACTACTTTACCGCCGATAGATATCAAACCAAGTGATAAAGAAGTTAGAGATAAAGTGATTAGGGTCTCACGAGAACGTTATGCTAGTCCCAGAGAAGAAATAGAAGAAAAGATTATGCGCTGGAGTGAAAATAAAGACGAAAAAACAAGTGAGAAAAAAGAGAGTTCTTCTGCTGCTATCACGCCTTCTGGTGGGACACAGTCTGCTAAAAAAGTAGAGAATAGACGTGCAGGCGATAGAAAAAAACAAGAAAAACTAAGCCGTGATGAACACGGATCAAAGAAAAGTATAAAAAATATTAAACATAAAATAAACTGTTCTTTTTGTGGTTCAGAAGCAGAGATTAATTTTGATCCAGATCCAAGCAAAGCGGTTTATTGCAAAAATTGTTTAGATTTAGCTAAGTCTGGTAAAATTCCACCACCTTCTAGTATAAAAATAGTGCCGAACTATGATAGAGATGATAAAAAAGAAGAGTTTGTTTCTTTAGCTGAAGCTCTAAAGGCTAAGCCAGAGATTCTTCGCCAAGATCAAGCCGAAGAAGAGCAAAATATTATTCAGCCAGGAGAAGTAATAAAATTTTAATTTATGGCATATTATTTAAAAACTAAAAAATTAGATATCAAGACTGGGCAAGCAAATATCGCTTTATTAAATGACGATGAAGCGATGCGTTATGGCGTGCATGCTGGTGATAAAATCCGCATTTCTTGGGATCATAAAGAGCTTATTGCTGAAGCAAATACTACTGATGAAAAAAATAGCTCTGGGCACATAGGTTTGTATGAAGATAT
Source organism: uncultured bacterium (assembly GCA_903855135.1). GTDB lineage: Bacteria > Patescibacteriota > Patescibacteriia > UBA1558 > GWA2-36-10 > GWA2-36-10. Next base: position 42,206 of record CAINYB010000006.1, on the reverse strand, counting down.
TTGGAAAAAAATAGCGATTCCTAATAATACTATCGTAGAAATAGAAGTTTTAGAGCGCGCACCATCAATTCAAGCTATTAAAAAAAGATTATTAGGTAAAAAATTGACTTATAAAGAATTTGAGCAAATTTTTACTGATATCTCTTCTGGGGTTTTAACCAGGACAGAAATCACTTACTTTGTAGCTTCTGGTTTTATGCGTCAATATACCGATGAAGAGCTTTATTTTATGACTAAAGCCATGGCCGAAACTGGCGAGATGTTGAAATTTCCCGGCTTAGTAGTAGACAAACATTCAGTCGGTGGTTTGGCTGGTAATCGTACTACCATGGTCGTGATCCCGATTATTGCTGCGCTGGGCCTTACTATCCCTAAGACTTCTTCTCGAGCTATTACTTCACCAGCCGGAACGGCTGACACTATGGAAGTTTTAGCCCCAGTGTCTTTAACAGCTGAAAAAATACACGACATTGTTAAAAAACACGGCGCTTGTTTAGTTTGGGGTGGTGGATTTAACCTGGCTCCAGCGGATGATAAAATTCTTAAAGTTTCTTATCCTTTGTCTTTGGAGCCATATAGCAAGATGCTGGTCAGTATTATGGCTAAAAAAGTAGCAGCTGGCGTAAAATGTTTAGTGATCGATATGCCGGTTGGTGAAACTACCAAAATACCAGACATGAAAACAGCCAAAGAATTAGAGAAAAAATTTAAATATTTAGCTAGAAAATTTAAGATCAAAATAAAAGTCATCATGACTAAAACTGAAGATCCAGTTGGTCGTGGTGTTGGCCCAGCTTTAGAAGCTAGGGATGTTTTAAGAGTTTTGCAGCAAAAAGATAATTATCCTGCTGATTTAGCTAATAAAGCTATCCATTTAGCTGGTGAACTTTTGGAGCTTTGTGGTAAAGCCAAAAAAGGCCACGGTGCAACCATGGCTTGGAAAACTTTGGAAAGTGGTAAGGCTTGGAATAAAATGCAAGATATTATCAAAGCTCAAGGTGGAAATCCAAATGTTCAGCCTGACGATATCGTGATCGGTGCTTGTAAAAAATATTTTAATGCACCAAAATCAGGTAAAATTACTTTTACTGATAATAAGATGATTAATATCATTGCGCGTATTTTAGGCGCACCAGCTGACAAGCTCGCCGGCGTGTATTTAAATAAAGAGTTTAATGATCCAGTGAAAAAAGGTGAACGTTTATTTACACTTTATGCTCGTACTCAAGATCGAATAAAATTAGCTAGCAAAGCTTTAGAAAAAGGAGAGATATTTAAAATAGGTAGATAAAATAGCTCTAAAACACCCCCGCGACGCGGGGGTGTTTTGATAAGGCGGGTACTTTGACAAAAGCTAAAATACATAGCATAATATAAACATTATTTAAAGATTTATTTATGATAAAAATTGCCCTAGGCTCTATACAAGAACCAAAAGTATTAGCTGTTAAATCAGCTTTTGCTAAGATTTATCCTAATGAAGAAATAGAAGTAATTGCCCAAAAATCAGCTTCTGATGTAGATGATCAGCCTCGTAGTATAGAGGAGACGAGTCTTGGTGCTTATAATCGAGCGCAAAACTTGATCAAGGCTGGCGTGCAAGCAGATTTTTATTTAGGTATTGAAGGTGGCGTTTGGTTAAATAAATTTTTAGGCAAAGAAAGATTCTTTTTAATTGGTGCTATTTATGTGACTGATGCTAAAATCGATAGCATGGCTTATGGCGAAGCAATAGAATTACCAGATTATGCTAAAGTAGAAATCATGGATAAAAAACGCGAGTTAGCGCCAGTTGCTGAAGAAATGTTTAGTAAATCCAATGTAAGAGGAACTAATGGCACTGTTGGCGAACTAACTAATGACTTTATCACTCGCACACAATCTTTTGAAAATGGTATTTTGATGGCCATGGCTAAATTTTATAACAAGCACTTGTATTAATCATGTTTTTTCAGAAAGAAAAAAAATTAAAAGTTTTAGTTGGTTTATCTGGTGGAGTGGATAGTGCTGTCACTGCTTTGTTATTAAAAAAAGTAGGTCATGAAGTATCGGTGGTTTTTATGAAAAACTTTTCTAGCCGAGATAATACCAATCATGAATGTCCTTGGAAAACGGATAGAGACGAAGCTTATGCTGTGGCTAAACATTTAGATATTCCAATTGAAACTTGGGATTTTGAAGAACAGTATCGTGAAACAGTGGTGAATTATTTATTTGAGACCTATCAAAAAGGTCAAACACCAAATCCAGATATTTTGTGTAATTCCGAAATTAAATTTAAGCTTTTTTTAGCCAAAGCACTTTTAAAAGGTTTTGATAAAATCGCTACCGGACATTATGCCCAAATCAAACAAGATAAAACTGGCTTTCATTTATTAAAAGGCAAAGATCCAAATAAAGATCAATCATATTTTTTAGCGGGTTTAAATCAAGAACAATTAGCTAGAAGTTTATTTCCTATTGGCCATTTGAAAAAACCAAAAGTCAGGCAAATTGCCAAAAAAGCTGGTCTACCAAACGCAGACAGAAAAGACTCTCAAGGCATTTGTTTTGTCGGCAAAGTAAATTTAAAAGATTTTTTGAGTCAAAAAATTAGTCCCAAAATAGGCGAGATACATGATGTAAATGGCAAGAAAATCGGTGAGCACGAAGGTGTGTGGTTTTATACTATTGGCCAACGCAAAGGCATTGAAGTTGGTGGTGGTCCTGCGCTTTATGTAGTGAAAAAAGACTTAGAAAAAAATATTTTAGTCGTTGGACCAAAAGAATCACTAGAACTTTATAATAAAAAATTGATAGTCCATGATTGGCACTGGCTCAATAATCAGTATAAATTTCCACTCAAAGCCAAAGCTAAAATTCGTTATCGCCAAGAAGACCAGGGTCTTGATATTATAAAAATCAACGATCAAGAATATAAAGCAATTTTTAAAATAAAACAATTTGCTCCAGCTTCAGGGCAAACTTTAGCTGTTTATAAAAATAAAGAATTAATTGCTTCAGCAATTATTCAATAAATAATTTTATGAAATTAAAAATTCGTCAATTTATCAATGCTGTTAGCGTACTTTTGATGTTTATGTCAGCTTATTTTTTGATCACTGGACATAGTATTTTTGTAGTTTTAGGTTATTTAGCTTTTGCTGCAGTTTTATTTTTGCCACGTATTATCTACCGCCGTTTAGGTCTACATGAAAATATTTCCAATGAGTTTTTAGACTGGATTGAGATTGGTTTTTCAGCTGTGATGTTGTTATCAGTAGCTGGTTATTTGTGGTTGTTTGATAATATTTATCACTATGATACTTATGTACACTTTTTTACGCCTTTAGCCCTATTTATTTTATTTTCAATATTTTTTAAAGCTGGAACTTTACATTTAAATATCAAAACTACCAAATCTGATTTAGTATTAGCGACTTTAGTGGTTTCCATGTCTTTAATTTTATTATGGGAATTATTTGAATATTTTATTACGATTTATTTAAACAAAAATATGTTTTTTACAGCAACTGAGCCAAATGATACACTATATGATGTGTTATTGGGCTTTATGAGTCTGCCAGTCTCATCTGTTTTGGTCTATAAATATAGTGATTGGTTTTTTGATAAATTTAAAAAATAAATTAATACGCCATTTAGATCACACCCGCTGACGCGGGTGTGGAACTATAAGTGGCTTAGATCTATCTCCGCGTTAGCGGAGATACGAGATAATAATGATGATTTTATGAATATAACAGGACAAAAGTTAAGAGAAAAATTTTTAACGTATTTTCAAAAAAATAATCACGCTATTATTTCTTCAGCGTCTTTGATTCCCGAAAATGATCCAACGGTTTTATTTACGACCGCTGGTATGCATCCTTTGGTGCCATATTTAATGGGTGAAAAACATCCAAGTGGCACAAGATTGGTTGACGTACAAAAATGTTGGCGCACAGGAGACATTGAAGAAGTAGGAGACACTACCCACCACACTTTTTTTGAGATGCTGGGTAATTGGTCTTTGGGTGATTATGATAAAATCCAAGCTATTGATTTTGCTTGGGAATTTTTGACCAAAGAATTAGTTATAGAGGATAAATATTTAGCAGTTTCTGTTTTTGCAGGCAATGAAAACGTCGGTGAAGATAAAATAGCTTATGATAAATGGCTTAGTTTAGGCGTCAAAGCACCAAGAATAGCTAAACTAGGCGTAGATGATAACTGGTGGGGTCCAGCAGGCACCAGCGGCCCTTGTGGTCCGGATACAGAGATATTTTATTGGGTAGGCGATAAAGATGCTGTGCCAGAAGATTTTGATCCCACAGATAAAAATTGGGTAGAGATCTGGAATAATGTTTTCATGGAATATAACAAAACTATTGATGGTCAATTTTTGCCTTTAGCCCAAAAAAATATTGATACTGGTATGGGTCTAGAAAGAACTTTGGCAGTTTTAAATGGCTTGGCTGATAATTATCTAACAGATTTATTTTATCCGCTGATTCAAAAAATAGAGGACTTGAGTGCTAAAAAATATACAGAAGACACTAAATCTTTTCGGGTGATCGCTGATCACATGCGCTCAGCTACTTTTTTATTAGGTGATCCAAAAGGTGTATCACCGTCAAATACTGGCCAAGGCTATGTTTTAAGACGTGTGATCAGACGAGCAATTCGTTTTGCTAAAAATCTAAACATTCAAGCTGGCTTTACAACTATTTTAGTGCAAGTCGTGATAGATAATTTTAAAAATACTTATCCAGAATTAGAAAAAAATAAAAGTTTTATTTTTACTGAACTACAAAAAGAAGAAGAAAAGTTTAATCAAACTTTACAAAATGGTTTAAAACAATTTGAAAAATTATTTCAGGCTAATAATTTAAATGCACAAACTGCTTTTGAACTTTTTGCTACTTATGGTTTTCCGATTGAATTAACTTTAGAATTGGCACAAGAAAAAGGTTTAAAGTTTTCAGAAGCAGAATATAAAGAGGCATTTTTAAAACATCAGGAATTATCTCGCACTGCTTCCGCTGGTATGTTCAAAGGAGGACTTGCTGATGATAGCGACATGAGTCGTAAATATCATACGGCTACGCATCTTTTACATCAGGCTTTACGTACTGTTTTAGGTGATCATGTGGAACAACGTGGTAGTAATATCAATGCTGAACGCATGCGTTTTGACTTTGTCCACCCAGACAAAATGACTCCTGAACAAATCAGCCAAGTAGAGGATTTAGTGAATCAACAGATTAATGCTAAATTGCCAATGTCTTGGCAAGAAATGACCGTAGAAGAGGCTAAAAATAAAGGCGCGATTGGTTTATTTGGCCATAAATATGGAGAAAAAGTAAAGGTTTATACAGTGGGATCTGACGCTAATTTCTTTAGCCGAGAAATTTGTGGTGGCCCACATGTCGAAAATACTAGCGAATTAGGTCATTTTAAGATCTTAAAAGAAGAGTCTAGTTCTGCTGGCATACGACGTATTAAAGCCATTTTAGAATAAATTTTAGCTAATGTTAGCTTTAAAACTGCTTAATTTAAGCAGTTTTTTGGTATTGATTTTTTGGGCTCTTTTTGGTATATTTAAAGTGTAATTAAGTAATTAATTAATCGCCCACAGGGCGAGTGAACAATAAAAAGCTATGAACATTAAAATCTACAACAAAAACTTTGATTTAACGGATAGTTTTGAGATTTATCTACAAGATAAATTTTCTAGCCTAGATAGATATCAGGGAGATATTAGCTCTTTTGAGGTTAATTTGTCTCGCGATCAACATCATAAAAAAGGAGAGGTTTTTCAAGTAGAAGTAAAAGTAGCTTTGCCAAATAAAAAGCAATTAGTTTTGAGTGAAATGCACGCTGATCCTAGAGCAGCGGTAGATATTTTACAAGACAAGCTAAGTCGTCAATTGCTCAAGCTTAAAGATAAAAATATTAGCCGTTGGAAAAGAGCAACTAATTCGATAAAATCTTTAAAATTTTGGCAGTAAATAGAATATATAACACATTATGTCCTGGATACAAAAAATTTTCGGCGATGCCAACCAACGTTTTTTAGATAAATTAAATCCACAGATTGAAGAAATAAACAAGCAAGAACAAGCTTGGCAAGATTTATCTGATGAAGAATTAAAAACTAAATCACTTGAATTAAAAACTCAAGCCCAAACCGGTGCTAATTTAGAAGAGCTATTAGTGCCAGCTTTTGCTTTAGTCAAATTAGCTGCTTTTCGTACTTTGAAGCAAAGACATTTTGATGTGCAGTTATTAGGCGGCATGGTTTTACATCAAGGTCAAATCGCGGAAATGAAAACTGGTGAAGGTAAGACTTTGACCGCTACTTTAGCTGTTTATTTAAATGCTTTAGAAGGCAAAGGTGTGCATGTCGTGACCGTCAATGACTATTTAGCTAAACGTGATGCTACTTGGATGGGCCAAATTTATGATTTCTTAGGTTTGAGTATCGGTGTGATTCAGCACGATGCTTCTTTTATTTATAATAAACAAGCAGCTGACACTCAAGATGATCAGACACGAGATGCTGGTGTCAAAGTGGTGACTGATTATTTACAGTCAGTGACCAGAAAAGAAGCCTATAATGCTGATATTACTTATGGTACTAATAATGAGTTTGGTTTTGACTACTTGCGTGATAATATGGCGCAAAGCATAGACGAACAAGCGCAACGTGGTTTGCACTATGCTATTGTCGATGAAGTCGATAGTATTTTGATCGATGAAGCTAGAACTCCACTTATTATTTCCGCACCAGCCGAAGAATCAGCTGCTCAATATCAACAGTTCTCTCAGCTAGTCAATGTTTTACAAGCAGATGAGCATTATAATATCGATGAAAAGATGCGCACGGCTACTTTGACAGAAGCTGGTGTGAAAAAAATGGAAGAATTACTCAACGTTGATAATATTTATGAAAGTCATGGTTTAAGCACTATTCATCACTTGGAGCAAGCTTTGCGTGCGAAAACTTTATTTCAGATAGACAGAGATTATGTGGTGAAAAATAATGAAGTTATCATCATCGATGAATTTACTGGCCGTATGATGGAAGGTCGTAGATATTCTGAGGGCTTACATCAAGCCATCGAAGCCAAAGAAGGAGTATCAGTTCAAAAAGAAAGCATGACTTTGGCCACCATTACTTTCCAAAATTATTTTAGAATGTATGACAAGCTAGCTGGTATGACTGGTACAGCCGAAACTGAAGCCGAAGAAATGGCTAAAATCTATAGCTTAGATGTGACAGTAGTGCCGGGTAATAAGCCTTTTGTCAGAAATGATAAAAAAGATCGTATTTATAAATCTTATCGCGGTAAACTCAAGGCTATTGTCAAAGAAATCGAAGAGCGACATCAGGCTGGTCAGCCGGTGCTAGTCGGTACAGTTTCTATCGAAAAAAATGAAGAGCTAGCAGCAATGCTAGAAAAAACTGGTATTCCTTTTAGTCTTTTAAATGCTAAACAGCACGCTAAAGAGGCTGAAATTTTAGCACAGGCAGGTAAAAAAGGTGCTGTTACGGTAGCGACCAATATGGCTGGTAGAGGTGTGGACATTGTTTTGGGTGGTATACCTTTTGATAAAGATAAACACGAAGAAATAAAAGCTTTAGGTGGCTTGCATGTTTTAGGTACCGAAAGACATGAGTCTCGTCGTATCGACAATCAGCTCAGAGGACGTGCTGGTCGTCAGGGTGATCCTGGTTCTTCTCAATTTTATATTTCTTTGGATGATGATTTGATGCGTATTTTCGGCTCTGATAGAATCAAATCATTGATGACTACTTTGGGTTTGGATGAAGAAACCGCCATTGAAAATAAAATGATTTCTAATTCTATTGAAGCTGCTCAGAAAAAAGTAGAAGGTCATAACTTTGATATTCGTAAACATTTAGTCGAGTATGATGATGTGATAAATAAACATCGTCAAGTAGTTTATAAACTACGTCAAAACTTTTTGACTATTTTTACGGACATCAATGACAAAACAGCTAAAGCAGAATTAGCACAAAATTTTGTTTTAGAACAAATCAATAAAGAAATTGAAGAAGTGGTTTCTTTTCATACTTTAGGTAAAGAAGAGCACGGTGATTTCAATCCTCAAGAAATCATCGAAACTATCAAAAATATTTTTACTGTTTCTGAAGAGGAGATTGCAAAAATCAAAGAATTATTAGAGCAAGTAGAAAAAAGTCATGATCATGTTGCTCGCACAGAATTAATCACTTATTTGCAGGCTTTAGCCAAAACAAAATATCAGGAGCAAACCGAAACTATCAACAGCTCGATTGATATTAATGATGAGCAAATCGCCCCGATGCAGATGATCGAGCGCGGTTTAGTCTTGCGTAGCGTGGATACTTTATGGGTAGAGCATTTGACGGCCATGGACAAATTACGTACCGGTATTGGCTTACAGGGCTACGGACAGCGTGATCCACTAGTAGAGTACAAACGTGAAGCTTTTATATTGTTTAATAGTTTGATTAATGCTATTCGCCAACAAATAGTTTATGCTATTTTTAAAGTCGGTATTGCTCGTAAAATGGCCGCACCCCAAGTTCAGCAAATGCGACAATTCAATGAACAAAAGCAAGGCTTTAGTCCTTTTCAACAGCAAGTAGAGGAAAGGGCTCAAGCTAATCAAGTTTTAGCTACTAAACCAAAAGATGCTAGCGGTCATAAAATTGGTCGCAATGATCTTTGTTTTTGTGGCTCTGGTAAAAAATATAAACATTGTCATGGAAAATAGTTTTGAAACAAGAATAAATGCCGAAGACCCTCAAGAACACGAGAGGCTTTTGTATGAAAAATTATCAGAAATTCAGTTATATTTTGCTGGTCAAAAATTTTCTCAAGAAGTACTTACAAATCCAGAGATTAAATTTACACAAATTCTAGACCAATACACAACTATTATTTCTGACCTAAGTAATGAGTATAATCAAACAGAGGGGGCAAATGAAGATGCTTGGCAAGAATTTTTACAGCCAATTTTAGTAAATATAGATCAAATACATCATGATCATCAAGAAGATTGGCATACACAAATTTTTCAGCTAGTTTTAAGTAAAAAAAACTTTCTTAAAGAACTTAAAAAGAAAGATAAGCCAATTAGTAATAATCAAGAGCGTAGCATAGGTCCCATTAGACATAATATTAGTGATAACAGAGAAACGAATTTGGAAGAATATGGTATTAAAAAATCAGACGAATGTTTAGAGATACACGTTGAAGAATTTTTTAAAAAAGCAGAAACAGAATTAAATCCAGAGAATTTACACATATGGTTTGGTAAATTAGCGGAAGAAATTATAGATAAATACCCAAAAGTAAAATTTATCACCGGAACATCTTGGCTGATGGACACGCCAGTCGCTAAAAGATTAGGTTTTCAAATCACGGATAAAGCATTTACCCATCATAGTCAATCAACTTGGCTACAATTTATTGATCAAAATGGGCAGATTAATCATAATCGTTTAAAAAAATTATTAGAAACTGGAGACTTTTTGTATAAAGTTCGTTTTGGTTTTATGACTGTCGAAGATTTTTTACAAAAATTTTTACCAGCTGACAGAAGAGGACAAGAGATAGTTTTGAAAGAAATTAATAAAGATTGGGAAGAATTCCATATTGCGCTAAATAAAGAAGGGAAACAACTTAAAAACGATTGGTCAAATTTAAGTATGGCAGATTTAGATAATTTAGAAACAAAATTTCCAAAAATGGTAGAATTTTTAAAAAAAGTAGACATTAAAACAGAATTTTTTAGTGTATTAAGAAAAATGAAAGAATTAAATTTATCATTTCCAGAAGGCAGAGAAAAATTTAAAAATGAATTTGATCAATTTCAAATAATAGTAAATAAGTTTGTAGAAGAAACTGTTTATCAAGATAAAAAAATAGTTATTGTTTAAATATGGAAAATAAAGCAAATAAAACAGCTATATCTTTTTTACTTCTTACTTTAAGCTTGACTTTGAGTGCTTGTAGTGTGACGGGCAAAGCAGCGGAAGTAGATACTGCCATTGTGCCTTTTACCGATCACAAGTCTTGTGTGAAAATGTGCCAAGATAATTTTTGTGAAGTTAACATCGAGGGTCAAGCAAATTGTTTACAGCAAGGTTTTGATTCTTGTCAGAGATCTTGTGATTTAAGATTCCAGAAATAAACTATACCCTATATTTCCTCCGCTACGCGGAGGAAAACAGTATACGCGGAAAAGGTGGAAGAAAGTATTAATTCAAAAGGAGACAGAAAATCTCCGGGTAAATATAAGCTTATTTCCCGCCGTAGGCGGGAAAAAGGTAAAGAAATTACATAAAAACAAAAAAACATAAATAAAAATGCACAAAAAGATACTATATTACTTTTTGTTTAGCTTTATATTTTTAACTCCAAAGATAGTTTTTGGCGCGATTGATTTTGATCGCGGCCGTTTATGGTCACCGACTGATAAAACAGTCAGTGATTTTTTGTGGTCAACAGAAAATTTACAAGATTTTAGTGAATTTAATATCGCTTCAGTTGATCTTGGTGGCGATGGCATGGATGAATTAGTTTTAAGTACCAAAAAAAAGGGTCTGCCTTATGTAAAAATCTTGAGGCAAGATGGCAGTTTAATAAAAAGCTGGCTAGCCTATAAAGAAGATATGACTCAAGGCGTGGAATTAACGGTTGGAGATCTAGACGGTGATAATAAACAAGAGATTATTACTGGTGTAAATGGCAGTGGTGGTTCTCATGTCAGAATATTTAATGGCTATGGTGAGCTAAAATTTGGCAAAGAATGGTTTGCTTTCCCCAAAACAAATAGTGGCGTCAAAGTAGCGAGTATCGATGCTAATCAAGATGGCCGACGAGAAATAGCCACGGCTATTTATGAAAATAATCAAGTTCACGTCAAAGTTTTTAATCGTTTTGGTGAAAATTTAGACATTAATTTTATCGTGCCTTATGATTTGGGACCAGATTTTAAGATCACTCGTGTAGATTTGGGTGGTGACGAAATGGATGAAATTTTACTAGCTTCTGATGCTGATCGTTATCCAAAACTTTATATTTATCGTTTAGATGGTTCTGAAGTAAATAGTTTTTTGACTTATGAAGAAAAATTTAAAGCTGGATTTGAAGTTTTAGCTTTAGATATAGATAATGATAATAAAGAGGAAATTATCACCGTACCGCAACTATCAGGTGGACCACATGTAAAAATTTTTGATGGCTTTGGTAATTTGAAAAATGAATTCATGGCCTTTGCTCCAGATTTATTAACTGGTTTAAATTTAGTTGACTTAGAAAATAAATTATTATTTTTTCCCGCCCATAAAACCACTGGCCGAACCGATGTAGAAAAGTATATCGACATTGATTTAAGTGAACAAAATCTCAAAGTTTATGCTTATCATGGCATAGAAATAGCTAGCTTTCCCGTATCTTCTGGCTTAGACAGGATGCCGACGCCAATAGGCGAATTCACTGTAGATTATAAGCAAGAAAGGCGATATTCAAGAGCTTATGGACTTTATATGCCTTATTGGATGGCCTTTAATGTCCAAAAAGGCTATGGTTTACATGAATTACCAGAGTGGCCAAATGGCTACAAAGAGGGTGAAGCACATTTAGGAAAGAAAGCTTCTCATGGTTGTGTACGCTTAGGTGTTGGCCCAGCAGAGTATTTATACAACATTACAGCACTTGGCACTAAAGTAATTATCCACGAATAAAATATTTTTCTAAATCAATACTTCTTTCGTCTTCCCCGCGTACGCGGGGACACGAATAAAATAAATTATAGTTTATTTCTAAAATATGGTATAATATAAATAATTATTTAGTTTAAATTACTTTAAATATATTATGGCCAGTTCAAGTTTACCAATTTCCGAAGAAGAAATAAAAAAAGTATTGTTAGCCCAAAAAGTTATCACGGAAACTGATTGGGAAAACGCGAAAAAAAACGCCTCTCGTCGTCGTCGCGCTATCGAAGAAGTATTGATAGAGAGAGGTTTTTTTAATGAGCTATTTTTATATGAATTACTTGGAGACTTGATTAAAGTGCCATATGCTAATTTACGTAAAATAAAATTAGAGTCAGAAATTGTCAATTTATTAGACGAAAAAATTGCGCGTGACAATCAAGCTATTCCTTTTGCCATTGAACAGGATAAAATAAAAGTAGCTTTTGTTGATCCTTTGAGAAAAGAAAGTGTCGATGCTGTCACTCAATCTTTAAAAAAACCAATTGCGCCATATTTAACTAGTAGTAAAAATTTCTTTTTCGCTGCTCATTTGTATGAAAAAAATATTACCGAAGAGTTGCATGAAATTATTAACCAAAAATTTAAACAAGTCCAAGGTACACCAAGTCAGTTGGACTTACCGATTATCCAAATCGTTGATGTGATTTTAGAGTATGCTTTATTTGATCAAGCTTCTGATATTCATATCGAGGCCTTACCTGACGCTGTCGTGATCAGATTTAGAATAGATGGCGAATTACATGATAAGGTGGAGTTACCAGCCGAAGTGCATGATGCGATAGTGGCGAGGATCAAGATTTTATCAAATCTTAAAATTGACGAACATCGAGTACCGCAAGATGGACGCTTTTCTTTTGCTTTAGATGGTCAAGAGGAGTCAGTCCGTGTGTCAGTAATTCCTGCTTTTTATGGCGAAAAAATAGTGATGCGTTTGATGACTGATGATGCCCAAAATTTCAGCTTAGATAATATGGGTTTTTCGGAAAAAAACATTACCATCATGAATCGCCAAGTGACTAAGCCTTTTGGTATGATTTTAGTGGTCGGGCCGACAGGTAGTGGCAAAACTACGACTTTATATTCGATTTTAAACATTTTAAACACTGAAGAAGTCAATATTTGTACCATTGAAGATCCGATAGAATACGGTGTCCATCGAGTGAATCAGACTCAAGTCAATCCAGCGGCTGGCTATGATTTTGCCAATGGTTTAAGAGCTTTGTTAAGACAAGATCCAGACATCATCATGATTGGTGAAATTCGTGATAATAAAACCGCTCAAATTGCCGTCAGGGCTGGTTTGACGGGTCATTTGGTACTTTCTACCTTACATACAAATAACGCCGCTGGCGTGCCGCCTAGATTGCTAGACATGGAAGTAGAGCCATTTTTAGTGGCCTCGACTTTAAACGTCGTGATTGCTCAGCGTTTAGTGCGTCGTATTTGTTTAAAGTGTATCGAAAGTTATCAGTTAAGTACTGAAGAAATACAAGCTTTAAGTAAAGAATTTGATTTAGAAAAAATGCTGCAACGCTTTAAAGAATTACAATGGATCGAACAAAAATTTACTAAATTTTCGGAATTAAGTTTTTATAAAGGCAAGGGCTGTAAATATTGTCATCAGTCAGGCTATTCTGGACGTATTAGTGTGATGGAAATTTTAGAAAATACTCCAGATATTCAAAAAGCGATTATTAAAAATTTATCTTCTAATGAAATTCAAGAAATCGCTGTCAAAAGTGGCATGATAACCATCTTTGAAGATGGTTTACAAAAAGCCTTACTCGGTACTACAAGTATCGCCGAAGTTTTGAGCATTAAACGTGAATAAACTTAAAGAATAATTTTCCCCGCCTGCGGCGGGGAAAAACAGGGCTTTTATAAAAATAAAAATATATGAAATATTTGGGAAATAATCAGCTTAATAATCCCGAACCAAAAACCAAAGCACTAGAAGTTATCAAAGTAGCAAAACCAGATTTAAAAAAAGAATTGACAGCGGCCGCACCGAAAATAGAAAAAAAGAGCTTTTTTAAATTCAGAACTGGCAAAGTAAATTTGACCAGCAAAATGTTTTTTTTAGATAATTTAGCTACCATGCTTAAAGCGGGCTTAGCTTTATCTCCAGCTTTAACTACTTTAAGTAAAGAGGTTAAAAATAAATACTTACAAAAAGTTATTTTGCACTTAAAAAATAGAGTTGAAAATGGACAGCCTTTATCAGTCAGCATGAAAGAGTATCCAGACGTTTTTCAAGAAATGATTATCGCGACAGTAGAGGTCGGAGAGAGCACTGGTTTACTTGCGGATGCTTTAGCGAATTTAGCTGGTATTTTAAAAGCGCAAAAAAAATTACGCTCCAAAGTGATGGGTGCTTTGATGTATCCAAGTATTGTTTTGATCGCCTTATGTGGTGTCAGTGTTTTTTTAGCTTTGTTTGTCTTTCCTCAGCTCATCACTATTTTTGAAGATGGCGGGATTAAATTACCTTTTGTTTTATTAGCGGTACAATTTATCATCGAAGTTATCAAAAATTACGCTGGCTTTTTATTGATTGGCTTGATTATTTTGCTGGCTATTTTAGTTTTAATTTTTAAATTACCAAAACCAAAAGTATTTTTACATCGTTTTTTATTAAAAATTCCTTTTGTCGGTAATTTGATTAAAGAATTAGCTTTGACTCGTTTTGCGAGTAATTTAAATGCTTTGTTAGTTTCTGGCTTATCTATCGTGAAGGCCTTAGAAATTGTCGCAAAAACTTTGGCTAACTTGCACTATCGACAAACAACCCAGCTGATTTCTGAAGAGTTAGCCAAAGGTATTTCCCTTGCCGATGCTATGGCTAAAAGACCAAACTTATTTCCCTCGCTTGCTATCCAGCTATGCGAAGTCGGTGAAAATACTGGAGAATTAGATCAAATTTTAAAGAAAATTGCTGATTATTATGAAGAGCGCGTAAGTTCAGTACTGGCTAATTTATCTACTATTATTGAGCCAGTTTTATTGATTTTAGTCGGTATTGCTGTCGGCTTTATCGCTATTTCTGTGATTGGTCCGATGTATCAGCTTACTTTAAGTTTTGGTCAATAAATAAACATGAAAAAAAATTCCGGCCTTACTTTTGTCGAAGTGTTAGTCACTATTAGTATTGCGGCTATTATTGCTGGCATTGGCTTTTCGGCTTTTTATCAATGGCGTAACAGCGTGGCTTTGATAAATCAAGTAGATGAATTAAAAAGCAAAATTGTAGAAATTAGGCAATCAGCTATTTCGGCAGCTGGAGAAAAAAATTGGGGTATTCATTTTGAAGATACTCAATATATTATTTTTAGTGGCGACAGCTATAATCAGAGTGATCCTAATAATCAAATAGTAGTTTTAAAAGGCGCAAGTATTGTCAATGCTGCTACTACTTTATCAAATGGCAATGAATCTTTTGGTCCAGATTTAATTTTTACTAAATTTACAGGCCAAACACCAAATATCGGCACTGTCACTTTGGTTTCCACTAATAATCAAGAAATAAGTTATAGTTTTACGATAGATAGTTTAGGTAAAATAAATTGATGTTTCATACAAAAGACAAAGATGGTTTTTCTTTAGTAGAATTGCTAGTAGCAATTTCTTTTGTCAGTGTGATTATTACCGCTATTTTGACGATGAATACTTTTAATGCCAGTCTATGGAAAGCTAATGAAGATAAAACTAAGGCTTATTTTTATGCTAGCGAAAGTCTCGAGGCCATGAAATTAATCAACTGGTCGAGTTTAGTAAATGGAGATTATCATTTAGTTTTACAAAACAATGCTTGGACTTTAGTGTCTGGCAATGAAACCTTAGAAAATAAATACATTCGTAATATTAATATCAGTTCTGTCCAAAGACAATCTAGCACTAATGGTCATATTTATGGTGATATTGTCGCTAGTGGTTTTATCGATCCAGATACTAAAAAAATTACTGCGACTATTACTTGGCCTGATAGAAAAGGAAATATCAAAACTTTGAGTTTAGATAATTATCTTAGTCGTTGGCAAGCTGAGCGTTTTATGCAAACTGATTGGTCTGGTGGCTCGGGGCAGGCTACTTGGTCGGATGCCACAAAATTTTATAGTAAAACTAGCGGTTTAGAAGTTAACATCGAAGGTATAAGTACACTAGTCTCTGGTTTTTTGGATTGGAATAATGCTACACCAACTTCAACTAAAGATTTACTAAATAGTAGCGCGGATGCTAATGATATTTATGTGAATGGTAATTATGCTTACATGGTGACTGAAAATAATAGTTCTGGTTCAGAATTTTATATTCTCAATATAGCAGATCCAAAAAATCCTTCACAAATATCATCATTAAATATCAGTAGCGCTGTAACCGCAGTAGCCGTGCAAGGTAATTATGCTTATTTAGCTACTAGAGGAGACTCAAGTGAATTAAGAGTAATCAATATTTCTAATATAAATAATCCTAGTATTGCAACGACTGTGAATTTATCTGGTAATTCAGATGCTTTAGACGTGGGGGTAAATGATACCAAGCTGTATGCTGTCCAAGGTAATATTTTGTACGCTTATGACATCAGTACGCCAACTAATCCACAAGCATTAGATACCATAGACTTGAATGGTCTGGGCAAAAAATTATTTATTTCCGCTAACAACATTTTTGTAGCTACCCAAAATGCTAACGCTGAACTGCAAATCATTGATGGCACTAATGCAGCTAATTTACAAAATATTGGCAATGCCAATTTACCAGGCTCTTTATCTGGCACTGATGTTTTTGTTTTAGGCTCAAGAGCTTATATTTCGACGGACAACAACAGCTCTGGCCCTGGTGGAGGTGAATTTTTTGTCTATGATATTTCTAATCTTAGTGCCCCAATTTCTTTAGGCTATTATGATGTTGGCGCTAAAGTTTATACTTTTAATATTGTGGGACCTTATGCTATCCTAGGTACTAATTTGTCAAATCAAGAATTAAAAATAGTTGATGTCAGTTTTCCAGCTACTATTAGCTCTGTGACTAGCTTTGATTTAAGCGGTTATATTTTAGGCTTAGCAGCTAACTGTTCTTTTGTTTATGCGGCTACCACCAGTAATAGCGAAGAATTAATTATTATTTCTACTGCTGTCAGTGATTGTTACGCAACTTCTGGTCAACTAGAATCTTCGACTTTTGATACCGGTGCAAGCTCGGTCACTTACAATTGGTTAGCCTGGTCTGGTTCACAACCAGCTAATACTACGATCAAATTTCAGCTAGCTACCAGTAACAATAGTAATGGTCCATGGAATTATGTGGGGCCAGATGGCTCTGGCTCTAGCTATTATACGAGCGCTGCTAAAGAATTTATAAATTATAATTATCATTTAGATCAAAGATATTTCCGTTATAAATTATTTTTGAGTAGCCAATCAGATTTTCAAGCACCAGCTTTAGAAGAGTTTAATTTAAGCTATTCTCCTCATCTATAATAATGATAAAATTTAAACAAAAATTAAATAAATCAGGTTTTAGCTTAATAGAAACTTTGGTGTATATTTTTATTACCGCTATGCTTTTGGCAGTGATCAGTAATTTACTGATGGCTAATTTTAATATCCGTCGTCAGCTAAAAGCTTCTAATCTGCTCTATAATGATGCACGCTTTATCATCGGACAGTTAAATAATAGAGTTCATTCTATGACAGATATTACTAATTTTAGTCTACAAGTAGAAAATAATAATTTAATTTATCGTGAAACTGCTCAGCCAGATTTAACTTTAAACTCTAGCCAAATTAAAGTTAGTAATTTAGTTTTGACACCAGTCAATGATTCTTTAGGTAATACAAATAGAGGAGTGTTGATCAATTTTAATCTAAGTACTGGCGATCAAAGTGATATTTATGGTTATTTAAATAAAAATTTTGAAACATTTATTAGCTTACGTTAATATGCTAAAAAAAATATTTGATTCACAAACTGGTGCAGCTGCTCTGATCGCTTCGATGATTGTAGCTATCGGTTTATTATCGATCGTTTTATCGACTACTATTATTGCGATTAATAATAAAAATTCATTAGAATCTTTTACACAAAATATAAATAATTTTTATAATGCCGAAATCGGTATGCAAGAGTCATTGTTGCAAGTGAAAAATGATCCTAATAATCTTACTTTTGGTAACTTAACTTTGGGTAAATCAACTATTGCTAGTCAATTTGTTGAGTCGGCTAATGGTGCTTGTGATCCGGCGGTTGAGTGTGTATTTACACCAGGCAGTGGCTGGTGGGGAGAATATTTTAATTGGTCAGAAGATCACCCTGATATGCAAGTCGATCCTTACCCAGGACCGACGCCAACACCAACCCAACACGATTGGTTTGATGATATATATAAAACTCATGAGCAATTAGACTCTAGCTTAATTTTTCATCTCACCGCCTGGTTTCCTTATGATGGCACACAGTGGGAAAATAAAGAAGGCTATAGTCATGATTATTTTTTCGGGCTACATTGGCGCGCACAAGTGACGGCTCCAGCTGCAGGAAACTATGGCTATAATTTGGCTTCTGATGATGACTCTTGGGTGACGCTCAATGGTATAGTAGTAGTAAATAATAGTGGCACCCATGCTTCTTTTACTAAGACTGGCAATATCTTTTTATCAGCAGGTATAAATTTAGTGGATGTTTATTTTGCGGAAAGGCATACTGTTGACTCTGGTTTCCGTTTTAGTTTTGATAATCCTAGTTTAATCATCACGCCTTATCCAGAAGCTTGTAACCAAGCAGCTGAATGTAAATCAAATATTGAGACTAATGCTAGTTCTACCAAATCTAGTCGCAAAATACGCTACACCTGTGATAATGATATGTCGAATTGTGTTTGGAGCGAGTTAGTGCCATAGATTTGCTTATTTTAGCCAAAATTGCTAAGCTGTGAAGGCATTATTTTAGCCAAAAATGAAATTTTACGAGAAAATAATTAGACCTATTTTGTTCCTACTTGATCCGGAAACGGCTCATATTTTTACTTTTAAAACACTAGCTATTTTTGACCACTTTGCTTTTTTAAATAAAATATTAGCTAAATTTTTTAGTTTTAGCGATGCTAGTTTAAAACAAAAAGTTTTTGGTTTAAACTTCGAAAATCCTATTGGTTTAGCGGCGGGTTTAGACAAAAAAGTAGAGCTTACTTTGACTTGGCCGGCTTTTAATTTCGGTTTTGCTGAAATCGGCTCTATCACTTATCAGCCACAAGTTGGCAATGCTCGACCACGATTATGGCGCTTACCACAAGACAAGGCTTTGCTAGTTTATTATGGTCTAAGTAATCTTGGTGCACAAAATAGTGCTAAAAAATTTATCCAAGCTAAAAATAGATTTAAACGCAAAAATATTTTAGCTATTAGTATCGCTAAATCAAATGACGTAGCGATGGAAGAGGCGGCCGAGGACTATGCCAAGTCTTTTCAGCTTTTAGAAGAGCACGCAGATTTTGTGGTGATAAATTTAAGCTGTCCGAATGTAAAAAATTTTTGTGGTCTACAAAATAAAATTTTGTTAGAACCAATTTTAGCTAAAATAACCAGTTTAAATACCAAACAAAAGCCTTTGTGCTTAAAAATTGGCAATGACTTAACAAAAAGTGAGCTAGATGATATCATCTTTTTAGTGAAAAAATACAATTTAGCTGGTGTGATAGCCACTAATCTAGCTAAAGATAAGTCAAGATTTAGCTTAAAAAGCAAAGATCAAGACAAACCAGGTGCTTTAGCTGGTCAGCCGATCTCTACTCGTGCTAATGAAATTATCGCTTATTTGTATAAAAATAGTGAAAATAAATTTAAAATTATTGGTTTAGGCGGGGTATTTACCGGAGAAGATGCCTATAAAAAAATAAAAGCCGGCGCAACTTTAGTACAATTAGCTACGGGATTTATTTACGGCGGACCACAAAGCGTAAAAAATATTAATCAAGATTTAGTTAAACTTTTGCAAACCGACAAATTAACACATATAAATCAAGCCATCGGGCTAGAGGTAAATCATTATCATTTGTTTTAAATATTTTATGACAAGCGAACAAAAAGAGTATTATCAATACCGTTTATTAGAAATTTTTCCCGGATTCATTACTTGGGTGACATTATTGGGTATAGTTTTGATTTCCCTACTTAAACCATTGCTTGGTATTTATATTATTATTATTTTCGATGTTTATTGGGTGTTACGTGTCACTTATTTAGCTATTTTTATTTTAATTTCTTGGTTTAGATACAAAAAAACAGCAAAAATTGATTGGTGGCAAGAATTAAAAAATAAATATCATAATTGGCAAGAATATACACATTTGATCTTTTTACCAACTGCCGGCGAGCCATTTGAAGTAGTAGATAGAACTTTTGAAAATTTAACCAAATTAAAATACGATCAAAAAAAATTAGTTGTTATCTTGGGTGGTGAGGCTAGGCTAGCAAATAATTTTCAGCCTACCGCTGACAAAATCAAAGCTAAATATCAAAATATTTTTAAAGAGGTCATCATCACTTTACATCCAGATAATTTAGAGGGCGAGCTACGTGGTAAGGGTGCTAACCTTTATCACATGGGCCATGAAGTAAAAAAATATGTTGACGCTCAAGGTTTTGACTATAAAAAATTAATCGTCTCTGCTTTTGATGTCGACACTATCACTTCTGATAATTATTTTGCTTGTTTGACTTATAAATTTTTATCTCATTCTGATCCATACCACACTAGTTTTCAGCCTTTAGCTTTTTATCATAACAATGTTTGGGGCTCTGATCCATTTACGAGAGTAGTAGCAAACTCTACTACTTTTTGGTTATTGACAGACCTTGCTCGTCCTGATAGATTATTTACTTTTTCTTCTCACAGTATGAGCTGGCAAGCTTTGATCGATGTGGGTTTTTGGCAAAATAATATTGTCACCGAAGACTCTCGCATTTTTTTACAATGCTTCATTAAATATAATGGACATTATCAAACTGAACCGATGTATGCCACGGTTTCGATGAATTCACCTTATGTTGGTCCATTTTGGCGTAGCATGGTGAATCAATATAAACAAATGCGTCGTTGGGCTTGGGGAGTTGAGCATTTCCCTTATATGGTTTGGCGTTTCTCTAAAAATAAAAACATCCCTTTTAAGAAAAAATTTATTTATATTTGGAATCAAACCGAAGGTGTTTATTCTTGGGCTACCGCACCATTGATTATTTTGATTTTGGGCCATTTACCTCTTTATATGGCACAAGTATATAATCTTAGTACAGCTTTAGCCCAAAATACACCGTTAATACTAGAGCGTTTGATGCGTTTTGGTTTAGTAGGTTTATTTATGATCGCTATCATGAGCACGATGATTTTACCGCCATTTCCAGAAAAGGCCTGGTCTCGTAATAAACTTTATAACTATGCTTTAGTAGTTTTACAATGGTTTACTTTCCCGATCACTATGATTATCTTTGGTTCTATTCCAGCCGTAGATGCACAAACTAGACTAATGCTCGGTAAATATATGGGCTTTAATGTGACAGAAAAGAAATAAACAAATGTCACCCTGAACTTGTTTCAGGGTCTAATTAAATAAGCCAGATTCTGAAATAAATTCTCCTCGAGTCTGAGCGATCTCGGAGTCGAAGACAGAATGACAAAAATATGAAAAAAATACTTTTTACTTTAGCTATTTTTAGCTTCTTTTTTTACGGACATAATCTACAAGCGGCCACTAAAATTTTACCAAAAGACTTATACGCCGGCAGTATTGTGGTGGAAGAAAATTTTGATACACCAAGTTGGTGGTATATAGATGAATCTTCTGGTGAAAAATATCATCTTAAAGATGGTGTTAGTATGACAAGACTATTGCAAAAATTTGGCCAAGGTATTCATGATAAAGATTTACAAAAATTAGCGACTAGCACCGAAAGCCTCAATGTTGACTATAAATTAATAAATAAATATCAAGGAAAATTTTTAATTCAAGTAGATAAGGCTGGTGAAGCTTGGTATCTCAATCCTTTAGATGATTTACTATATCGTATTGAAAACGGAGCAGAAGGTTTACAGCAATTAAAATACTTAGCTCTTGATATCAGTACAGCAAAATTAAATAGCATTCAAAGTGCTAAAGATGATAATTTTTTAGTTCCTAAAAATAATGGCATTGATCTTTCTTTATACCAAAATGTTTGGCAAACTTTAAAACAAAATTATTATAAACCAATAGATAGCCAAGATTTATTTTATGGCTCTTTGAAAGGTTTAACACAAAGTCTCAATGATCCTTACACAGAGTTTTTTGATCCACGAGGCAAAACAGAGTTTAATAATCGCTTAGAAGGAACAGTGGAGGGCATCGGCACTATGGTTGATTTGATTGATGGCAAAGTGGTGGTTATTTCGCCATTACCTGATTCTCCAGCCGAAAAAGCTGGCTTATTACCATATGATCAAATTTTAAAAGCTGACGACAAAGATTTAAGTGATATGACTCTTGATCAGGCCATCACTTATATCAAAGGACCAAGCGGCACTAAAGTCAATTTAACTATTTATCGTCCCGATGAAAAGAAAACTTTTGAGATAAAAGTTGTCAGGGAAAAAATAGTGCTACCGATTGTAAGCGCTAAAAAATTAGATAACAATTTGGCTTACTTTAAAATAAATATTTTTGCCATTGATTTAGAAGAAAAGTTTAATCTAGCTAAAGCAGAGGTGATAGACAAAAATACTAAAGGCATTATTATAGATTTGAGAAATAATCCCGGCGGCTACACTGATTCAGCTATTAGCTTAGTAGAGCGCTGGTTGCCAGAAGGCGCTTTAATCTTTAGTGAAAAATACCCAAACAAAACACAAAATTTCTACAGTAGTAGAGGAGGAGAATTTCATTTACCAACAGTAGTTTTAGTAAATAATGGCTCAGCTTCAGCTTCAGAAATATTTAGCTCAGCCCTCAAAGAACATGGTAAAGCGCAAATTGTTGGCCAAACTACTTTTGGTAAAGGTACTGGCCAAAATGTAGCTAATTTTTCTGGTGGATCTGCTATGAAATACACTATCTTTGAATGGCTGACAGCTGGTAATAAATCAATCGAAAAAGTTGGCATCACACCAAATTATGAAATCTTAAATACCAAAAACGCTGATTTGCAATTAGAAAAAGCAAAAAGTTTATTAAAATAAAAATACCCCTTCTGTCGCTTCCTCGGCATATGCCGGGGAACGCGCCTTCTCCCCCTAAATTAGGGGGAGACCGTGAGGGGGTGCTTAAATTTTACTTTGATAGCCTCTGATAAACTCCGCTGCTGCCATAGATTTTTTATTAGCGGGTTGAAGTTTTAAAATCTCTAAAGCGTAGGTTGAGGTGCCAATAAATAATTGTGTATTAAGTATTTTTATTTCAGCAGGATTTAATTTCATCTCACTAATTTTGGCTTGCTCAATCTTTACTTCAATATCTTTTAAGCTAGCTGAACTTTTCGGCCAAGCAATAAAGGCTCTGATTTGATTTAAAATATTTACTGCTGGAGTTTGCCAATTTATAATGCCAGTTTCTTTTTTGATCAGCTTACAGATAGTAGCTTTAGTGTCATCTTGAGGAATGGCTTTGAGCTCGTTATTTAAATAGGGGATGATGTTTTCGCTTAACAATTCTCCACCAATTTGACTAAGTTTATGACTCAAGCTTAAGTAGTCATCTGTTGGCTCTATTTTAGCCTCAATTTGGCCTAAAATTGGCCCGTGGTCCATCTTTGCGTCCAATTGCATCAAAGATACCGCAGTAGCAGAAAAGCCCTCTAATAAGGCAGTTTGAATAGGTGATGGGCCGCGCAAAATCGGTAATTTTGAAGGGTGAATATTTAAGGCTGCTAATTCAGATAAATCTAAAATAGCTTGTGGAATAATTTTGCCAAAGGCGACAATCACAAAAGTAGCGGGTAAAAATTGTTTTAGCTCGTTCACAAAAGCTTCGTCTAAAGTATCACTTTGTAAAACAAATAAATTATGCTCAGTGGCATATTTTTTGATCGGCGAAATATTTAATTTTTGACCACGACCAGCTGGCTTGTCACTTTGAGTGACGACCGCTTTGACTAAGTCTAGCTTTACTAAAGCTTCTAGACTTGGCAAAGAAAATTCTGGCGTACCCCAAAAAATTATTTTTTTCATACTTTTGTCATTCTGTCTTCGACTCCGAGATCGCTCAGACTCGAGGAGAATTTATTTCAGAATCTGGTTTATTTAATTAGACCCTGAAACAAGTTCAGGGTGACATAATCGTTATAACTTTGCTTTTAAAGCATCTAATAAATCTTGGCCTTGAGTTATTTTGCTCACACGATCAATAAATAAGATGCCGTTTAAGTGATCAATTTCGTGCTGTAAAATAATAGCATTAAAATCTTTTATTTTTTCTTTTTGCCATTTACCATCTAGATCCTGATATTTGACATGAACTTTTTTAGAGCGTTGGACTAAGCCATAGATCTTTGGCAAAGATAAACAGCCTTCTTCATTGACACATTTTTCTTTAGAGAAAAAAGTAATCTCGGGATTGATATAGGCTTTAAAACTTTTGCCATCTTTAGCACCAATGACTAGCATTCTTTGAGAAACAGACACTTGTGGAGCAGCGAGACCGATACCGTCGTCTTCGTACATTATTTTAGCCATAGCAGTAGCCAAGTCTTTTAACTCTTGGTCAAAAACCTTAACTTCTTTGGCTGTTCGTCTTAAAATCGGTTGTGGATAAGTGGCTATTTTTAACATAAAATATAGTATAATATTTTTTAGCTCTTTTGTCAATATTAAGTCTTGAGAACTTTTCTGTTATAATTCTAGCATATTTAATAAAATTGCAGAATAAAAGCTATGGCAGAAGAAACAGGCTTTCAAACTTTGGGTGATATTTTCAAAAATAAACAAGAAAATAAAGTAAAACCACCGGCTTATCAGTGGCAAGACTTTGCTTTACAGATTATCAAAGATTTACATATTCCGGCTTTTAAAAGAAATTCTGTTTTCAAAATATGTAAGGACAAACCGCGTGCTTTTGTGGAAACTTGCGTAGCCGATACAAAAGAGCTTTGCAAAAGCGGGGAGATGTGGAAGTATTTTTTTAAAGTTGTGGCTGATAAGGATAAAAATACCCCCTCTGTTTCTCCCCCTAATTTAGGGGGAGATAGCACTTCGCCGAAGGCGGAGGGCTAGAGGGGGTACTGCTAATTAAATTATTAATTAACTTATATTATATGGAAGCAAATTATGTGGCAAAAAATGTAGGAGCAAAGTTGTGTGTTTATGACAAGTACATTACCGTTAAAAAAAGTTTTCTCTCAAAAGAAGTGATGATTCCTTTTAAGGAAATTTCATCAATTGAAAGTGGAATCCTTGGACTTGAAATAAATACGAAAGATAAGCGCAGTTATAAAATTTCTTTAACAAATAATGATAAGAAAAAAGTGCGGGAAATTGTTTATGAAAAAATATCAGAATAATTTCTTAAAATATTAAAAATTTAATCACTCTATAAAACCCCCGCCCTGAGCGTAGTCGAATGGGCGGGGGTTTTATTAAGAATTTATTTTATGAGCTAACTTCGCAGGTGACCTGCGAGGTGTTTAGCAAAATATTTTTATAATTTAAAATTTTCCACTAAATAACCAATCCCAAATGGAGCTTCGTAACTCAATTGTTCTGGCGTATAGTTTAAGTTTTTGATTAAACCAAATAGCAGTAAAATATTTTTCCAAGCATGTTCAGCGTCAGCTTTTTTGGCGATTTCTGGATTAAGTTCTAACAAAGCTTGAAAATCTTTGCTAGCAAATTTTTTTAAAATAAATTGGTCAAACTCTTGACCTTCAGGAGCAAAGCTAGCTGGTGAGTCATGACTAAGTTTTGGTGATAAATCACAGCTGGCAATGACAGCGACACGTTTACCAGATTGATTAATTATTTCTTTGATTTGTTCACCAAATTTTACATGTGTTTCAGCATCAAGATTACTATAAGCAATGTTTATAATTTTGACATTTTGTAAATGCTGAGCTAAAGCATAGAGTGGTACGCCGACGTGGTAGTCAAGATTTTCTTGAGCACTTAAAATCACTGGTAAAGTAGTTTCCGTAGCTTCACGAATTTTGTAGCCAAGAGCAAAGTCAGTATCAAACTCTAATTTAGTCAGTAAATCACCAAAGTTTTTAAAATCCACTTTTACTTTTGGCTTTTGGTTGATCACAAAAGCTTGTTCGTTAGTTTCACCGAATTTACCTAGCAGTAATAAAACTTCTGGTTTAGCCGCATACAAATCTTGTTCAAGTATTTTATAAGCTTCAATAGTTTGTTTTAAACTATTGAGATTATTTTTTCCGACTTCAGGAATCAAAAGTGGAGGATGAGGAACTAGTCCCGCAAAAACAATCATATAATTATAATTTTAAAGATTGAGCAATCTCGTGCAGCTTAATGACACGATCAGAAACGGTGATGACATTTTGCCACTTGTAGCCAAGTAAATTAAAAGTATTTTCATCTTCGATCCACTTTCTTTGACCGTTGGTAATGACATAGACTTGTGGATTAGTCGTGCCTTTGACTAAAAGACCGTCTTTTAGTTTGGCCGGCAACTGTTTATTCCAAGAATCTAATTGTTTAGCGGTGGCGATTTTGATAGTTTGGCCAGGATAATTTATTTTAAGGATCTCTGGATCAACTATAGGATATTTTTGTCCATCTTTGACATAATAGACACCGCCGGTGGTTTTGTCTTTGTATAATTGACCAACGGGACTTGAAAATGCGTCGCTAATTGGCTCACCGTCATTGATATTTGCTAAAGCAGTGGAACTAGCCGTGATGATTTCGTCTGGATTATAGCCTAAAGCTTTAAAGACTTGGTCAGAGGCAATCAATCTTTTATTTAAGCCATCAAGTAAATATTTTTTCTTATCTGGACCCTGAAGGATAGAGTAGGCTGGATAATCGATGCTTGGACCTTCGGTAAATTTATTTAATTCTGTAGTTGATACAGTCATCAACATCTTTGGATCATAACGAGAAACAATAGCGGTCATACTAGCAAAAGGTAATTTAAGATTATTATGAATCAAATAAATAGTATCAGTATCTTCACCGTCTTTAGCCTTCACTATTGAGCCTTCGGGAATGACACCGATGATTGGTGCACTATCGTCAGTGCCAAAACCAAAACGATTCCAAATAGTTTTAAATAATTTATTGCCATGTAGGTGTGGGGTGTAATTATATAGCCCAGCGGTCACTTTATTTTCTGGCACCACCACTTCGCCCTCAATGTTATATTCTTGACCCGGTTTATAAGTACGACCACTGATATTATCTAGATAATCTCTAAACTGTAAAGCAGTGGCTCTGACTTGTTTACCAAAACCACGCCAATTTTCATTACAAGATTGACCATCGTAGCAATAATAGCCCATAGCAAAATCTAATTGATTGGTTGTTGGCTCTGAATCTTCGACTAAACTCATTTCTTTTTGCATCATAGTCAACAAAAATTTGGGACTAATCTTAGCTTCATAAGCAGCATTGTAGATAACTTCAGCAGCTGACTTTTCAGCAGATTTTGCTAATTTTTCTTCATCAGTGGTAGCGATATTTTCTCCTGGAACTGGACTATAGCCATAATAGTAATAATTTTTTAAATAACTATTTTTAGAGCTTAAAAAATTAGTAATCTGATTTTTATTCATAGAAGTATAGTCAGTTGCTTCTCGATCAGAAATGATGTTTGAGTAATTAAAATCACTAGCCGCCATTGTAATTTGTGCTGGCATTAATAAAGCTAAACTAAAAAGTAAAAGTAAAAAACTAGGTATTTTTTTCATAAAAATTTATATGAGGATTAATTTATTTTGTGTTATTTAGTATAACATAAAATAGCCAGATTTGCTAAAAAGCTAAATAAAAGCTAAAATCTATAAAGATAAGCTTATGGAAAATAAAAGACTTTTTATTAGTTTACCGGTAGAAATCGGTTTAATTAAGCAAATTTTCAAAGAATTTAGCCGTTTAAATGTGCCGAGTGAAAAACTACGCCTAATACCAGTCGAAAATGTCCATTTAACCCTAAAATTTTTAGGTGATACGCCATTGGATAATTTAGTGCCAATTATCGATATTTTAGGTGAAATTAGCCAAAAATTTGGCCAAATGAACCTCAAATTAGCCAAAACCCAGCTTTTCCCTAAAGATCCAAACAGCTTAGCTCGTATTTTAAACATTGCGATTGAGCCAGACGAGGAATTAAATACTTTATACGAAGAGTTAGAAGAGACCTTGTGGCAAAATGGGCTAGCAAATAAAGAATCTCGTGTCTTTAAGCCTCACTTGACGCTCGCACGTGTCAAAAAAGCTGCTAAATTCGAAGAGTTTCAAGAATTTTTAGACTGGAAAGTTTCCGGTGAATTTAGCGTTGATCGTTTAGAATTACAAGAAAGTATTTTAGAAAAAAAAGGACCAGAATATTTTGTTTTAAATACTTTTGATTTAGAATAAAAGCATATGGAGGAGTATAATCTTTTAGGAGTCAAAATAAATAGCGTCAGCGAACAACTAGCCAAAGAATTGTTAATTAGTTGTTTAAATTCGGATAGCCAACATCAAATAGCTACTATCAATCCCGAATTTATCGTCGAAGCCCAAACAAATGAAAAATTTAAACAAGTTTTAAATAATGTTAGCTTTTCCACAATAGATAGCACAGGTGTGGTCTTTGCTTTACAGTTTTATGGTCATAAAGTTTCTTTAGGCGATCGTTTGACTGGCGTCAGATTGACACAAATTATTTTAGATTTAGCCAGTAAAAGAAATTATAAGGTTTTATTTTGTCTTTATCCTCAAGGCTTTACATCGCCAGAAAAATTTTTTATTATTATCAAAAATAAATATCCAGAGCTAGACTTTCAAGTCTGCACGCAAGACGAAGCTCGTTTAAAAGCCGATACTTTCCAGCCAGAAATATTATTAGTCGGTCTGGGTGCACCTTTGCAAGAGCTATGGATTGATGAACATTTGACACAAATGCCAAGCGTCAAAGTAGCAGTCGGTGTCGGTGGTACTTTTGACTTTTTGGCTGGTACCAAAACTAGAGCCCCGAAATTCATGCGTAGTTTTGGTCTTGAATGGCTCTGGAGACTAATCTTACAGCCAAATAGAATCAAACGAATTTATCGTGCCATTGTCGTCTTTTTATATTTAACTATCAAAAATAAACTAAAAAAATAATTTATGTCTCAAGTTCGTACACGTTTTGCACCAAGTCCGACCGGCTATTTACATATCGGTAGTTTACGTACCGCTTTGTTTAATTATCTCTATGCCAAAAAAAATAATGGTCAATTTTTACTCCGAATAGAGGACACTGACCAAGCTAGATTAGTGCCAGGTGCTCAAGAAAATTTAATCAAAATTTTAAAACTTTTTGGTTTAGTTTTTGACAACTATGAACCAATGGTGCAGTCCACTAGAACTAAAATTTATCAAGAATTTGCTAAAAAATTAGTAGACGAGAATAAAGCTTATCATTGTTTTTGTTCTAGTGAACGTTTAGACGATTTGCGTAAAACTCAAAGTGAAGCAAAACAAGTACCAAAATATGACGGTCATTGCCGTAATTTAAGCCCAGAGGAAGTAGCTACTAAACTCAAGGCTGGTGAAAAAGCAGTGATTCGTTTTAAAATGCCAGAAAATAAAACCGTGGAAATGCACGATGAGGTTTATGGCGATATCAAAGTCAAAACAGAGGATCTAGATGATTTTGTGCTGTTAAAATCAGATAATTTTCCGACTTATCATTTGGCCAATATCATTGATGATCATGAGATGGAAATTTCACATGTGATTCGAGCTGACGAGTGGTTGCCATCTTTACCAAAACATATTTTATTATATGAAGCTTTTGGCTGGCAAGCACCGACTTTTGTGCATTTGCCATTGTTGTTAAACCCTGATCGTTCAAAGCTATCAAAAAGACAAGGTGATGTCGCAGTCGAAGATTTTGTCAAAAAAGGTTATTTAAAAGAAGCGATTTTAAACTATGTAGCTTTGTTAGGTTGGAATCCAAAAGACGAAAGAGAGTTCTTTACGCTAGAGGAATTAGTAGCGAATTTTTCTTTAGAGCATATCAATAAAACTGGAGCAATTTTTGATATTCAAAAATTAAACTGGTTTAATGCTAGCTATATCCGAGAAAATAAATCACCAGAAATTTTAGCCCAAGCTTTTAGTTTTTTACCAGAAAATTTAAGTGA
Source organism: uncultured bacterium (assembly GCA_903855135.1). Taxonomy (GTDB): domain Bacteria; phylum Patescibacteriota; class Patescibacteriia; order UBA1558; family GWA2-36-10; genus GWA2-36-10. The sequence continues at coordinate 12,119 of CAINYB010000006.1, read as the reverse complement.
CGAACAAAAACATAAAATCTTTAAACTATTTTCTTCTCGTTTAGATAATCTGTCACAATTAGCAGAAGTTGCTAGCTTTGTTTGGGATTTAGTAGATTATGATAAAGCGATGCTTATTTTCAAAAAAAGTGATTTAGAAAAAACTAAAACGGGCTTAAATATTAGTTTGGCATTTTTAAATGATCTAGCAGAAGATAAATGGACAGAAGAAACTTTGAGACAAGATTTAAATAATTTATTAGCCAAAAATAATTTAACAGCTGGTGATGTTTTTTGGCCAATTCGAGTGGCTTTGTCAGGACAAGATAAATCACCAAGTCCAACAGAAATTTTAGAAGTTTTAGGCAAAGAAGAAAGTTTAAAGAGAATAAAATTAGCCATAGATAAACTAAATAGTTAACGCTTATAAAACACTTCCCTCGGGGGGTGTTTTATTTTTGCCGAAAATCTGTTATAATATAAAGAGCTTTAAAAGCAATGATACACAAAATAAAAATTAGAAAACAAAAACTATTTAGTAAGGTGATTTTAGTCGTTTTTTCGACGACTTTTTTGTTACCTAATATCGTCAGAGGAGTGGAATACAATTTTGACGCTGCCAATAAAGAAATCTGGCAAATCAATCAAGATATTAATAATAAAAGAGCTAGCATCACTGAACTAAATAGACAGGTTGAGGTTTATAAAAAAAATATTAGCACCAAACAAAAAGAATTAAATAATTTATCAAATCAAGTAGCTACATTGGACACTGGTATTGCCAAGATTAATCTCGAAGTGCAGTCTTTAGAGCTAGAAAAAGAAACCACTGATTTAAAAATAAAAAACACTGAATTACAGATTCAAAGTAAAGAAGCAGAAATAGCTACGCAAAAAGAAAATATTGCTGAAACTTTGCGTGGTCTACATCGTGAACAACAAAAAACCGGTGTTTTAGAGATGCTCCTCTTAAATGATCGTTTTAGTGACTTTATCTCTGAACTTGATCGTTTAGAAAGTTTACAAGACGGCTTGTTAGAAAATGTCAAAGAATTAGAAAAAATAAAAAATTCTTTAGTTGGTGATAAAAATTCTTTAGAAACAGATAAAAATGAACTGGTTATTTTAGGGGAGAGGCTAGAGGCTAAAAAAGATTTATTAGGTGGTCAAAAAGAAGTAAAATATTATTTGCTAGAAAAAACTCATGGCCAAGAAGCAAAATTTCAACAATTACTCGCTCAAGCTAAAGCTGAACAAGCACAAATTGATGCTGACATTCAATATTTAGAAAAAGTAGCTCGTGAAAAACTTAATCGCAAATTAAAATCTGGTGGTGAACTAAAAAGTGAAGGCTTGATTTGGCCAGTGCCTTCACAAATTGTAACTGCTTATTTTCATGATCCTGATTATCCTTATCGTTATATTTTTGAACATCCAGCTATCGATATCCGCGCTGCTCAAGGTACGCCTATCAAGGCCGCAGAATCCGGCTATGTAGCTAAAGCTAAAGATGGCGGACAATATGGCTATAGCTACATCATGCTCGTCCATGCTGACGGCTTATCAACCGTTTATGGCCATGCCAATATCATTTCAGTGACTGAAGACCAATTCGTCACCCAAGGTCAGATTATTGGCTATTCTGGTGGTATGCCAGGCACCAAAGGAGCTGGACCATTTACTTCTGGACCACATTTACACTTTGAAACTCGTGTCAATGGCATTCCGGTAAATCCATTAAACTATCTAAATTAAAAAACTCTTAAAATACCCCGCCTACGGCGGGGTATTTTGTTTATTTTTAACCTCTCCCAACCTCCCCTTCGTAAGGGGAGGAGCTTTGTAAAATTTTTCCCCCTTACGAAGGGGGAAATGTCCTAAAAGGACAAAAGGGGTTAGTTTGACTAAATTTTACTTATTCGCTAGTATTTACTAGACAAAAAGAACCTTCAATTAAATCAAGAGGGAAGAAATGGAAAATAAAAAACCCTTGTGGCTACTTGGTCTTTGTCTGTTTTGTGCAGCTATATTCTGCGCTTACATGGCTGTGATCACCAGCATCAAACCATAAACCAGAAAACCAGAGGGAGAACATCATGGCTTCACGTAGTCGTGATCATGGCATTGCTGTCGAGCGTAAGCTCAAGCTGGTTCCTCATGAACATGACGACCCCATGCTCACCAAGAACAGTAGTCCCACCAAGACATGGATTTGGATCGGAGCAACACTGGTACTCGCGTACCTGGTCTCCTGTCACACGCTGATTCTGCCGAGCTTCCTCAGCTGGCTCAAATCTCTGATCTGACACGATCAAAGAGCCCCGCTACGCGGGGCTCTCTTTTTTTAATTATTTTTTAAGAGGATGAAATTGGGTGTGAACACGTTCGGCGTATTTATCAGAAGCATGGACATAACGTGTCGTGGTATCTAATGACTCGTGACCCAATAAAATTTGAATAGCGGCCGGATTAGCACCGTTTTCTGCTAAATAAGTAGCAAAGCCATGTCTTAAAGAGTGCGGTGAGATGGGGACATTGATCCCTAATAATTCTCGATAGCGTTTGAGCTTAAACTGGACATAATTAGTAGATATTTTTTTATTTTTATTTTGATTGTTACGTCCACGATAAGGAATAAACATAAAAGGAGAAGTATCTACTCTGGTTTTGAGATAAATTTGCAAATGGGAAATAGCCCGTGGCGTCAAATAAACAAAACGCTGTTTTTTACCTTTACCCATGATGTAGATACGACCGGTTTTATCTAGCTGTTCTCGTTTTAAAGACAAGAGTTCAGAAATACGCATGCCGGTAGCAAACAAAGTTTCAAGCATAGCACGATTACGAAACTTGATATTAGTTTCTTTTTCAAATTTATAGGGCGCTTCAATGATTTGGATCAGCTCTGACATTTCTGCTACTTGTGCATGCTTTTTTTCGGTTTTTAAGAGTTTGACGGCATCGGCATTGATCGGACTTTTGTAGTCCATGTCAGATAAAAATTTCAGATAAGATCTTAAGGCGGATAAAATTCTATTGATACTAAAACTAACTAATTGCATTTTACTCGGCTCATGAGCAGGGGTGAGTCTGTCAGTAGAGGAGAGGTAGGCCTTAAATTTGACCAATGACCTTTTAGTCAAATCCTTAAAAGGAATTTTTAAATCCTCGGATAAAAATATTTCAAAAATATTTAAATCACGTTCATAGTTATAAACTGTTTCAGGAGAGTAGTTATTAGATTGGATGTTCTCTAGAAATTCATCTAGCAGGGGAAGTTGATATTTAGCCATTTGTATATTTATTAATATCTTAATTATAATGGCAGATTTGAGTATTGTCAAATTGAGTGTAAGGGTTATTATACTCAATTCAATAATATCAATAAAATACGCACAAAGATAACTGAGATAAGTTTTCCCGCCTATGGCGGGAATAACGCTCTGGTATATTCATGCTATTTCCCGCGTAGCGAGAAAAGCTAATAAATTTTATTTAAAAAATATTCTGTCGCCAAATCTTAAATCTATATATTCAACGCTATTAGGATCAGTAATAATATTTTCTGCTAAAACTTTTTTCAAATTATTTAATTGCTCGTTGATATCTTTGGTGGCATCTAATTTAATCACATAGCCAGCTTTGACTTGGACATTGAGCTGACTCAAATCATCACTTAAATATATTCTGGTGAGCTTATTATCATCATTAAAATTAGCCGTCCAGGCATCACCTATTTTATTGATTAAATTTAGCTCATTATCATTCAGTATTTGTTCAGACTCAGGTTTTTGGGCTCTTAAGTCCTGTAAAATTAGGTATTTTTCATTCAAGGCTTCTATTTGGCGATTTAAGACACCTTTAGCACTAATAAGGTATAAAGTATCATCTTTCTGCCAAATAAATTGTGAAATTTTTTCTTGAAGACTAATTTTTATTGTATGCGGAAAATTTTTAGTGATTTCTACACCATCAAGATTAAAGTTAGCTATCAAGTCTTTTTCTAAACGACTTATTTTCACTAAAAAGTAATTATTATTTTTAAACATGATTAAACGACTACGATCAAGCTGAGTTTGGACAAAGTTTTTAACTTCGTCGACTTGTAGCTCTTGATTGTTATTAATTTCTATTTTAGTCAGACGAAATAATTTGATTTGAAAAATAGCTTGTAAAACCAAGACTAAAAAAATAACAAAAATAATTTGCTTCAAGCGATTCGTTTTATTAGTGGACTGTTGCTGATAATAGTTCCTAACTAATTTTTGTGTTCGGCCTGGCAAATGTCTTTGCCATCTCCTCTCTGTCTTGACTCTCATATCTTGTGTCGTGTAATATATAATATTAAATAATTATCCTCGGCAAGTTAGCATTAATTCTCGTCACTATTTCATAATTGATCGTACCGCTCATAGTAGCTAGCTCTTCAGCACTAATTTCACTGTCTCCATCTTGACCCAATAAAGTGACCACTTCCCCCTCTTTGACATCCAAGCCCAGCGGTAACTCGACCATCATCAGATTCATACAAATATTTCCGCGAACAGAATATTTTTTGCCTTGTAATAAAACAAAAGATTTATTGGACAAGCTCCTAGGATAACCTTCATTATAGCCTACAGGTAAAACTGCCAGCTGACAATCTTCTGAGCAAGTATAGGTACGATTATAACCGATAGTTTGCCCGGCTAATATTTTTTTGACTTGAATAATTTTTGTTTTCCAAGCTAAAATCGGTTTTAAACATAGTTTCGCTAAATAGCCTTGATATTTAGTTGCCTCACTGGGCCATAAGCCATACAAACTTAAGCCTAAACGGATCAAATCAGCTCGCGATTCAGCTTGATTTACTGTGGCAGCTGAACAAGCCATGTGCTTTTTGATTTGCGGAAATTTTGCAGTCAAAGTCTGAAAATCAGCTAATTGTTGTTTAGTAAAGTCCGTGTTTTCTGCTTCGCTTTCAGCAAAGTGAGAAAAAATGCTATTCACTTGTAAATTTTCTTTAGCTAAAATTTGCTTTATCACACTTTCTGCTTCACTTAAAGCAAAACCCAAACGACCAGTGCCAGTATCTATCTTAATATTAACAGTAAATTTTTTAGCACAACTTTTAGCTAAATCATCTAAATATTCAGCTTGTGCTAAAGTATAAACTGGTAAAGAAATATTTAAGCTTAAGTTTTTTAATTTTTCCTCGTCTTGTTCAAAATAGCTCAAAACCATAATTGGTTTAGAGCTTAAATTTTTTACCGCTAAAGCTTCAGCTAGATTAACAACTGCTAGACCAACGACGTTTGGGTCTTTGTCTAGCAAAGAAACGATTTCTGCTAAACCATGACCATAGGAATTACTTTTTACTACTGGCCAAATAGCAGAACTGGCTGCGATATTTTTAAATTGCTGAAGATTATGTTGTAAATTTTTTTGATTTATTTCTAGCCAAGTCAGCATGCATTTATTTTATAATGTCATTCTGAACTAGTTTCAGAATCAAATTAGATGCTGAAATAAATTCAACATGACTACGTTATTTTTTTAAAGCTTAAATATTTACGTAAAATTTTTGGTATCTCAATGCTTCCCTCTTTAGTTTGATAGTTTTCCATAATAGCAATCAAAGCTCTACCAAAGGCCATACCAGTACCATTTAAAGTATAAACAAATTCTCTTTTGCCATCTTGCTCATATTTGATATTTAAACGTCGGCTTTGAAAATCAGTCGTATTTGAACAAGATGTCACTTCACGATAAGTGTTTTGCGCTGGCAACCATGCCTCAATATCATACTTTTGGGCAGCTGGTGAACCTAAATCACCACTGGCAATATTTAAAACATGATAAGGGATTTTTAAGTCTTGCCAAATTGATTCTTCTACTTTTAAAATTTCCTGATGATACTTGCCAGCTTCTTCTGGGCGACAAAAAACCACCATTTCTAGTTTATCAAATTGGTGACCGCGCAAAATTCCTTTAGTATCTTTGCCGTAACTACCAGCTTCTTTACGATAAGCTGGCGTAAAAGCAAAATATTTTTTAGCATTTTTTAGCTCTAAAACTTGGTCAGCATGATAACTAATCAATGGCACTTCAGCCGTGCCGATCAAATATAAGGTATCTTCGTCAACATTCACTTGATAAATCTCATTTTTATCGGCAGGAAAAAAACCAGTACCAAACATAGCTTGCTCTTTGACTAAATGTGGTACAGCTAAAGGCTTGAAGCCGGCTGCTGAAATTTTTGCCCAGACAAATTGCATCAAGGCAAATTCTAAATCAACTAATTCATTTTTTAAATACCAAAATCTAGCTCCAGAAACTTTGGCGCCTTGTTCCATATCAATCAAATCTAGATTTTTGCCCAAGTCAGCATGATCCAAAACTGGAAAAGAAAATTCTGGCTTTTTACCAATAGTTTTTATCACCACGCTATCCTCTTCTCCGCCAAGTGGCACATCCAAGGCGTTGATATTTGGTATTTGCCAAAGCAATAAATTTAATTCTTGTTCTTTATCTTTGAGTTCTTGCTCTAAAGTATTGAGCTCTTCACCAAGAGCTTTCATAGCTTGGATAGTAGCTTCATCTGGCTTAGTTTTAGAGCTAGACTTACGCAACTGTCTTTTGGCTTCAACATTTTTTAATAAATCATTTTTGGCTTGATAAACTGTAAGCACATGATCCAAATCTAAATGCACTCCTCTACTGGCATTATTTTTTGCGACTAACTCTTTATTTTCCTTGATGAATTTTATATCCAACATAAGATTATTCTTCAATAGTAATTTTTTCTATTTTATCGCCTTGAACTATTTTATTTACTACTTCTTGACCTACTAAAACTTTACCAAAAACTGCGTGTTTGCCATCTAGCCAAGGTGTGGCTACATGAGTGATAAAAAATTGTGAACCATTAGTATTTGGTCCAGAATTTGCCATGGATAAAACACCAGGACCATCATGTCTTAAACTTGAATCAAATTCGTCGTCAAATTTATAGCCTGGGCCACCCGTACCAGCGATTGGCAAACCTTGAGCGTTTGGTTCATAAGCAAAGTCGACGCCTGGAGTACCTTTGGCTTGTGGATCACCAGTTTGAATCATAAAGTCTTGGATCACACGATGAAAATAAATGCCATCATAAAAACCAGCTTTGGCTAACTTTACAAAATTAGCCACGGTCTTTGGTACTTTTTCTTCATACAATTCGACTTGAATATCGCCCTTGGTGGTTTGAATAGTTGCTTTCATAGTTTTTCCTAAATTTGTTACAGCACTTTCACTTTCAGTGGAAGTGGCATTATCTGGGGTTTTAATTAAAGACTCTTCATCTATTTTTACTGGTGCTGGTTTGCTTAATAAATAAAAACCAAAACCAGCAGCTAATAATACTACACATAAAATTAAAGCTATTTTTTTATCCATAATTAAATCAAATAAATTGCTATTGAACTTAAAATTATCACACCTAATATTAATAAAATTATATTTTTGAAATTTAAAAATTTAGCTTCTAAAATCTTTTCCTTCTTAACAAATTTTTTATCACCTAACCAAAATAAAAATACTGATAAAAAAACATATAAAATTAAACTACTTACAGCAAAAGATTTTAAAGATGCTAAAAAATTTAATATGTAAATAATAAATAAAACATTTAATGCTTTTTTATAATTACTCTGATCAATTTGATAATTTTTTTCTAAATCCTGAAACACAACAATAATAATAACTATAGAAGCTACCAAATTTAACACCAATTTTAAACCTATTAAAATTGGATTGTTTAACATTGTTTGAAGTAAAAGTTCGCCTTGATTTTGGTATTTAAAAATCATTCCCATACCGATAACAATCATATATGGAATAAAAAAAATCATCGCCACACTGATCAAATGATAAATATACATAATTAGCACACTCCAAAAGCTAATTATTTTTTTTGTTTGTATCACAGGCACCGGAGAAGATGTTTGGGATAATCTGTCCATAAAATTTATTTAATTTATTAATTATAATATATATTTCGCAGGATTTCCTCCCGCGACACGGAAGGAAATTTGCTTAGTTCTTTACTTTTTAGGACGCATGGTCGGAAAGAAAATCACTTCTTTGATATTTTCTACATCGCCTAAAAGCATCACTAATCTATCAATGCCCATACCAAGGCCAGCAGTTGGTGGTAAGCCATGTTTTAAAGCTTCGACAAAATCTTCATCTGCACCCTGAGCTTCATCATCACCACCATCTTTCAAACGCTTTTGTTCTTTAAATCTTTCCGCTTGATCAATCGGGTCATTTAATTCTGAAAAAGCATTACAAACTTCCGCTGTCTTGACTACTAATTGAAATCTTTCGACATAGTTTGGTCGATCAGTTAATTTTTTAGCTAAAGGAGAAAGATCTAAAGGATGATTGATGATAAAGTGTGGCTGAATCATTTTGGCTCTGACAAATTTTTTGTATAATTCATCAAGTAATTTTCCTCTGCCCCAAGCTTTATCAACTGCTATTTTAGCCTCTTTAGCCAAATCAACTAATTCTTGATTAGTAGCTTTATCGATGTCAATATTTAACGCTTTATCCAAAGCTTCTTTGAAATCAACTCGCGGATAAGGTGTAGTAAAATCAATTACATCTTCACCATTTTTTACTTTTAAACTGCCGTTATTTACTTTGAGCACTAATTGTTCAAAAAACTTTTCAATAAAATCCATCAAAAATAAATAATCTTTATAAGCCCAATAAAATTCTATCTGCGTAAACTCCGGATTGTGCTGATGATCGATGCCTTCATTACGAAAACAACGAGCAATTTCATAAACTTGTTCATAACCACCGATGATCAATCTTTTTAAATATAGCTCTGGCGCTACTCGCAAATATAAATCGATATCTAAAGCTTTGTGATGAGTGATAAACGGCGCCGCTGTGGCTCCACCAGCTACAGTCTGTAAAATAGGTGTATCTACTTCGACAAAACCAACAGCATCAAAATATTCTCTAATATTTTTAATAATCAAACTACGTAATTTAAAAACATCTTTGACTTCTGGATTAGCTAATAAATCTAAATAACGTTTTCTAAATCTTAAATCTGTGTCTTTTAAACCGGCATGTTTATCGGGTAAAGGCAATAAAGTTTTACTTAAAATTTTGATACTATTTGCCAAAATAGTTGGCTCTTTGGTTTTAGTTTCAAAAGCAGTGCCAGTGATTTCAATAAAATCACCCAGATCATAAAAATCAGTGAATTCTTGATAATTTTCTTCACCGACATTATCTTTACGGACAAAAGCTTGCATCTTGCCACTTTCATCTTCAAAGTGTAAAAAAGCTGAACCGCCTTGCAATCTAAGACTGCGAATTCTGCCCGCTAAAATCAAACTTTTGCCGTTGCCCAATAAAGAGGCAAAGTCAGCTAAAAAGTCGCTTATAGAGGCATTTTTGGCCGTTTGAGAGGGGTAAGAATTGATGTTTTTGGCCTGTAAACTCTCTAATTTACGTAAACGCTGTAAATACTCGTCATTTATGTTTATTTCTAGATCTTGCATATATTTTTTTGATATCCTTAATTTTAATAAAATTAGGCAAAATAAGCAAGCAAAATTAAGCTGGTATTGACAAAAATAGTGAAATATGCTATCATACTTAATCGCCTCAAAAGGCGTCGTTCACTGACAATTCACTTCATTTGAAAGGACTCTGAAAATGCAGAGCATTTCCCGTCTGTTCGCGGCCATTTGTCTGGCCACCTTCGTCCTCTTCGGCCTCGGCACTTTCAACACCGCCCAGGCACAGTGGGAGTATGCAAGGTTCGAAAACATGCACCCCGACACGGTCTACTTGATGCCCGATGAACATTTTCATCACTATCAAGCCTGCATCGTGTCCGACTTCATGAGCAATGGCATCGTTACCTTCGAACTGGATGTCTACAAGGACTATTTGATAGATGACCAGCAGGCCTTCAACTTCTTTGGTTGCGACACTGATTATCTAAATCAGTGTGGTTCGATCATCGAAGATGACCAACCGAGAGAATACCATGCCAACTGGGTGGCAAACAATGAAGGTATCGGCGTCTTTACTAGTTTCATTATGCAGTTCAACAACGAGCTGCCGGTTGGTGCTCAAACAAGCTACCTAGCAGGTGTTAATGGCTATGTCCTAGATTACAACAACGACTTTCAACTCTTCAATGATTATCTGAACCAAGTCGTTATCAGCACCGATGGCATCAAAGGTGATGCCAATGGTGATGGTTCGGTCACAAGTGCCGATGTTGAAATAATTCAGGAATACTGCTTTGCTTGGTGGGATCATCAGGACTGGAGATATCATGATGGCATTAATGTTGGGCGCAGCCTGATGCTATTCAGCTACCCCACGCTACTTGATGCCTATCTCATAAATCTTTGGCTGATCAATCCGAATGACCCGCTTGTGGTCAATCTGGGAATCGGTGAGCTGATCAGTGCCACGGCCTACGGTTACGGCGGCAACAACGTTGTTCAACCGGCACCCTACACGATCTCGCAGGTCTGGAACGAGCTGACCATCAGTACCGACGGTCTAGCGGCTTTCGTCTTCGGCAATCTGCCCGATGGTACGCACTGGCAGGCCGCATCCTGGACAAGCAATGGCTCCACCACTTTCCAGTTGCCTGACGGTCTGCAAAATATGCGGATCGAAGCGGTGACACTGGAAGGCGCGACCAGCATCGAAGCGCCGCTCGAGAAACCCATGGCCTTCAGCCTGGAGCAAAACTACCCGAACCCCTTCAACCCGACGACCACGATCGACTTCAACCTGCAGTCGGCCGACCACGTCAGCCTCAAGGTCTACGACCTGAACGGCCAGCTGGTGGCCACGCTCGCTGACAGTCCGATGAGTGCCGGCCAGCACAGCGTCAAGTTCGACGCCAACAATCTGGCCAGCGGCACCTACATCTACGAGCTGACGGCCGGCAACAAGACCGAGGCCAAGAAGATGATCTTGATGAAGTGAAACCCTCCCGGGATAAACCCGGGATCACACAAAACCCCGAGCGCAAGCCCGGGGTTTCTTTTTTTATTTATTTTACTTCTGGTAATTTTTTACCTTTAAATTTCCACAAATATTTTAAGAAACTACTAATATGTGCCCGAGTAGTTTTTTTCACCAGAATCTTAAAAATATTATTTTGGGCTGATTCTCTTTTGTGTAAATGAATAACCTCTGCCTCACCTACATAAGCTACTTTAAAACCACTTTCCCAAAAACGTCGTGACCAATCCAAATCTTCTAAATACATAAAATATCTTTCATCTAGCAAACCGACTTTAAATAAAGCTGAAGTTCTGATGATTAAACAAGCGCCAAATAAAGTCGGTACATAAAAATTTTTAGTGTGATCTCTATCTTCTAATAAATATTGTTTTAACCAGGCACGACCTGATGAAGTATTACTCAAAAATGTTCGACGATAAAAAGGTAAATGCCAATCCGGAAAATCAGTTGCTGAATACTGTAAACTTTTATCAGCATTGATTAATCTCGGACCAGCCAAAGCTACTTCTGGATTAGCCTCCATATATTTATATAGCCGAGAAATTGCATCTTGCATAAAAGCTAAGTCTGGATTGCAAATCAAAATATATTTTCCTTTAGCTTGCTTGATACCGATATTATTACCCGCGGCATAGCCATGATTTACTTGGCTTTGGATAAATTTAACTTGTGGATATTTTTCCGCTACCTCTTTTACACCATCAAAAGAAGCATTATCAACTACGATAATTTCATAAGAAAAAGACAAATTTAAAGCTAGCAAATTTTTTAATAATTCTCTCACTAAATCTCGATGAAAATAATTTAAAATAATAATTGATAAATCCATAAAATTGTATTATTGTTTCCCCGCTACGCGGGGAAAAATGATAGCCATGAAAAATATACAAAATAAATTTTAATTAAACCAATGATTTAATTCTTCACCTGTCACTTTTGCATGTTTTTTTATGTATTTTCTTTTAGCTTTAAACTTCTTTTTTAAACTCAAAAATTCTTTTAGCCCGACTAAAGTTTTTCTTTCAAATATTAAAAAATAAAAAAACTTTTTTATTTCATAGCTGGCAATTGACCACCAAAATTTACCTAATTTT
>CAINYB010000005.1 GCA_903855135.1 uncultured bacterium | reverse complement strand
TTGATTTTTTTGTTTCTTTCATATTTTTATTTAATTATTATAAATTGCGTTATGGCGTCTAACTGTCCAGCGTATGAGAAGTCGTGTCTGACCGTTGCAGTATAATTATAGCGGAGCTAACTGCATAAGGGAAGACACAATTTAGGTGAAACGACGAAACGTTAGTGGAGGAGTGTAACCTCATACGCGGTGTTGGGTAGAAGTGGTGTTTTTGCCTTTATTTTGAATAAAAACACTACTTTTAGGTGTCTTTGGTTTAAAAATGCTTGATAAAATAATTAATATATGTTATAGTTTTTTATTAATTAGTTCATTATATTGAATTTCCTCAAATAATATAGTAATTATCAGAATGTTTTGATCAGTGCTTGGCTTTGTTTTTTTGACAAGCTTTACATAGCAGTGGTAAAATATAGTTAAGATAATTTAAATTAACTATCATATTTATGAAAGAAACGTTAATCTCACACAGTGAGTCAACTGACATTCAACAACAACCAGATGTTGAGGCAATTCAAACAAAACAGGAGACAGGATCGATGAAGCTGATTAATGCGGACATTGCTTTTGGGCTGGTCAAAACAGGCAAGCTTTCCACTGACCAGCTACTAGAAATCGGCAAATCTGTTGATGACGAGAAAGTCTGGGATGAGATCATCATCTTGCTCAAGTTGGACGAGCTTTCCACTGACCAGCTGCTGGAAGTTGGCAACAAGGCCAATAACTCGTCACTCTGGAGTCTTATCCTTGACTACATAAGGTTTGACAAGCTTCCCACTGACCAGCTACTAGAAATCGTTGGCAAAGCGGCCCATAACGAGGGTGTCTGGATTTTTATCGAGAAAAATGTCAAGCTTTCCACTGACCAGCTACTAGAAATCGGCAAATCTGCTAATGACGAGACAGTCTGGCGTGAGGTCATTCACTTACTAAAGTGGGACGAGCTTTCCACTGACCAGTTGCTGGAAGTTGGAAAATCTGCCAATAACGAGAAAGTCTGGCGGACAATCATTAAGCAATTAAGCTAATAACTTTCTGCCTTCGACATCAAAAAGACCCCTCGCGTCCAGTACGTCGAGGGGTTGTTTATTTTCTAAAAAAACATCATTTCACCTAACACTGTATATATGCACCTGTTGACATTTTACCTATTTTTAGCCAAGATGTAAATATCTAAATATTAATCAGAACATCGTATGAAGAGCGATTTATTACCTGCTAAAAACAGGTCTTTAGCCTTGGCGAATAGTCATCCACTAGCTACTTTAGCACAGGAATTGATTATTCGTGGTTTTAGTAGGCGGACAATCAAAAGCTATTTAGCGCACAACCAAAAGTTTTTGGATTTTTGTCACAAATCTGCCAGAGAAGTGGGTGCACAAGATATCAAAAACTTTTTATTATTTTTAAAAGGTCAAAATTATACTAACACTTCTTTAAATTTAGTTATTTCAGCTTTAAAGTTTTATTATGAACAGGTGCTACATCGGCGGCTGTTTTTTTGTGTTACAAGACCAAAGCGTGAAAAGCATTTGCCACAAGTTTTGTCTAAAGAGCAAATCAAAAGTTTGATTACAGCCGCCGCAAATGTTAAACATCAGTTACTTTTAAGTTTATTATACGGTTCTGGCTTGCGTGTGTCAGAAGTAGTAGCTTTAGAAATTAAGGATTTAGATTTAGAAAATAAAACAGTTTTTGTGCGTGGAGGCAAGGGGGGCAAAGATAGATATACTTTATTGAGTCAAAATAGTTTGGATTTAGCAAAAAAATATTTGGCTACATTGCCAGTAGGGCAGAAATATTTGTTTGCTGGATTTGAAAATAGAGGACACTTAACAACTAGAACAGCACAAAAAGTTTTTGAGCAAACATGCGTGAAAGTTGGTATCAAGACTGATGTTAGCTGTCATAGCCTTAGGCATAGTTTTGCTACGCATTTGTTGGAAAGTGGTGTGAGCATTCGCTATATTCAAAAATTATTAGGGCATAATAGTCTCAAAACCACCGAAATTTATACAACGGTTGCTCGAGATTTTTGGCAAAATATTAAGAGTCCACTTGATTGACGTGTGATTTTGTTTATGATAGTTTAAAAGAAACACAGTCCATTTTCGCAGCAAGTGGAGGGGAATCATGAATCAAGCAAACGCACTTCAGAGAGCTGTCGTGAGCTCTACTCAGTCGCCTAGTACACCAGAAAGACGTCGTGAAAGGTCACGGACATCCGTGGAGGTAGGCCTTTGTCCGCAGTGCAAGTCCAATGACATGGTCGAAGGATCGGTTGTTGGCGAGACTGGCTATTTTTGCACAAGATGCAACAGAGCTTTCTAGAGTTTGTTCCCGCCTCGGGTTTATCCCGGGGCGGTTCTTCATTTGACAAAAAATACGCTAGGTCTTAAGATAAGTTTGAAGAAAAAAGGAAAGTGATTTTTTGTTTGCGTTTTAGCATAGCCTGCAAGGCGTAAAAAATTTAATTTTATTTTGGTCGCTTTTCTTTTATAAAAATTAAGCGATTTTTTATTTATCCCGTTAAATATTTTCAAAATATTTGAAGGGAAGCGATTTATTCTTAATATTTAATGGGATGTCTCAAAAAAATAAGATTTATACTATCACTACTTTGGGTTTAAACGGTACAGTGGTAGAAGTGGAAACAAACTTGTCTCGGCATTTGCCGACAGTTGTTTTAGTCGGCTTACCAGACGCTGCTGTTTCTGAAGCACGTGAGCGAGTCTGGGCAGCGATTGAAAATAGTGGCTTGGAGTTTCCCCGGATGAAAGTGGTGGTCAATTTGGCGCCAGCGCAAATCCGTAAAGAGGGCAGTGCTTTTGACCTCGCTATTGCTTTGAGTATTTTGCAAGCAAGTTCACAACTAGTCTGGCAAACTGAAGCAAGGCAAGCTTTTATTGGTGAGTTGGCTTTGAGTGGTGAATTAAAAAGTGTCAAAGGAGTTTTAGCTTGTGTTTCGTTACTTAAAGACTTTGGTTTTACTGAAGTCTTTTTGCCTTTAGCAAATGCTAAAGAAGCATCTTATATCGAAGGCATCAAAATTTTTCCAGCCGCAAATCTACAAGAGGTGATTTTACATTTGCAAGGAGACAAAATAATTCCGGCTCAAAATTTAGCGAGTTTTGAAAGTTGTTTAGCCAAAGATGCCGTTGATTGGCAAGATGTCAAAGGCCAAATGCAAGCTAAACGAGTTTTAGAAATCGCTGCCGCTGGTGGACACAATGTTTTGTTAGTTGGTCCGCCAGGAGCAGGTAAGACTATGCTTGCTAAAGCATTTTTGTCTATTTTACCAGCACCAGATTTTAGCGCGGCCTTAGCGACTAGCAAAGTACATAGTTTAGCTGGCTTATTGTCAGTTGAACAGCCATTGATTAATAGTCGGATTTTGCGTAGTCCGCATCATTCAGCTTCCGTGTCTTCTATTGTCGGTGGCGGATCGACGCCTAAACCTGGTGAAATATCTTTAGCTCATAATAATGTTTTATTTTTGGATGAAATTTTGGAGTTTCCTCGCGTAGTTTTAGAGGCTTTACGTCAGCCTTTAGAAGATAAAATAATTACGGTCTCGCGCATCAAAGGCACCTGTAATTTTCCGGCTGATTTTATTTTACTTGCGACTGCGAATCCTTGCCCTTGTGGTTATTTGACTGATAAAACTAAAGAGTGTCGTTGCAAGCCAGTAGAAATTGAGCGTTATCAAAAAAAATTATCTGGTCCATTACTTGATCGCATTGATTTA
This sequence comes from uncultured bacterium, assembly GCA_903855135.1. GTDB lineage: Bacteria > Patescibacteriota > Patescibacteriia > UBA1558 > GWA2-36-10 > GWA2-36-10. Next base: position 13,443 of record CAINYB010000005.1, on the reverse strand, counting down.
CATCTTTTAGTGCAACGAGTAGAAATCAATGAGCTGAAGCAAGCTAGTATTTTACAAGAAACTTCAGAATTAGTAAGATCTAAAATTGCTCAAGCACAAGCTAAACAAAAAAATAGATTTAGTAAAGAAAATATTTTATTTAATAATCAGCTCAATCATAAGTTATTAAAAAAATATTGCTATTTAGAAAAAACAAGTGAAGATATTTTACAGACAGCAGCAAAAAGCTTAGGCTTGTCAGCGCGTGCTTATTTTAAAGTCCTTAAAGTTGCGCGCACGATAGCTGACCTAGCTGATCGAGAGCAAATCATTGAAGCAGATATTTTAGAAGCCTTACAGTATCGGGCAAGAATATTTAATTAGCATGAAAAAAATTATCGCTGTTTATATTTTAGCAAATTATACGCATAGCACTTTGTATGTCGGTATGACTAGTGATTTAAGAGCTCGAGTTTGGCAGCATAGAACAAAATTTTATCCTGATGCTTTCACAGCTCGCTATAATATTTATTATTTAGTTTATTATGAGAGGTGTGAAAGCATCTTAATGGCGATTGAAAGAGAGAAGCAGATTAAACATTGGCGTCGTGAAAAGAAAGTATATTTAATAGAACTAATGAATCCAGATTGGATTGATCTGGAAAGTTATTTATAGATTTCTCCAGCATTGTTTTTGTATGCTAGATTTTTCCGCTCCTTTTCGCTTCGCTTCAAGTCGGTCGAAATGACGGAGACCGTGGTGCTGACTAATTTCGACCGGAGACGAGCAAAGCTCGTCGAAGTGGAGAAATCTATAGATAATTCAAAGTAGAGAGAGGAGCGGAGAAATCGTCTCTCTTGACAAACTCGTTATTTTGTGCTTTATTTAAGGTAGAGGCAGAGTTCATTTAAAAATAAAAGTTTTCTGCAGGATTATGGACATTAAGTTTTAGTGTTTATAAACCTGCAGAGAACATCTTGAGTACTTACAAAGTGCTTGGGGATGAGCGGTCGATTCATCCTTCATGTTCGTCTTCGGGCCTTGTAAGCAACCATGCAAAAATATGTTTAAAGCTTTGGGAATGTTTTTTCAGCTAATATTTTTACTGGTGTTATTCAAGATGTTTGCGCCAGAGTTGTATACTTTAGGCTTAGACATAGTGTATAAGATGTTGATGATTATCAATCAAGTCTTAGACACTGTGCAGGCTAACGGTGGTGCAATGAATAGTTTAGGGCTCTAGGGCGTTAAACTTCTCTGTAGATGAGGGACCAGTCAAAACGACTCGGTCCCTTTTCCTTTTTTAGCTTTTAGTTTAAGATAATGGTATGAAAAAGAAATTAATTTTAGTTTTAATTTTACTTGTTTTATTAGTTGGAGTTTTTATTTATATTGCTCCAAAGTTTTCCCGCCTCTGGCGGGAAAATTCGGCTAGTCAAAATGTAGATTTACCGGCGGCAAAAAATTATCAAGAATTTGTCACTAGTACTAAAGAAGAAATAAAAAATGAAGTAAAGCCTGATGAGGAGCAGCCAGAAGAAGATGTAGTAATTAAAGCAGTCTTCGACTCCGAGATCGCTCAGACTCGAGGAGAAATAAAAAATATTAATCTCAATGTTCCGTTTACTTCGCAAGCGCCGAGTGCAAATTGGGAACAGCCTTATCAAGATGCTTGCGAGGAAGCTAGTTTTTTGATGCTAGATTATTATTATCAAAATAAAAAATTTGGTAGCGCGACTGATACCGAAAAATTAATCAATACTTTGGTTGATTGGCAAGTAGCGAATTGGGGGGCACATGCAAATTTACCAGTGCAAGAGCTAAAAAAATTAGTAGGAGAAAATTCTACTTATAGAGTAGAATTAGTTTACGATTTAACAGCAGAAAAAATAAAAAATATTTTACAGACTGGTCAGCCATTGATTGTACCGGCTAATGGTAAAAAATTAGCTAATCCAAATTTTAAAAATGGTGGCCCAGAATATCATATGCTAGTAATAAAAGGTTATGTAGATGATAAATTTATCACTAATGATCCAGGAACAAGATTAGGAGCGGACTTTATTTATACGAGTGAAAATTTATTAGACTCGATAGCAGATTGGGATACGCTGAGTAAAAAAGCTGACGGCCCAAAAACTGGTATTATTATCAGAAAATAAAATAACCCCTCGGTTTTACTCGGGGTTATTTTTTTAGGGAATCTTTTAGAGTTTTTCCAGCTTTAAATTTTGGAACTACCACATGAGGAATCTCTATTCTCTCTTTGGGATTTCTAGGATTCACCCCAAAGCGAGCTGAGCGTTCTTTGGCCATAAAAGTACCAAAACCAGTCAAAGTCACTTCTTGTCCTTGTTTGAGTTTGTCGATAATGACAGACTCTAAAGCGTCTATGACTGCTTCCGCATCTTTTTTGCCGACAGCAGCCTTAAAGGCTACGGCGTCGATAAGTTCTGCTTTGTGCATAAAATTAATTGGCTAATATTTCTCTTAAAGCTTGGATAGCAACAGTTTTTTTGCTATCCTTATCTACTTCTAATAATAAAGCATTTATTTCGATTTGACCAGAGTCTGGATAGCGATGGCTTAAAGCACTTTCTTTGACGAACTTGTCGATGATAACTTGTGCTTCGACGCCAATGACCGATGGATAGGAGCCGATCATACCGACATCAGTGATGTAGCCGGTGCCTTGAGCTAAAATTTGGGCGTCATTAGTAGGCACATGCGTGTGAGTGCCAAGCACGGCTGAGATACGCCCATCTAAGTATAAGCCTAGCGCACGTTTTTCTGAAGTTGCTTCCGCATGAAAGTCTAAAATAGTGATAGCGTCTGTAGGGAAACTAGCTAAAAATTTATCAGCCGCTAAAAAAGGATTGCTTAAATTATCATCTTGCATAAAAGTACGACCACAAAGATTGAAAACAATTACATTTTGTTCAGCGACTTTTTTACTTTGATAAGTGTAGTCAGGAAAAGTCCGAGAGTCGTTAGCCGGAAAGGCGATGGGGAATTTTTCTTGGGTTTCAATATCCAAAATATCTTCTTTGGACCAAATATGATTGCCACCAGTAAATAAATCTACACCAGTAGCTTTGATTTCTTGTAAAGTTTTTAAAGTCAAACCTTTGCCATGAGCTAGGTTTTCAATATTAGCAATACTTAAATCAGTTTGATATTTTTTTTGCCAAACAGGTAGCATGACTTTGACAGCTTTACGCCCCAAAGATCCCACAACATCACCAAAGAATAAAATTTTAATAGTATTATTTGGCATATTCAACAATTCTTTTTTCTCTGATAACATTGACCTTGATTTCACCTGGGTATCTTAATTCCGCTTCGATTTTGTCGGCGATATCACGAGCTAGTTTAGTAGCTTGATAGTCATCGAGTTCTTCAGATGAAGCAATTACTCTGATTTCACGACCAGCTTGGATAGCATAAGCTTTTTCTACGCCTTTAAAGCTCTTGGCAGTATTTTCTAGTTCAGTCAAACGTTGGATATATTCTTCAAAGCTATCGCGTCTAGCACCAGGACGAGAGCCAGAAATAGCGTCAGCAATTTTGACAATTACTCCTTCTAAAGTTTTTGGCTCATTTTCATGATGAGCAATAGACATGTAAGCTACTTCTTCTGGTAGACCAAATTTTTTCATCAAGTCATAGCCGATGTCTGGATGTGAGCCTTGAATCTCGTGATCTAAGGCTTTGCCAATGTCATGTAAAAGACCACCTTTTTTGACAACATTGACATCAGCACCAAGCTCACTAGCAAGTAGAGCGGCTAAATGAGAAACTTCTAAAGCGTGTTGGAGCTGATTTTGACCGTAGCTAGTACGATATTTTAAGCGACCTAAAATCTGGACTAGTTTGGTATCTAGGCCGATGACGCCAGCTTTGTAAGCGGCTTCTTCACCGGCTTTTTTGATGTCTTGGGCTAAATCTTTTTTGGCAAGGGCCACTACTTCTTCGATACGGGTCGGGTGGATACGACCATCGGTCATCAATTTTTCGATGGAGCGTTTGGCTAAATGTCTACGGATAGGATTAAAGCCAGAGACCATGATAGACTCTGGAGTGTCGTCGATGATGATTTCGACACCAGTAAGTTGTTCAATAGTTTTGATATTGCGACCTTCACGACCGATGATTCTACCTTTCATTTCATCATTTGGTAAAGCAACAGTGGTAGTAGTAGTTTCGGCCGTATGAGGAGCAGCACAACGCTCGATGATAGTAGATAAGATATTTTTTGCTTTTTGTTCAAGTTCATCATTAGCCGTATTTTCTAGTTTGCGGATGCGGTTGAGTAATTCATCTTGCATGCGGCTTTCTGTGTTTTTTAACAAAACATCTTTGGCCTCCTCTTGAGTTAACTGAGCAATTTTTTCGAGCTTGGCAAATTGTTGTTCTTTGACAGCTTTGATTTCTTCTTTATTTTTTTCTAGCTCGATTTGTAAGTTTTCTACTTTTTGTTTTTTATCTTCAAACTCTAATAGTTTTTGATCAAACAAATTTTCTCGTTTGCCTAAACGATTTTCTAATTCTGTTAAGCGTTGACGTCTTTCTTTTTCTTCTTTTTTTGCTTCTTCGATGACACTTAAAGCTCTTTCTTTTGCTTCAAGCTCTAAGCCCTTAGTTTTATTTTTTGCTTCTTCTAAGATGTGTTCTGCTTTGCGTTCCGCGGACTTGACGGATTTAGTAGTCATCACTTTTTTCAAGAGATAACCAAAAACCAAGCCTAAGCTCAAGGCGATGGCGGAGATTAAATATTCCATATTTGATAAACCTTTCAGTTTACTGTTTGATTTTGAGAGTCAAAAAGCTTAAGCCTAAAAGATGATGATAGGCTATAAATTTAGATGATTTTAAAAGATAAAAATTCATTGTTTTAAAAGCTTGATGTTTACAAAATTTTGGCTAAGATTAGGGTAAATATTTCGGCAAACAGTAAAATTATTTTTGTTAAATTTAATTTCTTTTCTTCATGGCTACTCTAACATAAATGAGTTTTTTAGTCAATTCCACCCCTACGGGGGCGGAATTACTAGGGAACGGTTTTGATGTCAATCTTTTGTTGCTTGAGAATAGTTTGACAAATTTTTATTTGCACAAGAGGCTTCTGAACGCGTCTTATATTTCCCCGGCGGATGCCGGGGAAAGAGCTTGATTATTTTTTGGAATTTAAAAAAGATCATCAGCATATTGCAGTGGCGTCAGTCAAGGTCTTTCGGCCACGAGTGAGCCCTGCGCTAATGATCTCCCGGGACGGTTACTTTGGAGTTAAAGAACCCCATCCGCCTTGTTTTCGATAGTATCACATTTTAAAAATTTTGAAAAGTATTTTTTGTAAAAATAAATATTTTTTTATTTATTAATTAAAATTTTATCAACCAAACCATATTCAAGTGCTTCTTGAGCTGTCATATAGTAATCTCGATCAGTATCTTTTTCTATTTTTACCAAAGGTTTGCCAGTATGTTGGTGTAAAATTTTATTTAATTGTATTTTTAGTTTTAAAATTTGTTCAGCTTTGATTTTGATATCACTTGCTTGACCAGAAGCTCCACCCATAATCTGATGAATTAAAATTTCTGAATTTGGTAAAGCAAATCTTTGTCCTTTTTCACCGGCAGCGAGTAAGACAGCGGCCATCGAGGCGGCTAAGCCCACGCAAATAGTAGAAACTGGTGCCTTGATGTATTGCATCGTATCATAAATAGCTAAACCATCGGTGACCGAGCCGCCAGGAGAGTTAAGATACATTTTGATCGGTTTAGTATTGTCTTGAGCTTCGAGAAATAATAGTTGCGCAATCACTAAATTGGCACTATGCTCATCGATTTCTTCACTCAAAAAAATGATGCGATCTTTAAGCAGGCGAGAGTAGATATCATAGGCTCTTTCGCCACTATTACTTTTTTCGATGACAGTTGGGATTAACATAAAAAATACAGTTAAATTTATATTATATGGTTTGTCGTTGCCGACCTGATCGGCAACCTAGTCAGCTAAACTGTCTAGATGCCCATTTGCATGGGCATGACTAGCTTTTGATTATTAAACGATGCTGAGTTTATTATTAACATAAGAAAGTTTTCCTGGCAAGCTAAAGCCAGCGGCTTTTTTGTGGCCACCGCCACCTAATTTTTGGCAAAATTTAGCGAGATCAATATCATCTTCGGCTGTTCTCATCGAACCTTTTACAAAACCATTGCTAGTTTCTTTGAGAACTAAAATAATTTTGGCTTCTTTTAAGATATGTAAAAAATTTGAGATGCCTTCAGTGGCTGATTCATCGGCCTCGCAGTTGATAAAATCTTCTTGTGTCAAAAAAGTATAAACCAAATCATATTTAACCACTTTTTTTAAACGACTAAAAGCTAAACCCCAAAGTTTTAGATTATTTATATTTTGGCGATAAGCAGTGTTTTGCAAAACTTGCCACAAATTTGCGCCGTGTCTTACGAGTTCACCAGCTGCTTCTAAGGTGTGATATTGAGTAGCAGGATTGACAAAGCCGCCGGTGTCAGTCACTAAACCACATAGTAAACAAGTAGCGATGTCTACTTGCCAGTTGATCTGCCAAGCTACAAATAAATAAAATAATACTTCCGTGCAAGAAGCTGCTTCGGTGATAACTAGATTAATATCAGCGTAGTGAGCATTAGAGGCATGATGATCGATATTGATCAAAGTAAAACCAGGCTGTAAAGCAGTGATTAATTTATCGACGCCAGCATAAGCCAAGCTACCAGAGTCTACAAGAATCACTAAATCATATTTTTTAGTAAAAACTAAATGGTCGCTTGTAAGTCTATAGCTATTTGGCAAAAAGCTAAACATCTCTGGCAAAGTGTCTAGACAAAAATTAGTAGTATTTTTATTTAAACTTAATAAATAATTAGTCAAAGCAAAAGCCGCTCCCAAAGTATCGCCATCTGGCTTAGCGTGGGAGACGATTAAGATATTGTCAGCCCTAGCGATTGCCTGGCTGATCTGTATGGCCTTGTCTTTGGCTATATTCATAACGAGCTATTTTAGCTTATTTTAGCTTTTAGGTCAATAAGAAAAGCCCAGGCGTTAGCGAGGGCTTGTTAGATCATCATCGGACCCGGGTCAAATGACGCGTGTTGCTTCTCTTCTCTTCTGCGGTTACGCCAGTAACGGGGTTTCTCTTGCACTTCTTTTTTCCAGACATTGCATGGTTTACAGAAGTCAGAGTCCGGCTCCTTGGGTGCATTTTTGCACCTTAGGCACAAAGCGTCTTTGTCGCTCAAGAGATGTCTCCTTTATTTGGCTAGAGCTTCATCGATGATGGCGTATTTTAAATCACGCTCATCAATCTCCCAATTGATGCGCGGTACAAATCTCATTTTTAAAGTTTTGTTCACAATTCTTTGGATATGAGGTGTGAACTTTTTGACTGCTTCCAAAACTGTACCGATTTTGTTGCTCGGCATAATACTTAAATAAGCAGTGGCGTTTTTTAAATCAGGAGCAACCGTGGTGATCGAGACAGACACAAAAGTTCCTAGTGGAGCTTCAAAATCTCTCACTAAAACTTTATTAATTTCTTGCAATAAAAGTTCGGCTACTTGTTCAGTTCTCTTACTCATAAGTTTCTTCAAAAAATTCTAAAGTATCACCGACTTGAATGATGGGTTCGCCGACAAATTCTAGACCAGCCTCATTGCCTGCCACTACTTCACTTACATCAACTTTTCCGGCTTGTAAAGTGCCTAGTTCGCCGATAGTTTCGATTTCATTATTGCGGAGCAATTTTATTTTAGCAGGTTTAGCTATTTTGCCATGCACAACTTTGCCACCAATGATCATACTTTTTTTATTGGTTTTAAAAATTGCTAAGACTTCTAGTTTGCCTAAAAGTTTATGGATAGTTTTTTTAGTTTTTAAGTTTTTTAGACGACGCTCGATTTCTTCTAATAGTTTATAGATGATATCAAAGTAGAGGATAGTGACATGTTTGTCTTCAGCTAGATTATGTAAAGCTTTATTTTCTTTGATATGAAAACCGATTAATAAGGCTTTAGCACTTTCAGCGTTTAATACATCAGCCTCGGTCAATTGGCCTAAGCCTTTTTTGATCACTTTAGCACGAGTGCCTTCAACATTGATTTTATTTAAAGCTTCTTCGATGGCTTCAGCGGAGCCTAAGACATCAGACTTGATGATTAAGTTCAAAATATTTTCACTATCCAAATCTTCACTTTGGTTATTATAGTGGATAGTGGTAGAAGAAGTTTTATAAGTATTTAAATTTTTATTTTTAGCTTTAAAATCTTTTTTATCGGTCAAAACTTCTAAGATTTCTCCGATAGCAGGAATTTGTTTTAGACCCAAGATTTTGATCGGCGTAGCCGGTAGTGCTTGATTTACATCTTTGCCTCTCCAGTCTTTTAAAGTTTTTATTTTGCCAGAAACTGAACCTACGATAAATAAATCACCGATATTTAAAGTACCGGCTTGGACCAAAACAGTAGCCACTGGACCTTCACTTTTATCAATGTGTGATTCAATGATGGTGCCGACAGCGGTGCCAGTGCTATCCGCTTTAAGATCGTTTAGATCAGCGACCAATAAAACTAAATCTAAAATTTCATTGATGCCAGTTTTTTCTTTAGCGGAAATTGGCTGACAAATAGTGGTGCCGCCCCAATCTTCTGGTACTAAATTTAGTTCTGATAATTGTTGTTTGACCCGGTCGATATCTGCACCTTCTTTGTCAATTTTATTAATGGCGACAATGAAAGGTAATTTTTCTTTTTGAATGACAGAAATACTTTCTAAAGTTTGTGGTTGCAGGCCATCATCAGCAGCCACGACCAAGATAGCTACATCAGCGATTTGGCCACCACGAGAACGCATGGCTTTGAAAGCTTCGTGACCTGGAGTATCTAAAAAAGTAATCAAACGATCGTGAGTCGTCACTTGATAAGCGCCGATATGTTGAGTGATGCCACCAGCTTCAGAGTCCACGACATTAGTTTCACGGATAGCGTCGAGTAATTTTGTTTTACCATGATCGACATGACCCATGACCACTACGACTGGTGGACGAGTGATAGTTTTGGCGCTGCGCTGGGAAAGTAAATGCTCTAATTTTTCTCTTTGGCTAGCTTCTTCGATGACAGCTTGATCGCTCTTAGTAGCTTTGAAGCCTAAATCTTCAGCAATGATAGAAGCAGTATCAAAATCTATTTTTTCATTTAAAGATACCATGATGCCGTTGCGCATCAATTCAGCCATTAGTCTGGCTACTGGTAAATGCATTAATTCTGCCAAATCTTTGACAATTATCACTTCAGGGATATTTATTTCTTTTTTCTCTTTGGGTGTATTATCAGTTTCGTTACCACGAATTTCTTTGATGTCAGAAAAGCTAGCACGGAAAGCATCACGTTTTTGCTGATGTTTCCAGGCGGAGACAATTTTGGGCACTAATTTATCGTCGATTTTAATGGCTCTCAAGCCCACATCAAAACCCAAGGCTGGTAGTTTTTCTAGCAACTCTTGGGTGGTGACTTTTAATTGTCTAGCGACTGAACTGACATTCATAGCTTTATTAGGGTTTAATAATTAAAAAAAGCCCATAATTGGCTTTACTTTACTAAAAATCTGGCAAAATGTCAATGATTAAGCTTCTGGTCGCTTGATTGACAAGTCTTGATTTTTTTAGTATATTTTGTTGTTATACTTGTCGGTGACGATCTAAAGCAAGCTTATAAATTACATGGAATTTCCGGAAGCACAATTAAAAAATTTAGTAACCGACGCTCGTCGGATTTTATTGACTGGTCCACAAAATGCTAATCTTGATGTCTTGGCTACTGTTTTAGCTTGGTCAATTTTTTTAAAAAAACAAAAGAAAGATTTTGATATAGTTTTATCAGAAACAAAAAATAGTTTAAATTTTATCAAAATAGATATTGAGCTAGAAAATAATTTACATCCGCAAGGTAAATTTCAAATTTTATTAGATATCAATAAAACAAAAGTTAAACAGCTTAGCTATGACATCAAAGACGATAAGCTAGTGATCGACATCGTGCCAGAGCAAGGTGTCTTTAGTGATCAAGATGTGAGCAGTCAAAATACAGATTATTTATATGATTTGATTTTAGTATTTGGCGCTAGTAATCTTGTTGCTCTGGGAGAAAATTTTATTAAACACAGTGAGTTTTTTTATCAAACAAAAATTGTAAATTTTGATCGTGTGCTTGCCAATGAAAATTTTGGTGTTTTAAATATCGTCGATACCACCGCTACTTCTTTGGGAGAAATGTCGTATGAGTTTTTAAAGCCTTATTTAAATAAAGAGCTGGCTAGTTTATTATTAACTAGTATGATTTATGCTACTAATAGTTTTCAGTCTGCTCAAGTCAAGCCACAGACTTTGGAAACTGCTAGTGCTTTATTAGTCGCTGGCGCTGATAGGCCAAAAATAATTGAGTTTTTATATCGCACCAAAGATATTGTGATGCTAAAAACTTGGGGTAAAGTTTTGGCACGTTTACAAAAGAAATCTAGCTTTTTATTTTCTTATTTAGAGCATCAAGAAAAAAATCATTTACCAGAAGATTTTTTGGAGCTAATAAAAAATTTAATTTTGACTACACCTAATACGGATGTAGCTCTTATTTTTTATCAGTTAGATTTTGAAACAACTGAAGTTTGGCTGTATAGCAAAGCAAATATTAATGCCGTAGATTTGAGCAGAGAGTGGACAGGTTTGGGAGATAAAAATTTTGTTAAATTTTTATTGGCTAGAAATTTGAAGGATAGCCAAGAGATAGTTTTAGGGGAATTAGAAAATAAACTCAGCTTGCTAAACAGAGTTTAATTTAGAGAGCTTCACAAAACTCTAAGCTTCCTTTATAATTTCTATGTTATAAATTTTTACGTCCTGCCCATTCGACTTCGCTCTCTTCGAGTCTGAGCGATGAGGTCGTCAGACCTCGGAGTCGATGACAGGGCCAGCTGTTCTTTTAGAGATTTATTTATTTTTACGTCCTGTAGCTCAGCTGGTTAGAGCACCACTCTTATAAAGTGGGGGTCCCGGGTCCGAGTCCCGGCAGGACGACCATTCGACTCCCCCTCGACAAGCTCGGGGTCGCTCATGGTCTTCGACCAGTACTGAATAGGAAAAATATGTAATATTAAGGGTGTATAGCTCAGCTGGCTAGAGCGCTGCATTCACATTGCAGAGGTCAGAGGTTCGAGTCCTCTTACACCCACCATTCGACTCCCCCTCGACAAGCTCGAGGTCGCTCATGGTCTTCGACCATTTTTGTTCATATAAAAAACGGTCGAATGTCCCGAGCGTAGCCGAGGGGCATACACAATCAGAGTATTGATTTTTTTATTAATAAGTGCTATAAGTATAGTCATAAGAATTATTCAGATTTTAAACTATGGGAACAAAGTTAAAAAATAAACGACTTTCAGTCAAACGTAGACGCAGAAAGAAATTGAATCGTCGTAATAGATTTAAGAATAAATAGGACTATTTGTTTTAAAATTTTAAAGCCCAGCCTCTTGTTTTGGGGCTGGCTTTTGTTTATACTTATGATAAGTAACCGATTTTCCGCTATAAGCGGAAAATCGGCTGAATAACAAATATCAAAATAATTAATAAAATTAATTTTATGTCTCCTTGGATTATTTACGCTTTACTATCAGCGGCCTTTGCGGCTTTGGTTGCTATTTTTGGTAAGATTGGCATCCAAAATATTGATAGTACTTTAGCTACCACCATTAGAGCTTTGGTGATGGCGGGATTTTTAATAATCGTTGCTTTATCTTTAGGTAAGCTACCATTGTTAAACACTATCCATAACAAAACTTTATTATTTATTGTTTTGTCTGGTGTGGCCGGAGCTATGTCTTGGTTATTTTATTTTTTTGCTTTAAAACATGGACCAGCAACTGGTGTAGCAGCCCTTGATCGATTAAGTGTGGTCTTTGTCTTAATTTTTGCTTTATTATTTTTAGGACAAAAATTTACTTGGGGTTCAGCTTTGGGTGCAGCTTTAATAACTATTGGCGCTATTTTAATGACGCTAAAATAAAAAATATTTAGCTTGAGTTTTTTTGTGTTTTACTTTAAGATTCAGGCGTTATTTTTTTTCTGGGATTAGCGCAGTTTCGCCCACAGGGCGACCACCCCGTGGGTGGGGCTAGTTTATAATCAAGGATCGTAATTAAAACGAGAATAAATTTTAACGGGGATTAGCGCAGTTGGCTAGCGCGCGTCGTTCGGGACGACGAGGTCACCAGTTCGAGTCTGGTATCTCCGACCATGATTTCAGGGCTGTTTCCGCCAGAGGCGGATCCGCCTCTGGCGGAAGCGTGTTTGGGGGATGTAGTTAAACGGTATAACGGGTCATTCGCATTGATCTATTCGGGGTTCAATTCCCCGCATCTCCACCATTCGACTTTTTAAAGTCGATTTTTTATTATAATAAATTGTGGTATAATTAGATTGTTTTTAAAAGTTATTTTATGTTTGAAGACAAAAATATAAAAACACAAGACTTTAAAGCTTTAGCTACGCCAGATATTTCCGAGACCTATAATGGTCCAGCAGCAGAAGCAGTGAGTAATATGAGCATTAAGAGTCTTGGTCAAACGCCGTGGTGGCAATGGTTAATTTTGGTGGTGATTTTATTAAGCATCGGTGTTTTAGTCTGGCTGTATTTACACAAGCCCATTACTAAGGTCTTATTAGATCCAGTGGCGCCAGTGGTGGATAATCAAACAGCACCAGTAGATAGCACAGCTACAGTTGATCCAAATTTAGACACTGACGCTGATAGCTTGACTGATGTAGCAGAAACTACAGTTTGGTTTACTGATCCGACTTTGGCGGATACTGATGCTGATAGCTATGCTGATGGTGCCGAGGTGGCTAATGGCTATAATCCTTTGGGAGCCGGTAAATTAGGCGAGCAAGCTAATAATGTAGCCTCTGATCCAGCTGCGGTAATTAGTGCGCAAGGAGTTTTGGATAATTTTGCTAAAAGTATTAACGAAAAAAATGGTCAAAATTTTTTAAAATTATTAGCACCAGCTAATAAGATTTATACTCAAGCTCAAGCTGACCCAACTAAGTTTTTGACTTTTTTTGTCAGCTATTATCAAGATCAAGTTGTGAGTTTTAGTGTTAAATCAGCCACTCAAACAGAAAATAAAATAACGGCCAGCGTTGATACTTTATTGGTTAATAGTTTTTTTGAAAATACTTCATTTGTTTTAGAAAAAATAAATAATGAATGGAAAATTTTAGAATAAAATATTAAAAAATATGTTAGATTACAATCAAGATCAAGCTCAAAATCTTAGCGTCAATCAAGCACCGGCTCCAACTGTAGTGTCAGCGACCGCTAATACAGTTAGCGTCGAGCAAGTTCCAGTTTATCAGCCAAAGCGTAAATGGT
>CAINYB010000004.1 GCA_903855135.1 uncultured bacterium | reverse complement strand
AGTAGAGCAAGCTAAGCAAAATAGTTTTTGTCTAGATATTGGCCCAGCCACGGTAGAAAATTATTTAAAAATTTTGCAAACAGCTAAAATGATTGTTTGGAATGGTCCATTGGGCTATTTTGAAAATAAACTTTTAACTAAAAATTCACAAAATTTTGCCAAAGCTTTAGCTAAGTTAAAGCAAACCACTATCATCGGTGGTGGAGAAACAGTTGAGCTGGCTAATCGTTTGGGTTTATTAAAACAATTTAATTTTGTTTCCACTGGTGGTGGAGCGATGATGACTTTTTTAGAGGGCAAAAAATTACCCGCTTTAGAAGCTTTAGTTGATAAATAATTTATATAAAAAATATTAACTTTTTTGAAGAAAAGTGATTATGACAAAACAATACTATGTTTATATTTTAGCTAGTAAAAGGAATGGCACTTTATACGTTGGTGTGACAAATAATTTAATCAGGCGAACTCAAGAGCACAAAAACAGTATAAATGAAGGTTTTACTAAGCGTTATGGAGTTTATAGATTGGTGTATTATGAAATTTTTTCAGATGTCAGAGAAGCGATTTGGAGAGAAAAAAAATTAAAAAAATGGAACAGAGCTTGGAAATTAGTTTTAATTGAAAAGGATAATAAGTATTGGAATGATTTATATAGCGATTTGATTTAAAAAGACATTATTATTTAAAATAAGGTTTCGAATGATAGGGTGATTAGTCGGCTAGGTTCCCGCTTTCGCGGGAACGACTGACCTGGAGTTTATCCCACACTTGATGTGGGACGGGAACGACTGACCTGGAGTTTATCCCACACTTGATGTGGGACGGGAACGATTGACCTGGAGTTTATCCCACACTTGATGTTGGGTGGAATGTGAGGTTGTAATGACTGATTTTTAGCAAGAACGATTGATGGATGGACAAAAGCAAGTCACTCCCGCGAAAGCGGGAGTCTAGAGACTAGAAAAATACTAGTTAACTAATAGCTTATTTTATAAAGAATAAAAGTTTAACAGAGAAAAAGTTTATATGCCGGATAAAATCAAAAAAATTACTGCTTTAGAAATTTTAGACTCGCGAGGTGAGCCGACTTTAGAAGTGGAAGTGGAGTTAAGTTCTGGTATTAAGGCTAAAGCTGCGGTGCCGAGCGGTGCTTCTACTGGGCGTTTTGAGGCTCACGAGCTAAGAGATAATGATCCCTTAAGATATGACGGCAAGGGAGTCTTAAAAGCAATCAAAAATGTCAATGAAATATTAAATAAAGAGTTAGTCGGCTTACGCGTGACCGAACAAGTGCAGATTGATGGACTAATAATTAAGCTAGATGGCACAGCTAATAAAAACAAGCTTGGTGCCAATGCTATCTTAGGTGTTTCTTTAGCCGTGGCTGTAACCGCTGCTAAGTCTACTGGTTTGCCTTTGTATAAATATTTAAGACAGCTTTATAGTCCAAATGACAAAGTTTTTACAATGCCTACACCAGTAGTCAATGTGATCAATGGTGGTAAACATGCTAGTTCAAATATTAATTTACAAGAGTTTTGGATAGTTCCTTTTAAAGTGCCTAGCTTTGCCGAAAAATTAAGACAAGCGAGCGAAACTTTTCATGCTTTAGGGAAAATTTTATTAAGTAAAGCTTATGATACGGATTTAGGTAACGAAGGTGGCTATGCGCCCAATGTCACATCTCATAAAGAAGTTTTTGAGATGTTGATGCAAGCGATTGATTTGGCTGGCTTAGAGCCATATGAAGACATGCTTTTAGGACTTGATGCTGGTGCTTCAGTTTTTTATCATGAGCGCAAACAAAAATATAACCTGACTTTAGATAGGCTAGCTTTGAGCAGTAGTGAAATGATAGAATATTATCTTGATTTAATCGATGAATATCCTTTACGTTTTTTAGAAGATCCGCTAGCTGAAGAAGATTGGTCAGCCTGGAAGGAGCTGACGCAAAATCCAGTTATTAAGCAAGATAATATTAAGTTAATCGGTGATGATTTATTTGTGACTAATAAAGTGCGTCTGCAAAAAGGTATTGACTTAAAAGTAGCTAATAGTATTTTGATCAAACCAAATCAAATCGGCACGCTGACAGAAACTTTAGAGACTATTGGTTTAGCTAGAGCAAATAATTATCAGCTAGTAATTTCCCATCGTAGCGGAGAGACGACTGATACGACTATTGCTGACTTGGCTGTTGCCGTCAATGCTGAATATATCAAAACTGGCTCAACTGCTCGAGGCGAAAGAATTGCTAAATATAATCGTTTATTAAAAATTGAAGAAGAATTAAAATAAATAAAGTAATTTATATATATGTCAAAAAATATACAACAAAGCGGAGTAAAAAATTTACCAGTGGTGCTGGTGATTTTGGATGGCTGGGGAGTCACTAAAGCCAGAGAGGGTAATGCTATTGCCTTAGCTAAAACGCCGGTTATGGATAGTTTATATCAGAAATATCCAAATATGCTATTAAATGCTTCTGGAAAACACGTTGGCTTACCTGACGGGCAGCCAGGTAATTCTGAAGCGGGTCACATGAATATCGGGGCTGGTAGATTGATCGAGCAAGATGCGATTGCTATTTCTAAAAGTATAAATAACGGCACTTTTTTTAAGAACCCAGCCTTTTTGCAAGCTGCAAAGCATGTAGAGAAAAATAAATCTGATTTGCATTTGTTGGGTTTGTTATCTGACGGCTCTAGCCCGCATGCTGATAATGATCATCTTTTATCTTTGTTGAGTTTTTTTGTTAATAAAACTAAAACTAATATTTATTTACACTTGTTTACTGATGGCCGCGATAGCCCACAATATGCAGCTTTAAAAGTTTTGGAAAAATATAAAGATATTTTTGATCGCCAACGTATTCAGATAGCCACAGTGATGGGACGTTTTTATGCGATGGATAGAAAAAAAGATTGGCCCAAAACAAAACAAGCTTATGATGCTTTGGTTTTGGGTAAAGGCATCAAAGCTGTAAATGCTACTGAAGCTATCAGCCAAGCTTATAACAGAGGAGAGAGTGATGAGTTTGTTAAACCATCAGTGATTTTAAAAAATAAAAAACCATTTGGCTTGATCAAAGACAATGATGCGATGGTATTTTTTAATCTTCGTTCTGACAGAGCTAGGCAACTCACCAAAACTTTTGTGCAAACTGATTTTGAACAGAAAAATCCAGGCTCTTTTAAGCGAGCTGTAAATTTTAAAAATTTATGTTTTGTAGCTTTGACTGATTTTGGTCCAGATTTGGATAGTATTCTGACAGCTTATCCTAGTGTAGATATTCCGGAAACTTTGCCTATTGCCTTGCGAGAT
The DNA here is from genome assembly GCA_903855135.1 of uncultured bacterium. Taxonomy (GTDB): domain Bacteria; phylum Patescibacteriota; class Patescibacteriia; order UBA1558; family GWA2-36-10; genus GWA2-36-10. The sequence continues at coordinate 415 of CAINYB010000004.1, read as the reverse complement.
CTACGACAATTATACATTGCAGAAACAGAAAAATATGCTCACGTCACTTATTTTTTTAATGGTGGCTATGATCATGTGGTGGCTGGGGAAATGCGTGTCAATATTCCTTCCAAAAATGTAGCTTCTTATGCGACTATGCCAAATATGAGCACTAAAGAAGTGGCGAATTATGTGACAGGGGTGGTCAATAAAAATCAATTTGATTTTATTTGTGTAAATTTTGCTAGTCCAGATATGGTTGGTCATACTGGTGACTTAAAAGCAGGCATTAAAGCTGTCGAAATAGTTGATCAGGAACTAGGAAAAATAGTGAATGCTGTCTTAGCTAAGTCTGGTACGCTAATTATCACGGCTGATCATGGCAATATTGAAGAAATGATTAATTTAAAAACTAAAGAAATTGATACTGAACATT
>CAINYB010000003.1 GCA_903855135.1 uncultured bacterium | reverse complement strand
CAGGCTGCCACACGAGCTGCGATAAATAGTTCCCCAAAAATACACCCCATAATAATTTTTCCACTCCTCTGGTATTTGGTCAGGATGTTCTAATAACCAGTCAAGTAAATTAGCATTAAAGACAGGCTTATTTTCTAGTTCTTTTTGTAGTTCTGTGCCTGTTTGATATTTTTCTCTCTGTTTATCTGTTAAAAACAACTCTACTTTATCAGGAGACCATTCAAAGTCTTCATCACCTTTGATGTGTTTTGCTAATGTTAGCCAATCAGGGCAAAAGGGTTTGCGGGCTAAGTTTATTTTCATATGCGTATTTCTACTTCCACTTTTCCGATTCCAATGGTATCAGAAAAGTCAAAACTCCCAGCTAAAAATTTGTCTTGTTTAAATAAAGCATCTGCTATGGACCCAAATATATTTTCAGGATCGCCGTGAGCATTATTTCGCCACCAAATCTTGATGTCCATTTTCATTTTATCATCTGACTCAAGTATTGGTTTTCCATTCGCTATAAAGCTATTATAGCGGTATTGGAATTCTTTGATATCACTATTTTTTAATTCGGCTAAAAATGAGCTAACAACATGTTTTTTCCACGCGGAATATCTTTGTGCCTGTGTCGTCCAAGTTTGTTGCCTTGTTAGTCTAGCTTTTGGTCTTGGATTTCCTTTTATGTCGGACTCATTGCCGACGATAGTAAATTTGTAAAGCATGGGGATTTTTTTATTTTTGTTTAAATTAATTTTACTATGTTATTGCCTCTGTTATTGAGTTTAAAAGGCTTAATTGATTTTCTGGTACTTTATTTTTTAGGCAGATAAAACAAATTTGTTCTTTGGCTCGATCGTGCTTGAAAGTCCAGCGCTTTTTCCCGCAGGTTTTACATGGGTATGGAATATAGTGCCTATACTTCTTTGGTTTCTGTGTTTTCATCGGTTTTTAGTTCAGACATTTTTTCTTCTCTAAAAGATTTTGCTTTGCTCATGTCTTTTGCTGGCCTGTTTGGTACTAAAAATCCAGCTTCTTCTTGTGCATCCCAAATTTCATTGATTGTCGCTAATCTTCCTTGTTCTAAGTGTGTCTTGATGGTCAATTTTAAGGCTACCATGCCGGCTCTAAGCCGATTTTGCTGCTTGACGATAGCCGATTTTCTCACCATTTTTGGAAGCATGCTCACATCCATCTTTTTAATCTCGTTTGTTTGCTCTTCCACATAAGCATCCATGGCTTTGTTGATTTGTTCGATTGTATACATTTGTTTTTTAATTAAATTTTTGATTAAACTTTTCCTCGCTCATTGTTAGATAAATAATACACTCTATAAATGCTATGATTCCCGGTATAAATGTCCAGCAAAAGAGTAGATATAAAATACCTTGACCGCCCTTGCCTAAATAAAACTTGTGTATGCCGATTCCGCCTAAAAATAAAGCTAATAGTGCTGCAATTAATTTGTTCTTCATAATTTTTTACTTTATTTTATTAAATTTAAGCTCTTTTTTTTCGCCTTTTACCATCTTTTCTTCTCCTCCGATAGATATCCCGTTTACATTTAGGGTTGTTTTCACTGTTTTTACTCCCAAAAATTCTTTGATCAACTTAATTTCTTTTGCTAAAAACTCTAGTTTAGTAAATTTGCGCTCACTTATTAAAACCGGATAGCCCATTATGTTAGTTTTTGTTTCAGAAACAGTGTCCTCTTCCCCGAGCATATTTTTAATTTTATCTGTCGCTTGTTCTAATTTAATGATCCTTGATAAAAGTTCCTTTTTTGATATCCACATATTTTTATTGATTAATTTTGATTAATTTATTAGCTTTTTTGTCTAGCTTTTGTACTTTTAATTTTGGCACTCCATCGACTTTTAATGACACATCAATAACATGTACTCCAAGATATTCTCTGATCTGTTCGACTTGTTGCTCCACTTTTCTTATTGAGTCGGTATTTGGATAGTTTGAATTTATAAAAATTCTTGATCCACCAACGGTTATGTGTTCTTGTAATTTTATATTAAGTACAGATGAAATTATGTCTATTTTTTCCTCTAAGTCTTTTATTTGTTGATTAATTTTTCGTTTAAAAGCTGACATATTTTTATATTAATTCTTTAAATACTCTACCCTCTGCAATCTCGTAGTCTATTCCCTCCCAAAAACCACCGCAGTCATCGCCATCAAAATCGTCTATGTGGACCATCAGATGATCCGGTTCAAAGTATCCTAAAGTCTTTGAGCTTACTTTGCTTCTTATGGCATATTTTGGTATGGCTATCCGACCTTTTAAAAATTGCGATCCTTTGTGTGTCATGCAGTAGTTTCCGGCTTTGTCCTTTAGTTTGGCTATTAAGCCGTGCATGCGGAGCTTTGATAGGTTTCCTACCATCACGCTTGTTAGTTTACCTTGCTGTATAAGCTCTAAAATGCTGTATTTCTCGCTTGTTTCCATTTCTTTGCGTGGGTGGACTATGTTTATCCGTTTTTGGCCTATTTTCTTGGATATTGCCTTTAGCATTACTACCGCGCCGGTATCTACTGGTACTAGATATTGGGTGCTTTGTTTGCAGTGCGGGCAAACTTCTGGTATAAAATTTGGTTTTTCCATAGTTTTGTTTTTTATCTGCCTACCATTTGCACTGTTTGGGGAAAATGGTTATCCACATGTTAAGCTAGTTATGCACAGAGTTATCCACATCTTTATTGAGTTTTCCCCAAGTTATCCACAGGCTCTTATTCCTTTATTTAAGCTAACATTAGCGATTGTGCTTTGAGTTATCCACAGTTTAGCCTCTTGCTTATTACTATTAT
>CAINYB010000002.1 GCA_903855135.1 uncultured bacterium | reverse complement strand
TACCCTGGTTAAATCGCCTGAAATATTAGAAGTTCCAGAAAATTGCCAAGAACCAGTAGCATTTTTAGACACACCTTTATTTGAGCCAACATTGGCTACAAAATAAGTCCAAGAATCATCTTTTATTTTACGAGCAGCTTCTAAACCCTCTTGGGCAAATTCAGAAATTTTCTGCTTATCCCCGACACCGTAAAAATTACTGTAACTATTAGTTACTACATAAGTGACGCCTGAAGCTAAAACACTAAAAATGCCAATCGCTACAATAAGCTCAACCAAACTAAAGCCATTATTTTTATTTATTTTTATCATATATTTAATTTAGTACACTAAACCAACTGGCGTAGTGCTCACAGTAGTTTGTGTGCCAATATTACTAGTCAAAACTAAAGCTTGCTCGGTTAATTCGCCAGTCGTAGTAGAGAGCCAGCCAGATATTCTCTCAAAATAAAATTCATTAGTTTGATTAGCATCTAAATAAACAGAACCATTAAATAACAAAATTTCATCATAAGCATTACTACGAGTAGCGTATGTCTTGCCTTTATATAAAATCAAACAATCACCTATTTTAGAGCCACTGTAACAATCTGTATTATCATTTAAAGTCTTCACTCCCCAATCATCACCATAATAAGCATTGACCGCATAATTATGAGCTCGATTTAAAAAATCAATTGCTTGCTTAGCATTAGCGTCCAAATCTTCTCGTACGGTATTATCAGATACTAAAGCTGATGAAGAAGAAATCAACACAACAAAAATAGTAACTACTACTAAAATTTCTACTAGTGTGAAGCCTGCGCTGGATTTTAATTTATTTTGCTTAACCACCAACTTTACTAGTTAATTCATAAATAGGATTGATGATAGACATGGCCACAAAACCAACCACTAAGCCAATAAAGACCAAAAGTGCTGGCTCTAACATCGTAGATAAATTTTTCGTCACATTGTCTACTTCAGTTTCATAAAAATCAGCTAAATAATCTAGTGTTTCAGATAATTTTGCTGAACGCTCGCCCACTCTAGCCATCCGCGATAATAAGACAGGAAAATGTTTATCTTTAGCTAAGATTTCTGACATCGCTAAACCTTGCAAAACTTGGTGGTAGATGACAGCAATGCGTTGTTTATACACATCATTAGTCACTGTATCAGCGACAATATGTAAGCTTTGATCAATAGTCACACCACTATTTAATAAAGAAGCTAAAGATCTACAAAAAATGGCTAAATTTAAATTGCGACTAATTTTACCAAAAATGGGAATTTTTAAAATAACACCATGAAGAAATAATCTGGTTTTAGCAAATTTATCCATCACTCTAATAGCGATGACAAAAACAATGATGCTTACTAAAATATACAACCAATATTTAATCAAAAATTCTGAACCAGCTAATAATATCCTAGTAGACAATGGCAAGGTAGCGTGCAAAGTAGTAAAAAAACCTAGCAGCTTAGGGAGCACAAAAGCGGAAATTACCCCGATTAAAGCCAGAATAGCTACAAAGACTACTGTCGGATACATCATCGCGGCCTTGATTTTACCACGCAAAGTATAATTTTTGGCTTGTTGGACAGCTACTATTTCTAAATTTTGCTCAAGTTTACCACCCGCTTCGCCAGCCATCGTCATATTGACAAACATGCTATCAAAAACTTTAGGATATTTGCGCAAAGCGCTAGATAGAGAATTACCTTGTCTGACGTCAGCTAAAATTAACTTAATTTTAGCACTCATTGGTGCTGAGCTTTGCGACATTAGAGTCTCCAAACCTTCGTCCAGGGGCATGCCAGCTTTTATCATGACTGACAAATGTTTGGCAAATAACATTTTGTCTACTAATTTCACCCGTCCAAAAGTGATATCGCCTTTAGCGCTGAAGGCTTTTTGTTTAGCTTCCACCACATTCAAAATAGTGCCATTTTGACCAGCTAAACGCGCTCTAGCTTCAGCATTGGAGCTAGCTTCTATTTGCCCAGTAGTGACTTTACCTTTTTGATCAGCAATTTTATAAATAAATAACATAATATTTTATTGTCTTGTCACACGTAAAATTTCCTCTAAAGTTGTTTGGCCACTAACTACTTTATCAAAGCCATCTTCCATCATCGTGGTCATACCTAATTTTTGTGCTTGTGCTCGGATTTTATCTGAATCTGCTCGATCAGCGATCAAACTACGCATTGTTTCTTCGATCGGCAGCACTTCAAAAATACCTAAACGACCGGCATAGCCAGTATTATTGCATTTATCACAACCCTTACCCTTATATAAACGCACGTCTTTTAACTTATCTAAATCTAAATACTTATCCACATCAACTAATTTTTTTAGATCATCAATTTCCTGCTGACTCAAAGTATAGCTGACAATACACTTGAGACAAATTTTACGCACTAAACGCTGGGCTACTATAACATTGACAGTCGAGGCTACCAAAAAGGGCTCCACTTGCATATCGGTTAAACGCGGTAAAGCAGTAGCGGCGTCATTGGTATGCAAAGTAGATAAAACTAAATGACCAGTCATAGCGGCATTGACGGCGATGTCGGCCGTTTCTTCATCTCGGATTTCACCGACCATGATAATATCTGGATCTTGTCTTAAAAGCGATCTTAAACCTTCGGCAAAAGTCAAATTAGTCTTAGGATTGACTTGAATCTGATTAATGCCTTCTAAATCATATTCAACTGGATCTTCGATGGTACAAATATTTACATCTCTTTTATTGACTATCTTGATCAGGGCATAAAGAGTAGTGGTTTTACCACTGCCCGTCGGACCAGTGACTAAGATCATGCCAAAAGGTTTATCAATCGCTTGTTGAACTAAATTTAAATCTCTACCTTTTAAGCCTAATTCTTCTAAATCTAACTCCTGGCCTTTGGCGGATAACAGACGCATGACAACTTTTTCACCGTGAGTAATAGGTAAAATAGATACACGAAGGTCTAACTTTTCACCTTCAATCAGCCAAACAATTTTTCCATCTTGAGCTGAACGCGTTTCATCAGTACGTAATTTAGCTAAAATCTTTAATCTTGTGACTATCAGCTCTAAAATACTTTTTGGCAAAGTCAAAACATCGTGCAAAACACCGTCGATACGAAAACGGACAATGATATTTTCTGCCGTCGGCTCGATATGGATATCAGAAGCATGATTAGTATAGCCATAGCTAAATAAATCATCGACTAATCTCACCACTGATACGTCCTCTACTTGCGAACCTTGAGCAGCTACGGCATGTTTTTGAATCAAAGAAACATATTCTTGCTGGACTGCTTTACGGTATAAACCAAAAGCATTTTTTAAATCATAAATAGTAGCGTAATAAGGAATAACTACGTCGCCAGTTTTTTTCTCCAGCATTTTGAGCATGCTGTAATCAAAAGGATTATGCATGGCTACTTTGAGGCCTTCAGCGTCTCGAGCAAAAATCAACATTTGCTGTTTTCTCGCTACTATCTCTGGTAAAATTTTTAAAATATCAAGCTTAATCTGCTCTTTAGCGAGATTCACATGACGAACATGTAGATTATTAGCAATTAATTGACCAATTTCTTCATTTTTGACCAAGCCTTGCTTAATTAAAAAATCTACAAAGTCCTCACCTTTTTCTCGAGCAGTCACTAAAGCAGTGTCTAAAACACCTTGATCAACTAAACCAAGTTTAGCAATCAAATCATGAATCTTTGTATCGGAAATAAGCTCCATATATTTTATTATCTTACTCATTTCTCCGCCCTAGGCAGAGAAAAAAACTTAAGCTTAAAATTATTATCCTAATAAATTATAGCCACACTTAGGGCAAAATTTATAATTACTTTTTAGATGCGCACCACAGTTTGGACAAAACTGAATATCGACATTTTGGCTATTTTCCATAATCGTTGATGTCACGGTTAAGGGATTTTCTGTTGGCTGATTTTTTTTAAAAATTTGTTTTGCCAAAGACTCAGAACTAATTTTTACTTCCTCTGGTTTGAGCTCTGTTTTAGCATCTTTTAAAGCTGCCTGATGGCTCTTTAAACGTGCTTCATAACTAGCAGTTTTGGAATGCAAAATATGCTCTATTTTTTCTACTATCACCCCCAAAGTCGTGCTGTCTTTAACTAGATAATCAGCTGCGCCTAGATCCATGCCTTTTTGTTTATCAGCTGCTTGGCCAAGATTAGACAAAATAATCACCGGGATATGAGAAGTTTTCGGGTCAGATTGTAGCTCCGTCAAAACCTCAAAACCATTTTTCTTGGGCATGATCATGTCTAAGATAATCAAGTTTGGATCTGTAATACGTGCTTTATCTAAACCATCTTGTCCATCAACGGCTAAAATGACTTCAAAATTTTGTTCTGATAATTCTGTTTCATACACTCGACGTAAAAAACTGTCATCATCAACAAATAAGATTTTTATTTTCTGGTCTGGCATGTAATTATGTTTTTAGTGGTAAATAAACAACAAAACGTGTCCCTAGATTTTTATTACTCGTCACTGCTATTTTACCATGATGTTGATCAACGATTTGCTTGACTAAATTTAAGCCTAAGCCTCTGCCTTGAATTTTGGTGATTTTTGGACTGGAAGACATACCTAAAGAAAACAGTAAATTTTTAGCTTTAGCTAGTGGCAAATTTTGGCTTTGTTTAGCATCAATGATTTTTTTCTTCACTGCCAAATTGATAATCTTTTGCCAATCAATACCCTGACCATTGTCCGCGACTAATAGCTTCAGCTGATTTTCTAATAAATTTAAATTAATCATTATTTGCGCACCAGTTTGACCGACACGGATGCCGTGAGTAATCGCGTTACGCAACAATGGTATGATGATATTCATTAAATTATCTACGGTTTTTCTGTCTAAACATAAATTATTATCTTTGATGATAAAATCAATATTTTTGTGCTCTTTTTTAGCAATGGCTTGGGCTAATTTTGGTAAAAAAGCAAAGACTTCACTCAGAAAACACTGATTAGCTTGTTTAAAACTTTTCTGTTTAGCCTGATTTTGATCTTTGATGTTATAAAAATTTTTACTCAAATTAGCTAAAAAGTTTTGTAAAAAAGTAAACTCCGTCGCTTGAGCTGGGAGCTGTTTTTGTAAGATATTATATAAACTAGTTTCAGCTTCATGTAATAAATCCACGCTAATTTTATCATCTACGATAGCTGCTGCTCCTTTCATCGAGTGAATCAAGCGCAAGATATCAGCTAAGAGTACAAAATTACTTGGCTTTTTTTGCCAAGTACGCAAAAAAGCTGAAAGTTTTTTAAATTGCTTTTCAGCGTTCTCTAAATAAAAAGCTTCGTATTTATTCAGCATGAAAAAATATTTTTTATTGCCTTTATTATACAATATTTTCTGCAAAAAGAGAAATGAGAAAAAATACCCCCTCTCTTATCTCCCCCTAATTTAGGGGGAGAAGGCGCGTTCCGCCAACGGCGGAAGCGACAGAGGGGGTATTTTCTATAAATTATTTTCTAAAAGTTTTAAAATATTTTGTGCCTGTTGTATTTTTTCTTGTACATCTGGCCGATCAGCTGGAGTCAAACGCGGCATAATATCCTGGTAATAAGCTAAAGCTTTGTTTACCAAATCTTTATTCACACCCAAAGCACCGAGCTCCAAATAGCTATTAGCGGTCAAAAAATGGCTTTTAGCGTCTAAGATATGCTTTTGTGAATTCTGAGTGCTTAAGTCGGCCAAATAGCTTAAAATCTGTCTTTTATCGTCTAATAACCAATCGTGACCAGAAGCAGCAGTAGCCACGGCAAAATTAATATCGCTAATATACTGTGGTGCCAAAAACATGGCTTTTTGTGCTTTACTTATTAGCTCACTACTAGATGTTTTTTCCACTTGTGTCTGTTTAGTCAAAATATTAGCTTTCAGTGGCAAGTAGTATAAATAGTGCCCTAAAAATATCGTTAAAATAAACCCGACAATATAAAATTTTATCTGCAAATTTTTTTTAACTTTTATTTCTTCTAATTCTTTACCAAAAGCTAAATAATATAAATAAGCTAAATAAACAAAATATAAAATATAAGCGGCTTGTGTATCAAAGTTAAAAAATAAAAAAATTAAATTAGCTATTAAGCCGGCGCTTAAAAAAATAACTTGCTTATTATGCGGATAGATTTTTTTCACTAATAAAAATGGCCAAGCTAAAAATAATAAATAAATAAGCAAACCCACTGCCCCACCTTCAGTTAAAGCGTCAAAATACTGATTATGTGCCTTATCAAACCACATCGGTGTGCCAGGGCCAGTATAAATCTTGTTATCTAAATATTTATTAAAAACTATTTGAAAATTATTGCGACCCCAACCAAATATTGGTTTATCTAAAAATCCTTGATAAGCTGCCTTCCAGGCTACTAATCTAGTTTCTACGGTTGAATCTGTTAAAGTTACTTTTTTGTGTCTCTGGTCAGAAACAAAATATAAACTTAAGAAAGAGAAGATTACTAAAACACTAATTATCTTTAAAGCTCGCCAATTTTTGACTTTAATAAATTGCCAAATTTGCCAAACAACTAAAAATAATAAGCTACTAAGCAAAGCCAACCAAGCACCACGAGATAATGTCCAATAAAGGGCTGGCACACTAAATATCGCCAAGGCTAAATGCAAATGACGATATTTTGTTTGAGTGAAAAATAAAAATAAACTCAAATAAAATGCCAATAACAAATAATGAGCTAAAAAATTCGCATTACCAATCAAGGCATAAACACGACCTGCTTGCTCGTCAGCAAAAATCCAAAAAGAAAACTTTTGTCCCCAGGCCCAAATGACTGTGGCTAAAAAAATTAACTGCTGAGTAAAAAATAATTTTTGCCAAGCGGTTTTATACCTAAAAGCAATAAGTAGAGCGATAAAAAATACTAAAAATGGCCAATAATAAAATAAACCATCCATTCTCTGCCAGTCACCCCAAAAACTACGATTATAATCAACGCTAAATAAAGCTAAGATAAATTGTAAAAAAAACCAACTAACTAAAGTTAAAAAATATTTATTTTGCCATAAATTTTTAGTTTGTGGTAAAAAATAAAAAACTAAGGGCAAACTTAACAAAATAAAAGTAAAAAAGAAAAAATATTGCCCAATTACATATGGCTGAAAAAAATGCAAATCTAAAAATAAAGGGGTCAAGAGACTTAAGATAAGTAAATATTGCAAAAGCTTTTTCATCTATTAATTTATTTAGCTAAATATTTATTAAGAGTTGTTTTTAGATTATTCTCTGTAGCTGGCAAAGAAGCTAGAAAGCTATTTAGTTGCTGTATTTCTGTGTCTAAAAAATCAACCTGATTGTTTTTTTGATTGATAGCCATAATATTTTGCAAAGAAAAATCTACCTCAGCTAAATCTTTTGAGGAAACCGCTACTCTAAAATTATTCCAATAAACTGCTTTAGCCCAAGGCGCAAGAGCAACTAACTGTTTAGAAGTTTCTATTGCACGATCAACTTCATTTTTAGCTAAATAAGCACTAGTCAAACGTAATAAAGTGTCTGGTCTTTGTGGTGCGATCTCGTGTAAATGTTCTAATAAAACAATATTTTTTTCTACAAATTCTGGCTGGTAAGTCTGAAAAGTACTATAAAAATCTACCAAAAAGAAAGCCATCCTCACATCATCTGGGTATTTATTTACTATATTTTCTAAAACAAAGGCTGTTTTATTAAAAAACCCTATCTTAACTTTAGTATCTATACTTTGATTTTGCACTAAAGCTATGGTAATTTTTTGTAAATTTTCTGTTTTTTCTTTGGTGCCTAAATAAGAGACGCTAAAAGATCTTTCCCAAGAATCTAAGCCCATATTTAAATCTGACGTTGTTTTAGCACTATAAGAATAGCCTAAAAATTTTATTAAAGACAAATTACTAATCAAAGGGGTAAGATAAAAAAAATAGACACTTAAAATCAAAAAAATCGTAGCTAAACTAAGACCAATAAAATATTTATACTTAGCAAAAATATTAAAAAATTTATCTAAAGATAGATTGGCATTTTCTTGCCATAAAAAAGCTAAGATGAGATATAAAATAATATTAGTATTAACACTATCAAAAATAAATAAATCATGCACCAAAAAGCTTAATAAAAAAGCTGACCAAAATAAAGAAAAAAACCATTCATTTTTATCTTGAAGATATTTTTTATAAAGTAAAAAAATAAGGTAAAAAAATATACTTAAATACAAAGACAAACCAACTATGCCCCCCTGCACTAAATGCTGAACTAAAATATTGTGTGGTCGATCAAACCAAACCTCAGAGCCAATATCATGAAAAATTTCTATCGGAAAATATTTATTAAAAACATAAATAAAGTTTTCTTCCCCCCAACCAAAAATTGGTTTTTCTTTGACGCCCTCTAAACTATTACGCCAAATCATGAGTCTTGACTGTGCTGTAGTATCGTTCAAAGAAACATGAGCAATTTTATTAAACAAAGAAACATCTTTGACCCAATTTGCTTGCTTTTGGGTAAATAATAAAGTAATAAAGGTAAAAATGGCTATTAATAAAATTAAAGCTGCATAATAAGCCTTGTTTCTTTGTTTTCTTTTAATCCATAAAAAACCCACGACAAATAAAACAGCAAAGGCTAATAAACCCAAAAATGCTCCTCTGGTTTGCGTGCTTATTAAAATAAAAATAAATAAAATTAAACTAAAAATGTAAAAATAACGCCAGAATATTTTTTTCCATTCTATTTTTAATAAATAAATAGCGATAAAACTATGTAGCATTAGATAAGACGCCACATAGGCCGCATTGCCCATCAAAGCAGTTAATCTTGTTCCACCAGAAGAAGCCATCACAAAATTTAAACCAAATTTTTGTCCTAAGGCTACAAAGGTGCTAATCAATGCACTGAACAAAGAAATTTTAAAGAAACCGTGCCATTGTTCTTTATTTTTAAAGATGCCAAGCAAAACAATGATATATAATACAATGTGTAGCCAATTCACTAAGCCATCCATACGCTCAAAATTGCTCCAAAAACTATAAGCAAAATGACCACCCAAAATACTAGAGATTGTCAAAAAAATAACAAATAAAAAAAATAGCACAAAACCTTTGTTAAATTTTGGCCGAAAATTAAGATCAACGATACTCAAATAAAGATAAAGCGCAAAAACAACATCCACTAATAAACGAAAAAATAAATTTCTCGGTACAATAAAAGGAAAATAAAAATTTTGCAATAAAATCAGAGGCGTAAATAAAATAAACGCTAAGCCAATTTTAATAGCTGTAACTAAATGACGATGAGATGATGAGGAATTAAGCATAAAATAAAAAATTATATTTAATCTTTAAGCATTGACAAAATGATAGTATTTTTATTATAATATAAAAAGTTAAGAAAAACAACTATATGAAAAAGATCATACTTTTATTGGGAGATATTGCCTTATTATTTGGCAGTTTAGCCTTAACTTTACGCTTAAGATTTGGCTATATAAATCAAGAATTATGGCAAAGCCACTTTTGGCCATTTGCCGTGATATTTATTTTATGGTTAATTATCTTTTTTATCAATGGCCTCTATGAAATACGCAAAGTCCGCAATGACTATAAATTTTATGGCCAATTGATTAACAATCTATTAGTTAATGCTTTAATTGGCTTTTCTTTCTTTTATTTTATTTTAGATCGTTTTAGTAATATTAAACCACAAACTGTTTTAATAATTTTAATCATTATTTTTGCAATTTTATGGACTATTTGGAGAAAAATATTTTTCTCTTTAATCTCTAGTGCAAAATTATCAAACAATTTAGTCATTATCGGCATTAGCACAGAATCATTATTACTCGCTGAAGAAATAATAACTAAAAAACATCTGGGTTATAGTTTAAAATTATTTTTTAATCCTGACTTTTCTGCTATCCCAGAAAAATTTCAAATTATCCCCGTTAAAAAAGACTTGATAGATTTAAAAAATGAACTCGTTAAAAACAAAATAGACACTATAGTCTTAGTCAATAACCCAAAATACAGTCCAGAGGTAGCAAAACACTTATTTGAAAGCATTGATCTCAATGTCAGTTATTTTAACCTTACTGATTTTTACGAAAAAATCACTGGCAAAATTCTGATTAGCTCTCTAGAAAGGAATTGGTTTTTTGAAAATTTAAGTCAAAAAAATAATCGTTTATTTCTATTAATTAAACGTTTTTATGATTTATTATTTGCTAGTTTTTTTGGTTTAATTGCTTTAATATTTTTACCAATTTTGAGCTTAGCTATAAAGCTAGAAAGTAAAGGGCCACTTATTTATAAACAAAAAAGAATTGGTTTAAATGGCAAAGAATTTTATGCTTTAAAATTTCGTTCCATGAAACAAGACGCAGAAAAAGATGGCGCTCAATGGGCAAAAGAAAAAGATGATAGAGTAACAAAGATTGGCAAATTTATTCGTAAAAGCCGAATAGATGAAATTCCACAATTTTGGAACATTTTAAAAGGTGAAATGAGTTTTGTAGGCCCTCGCCCAGAAAGACCAGAATTTGTAGAAACCTTAAAAAAAGAAATACCATTTTTTAATGAGAGACATTTGGTGAAACCAGGGCTTACAGGTTGGGCACAGATCAATTTCCATTATGGTGCTAGCGTGGAAGATGCTAAAGAAAAATTACAATACGATTTATTTTATATTAAAAATCAAAGTATTGCCTTAGATATTTCTATTATTTTAAAAACCATCAATACCGTCTTTAATCACGGTTTAGGAAGATAAAAATGATAAAAAAAATAAAAGAAAAAATTTATAATCTTCTACGCTGGAGTGAAAAATATACCAAAACAGATATGGTGTATTTAGCTCATGGTGGTTTTTGGTTGAGCTTTGGCCAAATCATTTCTTCTCTTTCTTCTTTTTTATTAGCCATTGCTTTTGCCAATCTATTGCCAAAAGAAACTTATGGTAATTATAAATACATCTTGTCTATCGCTTCTATTCTCTCAATTAGCACTTTAAGTGGCATGAGTACATCTATAACAAGATCTATTGCCAGGGGCTTCGATAACTCTTTTATACCTGCATTAAAAACTAGAATTACCTGGGGTATATTTGGCGCTATAGGTAGCATACTATTAGCCTCATATTACTTAATCAATCATAATTTTAACCTGGCAATCTCTTTTTTAATCATAGCTGCCTTTATACCACTTGATGATCCATTTCAAATGTATAATTCCTTATTACAAGGAAAAAAATTATTTAAAAAATCTACAAAATATTTAATCATAAGTAAAATATTTTCTTTTACTTTTATACTAGGTACAATTTTTATCACAAAAAATTTACCAATTATTCTATTTAGCTATTTTTTTTCTTGGACAATTATTAGATTCATTTTCCTAAAAATATCTTTAAAAAATATTAATAAAAATACTAAGGCAGATAATGAATCAATAGTCTATGGCAAACACTTAAGTCTCATAAAGGGTATAGATGTAGGCGCTAGTAGCTTAAGTAGTGTGTTTTTATTTCATGTGGCTGGCAATAATGCATTGGCTATTTTTTCTTTAGCGATCGCTCCGATTGAACAAATAAGAAGTTTATTAAAAATGGTGAATACATTAATTTTACCAAAAATTTCTCATGACTCATGGCAATTACCGTCCATGAAATCATTTATAAAAAAAATGATACCCGTTTCAATTGGTAGCACTATTTTAATTTTTACTTATATTCTAT
>CAINYB010000001.1 GCA_903855135.1 uncultured bacterium | reverse complement strand
AATGTCAGAAATAATTTTAAACTTAGTCGTTCTAAATTAGATTTATTTTTGCGTTGTCCGCGCTGTTTTTATTTAGACAATAAGTTAGGCCTGAAACAACCGCCTAGTTTTCCTTTTAACTTAAATTCCGCTGTCGATAAATTATTAAAAAAAGAGTTTGATATTTATCGAGCGAAAAATAAAAAGCACCCCTTATTAGCCAAATATAAAATAGCAGCTAAACCAGTAGCACACAAAGATTTAGATCAGTGGCGGGATAATTTTTGTGGTATTCAGTATTTGCATCCTAAAACTGGCTTGATCATCAGCGGGGCGATAGATGATCTGTGGATCAATAGTAAAAAAGAATATATTGTCGTGGATTATAAATCTACTTCTAAAGACGAGGAGATTACCGCCTTGGATCAAGGCTGGCAAATTGGTTATAAAAGACAGATGGAAGTTTATCAGTGGCTCTTGCGCCAAAATGGCTACAAGGTTTCTGATGTGGGCTATTTTGTCTATTGTAATGGTGATACAGACAAGGAGGCTTTTGATGCCAAGCTAGAGTTTGATATTACTTTGATCGCTTATACTGGCGATGATTCTTGGGTAGAGTCGGCTATTATCGAGGCGCATCAGTGTTTGTTGAGTGAGCAGATACCAGCTTCAGGGCTAGACTGTGATTTTTGTGATTATCGTCAAGCGGTGAAAAAAGTAGAGAAATAATATATTTTATCAATTAACATAATTTTATGTCTAAACAAAAAAAGGCGATAGCTATCAAATTATTATTACTGCTTTTGATTTGGTCAGTGCCAATTTTAGGTGGTTATGACGATTTGAGTATTATTTTAATGTTATTGATTTTAATGCCAATTTTAATTTTATTTTTTTATCGTTTAAATAAGAATGCTAGTATAGAAAAATTAAATAAAGTATTTAGATTTTTTGTTTGGTTTTTTATTGCATTTTATTTATTTGGGTTAGGTAGTTTTTTGATCAGTGAATATCCATATGATATGCCTTGGTGGGCTATGGAAGATACTTTGGGGCTTATCTCACCAATAGTGAATTTATTTAGTTTAGGCATTATGTTAAAGATAAATGATGCTTTGGTATTAAATAGAAAAATTAAGTATTGTCAGATATTTTCTAATTTTATCAAAAGACATTTTGGTGGTATTTTACTTATTATAGGTATTAGTATTTTAGTGAAAACTATTTTTGGTTTATTTATCTTTGCTCCAGAATTAGAGAATATTGTGACATTTAGTTCAGCTTTGGCAGTGGTTGGTATTTTAATAGAACATAATAAAAAATAATCACACCTTATTTAGATTTGATGAAAGAAATATGGCAGGCGATTAAAAAATGAGAAATAATATTTTATTAACTAATGAAGAAAAGTATGAAAAGTGAAATTATTGTTTACCAGAACAAATCTGGTGCCATAGAGTTTAAGGGGGATTTTCAAAAAGAGACTATTTGGGCTAATCAGATGCAAATAGTCAAGCTTTTTGGTGTTGATCAGTCAGTTGTTTCTCGTCATGTGAACAACATTTTTAGAGACGGAGAAATAGATAAAAAAAGCAATATGCAAAAAATGCATATTGCAAATTCGGATAAACCAGTAGTTTTTTATAGTTTGGATGTTATTTTGTCTGTCGGTTATAGAACAAATTCAAAAGTAGCTATTGAATTTCGTCAGTGGGCTACTAAGACTTTGAGACAGCATATTTTATCAGGCTATACGATCAACAAAAAAAGATTAGCCAAAAATTATGAGGCTTTTTTACAAGCAGTGGAAGATGTCAAAAAAATTTTACCGCAAGATAATAAGCTAAAAGCTGGTGATACTTTGGAGTTAGTCAAAATATTTGCTAGTACTTGGTTTTCTTTGAATGCCTATGATAAAGCTAGTTTTCCCAAAAAAGGCATTACTAAAAAACAAGTTCAAATTACAGCCAGTGAATTGACTGAAGTTTTGGCTAGTTTAAAGGCGGAGTTAGTAAAGCAAAAAGAAGCTAGTGATTTATTTGGCCAAGAAAAATCAAAAGATTCTTTAGCTGCTATTGTGGGCAATGTTTTTCAGACTTTTTCCGGTAAAAGTCTTTATCCTAGTGTAGAAGAAAAATCAGCTCATCTTTTATATTTTATGATCAAAAATCATCCTTTCGTGGATGGTAATAAAAGAAGTGCAGCCTTTGCTTTTGTATGGTTTTTGAAGAAAACTAAAGTTTTAGATATTAGGAGTTTATCACCAAGTGCTTTGACAGCTTTGACTTTGCTAGTAGCTGAGAGTAATCCTAAAGATAAAGAGCGCATGATCGGTTTGATTTTGTTAATTTTAAAAAAATAATCATATGTTTAAAAATTGGGAAGAAAAAAGATTTGCTAAACTACTTGTCAAAAGAGAGGTCCAGGCTAAAGAAACAAAAAAGATCTTAGCCGGAGTCTTAGCTAGTCTGCCAGATGATTTGGTAGATTTTATAGACAAAGAGATAGTTTTTATCGATGGACGAGATAATTATAGGAATTATTTAGCTTATGTTTCGGTACTAAATAGCAAGGAGTCTAAGCAAATAATTTATTTAAATCCCAATTTTTTTCTTTTAGACCAGAAAAAGCAGCAATATGTTATTATGCGTGAAATCGGGCATATTTATTTAGATCATAATTTAAAAAAAGATCATTCTTTTGCTGATTATAAAAAAAGAGAGCAAGAGGTAGATTTTTTTGTGGTTGAGCATGGTTTTGCTACAGTGCAATCGCCACTAAGTTTGTTTAGCAGTTATTATGTTCAAATAAATTTTTATGAGATATTTTGGATAATTTTATGTTTATTATTAGTAGTTTTGGTGTGGTATTCTTTATTTTTTGATGAGTCTCTGTTTTTATTTAAATGGGCAGTGTATATGTAATTTTATTAAATTTTTTATAAAGTCAAAATATTGACAAAATATCAAGCTAGTTTTAATATAAAAATATTAACTTTTTGAAGAAAAGTGATAATATGAAGAAAGCGAAAAATAATTACGCCTATATTGACGGCAACAATCTTTATCGTGGTGTAGCTTATTCTGGATGGAAAATAGATTTTGTTAGATTTAGAAAATGGCTTAGTAATAAATATGGTGTAATTAAAGCTTATTATTTTATTGGCTTAATACCTCAACAAAAAGATTTGTACTTAGCCTTGCAAGAGGCAGGTTTTACTTTAGTTTTTAAAGAGGTTTTGTATAATGGCCAAGGTGAAGCAAAGGGTAATTGTGACGCGGACTTAGTATTGCAAGCCGTCAGTGATGTTTATGAAGATTCTTGTAGGCAGTTAGTATTAGTGACTAGCGATGGTGATTATGCTTGTTTGGTGAAATTTTTACAAACTAAAAATAAATTAAGAGTTATATTATCACCTAGTGCTAATAATTTGTGTTCAATTTTATTAAAAAGAACCAATGCACCAATTACTTATCTAAGTGATGTGCAAAATAAAATAAGTCTAAATAGAAAAAGCCCCCATTAAGGCCAAACCTTAACAGGGTCTTTTTCGTAATAATGTAATCATTATAACAAATAGTTTTATTTTGTCAATAAAGTCAAAAGCGCACCGGCGGGCGGGGCGCTTTTTTAGGTTGAGGAGCTGCTGCTCATGCTTGTGTGTCCTGTGTCTTAGGTTTCTCCGTTTCTTCGACTCTTGGAGTCGAGGGTTTTTCCTTCATGGTAGAGATCACCAGAGCAGCTTCTTCTGCTGGTACTGGAAAGCCGGAAAAGACATCAGTGACGATTTCTTCTCCATCCGGGCCAGGTTTGACATTATACATTGACATGATGTGCTCCTAAAAAATGTGCGTGATTTACTAATTAATATAGTGAGCTTTGATTTTTTTGTCAATAAGTAGGAAAAAATGCTATAATATATTCAATGACAGAAAATATTTTTGTTAAAACTTTTAAAACACTAGCTTGGGATTTGCTGATGGAAGTTTTGTATTTCCCGATCTGGTGGTATTCGAGTGGTTTGAAAAAAACTACACTCGCTGTCTTTGCTAATATCAAAGCCACGAGTCGCAATTTAGCTTTGGGTTTGTTATTCAAAAATTTATTCAAACCCATGTATGGCCAGTCAGACAAAGTCGGTAGAGCCATCAGTTTTTTTATGCGTTTGATTTTATTAGGCGCTAAACTTTTTGTTTTTAGTTTATTTTTCTTATTTTATTGGTTGATTTTAATTTTTTGGATTGTCACGCCGATTTTAGTGGTCTGGCAATTGTGGCGTAATCTCATGCATTAAACCATGGAAAAAATAGTTTTCAAAACTTGTGAGGCCTGTGGAGGCACTGGTGAAGTGGGCGGACGTAAATGTCCAGCTTGTTTTGGAGCGAAGCGTTTTTTTGTGGAAAATAATAATTTTTATTATTGGCAAAAGCTGATCAATCGCGCCAGCATCGTCGTACGGGAAACTAGAGAAATCATTGACTTAGTGATCAATGGTTTATTGATCATCGGTACTTTGTCGTCTGTTTATTTGATTTATAAGATTTTGAATCAAGTGGAGTTTGATCCACGTAATCTGATTACTTTTTTGACTACACCCGGTAAAAATAATACTTGGCTGATGATTTTAGTGATAGTCAATATGTATTTGTATTATCGTTTATCTATTCCTGCCCAAAAACAAACAATCATTAAACAAAAATTAAAAAACGAACAAGTATTTTTTAAATATAATATTGCCGAGAGTTTAAATCAGGAAACCGAGTGGATGCTAGACCGAGCTTGGCTTTATGCTTTGCGTAAAGGCTCTTGGCCAGTGACAGTCTGGCACCTATTATTTGTGCTTTTAGAAGACAAAGATGTCAAAGTAGTGCTAGCGCGTTTGGGAGTAGGCGCACAAAATTTACAGCAAATCATTGATCAGCGCTTAGCTGAATTGACCACAAAAGATACGAAGACAGAGCTAACTAGAGCCGAAAAGCTAGATTTGACCCCAGAAGTCAAAGACGTTTTATTGTTTGCCTATCATCATGCGATCAAAGTCAGGCACAGTGAAAAAATAGAAGAGATAGATTTGTTAGCTGGTTTGACGCAGGTAAGTGATGCTATTAAAGACTTTTTTTATGATTTTGATATCGATGAAAATAAAGTGGACAATGTCATTGCCTGGATGGATATCAATGTCAAACTAGTAGAAAACTATCATCGCTATCGTGGCCGTGCTTTATTTAAGCCAAAGTCGGGCATCAATCGCTCTTATACCGCTATTGCGACGCCGGTTTTGAATAGTTTTTCTGAAGATTTGACTTTAGCGGCTAAGTCTGGACTTTTGCCATTAGTCGTGGCTCGCGATAAAGAAATCAAAGAAATTATCGATGCTATGGAGAGCAATCTAGACTCGGTGATTTTAGTCGGCCCTGGTGGCACCGGCAAGACAAATATTGTCCAAGCAATTGCCAATCTGATGATGGCTGAAGACATGCCAGACATTTTCCAAGACAAACGTCTGGTGAGTTTATCCGTGCCAGCTTTAGTGTCTGGCTCGGGTGGCCAAGGTAATCTCGAAGAAAGATTGACCGCCATGCTCAATGAGGTGGCAGTATCAGGTAATATTATTTTATTTATCGACAATATACATAATCTCGTTGGTGTCAGTTCCCAAGGCTCTGAAGGCCTAGATCTAGCCGAAGTATTAGCGACTGCAGTGGCTAATAAAAATGTGATCTTGATCGCGACCACAACCAATGAAGACTATACAAAGTATTTAGAAGGTCGTCAGTTAGCTCAAGTTTTACACAAAGTAAATATTTTAGAAACAGATAAAAATCAGACGATTCAGATCCTAGAGTCACATGTGGGCTATTTAGAAAATAAACATAAAATCTACTTTACTTATAATTCTTTAGAAAAGATTTTTGATTTAGCAGACAGATATTTACCAGATCAGCATTTACCCCAAAAAGCTTTACAGATTTTAGAAGCGGTTGCTTTGCAGGTCGCCAAAAATGATCGTCAAGACAAATTAGTCCGCGCTGAAGATGTAGCTAAATATGTGTCTAGTGTGACTAATATTCCTCTGACTACTATTTCGGCTGATGAGTCAGCTAAACTTTTGAATTTAGCTGAAGATATTCACCAGCGCGTGATTGGCCAAGATGAAGCAGTTAAACAAGTTTCTACTGCTTTGCAAAGAGCTAGAGCAGAGTTAAGAGACAAGAAGCGTCCAATAGTAAATTTGTTATTTTTGGGACCAACTGGTGTGGGTAAAACAGAATTAGCTAAAGCCGTAGCGGAAAAATATTTTGGCAACGAAGAAAATATGATCCGTTTAGATATGTCAGAGTATCAGAATCAAGATAGCTTGGACAGACTATTAGGCTCCGCGACGGCTAATATTCCAGGTTTACTGACTGAAGCTGTCAGACATCAGCCATTTGCTTTATTGCTTTTAGATGAAATAGAAAAAGCCCACCCAGATATTTTGAATGTCTTTTTACAAGTGATGGAAGATGGACGCTTAACTGACGCTTTAGGTCGCACCGTAGATTTTACGAATTTAATTATAGTCGCAACTTCAAATGCTGGCACAGCTTATATTCAAGAGCAAATTAACGCTGGTAAGAAAACTGAAGACTTTAAAGATGATTTAGTTAAAAATAAATTACAAGGCGTATTTCGTCCAGAGTTTTTAAATCGTTTTGATGGCGTGATTTTATTTAAGCCTTTGACTGAAGATGAGATATTTACGATCGCGGGCTTGATGCTCAATAAAGTCAAACAACGTTTAGAAACTAAAGGTATTTTCTTTGAAGTGACCAAAGAGGCACAAGCAGAATTAGCCAAAGCTGGCTTTGATCCAATCTTTGGTGCCAGACCTTTGAGGCGGGTGATCCAAGAGCAAGTAGATAATGCTTTGGCGAAGTTTTTATTGCAAGGGGGTTTAAATAGGCGAGATATTGTGGTTTATGATGTGGGTGGAGCAATTCGTGTCAAAAAAGCTTTGAGCTATAAAAATTAAAGATTTTATTAAGACAACCCTGGCATCCACTGGGGTTGGATTTTTTTGTAAAAGATGAGAAATAAGAGCTTTTGTCAATATTGCTAAAAGAGCTGATATTAGTTATAATTTTAGTGGTTTTTACGCTTCAATAATTAAATAAGATTGAGCGTAATCCCGCAACGCGGGATTATAAAATAATAATTCGGGATTAATTTTATATGGAAAATGAACGTAAATTTGATAAAGTAGTTGCCCTAGCAAAAGCTAGAGGATTTGTTTTTCCTTCATCAGAAATTTATGGCGGTTTAGGCTCTATCAATGACTATGGCCCTTTGGGGGTAGAGCTCAAAAATAACATCAAAAAAGCTTGGTGGGATTTTATGTTGAGTCATCGCAATATTGTTGGTTTAGACTCTGGTATTTTGATGCATCCAAAGATTTGGGAAGCTTCTGGTCATGTGGCTGGCTTTTCTGATCCTTTGGTTGATTGTAAAAAATGTAAAAGCCGTTTCAGAGCTGATCATTTGCTAGAAAGTTTAGGTATTAAACCTGACTTTAGTCCTGGCTCAAAAATAGACATGAAAAAATTATCTTGTCCAGAATGTGGTGGCGAATTGACCGACATTAGACAATTTAATTTGATGTTCAAAACTTTTATCGGTCCAGTAGAAAGTGATGCTGGCCAAATCTATTTACGTCCAGAAACCGCTCAGGGTATTTATGTCAATTTTTTAAATGTCAAAGAAAGCATGCGTTTGAAAGTACCATTTGGCATTGCCCAAATCGGTAAAGCGTTTAGAAATGAAATCACACCTGGCAATTTTATTTTCCGTATGCGTGAGTTTGAGCAAATGGAAATGCAATATTTTGTGGAAGAAAAAGAAAGCATGAAAGCCTTTAAGACTTGGCAAGATTTGCGAAAACAATGGTATTTATCTTTGGGAATCAGTGAAAAGAATTTACGTTTCCGTGAACATGCCAAAGATGAATTGGCTCATTATGCTAAAAAAGCTTTAGATATTGAATATAATTTTGGTTTTTCCGAAACAGAAGCCTTCAAAGAGCTAGAGGGCGTGCATCATCGTGGCACTTGGGATCTAGCTCGTCACCAAGAGTATTCTGGTCAGAAATTGACGGTCAAAGACGAAGAAAATAATGATTATTTAGCAACTGTTGTCGAGACTTCGATCGGTGCTGACCGTGCCTTTTTAGCTTTTATGCTGGAAGCTTATACTGAGATCGAGGGTGGACGCTCAACTACTACGGAAAGTAATAAAGCCAAAGAAGTTGTTTTGAAACTGCATCCAAAGTTAGCGCCGATAAAAATTGCTATTTTACCTTTATCTAAAAAAGAAAATTTATCAGCTAAAGCTGATGAGATTTATACTGAGCTAAGTAAACATTATCGTGTACAATATGACGAAACGGGTTCTATCGGTAAACGTTATCGTCGTCAAGATGAAATCGGTACACCATATTGTTTGACCGTTGATTTTGATACTTTGGAAAATAATAAAGTGACTGTCAGAGACCGTGACACAATGAAACAAGATTTAGTCGATATCGCTGAACTCAAAGCTTATTTCTTAGAAAAATTTAATTTTTAAAAATAAATAATATTTTTTCCACCTGCGGTGGGCAAATCAATTTTAATCACTTAATTTGAAACAAAAATTTTATGGCAGTAAATAATCAAGTTTTACAAAAAATGGTAGATCAAGCTAATCAAAAATCACCAAAGAGTGGCTCTGGTGGTAAAGTAGTAGCAGTTTTATTGACCGCTATTATTATCGGTGGTGGTGTTTGGGCTTATGATAATTTCATGGTGATCAAAGTCAAAGATCAAGCTTTGACCGAAGCTACTAATAAAGTGACTGAGCTAGATAACCAAAACAAAAATTTAGCTCAACAATTAGCTGATGTGGACAAGTCAAAAGAAGAAGAAGCTAAAAAAATGTTGACTTATAGTAATTTAAAGTATAACTATTCTTTAAATTATCCAATGACTTATGTTCTTTCTGATCGCTCAGATGATAAATCAAACAATATACAGTTGCAAGATTCAGATGGTAATCTGATTATATTAATGATTACAAAAAAAGACCCAAACATTATCTATGATCTCGAGCATTTTGGTACTGTAAATGTTGCTGGCATTTTAGCTAGTAAATATGCTCATGGTGGAGAAGGAACTTTTGAACAGTCGATGACCGAAGTGAGATTTGATAAAGATGATAAGACTTATAGTATTCAGTTTTATAATGTCACAGATATTACAGATCAAAATTTAGAAATTTTAAACAGCTTTCAATTTAACAACTAAAATGCACCAAAGAATAGTAAGAGCAGACGGCAGCGTCATTATTTTATTGCCTAAGACAGATACAAAGGCAATAACTTTTGAAACTTTTTATAAAGTCGGTTCACGCAATGAAGACAAGAAACTAAATGGTGTTTCGCATTTTGTGGAACATCTGATGTTTAAAGGCACTCAAAAAAGACCGAACACCATGGATATTTCCAAAGAGCTTGACGGTGTCGGCGCTGAATACAATGCTTTTACTGGTAAAGATCATACTGGCTATTATATCAAGGCAGATAATAGACATTTAGCCTTGGCTATCGAGATGCTAGCTGACATGCTTCATAATTCTAAATTTGATAAAGCCGAGATGGACAAAGAGCGTGGTGTGATCATTGAGGAAATCAAAATGTATGAAGAAAATCCTTTGATGCACATCGAAGATGTGTTTGAAAGTTTGATTTTTAAAGACACTGTCTTGGGCCAAGAAATCGCTGGTCCGAAAATAAATATCAAAACTATTTCTCGTGATGCTTTGTATGCTTATTATCAAAAGTATTATTATTCTGGTAATTTAGTTTTGAGTTTAGCTGGTAATTTTAAAGTCAAAGAGGCTTTAGCTTTGCTAAACAAATTTTTTCCTGTCAAAAAATCTAAAGTACGAGTAAAAATCGAAGCTGTCAAAAAATCAGTGCAAAAATCTCCACAAATCAGTTTGATCAATCAGCCGCTAGAACAGACGCAAATGATTTGGGGCTGGAAGAGCGTCAATAAAAAAGACAAAAAGTTTTTACCTTTACAAGTGCTAGCCAATATTTTAGGGGGCAATATGAGCTCACGTTTGTTTTTACAGATTAGAGAGCGCAGAGGTCTTTGTTATTCCATTCGTGCCGGCGTAAATGGTTATGAAGATATTTCTAGTTTTAATATTCAAGCAGGCTTAAACAAAGATAAGATAGAGGAAGCGCTGATTGCTATCAAAGAAGAAATAAATAAAATCAAAACTATCGGCGTATCAGCCGAAGAATTAGTTCAAGCCAAAGAAAATATCAGAGGTCGTTTGATTTTACGTTTAGAAAATCCTTCAGCTTATTTAGGCTTTTTGTCTGACCAAGAGTTGTTTGGTCAAAAGCTAAAAACTTTAGAAGATTTGTTAAAAGAAGTAGATAAAATTACCTTAAAACAAATCAATGATATGGCCAAAGAAGTTTTTGTATTCTCACAAGGCAATCTTGCTTTGATCGGTCCATTTAAAGATAAAAATAAATTTTTAAAGCTTATTCAAGCTTAATTATAATTTAAATAAAGATTAACTTCTGTTCTGGTTATTCCGCCGTTAGGCGGAAAACAGAATAGACAAAAAATTTTATGTCGGCAGAAAAAATGCAAGTCTCAATTTCTATTGGCACTATCTTAAAAACAATTGTTTTATTGTTAGTGCTCGGATTTTTGTGGCTTATCAAAGATGTTTTAGCCTTATTATTTGTGGCTATTATTTTATCCGCTGCTTTTGATCCGCTAGTGGATTATTTGCATCAGAAAAAAATTCCTCGCGCTTTAAGCATTTTAGGGATTTACATTATCTTTTTAGGTTTAGTGGCGGGAGCAATTATTTTGCTCGCCGGTCCAGTAGTCCAACAAGTCAAAAATATTGCTTATGATTCTGATACTGCACATTTTTATCAAAAAATACAAGAAGGTTTACAAAATTTAAATCAAATCGGGGTAAAAAACGGCACGAATCAAAGTTCGCAGGGCTTATCAATGATTACTAATAGTTTATCAAAAGCTAGCTCTGGTATTTTTAGTTTCATTGTTTCTTTGTTTGGTGGTATTATTTCTTTCTTTATTATTTTAGTGATTACTTTTTATCTCGTGGCCGAAGAAGATGGTATGAAGCGTTTTATTCGTAATATTGTGCCTTGGCAAAACCAGCCTTATGCTATGCAGTTGATCAATAAAATTCAAAATCGCATGGGCTATTGGTTGCGCGGACAATTATTTTTATCCTTGATTGTTTTTTCTTTGGTCTATCTTGGTTTGAGTATCATTGGAGTTAAATATGCCTTGATTTTGGCTTTGACAGCTGGTTTATTTGAAATTATTCCTTATTTAGGACCATTGATGTCAGCAGTGCCAGCGGTATTTTTTGCTTTTGCCGAAAGTCCGACTAAGGCTTTGGTAGTAATTGGCTTATACTTTTTGATCCAACAAGCCGAAAATCATTTGATTGTACCTAAAGTGATGGGCAAATCAGTAGGTTTAAATCCGATCGTTGTGATTTTGAGTATTTTGATCGGTGCTCGTATCGGCGGGGCAGTTGGCGCTATCTTAGCAGTGCCAGTGGCGACCGCTTTATCTGTTTATTTTGAAGAGTTAGTCGACAATAAAACCAAAGAAGAAAATCGTTTAGCATAACACCAAATGGCAAATTTATATTTAGTCGCTACACCAATCGGTAATCTAGAAGATCTTACATTTCGAGCTAAAAATATTTTGGCTGAGGTTGATTTTGTTTTGGCGGAAGATACTCGAGTTACTAAAAAATTGTTAGATCATTATAAAATTTCTACCAAAACTTTGACCTGGCATCAGCACAGCAGTGAGCATGACTGGCAAAAAATAAAAAATATTTTTGAGACAGGTGCTAATATTGCTTTAGTGACTGATGCCGGCACACCAGGCGTGTCTGATCCAGGTGGACAATTGGTAGCTAAAGTGGCAGAGGAATTACCAACGGTGAAAATAATTCCTATTCCTGGCGCTTCTAGTTTGACTGCTATCATGTCTATTGCTGGTATTGCTTTAGATGACTTTTTATTTTTAGGCTTTTTACCGCACAAAAAAGGTAGACAGACCTTACTGACAGAAATAAAAGAATCAAAAAGACCAGTGATATTTTTTGAATCAGTCCACCGTATTTTAAAAGCTTTAGAATCTTTAGCAGATTGTGAAAAAAAATTAATCGTTGGCCGGGAGTTGACTAAAAATTTTGAAACTATCTATCGAGGGTTTGCTCGTGATATTTTAGCGATTTTACAGCAAGACAAAAGTCAATTAAAAGGAGAGTTTGTAATTATTGTAGATAACTATCGCCCACGGGGCGACCGCCCTGTGGGCGGTGTCATTTAGGCATATTTTTATGAAAAATAAAGCGAAATATTACATAACAACGCCGATTTATTATGTCAATGATAAACCGCACATTGGACACGCTTACACCACTATTGTAGCTGATGTTTTAGCCCGACACTATCGTCAAAAATTAGGCAAAGATAATGTTTATTTTTTGACTGGGACTGATGAGCATGGTGCAAAAATCGCTGACAGTGCTGCTAAACTAAATATCGATCCCCAGACTTTTACTGATCAAATAAGTAGTCAGTTTAAAATTGCTTGGGCTCAGCTAGATATTTCTTATGATCAATTTATCCGCACGACAGATAGTAAACATAAAAAAATTGTCCAAGATATTTTAGTCAAATTAAAATCTACCAAAACTCCGCTGAATAATGATTGTTTGTATCAAGCTGATTATGAGGGCTTGTATTGTGTGGGCTGTGAGAAGTTTATTTTAGAAAGTGAGCTAGTTGATGGCTTATGTCCTGATCACAAAGTAGCTCCACAAAAGTTAGCAGAAAAAAATTGGTTTTTTAAGTTAGCTGATTATTTGCCAATTATTACAGAAAAAATCAAAAAAGATGAATTAGTTATTTTTCCTGAGAACCGTAAAAAAGAAGTTTTAGGCTTATTGGAAAAACAAAATTTACCAGATTTTTCTATTTCTCGCTCTCGTGTTTCTGTGCCTTGGGGTATTGATTTACCTTGGGATGATACGCAAAAAGCTTATGTTTGGGTAGATGCGTTATCAAATTATCTTAGTGCTTTAGATTATCCAGCGGGCGATAATTTTAAAAAGTTTTGGCCAGCTGATTGTCAGCTTTTAGCTTTAGATATTTTAAAATTTCATGCTATTTATTGGCCAGCTATTTTGTTGAGCCTAGATTTGCCTTTGCCTAAAACTTTAAATATCCATGGTTTTTTTACAATAGATGGTCAAAAAATGTCCAAAACTATTGGTAATGTCGTGAATCCGAATGATTTAGTCGCTATCTATGGCGCTGAAGCTACTAAATATTTGATTTTATCTCAGTTTGCTTTTGGCGCCGAGTCAGATATCAGAGTAGAGGATTTTCCTGCTAAATATAATGCTGATTTAGTCAACGGTTTAGGTAATCTCGTCAGCCGAGTCACAAATATGGTGGAGCAGTATTTAGACGGACAAGTAGCTTTTGATCATGAAAATTTAGTCTTAGTCAATGAAGTAAAGGCTAAAATAGAAGCTTTAGATTTTCGCGGAGCTTTATTAAAAATCTGGCAAACTATCCAAAACTCTAATGCTTTGATAGATACTACCAAGCCTTGGGTAAAAGCTAAGTCAGAAGACACCAAAGACAAAGAAGAGCTTAAAAAAGACTTGAGCTTGATGACCGCAAATTTGTATAACATTGCCTTAGCCCTAGCTAGTTTTATGCCCCAAGCTTCTCAGGCGATTTTAGATATTTTGCAAGCCGAAAAAATAAAGAAACCAGAAGTTGGCCTATTTCAGCGCCTAGAAAAGTAAATCAAAATATATATAGCGTTTCCCGCCTTCGGCGGGAAAGCAGGTGTCAGGTATGAAAAAGTCACAAAGATATTTCCGCAACGCGGGAATACTTACAGATATAATTTAATTTTAAAAACAAAATTTTATGAATTGGTTAGACATCGTTTTATTAATTATCATTTTATTTTTTGTCTTCCGTGGTTTTAAAGCGGGCTTAGTCGGCGCCATCGGTGCTTTGCTGGGCGTGATTGTCGGTATTTGGGCGGGCTCAAATTTTATGGACGAAGTAGCGGGCTGGCTGACTAGTTTTTTTAATTTTAGCAATCAGTCGCTAGCTAATATTTTAGCTTTTGTTTTGATCTTTATTGCGGTTAATATTATTTTTTCTTTGATTGTTTGGTTGATCAATACTATTTTTCATGTCATCCCTTTGATCAATTTTGCCAATAAAATTATTGGCGCTTTGATTGGCTTAGTTGGCGGTGTCTTATTTATTTCTGCCTTGGTTTATTTATTATCTTTATTTGCTTTTTCACAAAATATTGCTGATGTTTTGAAAGATTCGCGAATCGCTGACATTGCTGTTAAAATCGCTGTGATTTTGAAGCCTTTGCTTCCTGAAGCAGTGAAGAGTTTAAAATCTATTTTATAGCATGTTATTTGATTCACATACTCATTTAAATTTTCAAGCCTATAGCGAAGATTTAGCAGAGGTCATCAAACGCTGTCAGGATTTTCCCATGAGCTTAGTTAATATTGGCGCCGCTTTGGACACTAGTGTCAAAGCTATTGAGCTTGCTAAAAATAATCAAAATTTTTATGCCAGCCTTGGCTTACATCCGATCCATGTTTTTGATGAAGATTTTGCTGTTGATAAATATCAAGCATTAATCAGCGATAATAAAAATAAAGTAGTAGCCATGGGAGAAACTGGTTTGGACTATTATCATTTTGATGAAGTAGAAGAAAAGTATCGTGTTAGTTTTGCGGATTATGTAGCTAAACAAAAAGAAGTTTTTGTAAAACATATTCAGTTAGCTAAAGAAAATAATTTAGCGCTAGTTGTACATGGCCGCAACGACAAAAATAATTCTTTAAATTGTTACCAAGATATTTTAAGTGTTTTAAAAGAACAGCAAGTTAAAAAAGCTGTTATTCATTGTTTTGGTGGTAGTTTAAAGGATGCGCAAGATTTTATTAGTGCTGGTTTTTATTTAGGCTTTACGGGTATTATCACTTTTGATAAAACTGGTGTGTTAGAAAGTATTGTCAAAATTATGCCAGCTGATAGGATATTAATAGAAACTGATGCGCCATATTTGACGCCTCAGCCACATAGGGGTAAAAGAAATGAGCCAGTTTATACTCAATATGTAGCAGAAAAAATCGCAGAGATTTTAAATTTAACTAAAGAGGAAGTAATAGAACAAACTTTTGAAAATGCAAAAAATTTATTTTTATCTAAGTGAACTTAATTAAACCCCGCGGACGCGGGGTTTCACAAGTATTATTATTAATATAATTTTATGGAAAACATAATCGTCAAGCCAAAAAAGATGATGAAAATTTCAGAATTATTTTCTTTGTCTTTTAAAATTTATGACAATAAATTCTGGTCTTTAATGGGTCTAGTAGTTTTTCCTGGCTTAACATTTTTGGTGTTATTTGTGTTTTTTGTTTTGCTAACTGATTTGTTGCCAAATGGCGCAATTTTAACTTCGCCGGTAATTATTCTTTTTTCTATTTTGGCCGCAACAATGTTTTTGGCTTGTATTCTTGTGAATATTTTAAGTAAAATAGCCTTATTTTTAGTTATTAAAGAAAATCCAGATAAATTTTCTATTATTGCTATGTTAAAAAAATCTAAGCCATATTTTGGTAGTTACTTGTGGTTGATTTTTTTAAGTGGTATTTTAGTTGCCTTGTGGACAATGTTGTTTATAATTCCAGGTATTATCTTTATGATTTATTATAGCCTTTCCATTTGGGTGTTTTTAGACCTAGGCTTAAAAGGTAAAGAGGCTTTAAATAAAAGTAAAGAATTAATAAAGGGTTATTGGTGGGCAGTATTTGGTAAATTTATGATTCCTTTTATTAGTATGTTTATAATAATTATACCAAGTAGTTTTGTGGAGCCAAAGAGTCAGGCTGCTAATGCCTATAGTTTTGTTATATCTATTTTTTCTATATTAGTAACACCATTTTTCACGGCCTATATATTTAATATTTATAAAAATTTAAAAGAGATAAAAGCTTAAAATAAAAGTTGGGTATTTCCTCCCCGCGTTGCGGGGAGGAAATAGGAGGTTTTGATAATCAAAATTCACACAAGAAAAATTAATTAAAAATTTATGGATATAATTTTATTAGTCATTTTTATTATCGGATTTGCAAGTGTGATATTTTTGTTATTTAAGCAATCACAAAAGCCTCAAGATAATCAATCAGCTTTGTTATTGCAACAACAAATCAATGATTTGAATAAACAGTTAAGTCAGAAAATGGATGATAGCTCTCATCATGCGAGTAAAATGTTGCAAGACCAATTCATGGAAACCTCTAGGCTTTCTCAAGAAGTCAAAGAAAAATTATTAAAGCTTGAAGAAACAAATAAACAAGTGGTGAGTTTTACTGATCAGCTTTCAAATCTAGAAAAAGTTTTGACGAATTCTAAAAACAGAGGATCTTTAGGTGAAGCGAGTTTAGAAATGATTTTATCAAATATTTTGCCACCGCAAAGCTATGAAATGCAATATCGTTTTAAAAACGCTGAAGCAGTTGATGCCGCGGTAAAAATCAAAGATAAAATTTTGCCAGTCGATGCTAAGTTTTCTTTAGAAAATTATCGTCGCATTATTTCCGAGGCCGATGAAGACAAGAAAAAAGATTTAGAAAAAGAGTTTAAAAATGATTTGAAAAAACGCATTGACGAAACTGCTAAATATATCAGACCTTCTGAAGGTACTTTAGATTTTGCTTTTATGTTTATCCCAGCCGAAGGCATATATTATGATTTATTGATCAATGAAGTGGGTGCTGTCAAAGTAAATACACGCAGTTTGATCGACTATGCTTTTAATGAACGCAAAGTCATCATTGTTTCTCCGACTACTTTTGCTGCTTATTTGCAAACTGTTTTGCAAGGTTTGCGTGCTTTGCAGATAGAGGAATCAGCTAAAGAAATCAGAGCCAATGTGGAAAAACTTAGCACGCATTTATTAGTTTACGCAGAGTATCATAAAAAAGTTGGCGCACAACTTGGTACAGTAGTAAATACTTATAATCTAAGTAATAAAGAGTTTAAGAAAATAGATAAAGATGTTTTGAAGATCAGTGGCCAAGGCGGAGCTTTAGAGCTTGAGGAAATAGAAAAACCAAGAATAGAGTAATTAGCCCATTTTTCCTTATTTTTAGCTAAATTTAACAAAAAATATATTGACTATTTTTAGCGCCTGATGTATACTGATGGCGCTATTCTTTTTAAAAATGTTTGATTTCAAAAACAGCCAAGATAAAGATTTATGGCGTTTAGGACTAAATGTTTTTGCTCAAATGAGTGGAGCAATTGCCTTTCCAGTTTTAATCGCTTTATTTGTCGGCAGATTTTTGGACCAAAAGTACCAAACCGGCCATCTGTATTTCTTTATTCTGACTTTAGTCGCCTTTATCGTTTCTTGTGTCAGTATCGGTGTTTTGGGAGTCAAATATTTAAATCAGATAAATAAAACAAAGACAAAGGATAATTGTGACGAGAAAAATAAATTATAATGAGCGTAACAGAAACTAATCCCAATCTGAATATAGAAAACATGGAAGGCTTGACTGGTCATGATACAGAAGCTGCAGTTGAGCATGAAGCAAAAGAATCTCACGAGATTACTTTATTTGCTGAGCCAGTTTTTCATATTGGATCTTTTCCTGTAACCAATTCACTGATTACCTCTTGGGTGGCAGTGTTTTTTATTATTTTACTTTCTTTAGTTATTCGTAAAAAAACCAAAAGAATTCCTTCAGCTTTTCAAAGTATCGTAGAAATTGTAGTTGAAGGAGCTTTAGATATGATGGACTTGGTGACTAATGATAGAGAGAAAAGCAAAAAAGCTTTTCCGATTGTCTTTACTATTTTTGTCTTTGTCTTGGTAAATAATTGGCTAGGTTTAGTGCCGGGCATTGGTTCAGTGAGTTTTGACGGCCATCATATTTTTCGTGGTGGTACCGCTGATTTAAATACTACTCTGGCTTTAGGTATTTTTGCTGTTGTGGGGGCTAATATTTTTGGTGTGATGTCCGTCGGTCTTTGGGAGTATTTTAATAAGTTTATCAATATCAAAGCCTTACTTGAGATACCTAAAAAAGTTTTCAAAGAACCAACTATTATTTTAGTAAATCCCATTACTTTTTTTGTGGGTTTGATAGAAATCATTTCTGAAGTAGCAAAAATCGCTTCACTTTCTTTCCGTTTGTTTGGTAATGTTTTTGCCGGCGAAGTTTTGCTTTCTTCTATTTCGGCCATGGTAGCCTGGGGCGTGCCTTTGCCTTTTATGTTTTTAGAGGTGATTGTTGGTGTGATTCAAGCTTTGATTTTCGCAGTTTTGACTTTGGTTTATTTCACTATTGCTTCTACTTCTCATGACTCTGAACATGCTCATGCATAATTGATATTTGTTGTTTGTTTATTTAAGTAGCCAAACATTAAGTATTAATTAAAAAATAATTTGTCGACTAAAAACAAAAAATTAAAAGTCTAAGCAAATTATTTTAAGGAAAGAAAATCGTATGGAATTAACTTTAATCGCCAAAGCTGCCGCTATTGCTATCGGTGGTTTTGCTCCAGCTTTAGCTATCGGTAAAATCGGTGCCAAAGCCATGGAATCAATCGGACGTAATCCAGAATCAGCTGGAAAAATCTTAGTGCCAATGTTGTTAGTTTCTGCTTTTGCTGAAGCTATCGCCATTTACGCTTTGATCATTGCTTTCAGTATTTCTTAATTTGAGCATTCTTACTGACTTAAAATAGCCGTCAGAAAGCGTTTTAAGTCAGAATAGAGTATTAAAATTATTTATATGGAAATTTTAAATTTATTTGGAGTCAATTGGAAGTTAATGCTAGCACAGATTTTTAACTTTGCTATTGTTTTCTTTGTTTTATGGCACTTTGCGATTAAGCCATTATTAAAGACCATGGAAGCCAGAAATAAAGAAATTAGCCAAGGTTTAGATGATGCGAAATCAGCTGCTGATCGTTTAGAAGCAGTAGAAAAAGATGTTAAAGCTAAGCTACAAGAAGCCAAAAAAGAATCCATGTTGATTTTAGAAAAAGCCAATAGCCAAGCAGAATTAAATCGCCAAGAGTCTTTAGCTAAGGCAAAGCTTGAGGTGGAGCAGGTTGTGAACAAAGCAAAACTTCATATTGAACAAGAAAAAGAAAAAATGTTTGTAGAGGCAAAACAAGAGTTTGCGAATTTATTACAAACAAGTTTGACCAAAGTTTTATCCAAAAGTGTGAGTCAAGAAATAGATAAAAAATATATTCACCAAACTTTAGCTGATTTGAAAAAAAATGAAAAATAAAGCGCAAGTAAAAATTTTAGCCAAAGCTGTTTATCAAGCTTTAGTTAATAAAAATAAGAAAGAGACAGAAAGTATTGTCGATAATTTTGTTGCTTATTTAAAACAGCATCATTTTTTGCCATTATTGGGGGAGATTTTAGCGGAGCTAAAAGCTTTAGAGCAAGCAGACAAAAATATTTTAGCTGTCGAGATTGTTTCTGCTCGTGCTTTAGATAAACATAGTGTCACAGAAGCGACCAAATATTTACAGCAAACATCCACGCAAACATTAGAGATCACAGAAACCATAGATGAGCAGCTACTTGGCGGTATGAAAATAAAGTATCAAGATAAAGTTTTAGATCTATCTCTTAAAAAACAAATCAATAATTTAAATAAATCTTTAGTCAATTAAATAATACGTTTATGTCTTACGATTATCTAGTCAAAAATTTACAGAAACAATTAGAAAATTTTCAAAGCGAAACCAAAGAAGAGTCAGTTGGTGAAGTGATCGAAATTGGCGATGGTATTGCCAAAATTTCTGGTTTAGCTGATGTGATGTCTTCAGAAATGTTAGAGTTTGAAAACGCCAAAGGTGAAAAAATCTATGGTGTGGTTTTGAACTTAGAAGAATTTTCTGTTGGCGCTATTATTTTAGGTGAATATCAGACTTTAAAAGAGGGTGACCTTGTCCGCCGTACCAATAAGATTTTACAAGTACCAGTGGGTGAAGTAGTGATCGGCAGAGTAGTAAATCCACTCGGTGAGCCTTTAGACGGTCAGGGCGCCATCAAAACTAAAGATTTTTATCCAGTAGAAAAGATCGCTCCTGGTGTTATCACTCGTCAAGCTGTGACACAGCCATTACAAACCGGTATCAAAGTGATCGATTCTATTATCCCTATCGGTAAGGGTCAACGTGAACTTATTATTGGCGACCGTCAAACTGGAAAAACAGCTTTAGCAATTGACACTATCATCAACCAAAAAGGCAAAGATGTTATTTGTATTTATGTCGCTATTGGCCAAAAAGAATCAAAGATTGCTCGTATCGTTGCTAAATTGCAAGAGACTGGAGCTATGGACTATACCACTGTAGTTTTAGCTGGCGCTTCACAATCAGCTTCTTTGTCTTATATCGCTCCTTACTCAGGTACAGCTATGGGTGAATATTTCATGGATCAAGGTAAAGATGTGTTAGTTATTTATGATGATTTATCAAAGCACGCCGTGGCTTATCGTCAGATTTCTTTACTCTTACGCCGCCCACCAGGACGTGAAGCTTATCCAGGTGATGTCTTTTATCTACACTCACGTCTGCTAGAGCGTTCTGCTAAGATGTCAGCTGAGCTTGGTGGTGGTTCTTTGACTTCTTTGCCAATTATTGAGACCCAAGCTGGTGATATTTCCGCATATATTCCAACTAACGTCATTTCTATTACTGATGGTCAGATTTTCTTAGAAACTGATTTGTTTTATAAAGGTGTGCGCCCAGCTTTAAACGCTGGCTTGTCAGTTTCTCGTGTCGGTTCAGCGGCGCAGATCAAAGCTATGAAAAAAGTAGCCGGTAAACTCAAATTATCTTTAGCTCAATATCGTGAGCTAGAAGCTTTTGCTCAATTTGGTTCTGACCTTGATGAAGCTACTAAACAACAGTTAAACAGAGGGGCAAGAATTACAGAAATTTTGAAACAGCCACAATTTGTGCCTTTAAGTGTGGCTAAACAAGTAGCTGTCATTTATGCAGTGAACAACGGCTACACGGATAAAATAGAAGTAAAAGATTTAGCTAAATTTGAAAAAGAATTATTTAGCACTTTGGATAATGATGGTCAATCTTTTATGAAACATATTGAAACTGAAGGTACTTTGACAGAAGACATTGAAAAAGTTTTGCAGAAGATGATTGAAGATGTAGCTGCTAACTTTATTAAAACAGAGTAATTTAAAACTCGTCATCCTGTCTTCGACTCCGAGATCGCTCAGACTCGAGGAGAACTAGTTTCAGGATCTAAAAAATAGTTTAAAAGATGCTGAAATAAATTCAGCATGACACGCAAATAATATATGTCACAAGGAGCAGGCGATATCAAAAGAAGAATCAAGTCAGTCAAGAGTACTAATAAAATCACTAAAGCGATGGAATTAGTCTCGGCTGCCAAGATGCGTAAGGCGGTCAACAAAGTGTTGGCGACTCGTACTTACGCTGATTTGACTTGGGAATTGATTTTGCATTTGCTAAAAAAAGTTGATATTAAACATCATCCTTTGTTTAGAGAAAATAATCCGGCATCCACCGGAGTCAAAAATGTCGCCGTTATTTTGATCGGTACCAATCGTGGTTTATGTGGCAGTTTTAATAATCAGTTAGCCAGAAAAGTTGTAGCTTCTATCCAGCTACATCATCCAGAAACAGTTTCGACTGATATCATCACCATGGGCACTAAAGTGCGAGATGAAGCTAGACGCATGAAATTAAACTTGATTGCTGATTTTCCCAAAAATGATATTACCCAAGATTCAAATGTTGTCAGACCAATTGTTAATTTGATTTTTAAAGATTTTGTGAATCAAAAATACGATAAAGTTTTTGTCGCTTATACCGATTTCATGTCTTCTTTACGACAAATTCCTCATGTCAAACAGCTACTACCATTTTCCACTGAAATCGATGAACGCTTAGGCCATATTATCCATGAAAAAGAAGTAAGTCAAAAAGCGGATTTAAATAAAATTTCTGAATTTATTTTCGAGCCAAATCAAGCAGAAATTTTAAATAACTTTTTGCCACGTTTATTAGAAGTGCAGCTTTATCAAACAGTTTTAGAAAGCGAAGCTTCAGAACACTCTAGTCGTATGTTTGCGATGCGTAATGCTTCAGATGCCGCTCAAGAAATGGTTTCAAGTTTAACTTTAGTATATAATCAAGCGCGTCAAGCGAATATTACAGCGGAGATCGCAGAAATTTCTGCTGGAGCCTCAGCTGCTGTTTAAAAATCATAATTTGATAAATAATTATATGGAACACAACAAAGGAATCATCAAAGCTATTATCGGGCCAGTCGTCGATGTTTATTTTGCCAAAGTTTTGCCAGAAATAAACTCTGCTTTGACGGTCAAACTAAAAACTAAAATCATTGTTTTGGAAACCCAAAAACATTTGGGCGACAAATTAGTCCGTGCTGTGGCTATGGACTCAACTGATGGTTTGAGCCGCGGTTTAGAAGTCATAGACACTGGCGCTTCAATCGCTGTGCCAGTCGGTAAAGAGACTTTGGGTCGCATGTTTAATGTCTTAGGTAAGGCTATCGATGGTAAAGAAGACATCGTCACCAAAGAGACTTGGCCAATTCACCGAGCAGCTCCAGATTTTGTCGAACAATCAAACCAAACAGAAATTTTTGAAACCGGTATCAAAGTCATTGATTTGATTTGTCCCTTTATTAAAGGTGGAAAAGTTGGTTTATTTGGTGGTGCTGGTGTAGGTAAGACGGTGGTGATCCAAGAGTTGATTAGAAATATTGCAGCTGAGCATGGTGGCTTTTCTGTTTTTGCTGGTGTCGGTGAACGTACTCGTGAAGGTAATGATCTTTATCACGAAATGAAAGAGTCAGGGGTATTAAAAAATACTACTCTAGTTTTTGGTCAAATGAATGAGCCACCTGGAGCTCGCCAAAGAATTGCTTTAACTGGACTTACCATGGCGGAATATTTTAGAGATCAAGAAGGTAAAGATGTTTTGTTATTTGTGGATAATATTTTCCGTTTTACGCAAGCAGGTAGCGAAGTGTCAGCTTTGCTTGGTCGTATGCCATCAGCCGTCGGCTATCAGCCAACACTTGCTACTGAAATGGGTGAGCTACAAGAACGTATCACCTCTACTACCAAAGGCTCCATCACTTCGGTGCAAGCAGTTTATGTGCCAGCTGATGACTTGACTGATCCAGCGCCAGCCACTACTTTTGCTCATTTAGATTCTACCGTGGTTTTATCTCGTGGTTTATCTGAACTTGGTATTTATCCAGCCGTTGATCCCTTAGACTCATCTTCAGTGATTTTAGATCCAGAAGTAGTAGGTGAAGAACACTATTTAGTTGCTCGTGGTGTACAAAAAGTTTTACAGCGCTATAAAGATTTGCAAGATATTATTGCTATCTTGGGTATGGATGAATTATCTGAAGAAGATAAAATCACTGTTTCTCGTGCTCGTAAAATCCAAAAGTTTTTATCCCAACCATTTTTCGTAGCGGAAACTTTCACTGGTACTCCAGGACAATATGTTTCTTTAAAAGAAACTATTCGTGGCTTTAAAGAAATTTTAGATGGTCTTCATGATGATAAGCCAGAGCAAGCTTTTTATATGAAAGGCACTATTGATGATGTAATTGACACAAATTAGAATAAGGATTAAGATATTCAAGCTTTGTATATGGACAAATTTAAGCTAAAAATAGTCACTCCAGAAAAGGTAGTTTTGACCGATGAGGTCAACCAACTATCTGTTTCTACGACTTCTGGCCAAATCACCATTTTGCCTCATCATTTGCCACTTATTAGCCAGTTGGCCCCAGGAGAGATTATAGTAAAGCACCAAAATAAAGCAGAGAGCTTAATGGCGGTTTTTGGTGGTTTTATCGAGGTTTTACCTGAAGAAGTGATTATTTTGGCTGACCGAGCTGAATATGCTGCTGATATCGATGAAAAACGAGCTGAAGAGGCAAAACAGCGTGCTGAAGAAGCCTTAAAAGAACAGCATCTGGATAGCGAACAGTTTGCGATGTTGTCAGCCACTTTAGAAAAAGAATTAAATCGTTTGAAAGTAGCGAGAAAATACAAACAAAAAGGTATACGTAATTTGCAATAATTTTTTAAAAATATGAAATATACAATACCTAATGATAATTTAAAAAAACATGAATGTCCTTTAGCGGTCATCAAATGTATTGATTTTCGTTTTCGTAGTTCTGATCAAGAGTTTGTTGAAAAAGGTTTAGGATATGCAGATTTTGATTTATTTTCTTGGCCAGGTGCCGCTAAAGAAGTGCTAAAACAAAATGGTTTTAAAACTTCTTTAGTAGAAAAAATTGTTAACGTGTCTCTTGGTTTGCACGGCATAAAAAAACTTTTATTACTCTGGCATTGGGATTGTGGTGGTTATGGAGGTAGTAAAGCTTTTTCTTCGCCACAAGCAGAAGAAGATCAATACACTAAAGACTTACGTGCTGTTAAAGATATTTTAGCTAAAGAATTACCAGCTGATTTAGAAATTGTTTTGGCTTATTCAAAAGTTGTACCGCAAGGCTTAGAGTATGCGGTTTTAGAATAAAAATATAGTTAAACAGCCTCTTTAAGTGGGGCTGTTTTTTGTTATAAAAAAGAAAGACTATTGACATATTTTGTGTTTGGTGTAGAATATGCTAGCTTCGTACATAAAATCACTTGTCAAAAACAAAGGAGCTGGCGTATCATGTCACATAAACTTTACAACGGTGCCCTCATCACTTGTGTTGATGGTTGGTGGACGAGCAGGATCATGCAAGTTGCTGGCGAAATTCTAGGAGGTCAAACCATTGATCTTTATACACGTCCAGGTGCAGCCAAGACTATTAATCATGGTTGTCATGTGACAGAAGATCTGATAGACAAATTTGTGCGGGTTTCAGTTGGTTTACACGGCGTCAAAGACATTGTTTTGTGCAATCATTGGGATTGTGGTGCTTATGGTGGCAGTCAAGCTTTTGCTGGACCCGAAGCAGAGCGCGATGTTCACTTAGAGCATTTGCGGAACAGTACCAATATTTTGCAGAGAGCCATCCAGTATCACTTGCAGGAAATCTTGCACTCTCCAAATTTGTATCACGGTCTGAAGATGAGAAATATTCAGCATGTGGCTGATAATGGACTCAGGATTCACCCAATTTTGCTTTGTCCGTCAGACTTTACTCAGCCTTTTGCTGGGCCAGAACATTGTGTGGCTTTGAAATTGTAGGAGGATTCATGGAAGGTCGTTTCATTGTGGCAGCTTTGTGTCTGCTGTATATCGTGGCTGCTTGGCGCAAGCTCAAGCGTGGCGATTTTAACCAAGACATTTGGCACAATTGACCACACGGGCGGTACCTACGGGCACCGCCTTTTTTCTTTGCATTTTTTTGAGCTAGTAAGCCCACCTTCGGTGGGGTTAGTTTGATATTTTATAGTTTTTTAACGGCTGGTCAAAAAGGCTATTTTTAGCTAGAATAGACTATATGGCAATAGACTTAACACAATTAAATAAAGCTCAAAAACAGGCGGTTTTGCACGACCAGGGGCCAGTGATGCTGATTGCTGGGGCTGGTACTGGTAAAACTATGGTTATTACCCAACGGATTGCTTATTTGATTGCCCAAAAAAAGGCCGGTGCAGAAAATATTTTGGCTTTGACTTTTACTGATAAAGCGGCCGGGGAGATGGCAGAACGTGTCGATAAACTTTTGCCTTTGGGCTATGCTGATTTGTACATCAGTACTTTTCATGCTTTTGCGGAAAAGATTTTGAAAAGTCATGCTTTAGATATTGGCTTACCAAATGAGTTTAAACTTTTGAATCAAACAGCTGCTTGGATGCTAGTGAAAGAAAATCTCGATAGATTTGAGCTTGATTATTATCGCCCTTTGGGTAATCCGACTAAATTTATTCACGCTTTACTTGCACATTTTTCTCGCTGTAAAGATGAAGTGGTTTATCCAGAAGATTATTTAGCTTATGCGCAAAATGTAAAACTAGATTCTGATGATGTAAATACCGAGCAAGATTTAGAAATCAAGCGTATCAATGAGCTAGCTAACGCTTATCATGTCTATCAGCAATTATTACTAGAAAAAAATGCTTTAGATTTTGGTGATTTGATAAACTATACTTTAAAACTTTTACAAACTAGACCAAAGATTTTAGCTAAATATCGCGAGCAGTTTAAATATATTTTAGTTGATGAGTTTCAAGACGCCAATTGGGCCCAATATGAATTGATCAAGATTTTAGCTGCCCCAAAAAATAATCTGATGGTAGTCGGCGATGACGATCAGTCTATTTATCGTTTTCGAGGAGCAGCCGTTTCTAATATTCTAACTTTTAGGCATGATTATCCAGATTTAAAAGAAATATTTTTAGTAGACAATTACAGATCTGGCCAAAAGATTTTGGACGTAGCTTATAGTTTTATTCAAGGCAATAATCCTGACAGATTAGAAGCGACTTTGAAAGTCGGCAAAAAGAAATTAAACAAAAAATTAATCGCGCATTTAGAAGATCCTGGTGAAGTAAAAGTTTTATCTTATCCAGATAAAAATTCAGAAATCGATGGCGTTTTAAATGAAATTTTGGCTTTAAAGAAAAAAGACAAAGATTTAGCTTGGTCAGACTTTGCTATTTTGGTGCGGGCCAATGATCAAGCTAGTGGTTTTGTCTCGATGTTGCGTAAGGCTGGCTGGCCACATCAGTTTTTAGCCTCCAGAGGTTTATATAATCAAGACATTGTTTTGGATGTTTTAGCTTATTTGAAATTGTTAGACAATTATCATGAGTCGCCAGCGATGTTTCGCATTTTATCTTTACCCTATGTGAACCTGGATACCAAAACTATTATTGACTTAAATCATTTAGCTTACAAAAAAGCTTGGAGCCTATATTATACTTGCCAAAATTATCATGGTCATATCACTTTGCCTGTGGGTCAGACAAAAATAATCACCGAGCTTTTAGCACAAATTAGTTCACATACGCAATTAGTAAAAACTGAGCCAGTTTCCAAAGTGATTTATACTTATTTAGAAGAAAGTGGCTATTTGACACTTTTGACTTTAGAAGAAAATCAATATAACAGAGAACAATTAAATTTTTTACAACAGTTTTTTAAAAAAGTTCGAGCTTGGGAAGAGGAGACTTTGTCTCGCAGTTTACTGGAATTTTTACAAATGATGTCCCTAGAGCAGGAGGCTGGTGAAACTGGTGCTTTGAGTATAGATACTGAAGCTGGACCAGATGCAATCAAGATCATGACTGTCCATGCCTCTAAAGGCTTGGAGTTTAAATATGTTTTTATCACCAATTTAGCGCATCTTAAGTTCCCTAGTACAGAAAGACAAGATCCGATCGAGCTACCAGTGCAGTTTATCAAAGAGCAATTGCCTCAAGGTGACGCGCATCTACAAGAAGAAAGACGTTTGTTCTATGTGGCTTTGACTAGAGCTAAGCTGGCCGCTTATCTCACTTATGCCAAAGATTATGGCGGAGTCAGAGAGCGTAAAGCCTCTCGTTTTATCAATGAAGTGAATCTAGCTGTCCAAGACATTGAGAGTAATACTGTCAAAGAGCCGGAGACGATAAAAAGTCGCCAAGAAAAAGTCATTCACCCGATCCCTAAAGTTTTTTCTTTTTCCCAGCTTAAAGCTTATGAAACTTGTCCGCGACAATATTATTATTCGCATGTGATAAAACTGCAAAGCAAAGGCAAGGCTAGCTTTAGTTTTGGTAAAACTATGCACGCCACCTTACAAAAGTTTTTTCAAAGTATTATTAATAACAATGAAAAAAAACAAGCTAGTTTATTTACAGAAGATAGCAGTGGAGCAGTACCGACTTTAAAAGAGTTATTAAATTTTTACCAAGAGTCTTGGATTGATGATTGGTATCGCAATGCTGAAGAAAAAGAAAAATATCGCCAAGACGGAGAAAGAATTTTGAAAGAGTTTTATCAAAAGTTTGCAGGCAATTGGCCGGTGCCA
This sequence comes from uncultured bacterium, assembly GCA_903855135.1. Lineage (GTDB taxonomy): Bacteria > Patescibacteriota > Patescibacteriia > UBA1558 > GWA2-36-10 > GWA2-36-10. Next base: position 72,096 of record CAINYB010000001.1, on the reverse strand, counting down.
TTGTTTTTGGAAAAAGGTTTTAATATCAAAGTCAAAGATTATTCTTTGAAAGGCGTACTAGACAGAGTAGATGTGCTAAATAATACTTGGGAGATCATTGATTACAAAACTGGTAATGCTAAAGATGATAAAATTACTTTTGAAGATAAAAAACAGTTATTGATTTATCAGATAGCAGCTGAAGAAGTTTTTCAAACCAAAGTAAGCAATTTAACTTTTTATTATTTGAGTAATAATACACCAGTTTCTTTTGTCGGTACCGATAAAGAAATAGAAAAAACTAAACTTTGGATTTTAGAAACTATTGCTAAGATTTTGTCAGGAGATTTTACGGCTACGCCAGGTTGGTCTTGCGCGACTTGTGATTTTAATAAAATTTGCCCTTTTGCTAAACGTAGTTAATACCCCCTCTGCCAAATCCGCCTACGGCGGATTCGTCTTCTCCCCCTAAATTAGGGGGAGACCGAGAGGGGGTACTGATATAAATATATGTGGAACAGCTTTAAAGATGTGGCTAAATATAAAGTAGAAAAAAGTACGACTTGGCAACAAGCCAGTGAGTTAGTTGTAGTCAAAAAAGCTAACGATTTATTAAATTTATGGTTTGGTGAGAAAGTAGCCAGTCAAGCGCAGGCAGTTTTGCTTTATCAAGGCGTTTTGACAGTGGCTGTCTTGGTGCCACAAATACAGACTGATTTAGAGGTGAGAAAAGAGGAGTTTTTAGCGCTTTTAAATAAGGATGAAGAGCAAAGAATGGTCTGGAATCTACGCTTTTTGGCTTAAATTATAGCTGGAAGCGGGATTGATTTTTAGAGAAGTGATTGGTATAATAAAAACAATGCAATTAAAAACTTTCAATTATTTTTTAATAGGCGCCTCAATTTTGGCCATTATCGGCCTCTTGGTAGTAGTCAATAGTTTTGATCCCCAAAAAGACGGTCTATTACCGGTGGTATTTTTTTGTTTGACTTTGTTTTTAGCTATTTTGGGCCTGATGTCTTTAGTTTTATTTTGGGGCCGACAGCTGATCTTTAAACAAAAAGAACATTTAGACAAGCTGGCTAGTCAGTCTTTTCGACAGGCCATTATTATGGCCATTGGTTTTATCATCGCTTTATTATTACAAAAAAATGGTATTTTACACTGGTGGGTTTTGATGCTTTTGATCTTGACAGCCACTTTTTGTGAATTTCTTTTTTTATTGTTTAGCCAAGATGAAAGTTTAAATAAACACAAGTATTAAATTTTATGGAAAATAAACTCAAATCTTTACGCAACTTGATTGAGCGTGAATTGCAAGAAATCAAAGATAGCGGAAAATTAGAAGAATTAAAAAATAAATATTTAGGTCGTAAAGGTGAATTGAATCAAATCTTAAAAGGCTTGAAAGATTTGGCAGAGTCAGAAAGACCACGTTTAGGCCAATTAGCCAATGAAGTAAAAGAGGAGTTGGCTGTTTTGTTTGCTAAATCAGAAAAAGTTTGGTCAAGTAAAGGCCAAGCAGAAGATTTAGACCCGAGTTTGCCTGGTATCAAAAATGAAGTTGGTACTTTGCACCCATCGACTTTAGTGCAATATGAGATTGAGTCAGCTTTTAGCCAGATGGGTTTTGCAGTTTATGACGGACCTCAGCTTGAATCAGATTATTATAATTTTACGGCTTTAAATATTCCCGCTGATCATCCAGCTCGCGATACTCAAGACACTTTTTGGTTAGAAGGAAACAATCTTTTGCGTACTCATACTTCAAATCTTCAGGTGAGAATGCTACAAAAATACGGTGCACCATTTCGTGGTATTTTTCCTGGTAGAGTGTCCCGTTATGAATCTACTGACGCTTCCCATGATCATACTTTTTTTCAGCTTGAAGGTTTGATGGTGGACAAAGATATTACGATCGGTAATTTGATCGCTACCATGAAAGCTTTATTGTCCGCAGTATTTAAGCGAGAAGTGGATGTCCGCTTACGTCCTGGTTTTTTTCCTTTTGTGGAGCCAGGTTTTGAGATGGATATCAAATGTTTAGTCTGTGAAGGCAAAGGCTGCTCAGTTTGTAAGCAATCTGGCTGGGTAGAGCTGATGCCTTGCGGTATGGTACATCCAAAAGTTTTAGAGGCTGGCAATATCGATAGTAAGATATATTCTGGCTTTGCTTTTGGTTTAGGTTTGACACGCATGGTGATGATGAAGTATCGCATTGATGATATTAGATTATTAGAGTCAGGCGATTTAAGATTTTTAAAGCAGTTTTAAATTAATTAAGTATATTTGCTTTTTCCCCGCGTACGCGGGGAAAAACACTGAATATAACTATTAAAATATCTGTTTATTCCCCGCATCGCGGGGAAAAACTAAGAAATAACTATGTATTTATCTTTAAATTGGGTCAAAGAGTGGCTAAAGCTACCGAAAGATTTAAATCCTCATGATTTAGCTAATGCTTTGACTATGTCTACTGTTGAAGTCGAAGAAATTATTGACCAAAGTAAAAATTTGGATAAAATTGTAGTCGGCAAGATCAAAGAGCTAAGCGCTCATCCGCAGGCTGATCGTCTACAAGTCTGCCAGGTAGATCTGGGAGAAACTACTGAACAGATTGTTTGCGGTGGTTCAAACTTGAGCAAGGGTATGCTGGTAGCAGTAGCCAAAGTTGGTTCTCAGGTCAAATGGCATGGTCAGGGTGAATTAGTCACTTTAGAAACTGTCAAAATCCGTGGCATTGAAAGCAATGGTATGATTGCTGCTTCTTCAGAAATTGGTTTAGGCGATTTGTTTCCCAGCACTGACGAAAAAGAAATTTTAGATTTGACTCATTTTCATTTTAAAGTGGGCCAAAATTTAAGCACAGCTTTAGACTTAAATGATATTATTATTGACATTGATAACAAGTCTATCAATCATCGTCCTGATTTGTGGGGACAATACGGCCTAGCTAGAGAGTTAGCGGCTATTTATCGTTTAAAACTAAACAGCTATACAGTCAAAGATTTACCAGATCCAAAATCAGAAATTAAGCTCAAAGCCGAAGTGGAAGCCAAGGACAAGTGCTATCGTTATTTAACAGTAGCTTTAAAAAATGTCACCGTTGCTCCTTCACCTTGGTGGCTAAAAAATAAGCTCAAAGCAGTTGGTATTAGATCCATCAATAATATTGTTGATGTGACTAATTATGTCATGTATGAATTAGGTCAGCCGATGCATGCTTTTGACGCTCAGGCAGTCGTTGGTCATCAGTTGAGAGTTATTTCTGCCAAAAAAGGCGACAAGTTCGTCACTTTGGACGGTGTCAAACGTCGTTTGACAGAAGATTGTTTGATGATTGCCGATAGCGAGAAGTATTTAGCTGTGGCTGGGGTGATGGGTGGACAAAATAGTGAGATAAATTCGGCGACTAAAGATATTATTTTAGAAGTAGCAAATTTTAAAGCAAGTTCGATTCGTAAAGCCTCGACAGTGATTGCTTTACGCTCTGAAAGCTCTAGTCGTTTTGAAAAATCTTTAGATCCAAGATTGACAGAATTAGCTTTACAAAAAGCTGTAGAATTGATTTTAAATTTAAATGAAGAAGCATATTTAGCTAGCGCAGTAGTAGATATCGATAACAATCCTTTTGCTAAATTGACTTTAGAAGTGCCAGAAGATTTGATCAATGCGCGTTTTGGGCAAATCATTCCCACCAAAGATATTAAAGATATTTTGACGCGTTTACAATTTGGCGTAGAGTATAAAAAGAAAATTTTTACTATTTCTGTGCCATCTTTTCGTGCTACTAAAGATATTTCTATTCCAGAGGATATCGTGGAGGAAGTAGCAAGATGCTATGGCTATGACAATCTTACTCCTAGTTTGCCTCAAGTGGCCTTGAGACAGCCGATTTTGGACGTAGAGCATGACGCGGCCAAGAGTGTGCGATTTTATTTGGCTTTGTCACAAGGCTACAACGAAGTCTATACTTATCCCTTTGCTAATATGCTCTGGGCAGAAAAGTTGGACTTAAAAGTCAGCCAGCATTTGAAGATGACTAATACTTTGACCCAAGATTTGGCGTATTTAAATTTATCTTTGCTACCAAACTTATTAGCCAGAGCTGAGGAGAACTTAAGATTTTTTAAAAATTTTAAAATTTTTGAGTTAGAAAGAACTTTTGATAAAAGTAAAAAAAGTGCTTTTGCTACAGATGCAAATCAAGATAAGTTTTTACCTTTACAAAATAAACATCTTAGTGGTCTAGAAGTATCAGCCACTAGTTCAGAAAGAGCTTTTTTACAGATGAAGGGTACTTTGCAAAGTTTACAGCATCTTTGGCAGATTGATTGGACTTGGGAAAAAATTGAGTTAGTTCATAGTCAGGTAGCTTTTCAATTAAAAAATCAAGGTTTGATTTTAGGTACTTGTGGGATATTTAATGATGCAATACTTGCTGATAATAAGTTTAAAGTAAAAATTGCTTGGTGGGATTTTGATTTCTCGACAGTTTTAAAATATATTAGTCAAAATAAATTTTATCAATCTCTATCTAAATTTCCTAGTATCAATCGTGATCTGGCTATTTTGATCGATAAAAATATTTTGTGGGAAGATTTAGAAAAAGAGTTGAAAAAAGTTTCACCTTTGCTTATCAAAGTCGAGCCTTTTGATGTTTTTACAGGTACTGGTATCCCTGATGGTAAAAAATCTTTAGCCTTTCATTTGGAGTTTAAGAGTACAGACAAGACCTTGGAGTCTGAGGATGCGGATAATTTATTAGCAGAGATAAAACAATTATTAAATTCCAAATTTTCAGCGATTTTAAGGCAATAATTAGGCTAATATTAGCCCAAAAACACTCCGCAAAACGGGGTTGTTTTTTAGTCTTTTTTATGCTAAAATATCTATATCATTAGTATGTTTAATCTGTTTATTCCCCACCGTAGGTGGGGAAAATATAGTAAAAATCTTTATGGCAAAAGAAAACTTAAAAAAAGCTGCAAAATCAAATGCTTATGGCGCTGATCAGATCACTGTTTTAGAAGGTTTGGATCCAGTCCGTAAACGTCCTGGCATGTATATTGGTAATACCGCTTCCGCTGGTTTGCATCATTTGATTTGGGAAGTAGTCGATAATGGTATCGATGAAGCCATGGCTGGACACGCAGACACTATCGAAGTGAGACTATTACCCGAAGGCAAAGTATCAGTGTCTGATAATGGCCGTGGTATTCCTGTCGATACTCACAAAGTTACTAAAAAATCTGCTTTAGAAACAGTTATGACCACCTTACACGCCGGTGGTAAGTTTGGCGATGGTGGCTACAAGGTCTCTGGTGGTTTGCACGGTGTCGGTGTGTCAGTAGTGAATGCTTTGTCTATTTGGATGCGCACTGAAGTCAGACGTGAAGGAAAATTATGGGCACAAGAATATAAATGCGGCAAAGCCGTGTCAGCAGTCAAAGCGATCGGCAAAGCCACTGGCACCGGTACTACTCAATTTTTCTTGCCAGATAAAAGCATTTTCTCGGTGACTGAATTTGATTGGGACATAGTGGTTGAACACTTGCGTCAGCAAGCTTATTTGACCAAAGGTATTAAAATAAATATTTTTGATGATCGTGATGATCGGGGCAATTCTTACAAATATTATTTTGAAGGCGGTATTGCTTCTTATATCAAACATTTAAATAAAAATAACGAAGCTAAACAAGAAAAAGTTTTTTACGTTAATAAAGAAAAAGAAGGCATCAATGTCGAAGTTTCTTTTCAGTACACCACTGATTTTCGGGAAATCATGTATGCTTTTGCAAATAATATTTATAATCCTGAAGGCGGTAGTCACTTAGTTGGTTTCAAAGCAGCTTTGACTAGAGTGTTAAATAAATATGCGCGTAAAAATAATTTCTTAAAAGAAAAAGATCAAAACTTAACTTCTGATGATGTGCGTGAGGGTTTGACAGCTATCGTCAGTGTCAAATTACCAGATCCACAGTTTGAGGGTCAAACTAAAGCAAAATTAGGTAATGTCGAAGTTAGACCAGTGGTAGAAAGTATTTTTGGCGATGCTCTAGAGATTTTCTTAGAAGAAAATCCTAGAGATGCCAAAGAAATTTTGAGCAAATGTTTATTGGCTGCTCAAGCTCGTATGGCTGCTCGTTCTGCTAGAGAAACAGTTTTACGTAAAGGTGCGCTAGAAGGTTTGACTTTGCCTGGCAAGCTCTCTGACTGTTCTAGCCGTGATCCTAAAGAATCAGAGATTTACATTGTTGAGGGAGATTCAGCTGGTGGCTCTGCTAAACAAGGTAGAGACCGCAGATTCCAAGCTATTTTGCCTTTACGTGGTAAGATTTTAAATGTTGAGCGTGCTCGTTTAGACAAAATGTTAGCTAACAATGAAATCAAATCTTTGATTATTGCTTTGGGTACCAATATTGGTGAGCAGTTTAACATCGAAAATTTACGCTATGATCGTATCATCATCATGACCGATGCTGACGTCGATGGTGCTCATATCCGTACTTTGCTATTGACTTTATTTTATCGTCATTTCCCAGAGCTTGTAAAATCTGGACATATCTACGTAGCTCAGCCACCATTATTTAGAGTCCAGCGTGGTAAAGAAGTAGAGTATGTTTATAACGAAGCAGAGCTAGAAAAAATCAAAAAGAAATATGGCATTGAAGATGTGGACTTGCTAGTCAATCCGGAAGCGGGTGAAAAAGAGGAGGATGAAGAAGCTGGAGAAACTGATGAAGAGGAGCTTAAGGTAGTTAAAACCGCCAAAATCAATATGCAGCGCTACAAGGGTTTGGGTGAAATGAATCCTACCCAGCTATGGGACACGACGATGAATCCGGAGACCCGTTTGATGAAAATAGTGACTGTTGATGAGGCTGCCAAGGCTGATGAAGTCTTTGAAATCTTGATGGGAGCTGAAGTGGCACCTAGAAAGAAATTCATCCAAACTCACGCCAAATCCGTCCAAAATCTAGATATTTAGTAGCAAGGCCCGTCCTGTCTTCGACTCTGAGGTCTAGCGACCTCGTCGCTCAGACTCGAAGAGAGCATAGTCGAAGGACGGGCTTGACTTTAATATTTTTTTATGCTATAGTTTTTTTGTTATAACAGCTTCTGCCCCAGCTGTTTTAAAATACTTTATTTATTAGACCTTTTATGAACAAGTTTATCAATTACTTAAAAGAGTCCAAAGAAGAGCTTAAAAAAGTCTCTTGGCCTACTAGACAGACTACTATTAACCACACTTTAGTGGTGATTGGTGTGTCTTTGGCAGTAGCGATTTTTTTAGGCGGTATCGACTTTCTTTTGAGCCTAGCTTTACAAGTATTTATTAAATAAAATTTTATGCCAAAACAAACTTCACAACAAGGTAGAAGATGGTATGTTTTACATACTTATTCTGGTTATGAAGAAAATGTCTCCCGCAACTTGAAACAAAGAATAGAGTCCATGGATATGGAAGACAAGATTTTTGATATCTTGATTCCGACTGAAACCAAGATCAAGATCAAAAGCGGTAAACGTAAAATGACCAGAGAAAAGATTTTTCCTGGCTATGTTTTGGTCAATATGATTGTGACTGACGCTTCTTGGTATGTGGTCAGAAATACGCCAAATGTCACTGGCTTCGTCGGTTCTGGTACTACTCCTACTCCAGTTTCTGAAGATGAAATCCAATCTTTATTGTCTCGTATGGGCACTGAAGAGCCAGAATACAAAGTTGATATGGAAGTCGGTGAATCAGTCAAAATCACTGACGGACCATTCAAAGATTATGAAGGTAAGATTTCCGAAGTTGATGAAGCTCGTGGTAAAGCTAAAGTCTTGGTCTCTATGTTTGGTCGTGAGACACCAATCGAGCTAGACTTTTTACAAATTAAAAAGATTTAATTTCTCAATAAAGTCATTCCGCAACTTGTTGCGGAATCTAGCCGACCTTAAGCCGCTAGATTGCCGATCAGGTCGGCAATGGCAAACTAAGTAGTATAAAATTAACTAAGATAAATTATATGGCAAAAGCAATTAAACAGGTTGTAAAATTACAAATTCAAGGCGGCAAAGCCACTCCAGCACCTCCAGTTGGTACTGCTTTAGGACCACACGGTGTAAATATCCAAGAGTTTTGTGTGAAATTCAATGACGCTTCCAAAGACCGTATGGGTGAAGTCGTGCCGATTGAATTAACTATTTATGAAGATCGTAGTTTTGATTTTATTTTAAAGACAGCTCCAGCTGCGGAAATGATTAAAGCTGCTTTATCTTTGAGTAAAGGTTCTGGTAAACCATTACAAGAAAAAGTGGGTAAATTAAGCCAAGCTCAATTGGCTGACATCGCTACCAAAAAAATGCCAGACTTAAACACTAAAGATTTAGAAGCTGCCAAAAAGATTATTGCTGGTACCGCCCGTCAAATGGGTGTCAAAATAGAGGAATAATTAAAATTTTTGAGGGAGTAAGTGCTAGTCCCATTTACGTTTGCACCTCGTCATCCTGTCTTCGACTCCGAGATCGCTCAGACTCGAGGAGAATTAATTTCAGGATCTAAAAAGATATGAAAACAAGTAAGAGATTAAAAGCTAGTCAAGCTAAAGTAGAGAAAAACAAAGTTTATACTATTAGCGAAGCTATCAAACTAGTCAAAGAAACATCAGATGTAAAATTTGATGCTTCAGTAGAGGTTCACGCCAAACTTGGTATTGATCCAAAAAAAGGTGATCAGATTGTCAGAGATTCAGTTTCCTTACCACACGGTACTGGTAAAACTGTCAAAATCGCTGCTTTTGTCCCAGCTGATTTAGCCAAAGAAGCTAAAGTTGCCGGAGCAGATATCGTCGGTGATGAAGATTTGATTGAAGAAATCAAAAAAACCAGTAAATGTGATTTTGATATTGCTGTGACTACACCAGGTTTTATGAAGCAGTTATCAGTGATCGCTAGAGTTTTAGGACAAAAAGGCTTGATGCCAAATCCTAAAACCGGTACTATCGGTGAAGATGTGACCAAGATGATCAGTGAACTTAAAAAAGGTAAAGTTTCTTATAAAAATGATAACACTGCCAATATTCATGTGGTGATCGGTAAGGTTTCTTTTGCAGAATCAGCTTTGGAAGAAAATTTCAAAATATTACTTGATTCTTTAAAGAAAGCCAAGCCTCAAGCCATCAAAGGTACTTACTTAAAATCTTTGACCATTGCTTCTTCTATGGGGCCTGGCATCAAAGTTTCTGCTAACTAAAGAAATTATTTAAAATAACCCCGGCATACGCCGGGGTTATTTTTGATTTGACAAGTTTTATTTTTTTATTATAGAATTATATATACCAATATGTTAGGTCTTAATTTACACAATATTATTAGTTTTAGTTTCGAATTAATTATTCGTGGCTTTTTGTGTAATTTAAGGCTAAACTAATATTGAATATTTTTTAGAAAATTTCAAATCGATATATATTAGTTGTAGCCTGAAGTGCTACAACTTTTTGATTTTGTTCTTTGACATTGATCAAGCAAGAAAATGACGGAGGGGCATTATGTCAGTCGCTTGCACGCAACGGGTAGCGGAAGATTATCCGTGTTTAAGGGAACAAGTAACCTTGTTACACACTTCAGATTTTGCTCTGCAGAGATTGGCTTTACGTGGAAACGAAGAAGCGGCTAGATTATTATTACATAGAGCAATAAGATCTGACTATACGAGTGAGAGGGTACTTAGGCGTTTGGGGCAAAATTTTCCTGAATTATCTGGGCGTGTAGATTTGATTTTGAAAACAAGACACTTATTAAACGCCGGTGTTTTGTTGAGAGCTTGATCTTTTTGCCCGGCAAGCACAGCAGTGCTTGCCGGGCTTATTCATTATTTGCCTTATTTTGCTAGGCATGTTAATTTAGAGGAAATTGGTTATATTGGGCAATAATAAATATAAATTATATGGAATTACAATTTTTTCAAAAAGATATAGACGAGCAAGGTTTTGAGCTTTTGTATTTGCCAGTTTTAGAAGATATAAATGCTATTAAAGCTTGGATTAGCTTTTTGGGCTATGAAGACGAAAAAGAGCTTTTTGGGCGTTTACAAAAAGAAAAATTTAGTGGCAAAGCTGGCCAATTATTTGTGATCCACAGTCAAGACTTGGCCGTGGTCTTAGCCGGCTGTGGCGCTAAAGAAAAGTTTAGCCAAGAAAACTGGCGTGAGCTGACAGCTTATTTAGTCAAGTTTTTAAAGACTTATCAAGTAAACAAAGTAGCCTTGATCGCTAAAACTTGGCTCAAAGGCACGAGTGATATTAGTTTACTAGCTAAAACTATTGCTGAAAGCTGGCATTTAACTAACTATAGTTTTAATCAATATAAAAAGTCAGATACAGATAAAATAGAATTAGTAGTCATTGATTTAGGTATAGAATTAGAGCTTGGTAAAAAACGAGATTTTAAAACTGCTTGGGAGCAAGGTTTATTATTTGCTAGCAGTACAATTTTAGCTAGAGACCTAGTAAATGAGCCAGCCAGCATCATGACGCCAAGTTTTTTAGCAGAAACGGCTTTAAAAATATCTAAAGCTAATCCACAAATCAAGGCTAAGATTTTAGATAAAGAGCAAGTGGAAAAATTAGGCATGGGAGCTTTTCTAGGTATTGATCAAGGTTCAGAAGAGCCATTAAAATTTATTCATTTGATTTATCAGCCAAAAACTAAAGCCAAAGAAAAAATTGCTTTAGTTGGTAAAGGTATTACTTTTGATAGTGGCGGTTTAAATATCAAAGTCGGTGATGGTATGACTGATATGAAAATAGATATGGCAGGTGCGGCAACTGTTTTGGGAGTATTTAGTGTTTTAACTGATTTAAAAATCAAAGCAGAAGTTCATGGCATCATTGCGGCTTGTGAAAACATGCCTTCTGGTAAAGCTATTAAGCCTGGCGACGTAGTCAAAAATATGCAAGGCAAAAGTATAGAGATAGGTAATACTGACGCTGAAGGTCGTGTCACTTTAGCTGACGCACTTGCTTATGCCCAAAAGCAAAAAGTAGATACGATAGTTGACTTGGCTACTTTGACTGGCGCTTGTATCGTTGCTTTAGGGTCTAGCTATGCGGCTTTGTATGTCAATCAAGAAAATTTAGCTAAAGATTTATTAAAAGCAGCTAATACCAGTGGAGAAAAAATCTGGCGTATGCCTTTGGCTCCAGAGTATAAAGAATTAAATAAAAGCAATGTCGCCGATGTGCGTAATATTGCCAGCGCTAGAGGTGGAGGATCTATTACAGCTGCTTTATTTTTACAGGAGTTTATCGTGGGTGATACGGCTTGGGCTCATCTAGACATTGCCGGGCCCGCCTATGCCGAAAAGCCTTTAAATGCCTATACGCCTATTGGTGGCGTTGGTTTTGGTGTCAGGACATTGTTAGAGTGGTTGAGTCTTAAATAATTTAAAAACTCCGCTGAAGGCGGAGTTTTTTTATCTTGCATTGTATTTACTAGTAGCCTTAGCTAAACCGTCAGTGATAATGTCTTCTAAAGCTTGGCAGCTTAAGTCTAAGATTTTAGGAAGCTGTTTTTTTTGCGTGGCATTAAATTTTAATAACACAAACTTTTCGGCTACACCTAGCTGTGGACCGATGCCTAAACGTAAGCGGATAAAGTTTTGGTTTTTTAGATATTGGATGATAGATTCTAAACCATTGTGTCCGCCAGCTGATCTATCAAAAGCTATTTTTAAAGTCCCAAAATCAAAAGCTAGATCATCATAGATAACAATGATATCTTCATTTTTTAGTTTAAAAAACTTTTTTAAATAAGCAACCGCTTGACCGGATTCGTTCATAAAGGTCAAAGATTTAGCTAAGATGATTTTTTCTTGACCAATTTTTAGGTCTGTAATTTCTGCTTGCAAATCTTTATGTTTTTTCCAGGTTAAATTATTTTGTTTAGCAAAATTGTTGACTACTAAATAGCCAAAGTTATGGCGAGTAAATTCATAATCAGCACCGGGATTTCCTAAACCAATTATTAATTTCATATATTTTAATTTATATCTTGTTTGTTTTGCGATTTGGCGACGTAGATTTTCATCGGCACGCCTTTAAAGCCAAATTTATAACGTAAGTTATTTTCAATAAAACGCAAATAAGAAAAGTGCAAATAAGCTTTAAAATTCATCTTTACTTCAAAAGTTGGAGGATTGACGCCAACTTGTTTTAGGGTGTGGATGTAGGGATGATTGACACCACGGCCACGAGCAGGCTTGTGTTTTTTGATGATGTTTTTTAAGAATTTGCTAAGTGGGTTATCTTCAATTTTTTTGAATTTTTCGTGATAAATTTCCACTACTAAAGGCAAAATTTTATTGAGATTAGTTTTATCGGTGGCAGAAATATAAAGAATCGGTGCCCATTTTAAAAAGGGGTAATTACCATAATAATATTCTGTATACTTTTGCGCTGTTTCTGTATCTTTTTCTGGCACTAGATCCCATTTGTTAGCGATGATAATCACACCGACATTGGATTTGACTATTTCGTCAGCTAGTTTTTTATCTTGAAAGCTTACTTTTTGATTAACATCAGTGACAAACAAGGCGATATCTGCTCGAGTCAAGCTACTAAAGCTTTGTTTGATGCTTTCAGTTTCAAAACCATCTTTACTTTTATGGCTTTGTCTTCTTATGCCGGCAGTGTCGATAAAAGTAATCTTTTGTTCATGATAATTTAGCTCAATATCTTGAGCATCACGGGTAGTATGTGGTACATCGGAGACGATCATGCGATTTTGGCCAAGTAAAGAATTGATTAAGGATGATTTGCCGACATTTGGTTGACCGATGATAGCGACTTTTATTTTAGCTTCTTCATGTTTTATTTTTTTACCAGAACGTGGTTTTTTATTTTTTTTCAAAGTAGCCATGACAGCGTCTAATAAATCTCCACTACCGACACCATTAGCAGCTGAAACAGGGTATGGCTCGCCGACATTGAGACGATAAAAATCTGGCAGATTAAAACGTAAGCGGTTATTATCTATTTTATTAACTGCCAAAATAATTGGCTTTTTTAATTTTTTGAGAGTTTTCAAAATCTCTTGATCACCAGGCATGATACCAGTTTTGCCGTCAGCGACAAAAATGATTAAGTCAGCTTCAGCGACGCCTAAGCTTATTTGTTTGCTGATTTCTTTGTCGATAAAGTTTTCTTCTTCATTAAAACCGCCAGTATCGATCAGCTCAAAGTCTACGCCACCCCAAGAGCAAATACCATAATTACGGTCGCGGGTAGTACCAGCAACGTGAGAAGTGATCGCTTTTTTTTCTGATAAAAAACGGTTAAATAAAGTGGATTTACCGACATTGACGCGTCCGACTAAAGCAACTTTTTGTAAGTTTGCCATATAATTAAGGTTTTAAGGATTTAAAATTTCAATAGTAGAGGAAGTTGTAGAGGCGGTCGAGGAGGTAAGTGCATTTGGATCCATAGTAGGGACAATTTGGGCGCTAGCATCAATGATTTGATCAGAGCCTAAAATGATCAAAAAGTCTAGTTGAGCATCATTATTATTCTCATCTTTGATTTGCCAGTTTTTTACCACCACCGAGTTTAAGTATTCTAAAGGAATATTTTTTTCTATCTTAGTATTAAAAACAGATTCTAGCATTTTTTTAGTTTGCTCTTTGTCTTTGGTGTATTCATAAATTACCGTGCTGATTTTATCTTGTTTTTCAGCATTGCCATACTTTAAGACTTTATAGCCCATGTATTCTAGATAGTTCACTGCTTGCAAAGCCAAGCCCGGCATCGGGGTACCATTTTGGATGACTATCTTGGGGTTTTCTGAATTGACATCTTTAGCGTGGAGAATATTTTTGATCAATTGTTGAATGGCCTGAAAATTACCGCTAACTGGTTGCAAGATATAAGCTCCGTCCATTGAGATGCCAGATTTTAAGAATCCACCTGGTCGATCATCGATTGATTGACTGATAATATCTTCGTTTTTTAAGCCTTTAGCCATGTGAACTAATTTGACAGCTTCCCATGGCTCTAGATTTGTCTGGGTATATTGATTGAGTAAAGAAAATAAAGCAGTGATTTTCTTTGGATTGACTAAAGTATTGAAAGAAACGATTTTTTCTTTCATCGCTGTCAAGATTTTTTGTTGTCTTTTACTGCGGGCAAAATCTGAGCCTTCGCCATTGTTACCATGACGAGAGCGAGCAAAACGTAAAGCAGTTAAGCCATCCATTTTTTGTTCACCAGCCTTGAAAGATACTTCTTGGTATTTATAGTCTTCGGTCGGAAATTGATAGTCAGTAAAACTACTGTCAACTGTTACTTTGACGCCACCGATAGCATCGATGATTTCCACAAAGCCCTGAAAATCTACATTGACATAATAATGTACCGGGATATCAAAAGTTTTGGAGACTATTTCTTTTAAGTATTCAGCACCTTGGTCATCTTTTTGTTTGCCTATAGTATAGATACTATTTATTTTTTGATAATTATTTGGACCAACTGGCACGATCATGTCGCGCGGTAAAGAGATAAAAGATGCTTGTTTAGTAGATGGTTTGAAGTTGACTAAAATAATAGTATCAGTTAAGTATGGCCCATTGTGGCCGGGACCACCCATACCAGTCAATAAAAAGTTGATGCGATCTTCTTTTTCACCGTCCAAATACTTTTCACTTGGAGAAACTATATTTATAATCTGTCTCAAGAGATAGCTATTTTTTATACCAGACAAAAAACCATTGTTACCAGCTGCTAAGCTGCGAGCTAAAATACTTAAGATAATAATAGCAAAAATAAAAAAATAAGAAATTTTCTTTCTTTTGTTATTTTGTCTTGGGTGATGTGTTTGGTGCGGATGATCAATTTGTTCGGCATGTGCATGCTGTTCTGGTTCAGAACTTAAAAAATTGATTTTCTTTTTTGTAAAATCAGATTGGTTCATTTTTGCCTGGTTTTCTTTAATTTTTAGCTGACAAATTATCTTGATTATACTAAAAATGAGAGCTCAAGTCAATATCAGGATAAAGGCTAATTTTTTGCTATTTTGTGTTAAATTAGAGGTTTGCTTTTCTTAAAGCCTTTGTGTATAATAAGTCTGTTTATTAATAAAAGCCTTAAATATATATAAAATTACTTGAAAATTTCCCGCTGGTGCGGGAAATTTAAAAAGTAGTTATAGATGAATAAAAATATGCAAAATGAGCCAAATCCTAAGCAAGTCGAGACTCCAGATTTGAATTTAGACAATTTTTCTCATGATCAAGATAATTTTATTTTAGCGGCTGTGAAAAAGTTTGGTTTATTTATTTTTGAGATAATCAAAGTAGTTTTGATTTCTTTAGCGATCATCTTACCGGTGCGTATGTTTTTGGTTCAGCCTTTTTATGTCGAAGGTGCTTCGATGGAGCCAAATTTTTATGATAAAGAATATTTGATTATTGATGAGCTTTCTTATCGTTTTCATGATCCAGCTAGAGGTGAAGTAGTGGTCTTTCGTAATCCTGGTAATAATAAACAATATTATATCAAGCGCGTAATTGCTTTGCCAGGTGAAACAGTGGAGATTATTAATGGCAAAGTGTCTATTAATGGCAAAGAATTAGAGGAAACCTATATTGATAATTTATCTGAGCAAAGTTTTTCTAAATTAACTTTGGGTCAAGATGAATATTTTGTCTTAGGTGATAATCGTCCAGTGAGTAGAGACTCTCGTGCTTTTCAGGCTTTACCAAAAAAATTAATCATTGGCCGTGTTTGGTTCAGGGGTTGGCCAGTAGATCGGATTTCAACTTTTAATTTACCAGACTATAAATAAAGCATTCAAGTATTTGTTTTTCCCGCTGACGCGGGAAAATAATAATAAGAATTAATTATATTAACTGCTAAATTTCCCCCATCGGGGGAAATACTAGCGAAGAATATTTATTAAAAAAGTTTATGCCAAAAGTGAAAAAAGCAAGCAAAAGCGTGATCAAGCTCGTCAAGGGCATGAAAGACATTTTGCCCAATGAACAAGCTTATTGGGATTTGATCAGAAATAAAGTAAATGCAGCTGCCAAAGATTATGGTTTTCAATATATTGATACACCTATCGTTGAAGCAACAGCTTTGTTTAAACGCGCAGTTGGTGAAGAAACTGATGCTGTTTCTAAAGAAATGTATTCTTTTGTTGATCAGGGTGGAGAAAAATTATCTTTACGTCCAGAAAATACCGCTGGTGTAGTCAGAGCTTATATTGAGCACGGTATGCTAAATCTGCCACAGCCAGTAAAATTATTTTATTTTGCTCCACAGTTTCGTCATGATAAACCACAAGCTGGTCGTTATCGTCAATTTTGGCAATTTGGTTTTGAAGTCATCGGTGAAAATGATCCAATAGTTGATGCACAAATGATTAGTTTGTCTTATTTTATCTTACAAGAGCTAGGTTTGAATGTAGAGATTCAAGTCAATAGTATTGGTGATGATAGCTGTCGCCCAAAATATATTAAGACATTGACAAACTATTATAAAGACAATAAAAAAGATTTGTGTTTAGATTGTCAAAAGCGTTTATTAAAAAATCCTTTACGGCTTTTGGATTGTAAGGTGAAAAAATGTCAAGACTTAGCCAAAGACGCCCCCCAGACCGTTGATCATCTTTGTGACGAATGCAACAAACATTTTACCGCAGTTTTAGAGTATTTAGATGAGTTAGATGTGAAATATAATCTAAACTCTAAAATTGTCAGAGGTTTGGATTATTACACTAAAACTGCTTGGGAAATAGTAGAGACCAGTGAAGAGGGTAAACTAAATGCTTTGGGTGGTGGTGGACGCTATGACGATTTAGTTTATTTGATGGGCGGTCGACAGACACCAGCGATTGGTTTTGCTTGTGGTGTAGAGCGGGTGATTAATAAAATGAAAGATGTTAAAGCTTCTTTGCCCGAGAACTGGCGTCCAGATGTCTATGTAGCGACTTTAGGTCCAGAAGCTAGAAAAAAAGCTTTACATTTATTATTAGAGTTAAGAAAAGAAAAAGTTTCCGTATCAGAAGATTTAGCCAAAACTGGCCTTAAAGGTCAGTTAGAATCCGCTGATAAAAAAGGTGCGCGCTATGCTTTGATCTTGGGTCAAAAAGAAATTGTTGATGGTACAGTTTTGATTCGAGATATGGAAAATGGTGTGCAAGAAGTAGTGGATATTAAAAAAGCTGTCAAAGAAGTTCAAAAAAGATTAGAACATCATTTGATCGCTAAAGTCTTAAAAAAGAGTAAATAAAATTTTAAATAATAAATACCCTCTGGCGGGGGTATTTTTTATAAGAAATATTGTGAGTTATCCACAGCTAGTGTAGTTTTTTACACCTTGACTTTTGTCAAAAAATTTGTCATTATAATGGTAAGAATATGGAAAGAAATTGCCTATATTCCTTTTTAAAAAATTTAGAAAGTGAGGTGCATCCAAGTGTTGGAAGTCAAACGCAAAGATAATGAATCTTTTGAAAACATGGTTCGTCGTTTTACCAAGAAAACTATTCAAAGTGGTAAGATTTTGCAAGCCAAAAAGGTTCGTTTTTATAGCAAAGATAGCTCAAAACGTAAGCAAAAAGAAAGTGCTTTACGTCGTTTAGACATGTCAGGCAAAGTAGAATATTTGAAACGCATTGGCAAATTAGACGATTTTTTAACCAAACGTTACGGTAAATAGTCTTTAGTTTTTGTCCATTATGCTGTAATGGACAAGCTATTAAAGAATATATTATGTCTTTAGCACAAAATATTGAAATAGACTTTAAAAATGCTTTGAAAGAGCAAGCCGCTCTGAAGCTATCTGTTTTAAGGATGTTAAAGAGTGCTCTCAAAAATGAAGCGATTGCCAAAAAACAAACTGAACTCAACGATGAAGAAGTTGGTCTAGTTTTACGTCGTGAGTTGAAAAAAAGACAAGACTCTATTTTAGCTTTTGAGTCGGCCGGACGTCATGATTTAGCGGATCAAGAAAAAGCTGAAGCTATTATCATAGAGGCTTATTTACCAGCCTTAATGTCAGAAGAAGATGTTACTAAAATCGTTGATAGTGTTATTGCGTCTGGAGTAAATAGTTTTGGTTTAGTGATGAAAGAAGTAATAACTCAAACCAAGGGTCAGGCCGATGGCCAATTAGTACAAAAGTTAGTAAAAGCAAAACTTGCTTTATAATTTATAAAAATAAAAACATTACCATGCTTAAATTAAAGAGAATAACTGTTTTTCTAATTGTTTTATTAGCAGTTATTTTTTTGTTACCAAAAGACTTGTTAGCACAAAGTAACGATGTTACAGGGGTTAACGACCTGGCTAACGCTGGAGTAAATTTGGGGCAAACAGATTTAAAACAAGTGATCGCCAATATTATTAATATTATTTTGGGATTTTTAGGGACTTTGGCGGTCTTATTATTTCTCTATGCTGGTTGGTTATGGATGACGGCCAATGGTGAAGCAGCTAAGCTAGAAAAGGCTAAAAAAATTATGGTAGATACCGCTATTGGCTTAGCTATTACGCTCGCTGCTTATGCGATCGCTAGTTTTATTTTAAAAGCTTTATTTGATGGTACTTTTGGTGGTGGCGGTGGAGCTGATGGTGGCGGTGGTTATCATGGAGGTATTGGTATTGGTAATGGTGTGATTGAAAGTCATTATCCGATGCGTAATGCTGAAGATATTCCGCGTAATACTAATATTTATATTACTTTCAAAGAAGCCATTAAGTCCGAAGATTTATTATTTGATTGTTCTTATGGCACCTGTGCCAAGGCAAATAATCTTATATTAAAAAATAATACTACTGATCAAATTTTTGATAATAATTCCTTACAAGCTATTTTAAGTGAAGACCATAAAGTTTTGGCTTTAAATCCATTTGGTAGTGATCCAGGGTCTTATTTAGGAGCAGCTAACCAAAATACTAGTTACAATTTTTCTTTGTCCAATGAGATTAGGAAAGATAGTGGCGAATCAGCCTTTGGTTTAAATGGCTATGATTGGAATTTTACTGTCAGTGAAGAGATAGACTTGACACCACCAACTGTAGTTTCAGTGATACCAGTGGCTGACACTATTAATCCTCGTAATACTATTGTGCAGGTGAATTTTTCTGAAAGTATAAATCCACTTTTAGCTAGTGGCCTAGCACCAGCCTTTACTAATATCAATGTTAAACAGGCAGCTACTATTTTAGCTGGTACTTATCGGATAGCAAATCAATACAGAACCGTAGAATTTGTGACTGATGATCTTTGTGGTACTAATTCTTGCGGAGGTAATGTATATTGTCTACCAGCCTCAGCTAGTTTAGCTTCTACTGTCACGACTAATATCAAAGATATGGCAGATAATTCGCTAGCCGCTGATTATGTCTGGGCATTTAATACTAATAATACGATTGATTTGGTGCCACCAAAAATTAGTTCCATGGAAGATAACAATGCCGTTCCTACAAACTCACCAATTAACATCATTTTTGATAAAAGTCTTATGACTGCCTCTATCAATAGTGATAATATTACTTTTGTGGAATCACCGAATAATCCAATAAATTATTGGCTAAGTGTGGCTAGTGGACGTCAAATCAAAATATCTCATGATCGTTTAAAATCCTACACATCTTATAAGCCAACTTTGACTTCAGATATCAAAGATGTTTATCAAAATTGTTTTCAACCTTGTGTTTGTCAAGATCCTACTGGCCGATCTTGTGTTTGTGAAGGGGATCCTTCGCCAGATTGCGTTCTTGGTTCGAGGTGTGAGAGCGATTAATGCAGCGTGTGCCGTTTGACTGCTCTGCCTACCGACAGGCAGGCATTAGACGGGGAGTAAACAAATTAAAATAAAATTTTAGCTATATTATCATGAATAAAAAAATTTTTTGGTCTCTACTTTCATTTCTGACTTTAATTCTCCTTAAAGCCAATTTAGTTTTAGCCCAAAGTAATGATGTGACTGGAGTAAATGATCTGACAAACGCTGGAGTCAATCTGGCTCAGTCAGACCTAAAGCAGGTGATTGCTAATATTATTAATATATTTTTAGGTTTTTTGGGAGTCTTGGCTGTTGTCTTGATTCTATATGCTGGTTATTTATGGATGACTTCTCGTGGTGATGAAGAAAAAATAAAAACTGCTAAAGGTATTATTGTTAGTGCGGTGATCGGCTTGGTGATTATTTTATCTGCTTATGCGATCGCTAGTTTTGTTTTGAATAAATTATATGAGGCCACTAATCCCAATAGTAATAATAACAATGGTGGTACTATTATTAATCCGATTGTAGTTCCTCCAGATTGTCCAGCACCAGATGATGGTTCAGTTAGAATTTGTAAAGTTAAACCAAATGCTAATAGTGCTACTATTGGTCAATATATTACTATTGAAGGTTGGAATTTTGAAACTTATAATGCGGTAAATAGTAAAGTAAAATTTGATGGTAGTGGTGTGATTCAAGAAGCTAGTCTGATTAACTGCAATGGTCAAGCTGCTTGGAATCGTCTTAATAATCGCCCAAATAACTATTTTCGCATTAAAGCCATTGTACCTAACGTGGCTTTGGGCAATTATCGGATAAAAATTAATACTGCTAGTAATAAAGAAGGCTCTTACCCAGATTTAGCTACTTTTGAAGTCAGAGAGGGCGAGCCTGGTCCAGGCATTGCTTGCGTGACGCCAAATACTCAACGTCGTGGTGAAGGTATCATGATAGAGGGTATTGGCTTTGGTGATTCTGGTTTTGTTGATATTTTTAATTGGGACGGTAACGTTTGGCAATCGAATCGTTTTGGTAGTATTGGTACGTGGACAGATACTAAAATTACCAATGCCATTGTGCCTATGAATGCTTTGTCTGGGGATCTGTTTGTGGAAGTGAATGAGATACAATCAGCACCGGAAGATTTTAATGTTTTGTGTGACAATGGCCCAAATGACTGTGCGTCTGGCTGTTGTGCGGCTAATGCTTGTGTGGATGAAAATTTTTGTCTTAGTGCAGCCACTGAAAGTGATGGGCCAGTAATCACTAGAATAAGTCCAGAAATATCTAAAGAGGGCTCTATTGTTAGTGTTTATGGTTCGGGATTTGGCTCTAGTGGCGGTCGAGTAGTTTTTGAAGGTGCAGATGGTAATGAGAAGTTTGGTATAGATCCACATGACGTAAATTCGGCTTGTACAGACTATTGGAGTGATAATTTAATCGTTATAGTAGTTCCAGCTGAAGTTCGTGATACCAGTGCTAACATTTTTGTGCGACATGTAGATGAAAGAGAGAGTAATTCTAAGATTTTTAATGATTCTGGCGAAGAAGCACCTAGTTTGTGTAAATTAGAGCCAACTTCTGGTAGTTTTGGTGAAGCAGTTGTTGCTCATGGTTTTAATTTTAATAATACAGATAGTGCCTTTTTTGGCGGAGTAAATGGAACATTTTCTTATGATAATCCTCAAAAAGCTAATTTAGTAGTTCCGAATTTATCTGCTGGTGAGCTTAGTGTTTGGTTCAAGAATACTGCTGATAAAAGTAGTAATGAGCTACCATTTAGTGTTGAGGTAGCCGGTGGCGGCGCACCGATTATCAATTCAATAAACCCAGATAATGCACCAGCTGGGCAATATTTAACTATTATAGGTAGTAATTTTGGTAATATTGCTGGTAGCGTAAGGTTCATTAAACCAGATGGTACTTTTGACTTGGGTGATTTTGATTTTCCAGCTCAATGTTTAGCTAATTATTGGCGCAATGATAGCATCGTTGTCAAAGCTCCTAATTTGGCATCGGGCCCTTATCAAATCAAAGTTATACGTAGTTCAGACTCAGAGCAAAGTAATGCCTATAATTTTAATATGAGCATTGGTGCTCCTGGTCCAGGCTTGTGTTTTATGGACCCAAATAATGGTCCAGCCAATGGTGTTTTTGATGTCACTTTATATGGTGATAATTTTGGTAATGTTAGCGATCATGTATATTTTAGTAGTGGAGTCTCAAGCGAGATTAATTCTTGGAGTGATCAATTGATTAATGTCAGGGTACCTAATGGAGCGGTGACTGGTCCTACTAAAGTTAGAGTTGGTGCTCAAGACAGCAATGGCTTGAATTTTTCAGTGGCAACTTGCACTAATAACACTCAATGTGTGTCTGGTAATGAATGTTGTCAAGAAGCAACTGGTAACTATTGCGCGCCACTTGGTCATTGCCCAGCAGATTTGTCTTGTAGCTATTCTTGGACAATCACCACTGCTGCTGATCCATTTTCTTTGCAAGAGCTTGCTTGTGATCCAGCTGTTCATAATCTTTCTTCACCTTCTCCTTGGCCAGGCGCAACCGACGCTTATTTAGATACAAATATCACGGGTATGTTTAACGCTGATGTTGAAGATGCAGATTTTAATACTACTAGTAATTTGAAATTATTTGCTTGTAATACTGGCGGTGCTTTTAATTCGGCGGATTGTGTGGAAAATATAGCAGTTAATCTCACGATTATTAATCATAATAGTAATCAAGAAGGTTTTGTTTTAAATCCCGGAATAAATTTAACACCTAATCGTTGGTATAAAGTAGCTTTAGGAGAGTTTAATAAAGCTAGTGGTAGTGAGACTTGGTCTGGTGCTACTTATGATTGGCATTTTAGAGCACAAGAAAATCTTTGCCAAGTCGTCAGCATAGCAGTGACTCCGACTGATAGTCCGAGTGCAGATATTTATGTTGGTCATGAAAGAGAGTTTAGTGCTAGCCCAATTGGGGGAAATTGTAATATTTGTGGTAGTAATTATAATTGGTCGGCTTGGTCTTTAGAGGGCTCAAACGCCGATAAGGCAAATATTGGCTGGTTCAGAACCCAGAATACTAATATTGCTAAAGTAAAAGTTGAGGGCACACAGGTGACAGAAAATAGTACACCAGCTACAGTTACAGTCAAAGCTCAATTAAACGGCCTTATGTCTTATGCTTATCCAAAGATAAAAGATGCTGTCTTAGAAGTTGTTGATTATGGTCCAAATTGTAATAGCTCCTGTACAAATGCTTTAGTTTGGGTAGATTTTAATACAGCTATTTCAGAAAGTAATTTGTATGATAATATTGTTATAAAAAAATGTACAGATTCAACTTGTGCTTTACTTACTGGTGCTAATTTAGTTACTAGTTTTGATGTTTCGGTAGATGGTCGTAGAGTCGCTATTTTGCATAGTGATTTTATTCCTGAAACATATTATAAAGTAGAGTTAAAACAAGAGTTAAAAAATATTGCTGGTTATAAAATCAGCGCACCTTTTAGCTGGAGTTTTCAAACCAATAAAGATGGGGCTTGTACGCCTACGTCTTTGGAGATTGACCCAAGCTATTATTTAGCCACTGATGATTCGATGATTAATTATTCAGCTTTTCCATATAGCACAGCTAACGCCTGTGACCCTCATGGTCAAATTTTAAACCCAATGTCGTATAGCCCATATAATTGGAGTTTGAATCCTGCTGGGATAGCTGATTTAATACCATCAAATATTTATCGTGCTGACATTAGGCCACAAGCAGAAGGTATGACGCGTGTTAATGCCTCTTTGTCTAGTTATACATTAGAAGATCAGGCAATATTAGAAGTAGATTTTGGAGATACTTTAGTTTATACAGCTCCAAAAATAGTCCCAACCCCAAAACCGCAAACTCCAGCTTGTTTAAATTCAGCCATAGAAGTGCAATTTAATACTTTGATGGATCGTGCTAGCCTAGAAGCAGGTATGCGTTTATATAAAAAATCTGCCAGTGAAGAATTACCTGGTTATTGTGTCAAGAAAGATTTCCAGTGGTATTGCCCGGTGGAAACAAATTTTGTCTTTACTAATAATAGTGACAAAAGCAAAGCGTTTTTATATCCAGTTTCACCATTACAAGCTAGTACTGAGTATTTATCTTTAGTCTCTGGAAGAGTAAAAAGTAATATGGGTGTTAATTTGGTTACTGAACAATTAAATTTTGATAGCGATGATAATGGTAGTATGGACGCTTACATTTGGCTTTTTGAGACAAATAATCAAATGTGTCGCGTGAGTTTTGTCACTGTTGCTCCTAATCCAGATTTATTTAGTTGTAGTAGAAGTAATTGTCTGGGTGATGTGGCTGATGCTTTGAGTGGCAATCAACATAGTTATACAGCGATAGCTTATGATCCTAGTGGATCACCATTGGTGATGACTGATTATGCTTGGCAGGAAAACAATGACTTTTTAGACTTAGAAAGTGATAACCAGCAAACTATTTTAGCTACAGCGCTAAATAAAAATGGTCAAACTAACTTAATAGTTGAAGTTAGCGATGAGCTAGCTGGTAGCGCACTGGGTAGTGCACAAGTAGATTTGTTTTTATGCGAACATCCGTGGCCAAGACAAGCTAGTAATTTTCCTTATGATTTTAATGATTTGTATAATTTTAGTACCTATTATTGTCAAGATTCTGGTCGAGTGAATGAGCCCTTATTACCATATTTAGGTTCCCCAAATATTTTGCCACCTAATGGTCAAACTTTAAGAGAATTTATTTTTATCGTTGATCCTAAACAAACAGTTATTGCAAAAAGTGAGGAAAATACAAAAAATTATTGGTGGCAAAATTTATTTGCTAAAGTTAAAAATACTGTTTTAGCTGCAATTGCTATCCCAAGTGCGCCTACTAGTTTACTTTTAGCTGATAATAGTGCTGATGGCGTAAAATTAGCTTGGACAGATAATGCTACTAACGAAGATGGTTTTAATATTTATCGTAAATCGAGCACAGTTGATTGGTATAAAATAGCAACTGTTGATAGCGGTAATCAAAATCCAATTAATTTTACGGATAACAATGTTATAAATAACGAAGTCTATAGCTATCGTGTGACAGCTTATAACATGGGTGGAGAATCAGCGGCGACTAATGAAATTGCGGTCACTGCTAAAGCTTCTTCTTTGGATGTAATAGGCGTTCGAGTGATGAAAAATGAAGAACATTTAGCCTTGAGTGACTGGTATACAAAATATGCACCAAATCCAGAAATAGCAGGCCAAGCGCAAGTGATAGATGGCTACCCAGCACTTAAAGTTGGTAATACTATCTATATTAACGCCTTGAATGTGGTGGATGTAAATGGTGGTAGTGTATATAGTAATATTTACATGATTTCTTATAGCATTGGAGCAAGAGAGTCCACAGCCGATATTGTCAGTCAAATGTTGTCTAATTTACATTTGAGTACAAATGTTTCTAATATGGGAGTTTGTAGTAGCGATGCTAGTATTAGTTGTTCTAGTAAATTTGATTGCCCAAATCAAGGAAATTGTGACGCTGATGGTGATAAATTACGTCGCGATAATCAGCGCTTAGGTGATTTATTAAGTATTCAAAATAAATTAAAAGCCTATAGTAATAATTATAAATTCTGTAATAATAATGCTAATATTAGTTGCACGCAAGATAGTCAGTGTCCAAGTGGGGGTGATTGTGTGCCTTATTATCCATTATTGAATGCCGGTACTTATGTACCTCACATAGCAGTTAGCCCTTGGCCATCTTGGCAACAAGAATTTTCTAACGTTTTAGGTATGTCATTGCCAGTAGACCCATTGAATCGCTTTAGTGCTTGCCCAGATGGTTTTGATGAAGAAACTTGTTGGAATGATGAAATCAATAGATTCACCTGTCCTTTAAATTCGAGTATTTATTTTTATAAAAATGAGGGTGGTTATAATTATTCTTTAGATGCTAACTTTGAATTTGTCTATCCTAATAATTATACTATTCCAGACTTAGATGAACATATTCATTTAAATAATCCACAATGCAACGCTTCTTTTAATGGTTTACCACAGGGTAGTTTGGGTTGTGGTAATGGCGTTGTTGATGGTGCAGAAGAGTGCGATGGTGGTTTCCAAAATTTATGTGATACAACTCCAGAGCCTGATAATAACCAGGATTGGTGGAATGAGCATTTAGGTGGCTGTTACCCAGCCGGCTCTTTGGATGCAGATGGTAACTCCATAGAATGTACTTGGTATGAGCCATGGCCGATTTTGACCGAGGCTATGTGTGGTGGCTATTGCGGTGATCATATTTTAGATGACCCTTATGAAACATGTGAGGGAAACAACACGGTTGTAGAGGAGTACTCGTGTTTGGATGGTCAGACAGCCACTTGTAATACTTGTACGCCAGTTTGCAGCGATGGCAGTGTGGCCAGCCCAGCTAGTTGTGGTGATGGAGTGATAAATCCCAGTGAGGAATGTGATACTACTAACTTAGCGGGTAAAGATTGCACTGCTTTTGATTATGATTATGGTAATTTAAGTTGTAATCAATGTAATTTCGATCTTAGCGATTGTTCTGATGAAGAGTCACTGCCACCACCACCACCCAACTGTGGTAATGGGGTGATTAACCCTCCAGAGCAATGCGATGGTTCAAATTTAAACAACCAAACTTGCCAAGATTTTGGTTGGGATCAAGGTAGTTTAAGTTGTAATGCGTCTTGTAATTTTAATCAAAGTAATTGTTCTGAAATAGCCGAGTCAGATGGGGCCACAATATTTCTGACTTCCACTGCATATAATGGTAATTTGTTGGGCGCAGCAACAAATAAGGGCTATAGTGGCTCTGATGGTTTGGCAGCAGCTGATTATTTATGTCAATGGCATGCAGATTCACAGAATAGCCTAGCTAGAGAAGGTATTTGGAAAGCTTGGCTATCTGACTTTGATACTTCGGCTGGCAGTAGATTAGCACATAATTCTTTAGAGTATAAGATGACTAATGGCACTGTGATAGCCGATGATTGGACGGATTTAACAGATACGACATTAGATAATGCGATTAATAGACTTGAAAATGGTGAGCAAACTGCCATGAATAATCCAATAAATGATTGCACAGCGCAAGGTTGCATTTTTTGGAGTGGTACCAAATATGATGGAAGCATTTATTATCCTGGTATTGCTATGAGTGGTGAAATTTGCAACATGGATTCTGAGGAGAATTTTTGTCATGATTATACGAATAGTTTTGAAAACATTAGATATATAAATGATTGTGTGAACCGGGGTCGTTTAGGTGAGACCAGTAAGATTAGTCCTAATCCTAATTCTAATCCTGACATAACTTGGAGTGGAGGATCATTTTTATCTATGAATGAAAATACATGGCCACGGTGCGATCACACCCTTCCTTTACTTTGTCTCTGGCAGCAGCCAATGAACAACAATAATAATCAAAATTAAATTATTTGAGCTATGTTTGATGATGTAAAAAAAGGCGATGCTACGCCTAGTCAAGATTTTTCTTCGCAACCTACGACTGCGAGTCCATCGCCAGCACCAGTGTCGGCGGTAGATGATATGTTTGGTGCTGTAGAAAAACCAAGTGCTATTTCAGCTGCTAAATTGCAAGTAAAACCAAGTCCTATGAATTTACCGCCGATGCCTACAAATCCTAATATACCCAATCCCATTTTGATGGAAGATGAGCATAGTCAGAGTGCGATTATGAAGAAAGTTTTCGTTGCTTTATCTGGTTTGATATTACTTACTCTAGTTATCTGGGGCGCATATTCTTTTTTTGTCTCGAAAAAAAGTACTGAAAATACTGACAATCCTACAAATAATAATACTCAAAATCAGCCAGCTGAAAATAATCCTACAAATAATAATACTCAAAATCAGCCAGAAGTGATTTTAGATGATGATTCTGATGGTTTGAGTAATGCAGAGGAAACTGGACTTGGTTCTGATCCAAGACTAGCAGATACCGACGACGATGGTTTATCAGATAAAGATGAAGTGAGAATTCATAGAACATCACCAGTAAATCCAGATACGGATAATGACGGTTTATATGATAAAGTGGAGATTTTTACTCACCAGACAAATGCTTTGGATCCAGATACGGATAATGATACTTATTTGGATGGGGTAGAGGTACAAAATGGATATAATCCCAATGGGGATGGTTTATTAGCAAAATAAAATAAAATATGCCTAACGAACAAGACAATTTTCAAGATCAAACTCAAATCGACAATCAAAAAATGTCGAACGAGATTAATACGATTGTTAATCAAGAAATAGGTAAAGAAAAAGAAATAGTAATTAGTCAAGACGCTATTCATGTTATGCCACAAAAATTTTTACCGACTTCTCCAAAAAAACAATTAAGCAATAAACAAAAGATTATTTTGGGTAGCATCGCTTTTGTGGTTTTTTTATTGATTGTAGTAGGCTCAATGCTTTTATTTGCGAATTTATCAGTTTCTAATAATCAAGCAAAAACTGATCAAAATAATACACAAAATCAAGCTAATAATCAAAATATTGTAGAGCCGCCAAAAGAAGAGGAGCAATCAGTTCCAGAAGTTGTGGCCACAACCACCACTAGCACCACGCCAGTTAATCAAGGCAATAACAATGAGCCAGCTAATAATGGACAAGTGACTCCACCACCGCCGCCACCACCACCGACAAGTAATAATTTTGATCAAGACAGTGATGATTTAAGCGTTGAGGAAGAGTTAATTTTTGGCACTAATAATAACGATGAAGATACTGATAACGATGGTTATAAAGATGGCGTGGAAGTGATGAATTTATATAATCCACTTTTATCAAATCAAGCCTTAGTGCATTCTAGTTTGATTACTCAATTTAGTAATCAAACTGTCAAGTATCTTTTATTAAAGCCAAAAAATTGGCTCAGCCAAGCAATAGAGGGTAATGATTTAGAGATTATGTTTACTCCTGATTCTGGTACTGGTGATTTTATGAGCATTAGTGCTGAAGCGGTGGTAGCAAATCAAACTTTGCAAGCCTGGGCTCAAAGTAAGGCTGACGGTGCTACTCTTTCGTCTTTGACTTTAGGTAAAGAAGCAAAGATTAGTGCTCTACAAAGCAAAATAGCTGATGCTTATACGGTATTTGCTAAAGTAAATAATTATTTTATTAAATTTACTTATCACATAGAAACAGAATCAAAGCCATATTTTGCTAATACTTATTTAATGATGCTAAATAGTTTTAGTTTGTTAAAATAATGTCAAATAATAATTTCGCTATCTATTTAAATAAGCGAGGACAAAAAGCTAATTTTTCTTGGCTCAAAAAATTAGAAGCTATTATTGCTAAAAAATTTAAATTAAAACAAGCTATTTCTTTAGCTCTGGTTTCGGAATTAGAAATAAAAAATTTAAATAGAGTTTATCGTCATAAAAATAAAGTAACTGATGTCTTGTCTTTTAATCTTGATTCCACTGCTATTTTAGGTGAAGTGGTGATTTGTTTACCAGTAGCCAAACGCCAAGCAGAGGCTAATAAAAAGTCTTTAAGTGCCGAGTTAAAATTATTAACTACCCATGGCATCCTGCATTTGTTGGGTTTTGATCATGAAAAGAGTGAGGTAGAATATAATAAGCAAGAACAAATGCAAAATAAAATTTTAAAACAAATAAAAAATGACTAAACGTTTATTAAAAAGTTTCCATTTCGCTTTTAAAGGTTTAAAAAAAGTTTGGCAAACAGAAAAAAATTTTCGTATTCATTCCATTATTGGATTGTTAGTGATTATGTTGGCCGCTTACATAGGAATACAAGGTTTTGATTATTTGATTTTATTAATAGTCATTGCCTTGGTGTTGATTTTGGAGATTTTTAATTCTAGCTTAGAAAGATTAGTTGATATGCTGTCACCCAGCACACATCATTTTGCTAAAGAAATCAAAGACTTATTAGCCGCGGCTGTATTGATAGCAGCTGCGTTAGCAGCTGTAGTTGGTGTGGTGATTTTTTGGCCATATTTATTTTAAGCTCGCCTCGTGGCGTTGGGCTAGGTTTGGCAAAAAGCTAAAATTTAGTTATAATATAAGAGCGAAAAATATTTTTTTAAGGTTTTTTCATGGTTAATAATAACAAGGGTATTATTACTGGTTTAGATATTGGCACTAGTAGTGTCAGGATTGTCATGGGGCAAGTTTCGCCTGATGGCGATTTTCGTATTATCGGTGCAGCAGAAAATCCAGCTGAAGGTATTAGTCGCGGTAGTATCGTTTCCATAGAAGATGCTGTTTCTAGTATTTCCGCCACTGTAGAAAAATGTGAGCGCATGACCGGTATTAATATTGATAAAATGGTAGTGGGTATTTCGGGCGTGCATATCAAGACTTTAAATAGTAAGGGCGTAATTGCGGTAGCTAAGGCTAATTCACAGGTGGAAGAATCAGATATTGAGCGCGCACTAGAGACCGCTCAAGCTATTGCTACACCGCCAAACTATGAAATTTTGCATGTTTTACCGACTAATTATCATCTAGATGATCAGCGTGATTTGAAAGATCCAGTCGGTATGTCCGGTGTCAGGCTAGAAGTGGAAACGCAAATTATCATGGGTTTGTCAGCACAAATAAAAAATTTAACTAAATGTATTTATCGTACTGGTATTGATATTGAGGATTTAGTTTTTTCAATTCTTGCTACTTCAGAAGCTGTTTTGACTAATAAGCAAAAAGAATTAGGTGTGGCAGTTTTAAATATTGGTAACTCGACCACTTCTTTAGCGGTCTTTGAAAACGGTGACGTGTTACACACGGCTGTTTTGCCAGTTGGTGCTGGACATGTGACTAATGATTTAGCGATCGGTTTACGTACCTCAGTTGCTACCGCTGAGATGGTTAAGCTTGATCAAGCCATGGCCTTAGCTGATGATGTTTCTAAAAGAGACGAAGTAGATTTACATAAATATTCAGAAGAAGAGAAAAAGGGCAGTTATGTCTATAAAAAAGACATTGCTGGTATAGCTGAGGCGCGCATGGAAGAGATTTTTAAGATGGCAGATGCAGAATTGAAGAAAGTTTCTAAAAATGGTAAACTGCCTGCAGGTATTATTTTGACTGGCGGAGGAGCTAAATTGCCTCAAGTTACAGATTTAGCTAAACAAGTTTTTAAATTGCCAGTTTTTTTAGGTTTACCTACTGATAAAACTCTTGCTATTGATAAACTAAATGATCCAGAATTTACTACGGCCTTAGGTTTGGTTATTTGGGCTTATCATAATAATAGTATAAATCGACCAATTATGCCTAATTTGTCTTCTATCAGAGAAACAACTGAAAAAATTCGCGGTTGGTTTAAAGCTTTGTGGCCTTAATCTTTAAATTTTTCAAATAAATGATCAGAAAAAACATTGAAGAAGTAGTTCCATCGATTGAAACTTTTGCCAATATCAAAGTAGTTGGCGTCGGCGGTTCAGGTGGCTCAGCAGTTAATCGCATGGTTAGCGCCAAGATTAAAGGCGTTGATTTTATTGCCGTCAATACTGACGCTCAAGCTTTACATCACTCCATTGCTCCCAAAAAAGTTCATATTGGTCGCGCAACTACCAAAGGATTGGGTGCTGGCATGGATCCAGATCTAGGAGCTAAATCAGCAGAAGAAAATGAAAATGACATTACAGAGCACCTTAAGGGTGCGGATATGGTTTTTATCACTTGTGGTCTAGGTGGTGGTACGGGCACAGGAGCAGCACCAATTATCGCTGATATTGCTAAAGATGCTGGTGCTTTGACAGTGGCGGTAGTGACACGTCCTTTCACTTTTGAAGGTGTACAGCGTCGTGAAATTGCTGAGCGTGGTTTGGATAGATTGATTGACAAAGTAGACACTATCATCACTATTCCTAATGACAGATTATTGCAAATTATTGACAAAAAAACTTCTTTACTTGATGCTTTTGCGATCGTTGATGAAGTTTTAAAACAAGGTGTCCAAGGTATTTCCGAGCTTATCACGGTGCCTGGCTTGGTCAATGTCGACTTTGCTGACGTCAAAGCTATCATGAAACAAGCCGGTTCAGCCCTGATGGGTATCGGTAAGGCTAGTGGAGAAAACAGAGCCCAAGAAGCAGCCAAGGCTGCTATTGATAGTCCATTGTTAGAACTATCTATCAATGGTGCAACTGGGGTATTATTTACTATTACTGGTAGCTCAGACTTATCGATGTTTGAAGTCAACGAAGCAGCTGAGGTGATCACCTCAGCTTGTGATCCAGAAGCTAAAGTTATTTTTGGCGCCGTGATTGATGAAGCCTTAGGCGATGAGGTCAAAGTGACGGTGATTGCTACTGGTTTTAAAGATAAAGGAGATAGAAAAGAAAGGCATACAGCGGCACAGCCAAGTATTTCTTACCAAGAAACTTTTGTCAAAAAAGCTGAAGAACGTACTATTAAGCAGGCTTTCACTAAACCAAAAGAAGATTTTGAAATTCCAAGTCCTGAAGAAGCGCCAAAAAGTCGTGAAGAAGAAGAGCTTGATATCCCAGCTTTCTTACGTAAAAAATTAAACGACCGATAATTAATGCATTGCCCGGCTTGTAATCATCAAGAGACCAAAGTAATAGACTCTCGCTTAAGCGGCGGGGGTTTTAATATTCGCCGGCGTCGAGAATGTTTAAAGTGTAAAATGCGTTTTTCTACCTTAGAAACCATAGAAATTTTAGACTTAGTGGTGATCAAGCGTGATGGTCGTAGAGAATCTTATAATCGAGATAAAATAGTCAAGGGTTTGCGTACTTCTTTAGAAAAACGATCTTATTTGGAAGAAGGTTTTCAAAAATTAGTTGCAGAAATTGAAAGAGAAATTACCAAAGTTTCTAAAGGTGAAATTACTTCCAAAATTTTAGGCGACATAGTGATGAAAAAGCTGAAAAATTTTGATCAGGTCGCTTATATTCGCTACGCTTCAGTTTATCGTTCGTTTAAAGACGCGCAAACTTTTCAGACCGAGCTCAATAGATTATTAAAGAAAAATAAAAAAATATAAAATACCCCCTCTGTCGCTTCCCCGGCATCCGCCAGGGAACGTGCCTTCTCCCCCTAATTTAGGGGGAGACTGAGAGGGGGTACTTTTTAAACTTGCCAAGTCTAAAATCTTGTGCTAAAGTTTGGAAGCCGTAGAAAATTAAAAATTTAGTCGGGGAAGTGAGGTGTAAAGCCTCCACAGTCCTAGCTACTGTAATCCGTCATTTGACGGAAAGTCAGATACCCGAAGTCGTTTATTCTTTTTCCTAAGGAGAGAAGGAGTGAGCTTGTTATCATCAAAGTCAAAAGATAATAGACTTACTCGTTGTCTCCTAGAATATAGGAGATTTTTTGTTCTTTGCCAACAACAATGCAAACATAGAGAGGTCTATCATGAATCGTCGCGAGTTTTTCCCAGCCTTAGGCCTTGGCCTACTGTCTCTTTTGGTCCATAACAATCAAATTTTAGCCCGCCAGAGAACTCTTGCTGATTTTTTAAGTCATTTTGATGCTATTTACGATCCTAATCAAGAATGGGGTTTTGGAGAGGGTCGTTTGCTATGTGGTATCAATGGACAAATGGGGGATCTGTTGATTTATGTTGATGATACTTGGGTATCTCATTCAGTAGACAGTGTCACTTTTGACCATAATCGTCAGCGTGTAATGATTGCGCGTAATGATCAAAGGATTTTTTCTTATGATCCGAGACTACGAACATCTCCATATCCATTGCATTGAAAAAGCAGAGGAAACCCCGC
Organism: uncultured bacterium; assembly: GCA_903855135.1. Classification (GTDB taxonomy): domain Bacteria; phylum Patescibacteriota; class Patescibacteriia; order UBA1558; family GWA2-36-10; genus GWA2-36-10. Next base: position 38,538 of record CAINYB010000001.1, on the reverse strand, counting down.
CTTGGGCGGGGTTTCCTCTGAGGTATTATAGCTAACAATTTAAAAATTTCTAGTGATAAGCCCGCGAAGCGGGCTTACAGGTAAGAAAATTTATTTAATCAAAATTTTATGAAAAAATTGTTTGTCATCTTTTCAATTAGCACTTTATTACTCTCACCATTTTTGTCTTTGGCAGATAATAATAGTGCGATTCAGTATTTACAAGCACAAACTCAAAATCCTTGGATCACTCAAAGTTTGGCAGTAGCAAATGTGCAGAATTTATCGACTGACTATATAAATGCCCAAGAACAAGATTTGATGAAAGTGGCTAAATATTTGTTAGTTTTGAGCGCCGTAAATAGTCAGGATTATACTAGCATGCGCACTTTATTTGCTACTTTAAATAGCCATTTAAATAATGGTCAGTTTGGTGACGCCAGTCAGCTCAATGATGATTTTTGGGGTTTATTAGCGGCTGGAGCTGTTAATAAAGCTGAAGATTTTAGTAGCGTGAAAGATTTTATCATTAGCCATCAAAATGCTGACGGTGGTTGGTCTTGGGCTGCAAGTGGCACTTCGGATAGTAATGACACAGCCGCTGCTTTAATGGCTTTAAAAGAAACAAATATTTCGAACCAAGACCAAGTGATTGTAAATGCTTTAAACTATTTACATACTACCCAAAAAACTGACGGCGGCTTTGCTTATGATGCAACAGCCACCTCTGATGGCGCCTCAACTGCTTGGGTGCTAGCGGCTTTAAATAAATTAGACATTGATCAAAGCACTTGGTCTCAAGAAAATAATACACCCTTGAGTTTTTTAAATAGCTTACAGCAAGCTGATGGTTCTTTCTTGTGGCTAGCAAGCGATACTCAAGGATCAAGCATGGTAACAGCTTATGCCTTGTTAGCCATCTTAGATAAAAGCTATCCTGTCAATCACGTCACTATCCCCGCAGAAAATAATAATGGCAACGGTAATGGCAATAGTCAAGATATTAGTTTAAGAATAGAAGGTCCAACTAATACTATTTGTTTAGCTCAACATTTGACAGCAACTAATGTCTTAGCTCTTGTGCAAGAGGCTAGTAGTATTTGTAATTTTACTTATCAAATTACTAACACCGAATATGGACCTTATCTTTCTGAAATAGCAGGTTTTAGTGGCCAAGGTTTAAATGGTTGGCAATATTGGATCAACTGGCAGCCTGGCACTCAAAGTGCTGACCAGGCGCAAATACAGGCCCAAGATGAGGTTTTATGGGCTTATGGCTCATTTAGTATTAAGCCTAGTAAAGTAGAGGCTAGTGTGGATAATGCGGGACATTTGAGTGGACATCTACAATATTTTGATCAAACTTGGCAAGATTTGAGCCAAGCGACAGTGAATATTAATGGACAAAATTATGTCACCAATGCTCAAGGTTTATTTAGCGTAGATTTGACGCAAAATGGCGCTTACCCAGTGTATTTTAATGGTAGCGAAGCCTTTATCCGCAGTAATAAAATTTATTTAAATTATGGCGCTTCAAGCAGTAATCAAAGTGTAGATTTGAGTGTCAATGTCGTGCCGTCTGGAGATGGAGAAAATAATCAGATTAGTTTTTTTGTCAGTCAAAATCAAATTAATTTTGGTAATTTGGAGCGCGGACAAATTGGTGAAACTATTTTACAACTCACTAATTCAGGCAATGTTAATATTGCTTTGGAAGCCAACATTTTAGGCGATAGTGTTTTGACGCAAAATACGACTTTAAATAATCAAGTTTGGACAGATTTCGGAGAAAATTTAAATGCCGGACAAAATGCCAATTTAAATGTGCGTTTGAGTGTGCCTAGCACAGCGAATTTTGGCCAACATCAAGGTCAGCTAATTTTTTGGGCGAGCGCTCGTTAATGCAGATGAAAAAAATTATTTTTAGCTTAATTTTTTTCTGTTTATTTATTCCCCACGCACAAGCAGTAGGTCTGACTTTAAGTCCAGCTAAAATAGAAGTAGTTTATCCAGATAAAAAATCAGCGGAATTAATTGTCACTAATATTTCCAGTGAGCCAATTTTAGTCAAAATTTCGCCAGACAACTGGGCAAAAGAAATTATTGTAGAAGACGCAGAATTTGCTCTCATGCCGGAGGCCAAAACCAAAGTTAAAATTAATTTTAACTTTGCAACTTATAAATCACAAATTTATCAAACTAATTTAAGCGTAATAGCCAATGCCTTATCAGCTAGTAGCTTTAATGCTGCTTCTGGTATCAAAGTGCCATTAAGTGTCAGTGTTACGCCTTTTAAATCCCAGCTATTTTTATTTAGCTCTATATTCAGTGCAATTATTTTGCTTTTAATAGTTGGTATTTTCTATTATTATTATAAAAAAAGACAAGCTTCATTTTTGCATAGATTACATTTAGATTTTTTAAAGTTACATAAAAAATATCGTCATTGAGCTTATTTTTTGCTATAATAAAGGCAAGTAAATATTAAAGCCTTTATATGACACAAGAACAATTAGAACAAGTAATTTTACAAAATCAAGCTAGCATCGCTAAAATTGAAACTACGGTAATAAAAATTAAGAAAAAGCTTTTTTGGCAAGAGTTAGCTGGAGTTTTAAAATTAATTTTAATCGTCGGCCCTATCATCATCGCTTTATTTTATGTATCTCCTTATTTGAAACAATACAGCTCTTTGATGAGTAATGCTTTGACGGGTTTGAATTTAACTTCAAATCTTGATACGACTGACATTAGTCAGAAAGATAGCTTTTCTGCTACCGATATCAGTAAAATTTTGTGTGATCCGACCGCTAGACAAAGTCTAGTAGAGAAAATGTGTAAATAATTTTTTAAAATTAGTGGAAGAATTAAAATTACAAATTATTGAATTACTTAAAAAAGTAGAGCAAGCCATGCTTGTTTTGGTTTGGCCACAAAAAGAAGAGGAAATGATGGCTTTAAAAAAGCAAATGTCAGGCGTTGATTTTTGGACTACTCAAGAAATAGCTAAAACTGTTTCTAGTCGCTATGCTTATTTAGAAACTTTAAAAAATAATTGGCATAATTTACAAGAAAATTTATTAGATTTACAGATTTTAGTTAAAGACGCGGACGCTAGTTCACTACAAGAAGATATCAGCAAGCAATTAGCTGAAGCGGTAAAACAATATGAATTATTAGCCACGGAATTATTTTTACAGGGTCAGTATGATCAAAATCCTGCGATCATTACTATCAATGCTGGAGCAGGTGGTGATGACGCACAAGATTGGGCACAGATGCTAGAGCGGATGTATTTACGTTTTGCGGAAAATCAAAATTGGCAGGTAGTTTTATTATCACGTTCACCAGGAGCAGAAGCGGGCATTAAAAGCGCTACTTTTAAAATCTCTGGTCTTTATGCTTATGGTTATTTAAAAAACGAAGCTGGCGTTCATCGTTTAGTAAGATTATCTCCTTATGATTCTGATCACGCGCGCCACACTTCTTTTGCAATGTTAGAAGTTTTACCAGAACTAAAAGAAGTCAGCTTTGTGATTAAAGACGAAGATTTAAAAATAGATACTTATCGCTCCTCTGGTAATGGTGGTCAATCAGTCAATACTACTGATTCAGCAGTGCGTATCACACATTTACCGACTGGGCTAGTAGCCTCTTGTCAAAATGAACGTTCACAATTACAAAATAAACAGCAAGCGATGTTGCACTTGCAGAGCAAGCTGGCTAAGTTTTATCAAGCTGAAAGAGACGAGGAGAAGAAAGCCTTAAAAGGTGAGTATACACAAGCTGCTTGGGGTAATCAAATTCGTTCTTATGTTTTACATCCCTATAAATTAGTCAAAGATCATCGTAGTAACTATGAAAGTACTGACCCGGATAAAGTTTTAAATGGTGATTTATTAGCTTTTATCAAAGCTAGACTGCAACAATTGGTAGACTAATTTTAACCTCTCCCGTCCTCCCCTTCCCCGCTTTCGCGGGGAAGGGGAGGAGTTTAAAAAACGTTTTTTCTAGTGTCTCCCCCTTACGAAGGGGGAGAAAAAGAGGGGGTTATTTTTTTAGAGTGATAATTTTAAATAAAACCCCGCAACGCGGGGTTTTATTTTGGGGAGTTTTAATTTAAATAGATAAAACCATCTTAGCTTCTAGTGGAGAAATGATCCTTTTCTTTTGTAAAAGATTAGTTAATTTGTTTACTCCTCTTAATTTTATTAATTTCTGGTCTAAATAATCTTTAGTCACCATTTGAGTATTTATAGTACTTTCCACAAAACCAAGTCTAGTTTCTACATTGTCTAGCTTTTGCTCTACTCCAGTCAGCTTTTGTTCTACATTATCAAATCTTTGTTCAAAATTTTCGGATAATTTATTAACCGCAAAAAGAATGTCATTGACTGTTATTTTTAGTTCACTTACATCTTTTTGTAAAATTGTTTCACTTTTCTTCATAAAGTTTTTTTAATATTTAAGTCTTAATATTATATCTCTGACTGTTTGTTTTGTCAAAAAAATGTTTATTTTAACTAATTTTTTGAACTTAAGATAGGGCTATTTTTTTCTTTTTAAAAAATGTGTTATAATATAAACATGTTTGAACACCTCATGCCTTCATACCATGTTGAGTTAGAGCAAAAGCGTTCATCAAAACGATGGCGTTTTTATTTTATCAGTTTTTTATTAGCAAGTACGAGTTTTGTTTTTGCTTTATCTTGGAGTAAAGGACCAGCTTCTAATGCGGAGGTTTTAAGCCCAAAAAATAATCAGCTCAAAGTAGCTATTATTGATCAAAATACCACTGCAGTATTACCACAGGCTATTAATAATGTTTTATTCTCTTTTATTTTACAAAGCGAAGAAGCTACTAATTTACATAGTTTAGCAATTTCAGCTCCAGAAATAATCAAACAAGACATTTTTAAAGATCAGGTTAGATTATATGAAGGTCAGACGCAAATTGGCTCTTGGGAGTGGACTGCAGATGGCAAGATGTTATTTAAGCTAGATAATTATAGCCTGACACCGGGTACACATAATTTTCAGCTCAGAGCCGATAATCTAAATGATACTTTAGTTGGTCAGACTTTGATTTTTGGTTTTCAACAAGCTAAAGATATAGTAAATACTGACGGACAGAGTTTTTATTTTGCTCAAGGTGAATTTCCTTTATTCAAAGCTAGTGTCAAAGTTTTAGAGCATAGTCAGATTTTAGTTTATAATAATTTAAGCAAACCAAAATTTTTAGCTCCCCTAAAAACTAATACTTTAGTAGCAGATTTTGCTTTGTCTAGTCAGGGGGAAAGTTTTGCTATTAGACAGCTAGATTTTTTAACTACTAATATTGACGCAGCTGATACTTTTTATTTAGCCAGTGGCGGACAAATGTTAGCCAAAGCTGAAATAGAAGAAGATCACATATTTTTTAATTTAAGTGATTTGGTTTTAAAAATCGATCAAGATTTAAATTTACAGCTTTGGGCGAATTTAAATAACCAAGATAATTATCAGTTTACTTTAGCTAATTTAGTTGCTAAAGGATTTTTATCCGGTGAAGATTTGCATAGCCAAGTAGATTTAGCTTTAAGCACCGTAGAGCCAAGAGTGGATGTTTTACGAATGAAAGCTGATGCGCAGCCAAGTATTTTAACTGATGATTGGAATAGTGTTTTTAAAGTAGATTTACAAGCAGCTTCTAGCAGCACTAGCTTACATAAATTAACTTTTCAAGTAGCAGATTTTGGTTTGAATATTTTAGATTGGGATTTGTGGATTAATGGTCAAGCTTATGTCGTAAAGCCAAACTGGCAAGATAAATTATTGACTTTTGATTTTGGAGAAAATGGTGCGCCGATCAATCAAGGCCTAGAAGTGGAGTTATTAGCTAAAGTAAAAGTTTTAGGTGAACAAGCTCGTTTACAGTTGACTTTAGTAGGCGACGAAACGACTGACGGTACTAATTTGCTTTGGGCTAGTGGGCAAGATAAATATAATGCTTATTTATTGCCAGACTTTCCTGTGACGCCAGTGATTTTAGAGAAGTAATTAAAAACACCCGCCGAAGGCGGGTGTTTTATAGCTGAATTAGTAATAGCTGAAGTGGAATTGACTTTTGTAGTATTTTCAGCTAAGTTGAAGCTACAAAATAATTAAAGCGATTTTGATGGCCAAGAGTAAATTTTTCTTTTACTTAAGCTTAGTTTTTTTATTGATAACAATTTTAGCGGTTTTAAAACCGGAGTTTTTAGTTTTTAAGGCAGAATTTTTATATCTGGCGATATTTTTTATTTTGCTTAGTTTTTCTTGGAAATATTTTTTATTTTTAGCTTTGATTTTTTTGAGTTTATGGAGGGTTACTGTTTTTAGTGAAGTAGAGCTACAAGTAAAAAATAATTTTGTTTTTGAACAAACTTATCATTATCAAGCACAAGTTTTAGAAACTAATAAAAGATTAGCGGATTGGCAGCTAGTAGTGGCACCAAATAATTTAGCAAATTTTTCTGGCAAGATTTTAGTTTTTGTGCCACTTTATCCAGAATATCAAGTCAATGATAGACTAGAAATTACTTGTAAAATATTTGCTCCAGAAAAGATTATTACTAATGGGCGTAGTTTTTCTTATGATAAATATTTAGCCCAAAATAAAATATTTGCTCAATGTTTTCGTCCCCAAATAAAAAAACTAAATCAAACTAGTAGTTTGTCTAGTTTTTTAAAATTACGTCAATATTTTTGGCAAAACTTAAATATTTATTTGCGTGAGCCGGCCTCTAGCTTAGCTAAAGCGATGTTATTAGACGATAGAGGAGAGCTAAACAAAGAAGTAAAAAATGACTTTGCTCGTACAGGTTTAAGTCACTTGATTGCTATCTCTGGTTCGCATTTAGTGATTATTATTTGGCTAGTTGAAGCTTTATTATTTGCTTGCGGTTTATCGCGCAATCAAATTTTTTATGTAGTGATTTTGACTTTATTTTTTTATTTAGCCTTGATTGGTTGGCCGGCTTCAGCCGGCCGTTCGGTTTTGATGGCTACAGTGGCTTTAATTGGTCCATTTTTAGGGCGAAAAGTTTTATCAATCAATAATTTGTTATTAAGTGTGATGATTTTGACTTGGCTAAATCCTTACGCTTTGTTATATGACATTGGTTTTCAGTTGTCATTTTTAGCGGTTTTAGGTTTATTATTTTATAGTCATTATTGGCAAGAAAAATTAAGTTTTTTACCGAGCTATTTTCAAGAAACTTTAAGCGTCACGCTGGCGGCGCAAACTTTTACTTGGTCTTTGATTGTTTATAATTTTCAAATTTTTTCGCTAGTCACTTTTTTAGCGAATTTAATCTTATTGCCTTTATTTCCGCCATTACTTGGCTTTGGTTTATTGACGATGATTTTTGGACACTGGCCAATAGCTTGGCTATTTTCTTGGCCTTTATTTTTGTTATTTAAGCTTTTAGTGGTCACTAATCATTTTTTAGCGAGTTTTACTTGGTCGGCCTATCCGATAAGTTTTTTTAGTTTTCCTTTATTTATTTTGAGCTTAAGTATTTTATTTATTTTTACTTATTATTTTAAGGCTAATAAAAAATTACTATGACTAAAAAATTAATTATTATTTCCATTTTTTGTGGCATTTTATTTTTAAGCAGTACTTTTTTATTTAAGATAGAAAGTTTTCGAGTGGATTTTTTAGATGTTGGCCAAGGTGATGCCATTTTATTAAATTTACCTCAAGGCACTAGAATACTAGTAGATGGCGGACCAGATAATCTATTATTAAATCGTTTAGGAGAAGTTTTACCTTGGTGGGAGCATAAAATAGATTACGTCGTGATTTCGCACTATCATGCGGATCATATTTTGGGTTTGCTAGAGTTATTAAATAAATATGAAGTAGGCGAAGTTTTGACCACTAGCCATCAGCCAGATGATTTTTTGTATCACATTTTATTAGATAAATTAAAAGCTAAAAATATCCCGATAGTTTTTGTACAAACTGGACAAAGTTTTGATTTTGAAAAAAATGTTGCGGCTCTTGTAGTTTCTGCGGAAAATAATAATGAAGATTATAACAATAATTCTTTGGTTTTAAAATTTAATTATTTACAAACTAGTTTATTATTAACTGGAGATTTGACGACGGAAATAGAAGATAAATTAGTTAAAAGTGATTTAAATTTACAGGCAGATTTATTAAAAGTCGCACATCATGGTAGTCGTTATGCTTCTAGTCCAGAATTTTTAAAAAAAGTTCAGCCAAAGTTTTGTGTGATTTCTGTGGGTAAGGATAATGATTTTCAGCATCCGCACCCAGAAGCCTTAGCTAGATTGAGTGCTTCTGCTTGTCAGATTTATCTCACTCAAGATTTTGGCACTTTACGTTGGCAAAGTGAGGGTTTTGTTTGGAATTTGCTAGATTAAGTCCGCTTGCTTTTTGTGAATAATTTGCTTATAATAAAGGCATAATTTAATAATTTGTAATTTATGGCAGATGCAAAAGTAAAAATTCTTCTGATTGAAGACGAGGAAATGCTCGCTAATATGTATGAAGTGAAGTTCCAAAACGAAGGTTTTGATATAACGAAAGCTTTAGATGGTGCCGCTGGCTTAGAATTAAGTAAAACCACTAGCCCAGACTTAGTTTTATTAGACGTCATTATGCCGAAAATGGATGGCTTTTCTGTTTTACGGGCCATGCGTGAAGACCCAAAGACTAAAGACTTGCCTGTTATTTTATTGACCAATTTAGGTCAAGATGAAGATGTGGCCAAAGGTAAGGAATTAGGTGCTATCGGTTATTTAGTGAAAGCCAATGTCACGCCCGCTGAAGTAGTAGAGTCAGTTAAACGTGAATTAGCTAAATTAAAGAAATAAAAATCTAATATTGCATTCAAATAGTTAAAATAATCCCGCCTTCGGCGGGATTACTGAGAAATAAATATTTAATTAGCTCAATAAATTTTATGGACAATAAATTTGAAAGAAGTTTAGTTTTATTGAAGCCAGATGCAGTGGATCGTGGTTTAGTAGGTGAGATCATTACTCGTTTTGAACGCACTGGTTTGAAATTAGCTGGTTTGAAATTAGTTTGGTCTGACAAAGATACAGCAATGAAGCATTATACTGAAGATTTAGCGCAACGCCGTGGACAACACGTCAGAGATATGATGATTGAGATGATTACTTCTGGTCCAATCATAGCTTTGGTGATCGAAGGTGTCGAAGCAGTAGCGGTGGTGAGAAAAATGGTAGGGGAAACCGAGCCAAAATCAGCCGCACCTGGTACTATCCGTGGTGATTATGCTCATTTGTCTTTTAAATACGCTGATGCTAATCAAGTTGGTGTGTATAATCTGATTCATGCCTCTTCTAATCCAGAAGAAGCCGAGGTGGAAATCAGTGTTTGGTTCAATGATTATGAATTACAAGATTATAAGCCAGGCTACACTAAACACACTTTAGTAGAAAAAAATTAATTATAATTTTTTGATTATAATATTTTAGCGCGATAGTAAAAAACTAAGTCTTTAAGACTTAGTTTTTTGCATCACAAAATATTTTGTGCTATATTTAAATTGCGCTCGGTTTGGCAATAAAAAACTCTACAATCTGACTTATTGGGATTCTTATATTATTTAAGACCGTGGTCTTAAATTGCGGAAACCCACCTGATTTTTCAGGGGTTGGAATTGCCAAGCTTTAGAGCGCAAATATTTAGCCGTCTGCAACAATCGTTACCGATTCACAGTGGATTGGCTTTTAATTTTTTTACTTTTTTATGCAACAAGATATTTTACAAAAGTTTTTAGCTGATAAAAAAATTGTCGCTGTTGTCTGTAATCAGTGGGGAGATACCGGTAAAGGCAAATTAGTGGATTTATTGAGCTCTTGGGCAAATATTATCATCCGTGGTACCGGTGGCGCCAATGCTGGTCATACTATTTTAGTCAATGATCAAGAGCATATTTTTCACTTGATTCCCTCTGGTATTTTGCATGATAGCCAAGGAAAAATTAATATCTTAGGCAGAGGAGTGGCTTTTGATCCAAAAATAGTTATTGACGAGCTGGATTTATTGGCAGAAAGTAATATTAGCGTCAAAAATTTAAAAATCAGCCACCAAGCACCATTGATGTTACCTTATCATCTTTTGATCGATAGGATGTCAGATATGAAAGCTAAAGTCGGCACCACTGGACGTGGTATTGGCCCACTGTATGCAGATTTTATCAGTCGTCAGAGTTTATTTGTCAATGATATTTTTGATAGAGTTAATTTTAAAAGTAAACTAGAAAATTTTTTAGCTAATAAAAAAGATATCTTAGCCCAGCTAGACAAAGATTTAGCCAAACAAATTTTATTACACCCACATTTAGGGGCGGGGATATTTTTTGATGAACAAAATATTTTGTCGGTCGATAAAATAGTAGAAAAATATTCAGAGTATGCTTTGCGGCTAAAAGATTTTGTGATTAATTTAGAATTGTTTCTACAGCAAGCAAAAAAAGAGCAGAAAAATATTTTATTAGAAGGTGCGCAAGGTGCTTTATTAAGCATTGATTATGGTACGACAAAATTTCAAACTGCTTCTGACTGTACGCTAGCGGGTCTGGCTAAGGGTTGTGGCCTTAGAGAGCGAGAAGTTGACTATGTCTTTGGGATTGCTAAAGCCTTTTATATGACGCGCGTGGGTAATGGCCCATTCCCGAGTGAGTTAGGTGCAAAGCAAAGCGAGGATTATTGCGCTTCTGGTCATAGTAAAGAAGAGGAAAAAGAAAAATATGCTGTCAAATTACCAGATTTATTAAAAGCCGATGATTTCTCTCAAGGTATTGCTTTTCGTCTGATGGGTCGTGAATATGGTGCAACGACCGGTCGCCCAAGACGCACTGGCTGGCTCGATCTCGTGGCTCTTAAATACGCTATGCAATTTAATGGACAGAATTTAAGTCTGACTAAAATAGATGTTTTGACTGGCCTGGAGAAAATCAAATTATGCGTCAAATATAAATATACTGGTCCGGAAATATTTTATGCAGGTTCAGTTTTAAAAACTAATCAAGAGATAGCTTATTTTATTCCAGATTCAGATATTTTGTATCATTGTCAACCGATTTATCAAGAGTTTAGTGGTTGGACAGAAGATTTGACAAAGATAGATGACTATCAAACTTTGCCTCAAGCTGTGAAAACTTTAGTCGAGTTTATTGAAAATTATACTGGCGGACAAATTGATTTGATATCAGTTGGTCCAGACAGAGAACAAACGATTATTAAAATATAAAAAATAAAAAAATTTGTAAATTACAAAGCCCCTCCCGCATAGCGGGAGGGGCTTTGATTAAGTTTTAAATAGATAAAACCATTTTAGCTTCTATTGGAGAAATTATCTTTTTCTTTTGTAAAAGAGTAGTCAATTTATTTACTCCTCTTAATTCTGTTAATTTCCGGTCTAAATAATCTTTAGTCACCATTTGATTATTCACTGTAGATTTGAAGTCATTCAAGTCTTGTTTAACGCTACTCAAATCTTGTTCTACATTATCAAATCTTTGTTCAAAATTTTCGGATAATTTATTCACTGCAAAAAGAATGTCATTGACTGTTGTTTTTAATTCACTAACATCTGTTTTTAATTCACTAACATCTGTTTTTAATTCACTAACATCTTTTTGTAAAATTGTTTCACTTTTCTTCATAAAGTTTTTTTAATATTTAGTTATTTTATTATATATTTTGTTTTTGGCTTTGTCAAAAAGGATAAAAAAATACCGCCCCGGTGTCATCCTCGCGTATGCGGGGACCGGGGCGGTATGAGAATAAACTTTAAGCTTCTTTAGCTTTATGTTTATTGATAGTTTTAATACAATTAGTGCAGACGGATAATTTTTTTCCATCTACTTTTTTGCTTTGTAAATTAATACTCATGCGACGTTTGGTAGCGATATTAGAATGACTACGGCTATTACCAATAACAGCTTTACGTTCACAAATTTCACACATTTTGGACATATGTTTATTCTTTTCTTAAATTAAGATATAATAGGTGTAAATAAATTAACATAAAAATTAAGTTTTGTAAAGACTATGCTTTTTAATCTTTTATTTGATAGCCCAATGATGTTTTTGGTAATAATAGTGGTTTTGGTCTATGCTTTGACTATCCACGAGTTTGCTCATGCTCTGGCAGCCACTATTTTGGGAGATCAGACAGCGAATTTTAGCGGTCGTTTGACCTTGAATCCTTTGGCTCATTTGGAGTTTTTTGGTACCATGATGCTACTTTTGGCTGGTTTTGGCTGGGGCAAGCCAGTGCCAGTTAACCCTTATAATTTGAAGTATAAAAAATGGGGAGAGGCTCTAGTAGCTCTAGCTGGACCGGTTTCTAACTTTATTAGTGTAGGTCTATTTATTATTGTTTTTCGTTTAGTAGCCCCAAATTTAGCCCCAGACAACATGCTGGTGATATTTCTTAGTACTTTGATTGTTGTGAACTTGACTTTAGGGGTTTTTAACTTGATTCCTATTCCACCACTTGATGGCTCCAAGGTATTATTTGCTGCTTTGCCTAATAGCTTTGCTGATTTTAAGCAGAAATTAGCCATTAATGGCCCTTGGGTTTTATTGATTTTGATTATTGCTGACAATTTCTTAGGTTTTAACATTTTTGGTCATATTTTTGACTTTTTCTTGGATTTAGTTAGCTATTTCTTATAATATCCTTGACTTTAGTATTTTTTTGTGCTATTTTATGGAGGACTTTTTAAATAAAAAATCATAATTTATTAAAATTTATTTCAAAGATTTATGCCTACAGTTGGTCAATTATTAAGAAATCCAAGAAAAAGTAGCAAAGCTAAAAGTGTTACTCCAGCTTTGCGTACTACTTTAAACACTTTACGTCGTACCAAAAAAGATCGACCTAAAGGTGCACCATTTAAAAGAGGTGTTTGTTTAAAAGTGACTACTACTACTCCAAAGAAACCTAACTCAGCTTTACGTAAGATTGCTAGGGTCAGATTATCCAACGGTATGGAAGTCACTGCTTATATCCCTGGTGAAGGTCATAATTTACAAGAACACAGTATCGTTATGATCCGTGGCGGTAAAGTAAAAGATTTACCTGGCGTTCGTTATCATATTGTCCGTGGTGTTTATGACACACAAGGTGTTGCTAAAAGAAAACAAGGCCGTTCATTGTACGGTGCTAAGAAAGCTAAATAAATTCTATGAGAGGTAAACAAGCTCCAAAAAGAAGTATTGCTCCAGATCCAAAGTTTAATCGTTTAGATTTAGCTAAATTGATTAATAAAATCATGCAAGATGGCAAAAAAAACACTGCTCAAAAAATAGTTTACGGTGCTTTTGCTTATATTTCTGATAAAACTAAAAAAGATCCAATCGAGATTTATGATAGCGCCATGCGTAATATTTCTCCAAACTTGGAAGTTAAAGGTAAGAGAATTGGTGGTGCTAATTATCAAGTACCGATTGTCGTCACTGGTGAACGCAAAATGACCTTAGCTCATCGTTGGCTCATCGCTGCCGCTCAACACCGTAAAGGTGCTGCTATGTTCAAAAGACTAGGCGAAGAGTTATTAGCTGCCGCTAACGGCGAAGGTGAAGCCATGAAAAAGAGAGAAGATGTTCATCGTATGGCTGAGGCTAATAAAGCTTTCGCTCACTTTGCTTAAAATTAATTTATAAATCCTCCAATTTCCCCGCGTACGCGGGGATTGAGGAAGGATTTTTTTTATCATCGCAATAAGACTTTATTTTTTTTCCGCCATCCCCGTGTATACGGGGACCTGGATAAATTAATCGCTAAAATATTTATTTTAAAAAATATGGCTAGAGTTCATCCCTTAGAAAAAGTAAGAAACATTGGTATCATTGCTCATATTGATGCTGGTAAAACTACCGTTACTGAACGTATTCTTTTTTATACTGGTAAAAAACATAAAATCGGTGAAGTTCATGAAGGTAAGGCCGAAATGGACTGGATGGAGCAAGAGCGTGAACGTGGTATCACTATCACTTCAGCGGCTACTACTTGTTTTTGGCCAATTGCTGACTGGGCTGGTGGTGGCACAGCTAATATCAATATTATCGATACCCCAGGTCACGTAGATTTTACCGTAGAAGTAGAAAGATCTTTACGTGTCTTAGACGGTGGTGTGATTGTTTTTGATGGCGTTGCTGGTGTAGAGCCACAGTCTGAAACTGTTTGGCGTCAAGCAGATAAATATCATGTGCCAAGATTGGCTTTCGTCAACAAGATGGACCGCATGGGAGCTGACTTTTATTTTGACTTAAGAACTATTCACGAACGTTTGACCAAACGCGCTCACCCAATGCAATTACCTATCGGCGCTGCTGAAACTTTTCAAGGTATTATCAATTTATTTGAACGTGAAGCTTGGTTTTATTTAGATGAAGACGGTAAACAATACGAAAAGCGTGAAATCCCAGAAGATTTGAAAGACAAAGTAGAAGAATATCGTGCTAAATTAGTCGAAGCTATTGTCGAAACCGATGAAAATTTGACCGACAAATATTTAGCCGGTGAAGAAATCACTATTGCCGAATTGCAATTAGCTTTGCGTCAAGCTGTTATTCATAACAAAATTGTACCAATTTTATGTGGTTCAGCTTTGAAAAATAAAGGTGTACAATTTTTACTTGACGCTGTTACTGCTTATTTACCATCTCCTTTAGATGCTCCAGCTATTGAAGGCTGGGATCCAAAAGATAAGGAAAAGAAAATGCTAGTTAAGCCAGCAGATAGCGAGCCAATGGTAGCTTTAGCTTTTAAAGTGGCTACCGATCCTTTTGTCGGTCGTTTGACTTTTATTCGTTTGTACTCTGGTTATTTAAGTGCTGGTTCTTATGTTTTAAATGTCAATAAAAACACCAAAGAAAGAATTGGTCGTATTGTCCGCATGCATGCTAACTCTCGTGAAGAAGTGACTGAAGTTTTTGCTGGCGATATTGTGGCGGTAGTTGGTTTGAAAGATACTACTACTGGTAATACTTTGTCTGATGTCAATCATCCAGTAGTTTTGGAAAGCATGGAATTCCCAGATCCAGTTATTTTCGTCGCTGTGGAGCCAAAGACTAAAGCTGACCAAGAAAAAATGGGTATGGCTTTGGCAAAATTAGCCGAAGAAGATCCTACCTTTACTGTTAAAAGTGATCCAGAAACTAACCAGACTATTATCGGTGGTATGGGTGAATTACACTTAGATATCATTGTCGATCGTATGAAACGAGAGTTTTCAGTAGAGGCTAATGTCGGTGCTCCACAAGTCGCCTTTAAAGAAACTATTACTGCGCAAGCGACGGGTGAAGGTAAATTTATCAAGCAGTCCGGTGGACGTGGTCAATATGGTCACTGCTGGCTAAAGATTGAGCCAAAAGAAGCAGGTACTGGTTTTGAGTTTGTTGATGAATTAAAAGGTGGGGCTATTCCTAGAGAATATGTGCCAGCCATTGAAAAGGGTATTAAAGAAACTTTGTCCAACGGTATTTTAGCTGGCTATGAAATCCAAGACGTCAAAGCTACTGTGTATGATGGCTCTTACCACGAAGTTGACTCTTCAGAAGCTGCTTTCAAAATGGCTGGATCTATGGCTTTCAAAACAGCTTTTAATGCTGCTAAACCAGTTATTTTGGAGCCAATCATGGCCGTAGAAGCTGTGACTCCAGAACAATACATGGGTGATGTGATCGGTGATTTAAACTCTAAACGTGGTCAAGTCAATGAAATGACTGATAGAGCTGGCGCTAAAGTTATTCACGCTGATGTACCTTTGTCAGAAATGTTTGGTTACGCTACATCTTTACGTAGTATGACTCAAGGACGTGCTAGCTATAGCATGGAGTTCCATCACTACCAAGCTGTGCCAAGTAACGTTGCCGAAGAAATCAAGAAAAAGAAAGGTAAATAAAATAATATTTAAAACACCCCTAACGGGGTGTTTTTGTTGGTGATTATTTAACTGGTTTTTGTTTTTTTAAAAATTATCTTCTTGTGTTTTCAAGCTCATTTACCCTTGATTCAAGGTTTATAAGGCGATTTTCTATCTCGTTGAATGCTTGCGCAGATAAATCTGCCATTTTTATGGCACGATCGTTTAATTTTTCAAGTTTGAACTCAATCCAAAGAACAAATATTATTACTATTGTTATTATCCACGCCATATAATTAATCAACCATTTAATTATTTTTTTAGATTTCATTTAATATATTATAAATATTACTTTTTATGGTTTGTTAGTCAACAGTGGTGTTTGACAAAAGATTTTTAGAGTTTTAAGCTTTAGAAAAATAACCCCTCCCAACCTCCCCTTCGTAAGGGGAGGAGCACTCAAACTTTTGTGATATTTCTCCCCCTTACGAAGGGGGAGATAAAGAGGGGGTTAAGTGAAGAAGAAAAGCAAAAATGACTTTTTTATTTAATAAAAATAGCTTAATACTTAGGCGTCGTCAGTTAAGAAGCAAAATGACTAACGCAGAATTACTTTTATGGTCAGAATTAAAAAATAAAAAAGTACAAGGCTATCGTTTTAAACGTCAATTTAGTATCGACTCATTTGTAGTCGATTTTTATTGTCCAAAATTAAAGCTAGTAATTGAAGTTGATGGTAGTATTCATTTAAAAAAAGAAGAAATTAAATATGATGATTATCGTCAAAATAAACTTGAAGCTTTAGGCCTTAAAGTTTTACGTTTTACTAATATTGAAGTAATTAATAATTTAGAAATTGTTTTAGAGAGAATTAAGGAAAGTTTATTTTCTCCCCCTTACGAAGGGGGAGATGTCCGTGAGGACAGAAGGGGTTATTTGTAGGGTGTTTTTGTCTTAAATCAGAATATATTGTATAATGTTATTGTTTTTATATTTTATGCTAAATACAAATAAAATTCGGAAGTTTTTTCCAGCTATCAAGGCTGGTAGGATTGTTTCTAATAATGCTGCTAGCACTCAAATTCCAGTACAGCTTTTAGATCTTTTAAAAAAGTTAAGCGTCAAGTATGATAATGTCCATCGTGGTCAATCAGATGCTTCTATGGCTACCACTAAAGAATTTGAAGCAGCTTATGAAACAATTGCTCAATTTATCAACGCGCCTTCAGTAAAGAATATTATCTTGTATCGCAATACCACAGAAGCTATCAATGCGGTCATGTATTCTTTGCTCACGGAATTCAAAACTGGTGACAATGTAGTGACGACGTTTATGGAGCATAATTCAAATTATGTTCCTTGGTATGGTCTATGTAAAGAAATTTTACCAAAATTTGGTATCAAAGTAGAATGTCGTTTAGCTAAATTTGACAAAAACACTGGCGAGCTTGATCTAGAGCACCTTAAGTCATTGGTAGATAATAGGACAAAATTAGTTTGTTGTACGGGAGCGTCTAATTTTTTAGGCACTAAAAATCCTATCAAAAAAATTAAAGAAATCGCAGACTTAAGTGGCTATAAACAGCCAAGTGGTGAAAAAAGGTCATATCTTTTAATCGATGGGGCGCAAACAGCGCCAAATATTTTTATCGACGTCAAAGCTCTTGATATCGATTTTTTTGTTTGGTCATTTCATAAAATGTTAGCTCCTTTTGGTGTAGGAGCTTTGTATGCTAAGGAAAAATTACTTTTAGGTATGAAACCTTTTCTTTACGGTGGTGATATGATTGCTGACGGACAAGTGACACCAACTAAAGTTGGCTACAATGTTTTACCATGGAAATTTACGGCTGGTACGCCAAATATTTTGGGCACTATTTTATCCGCTCAAAGTATTAGGTTGTTGATAGATTTTGCTTTGTGGCCGGGCAAAAATGTTTATTTTATGTCAGATAAAAAATTAGCTTTAGCGGATGTAAAAAAAGCTATGGCTAATATTTCCGAGCATGAAAAAGATTTGATGACAGAAGCTTTAAATATTTTACAAAGTATAGAAGGTCTGAATATTTATGGGCCAAAAAACCCGAGTAAGAGAACATCGCTAGTAGCTTTTAATCATCCTCAATTTAGTCCTTTTAAAATTGCTGAAAATTTAAATAAAATGGGAATAGAATCTCGCGCTGGTTGTCATTGTGCAACTTTAGCTCATCATTATTATAAATTAAATCCGCCAGCTAGTTGTCGTTTAAGTTTTTATATTTATAATGATTTAAATGATGTTAAAAAAGCTTGTTTGGCAGTAAAAAAAATTTTAACTAATAAATAAAAATTTATGCAAGTTTGTTCAATCTATGATCGTTCACTTAAGTTTTCTCGCGCTCTTTATGCAATTTTAGTTTTAGCTGCCTTTTTTTTACACAACAAATGGCTAGTGTTATTTGTGGCGATTGCTACTATTTTAGGAGCTTTTTCTGTAAAGCTCAATCTACCTTATCAGATTCATGCTATGCTAACTAAAAAAAATTATACACCAATTCAAAAAGATTCTGGCGAATTAAATTTTGTTTCTGGGGCAACTGGATTTTTATTGTTGATTGGTTTTTTACTTTTGCAGTATACTCAGATGACTAATTTTGCTTGGATTTATATTTTAGTCGTTGATATGATGATTTTTTTGGCTTGTTTAGTTGGTTTTTGTGTGGCTACTTTGATGTATGTAACTTTCAAGAGGCTTTTTAGTAAACAAACAAATGTCTAAACAACAAATAACAAATAATAAGCAAGTGAAAGCTATTGGCGGAGAAACATATTTAAATAAAAATTGTTGGTTAGTAAAAAATTTAAATTCTTTGCCCTATACACGTTGTCAATATTGCGAATTAAGATTTCGTCATTGTTTATTTTTGCAATATCAAGTGATTAGTGCGTTGCTTATTTGTTTTGCCTTAGCTCTCTTTTATATCTTAGATAAAAAATTATCTTTTGCACCCATCATCATAGTTTTTGCGATTGTTATTATTTACGGGTATTTTTTTAATAAAAGTACAGAAAAAATTATTAAGTCTAATTTTTTTGAAAAAAAAGCTAAAGAGGAATTAAAAACTTTATCTTCTAAATTAGAGGATAAGGTGGCTGAGCAAACTAAGGAAATTAAAGCCAAGGCTGAACGCATGCTAAAATTAGTAGAAATGCGTTCTGATTTTTTAGACATTGCTTCTCATCAGCTAAGAACACCGACCTCGGTGATCAGAGGAACATTAGCGATGATGCGTGATGGTGACATGGATAAGATGAAGCCAGTTGAACGTAGTAAATTTATTGACGGCATGTATCAAAAAAGCATTAAGCTAGAAGAAATTATCAATGATATTTTGATGGCCTCAGAGATGGAAACTGGTAGCGAAATGAATATTACCACTGATGATCAAATTGATTTAACAGATTTAGTAAACAAGATTATTTCTGAGCATATTTTTGATGCACAAGCAAAAAAATTACAGCTTGTTTGGCAAAAACCAAATGAATCAATGTTGATTCGGGGTAGTTTGAAATATTTAGGCGAAACCATTGATCATATTTTAGACAATGCGATTAAATATACTATCCAAGGTGCAGTGACGGTGACCCTGGCTAAAAATGTTGATAAAGTTTTACTGACTATCCAAGACACTGGTATCGGCATCCCAAAAGCTGATCAAGCTAAAGTTTTTAATAAATTTGCGCGAGCCAAGAATGCTAAAAATGCTTATACTGATGGTTCTGGCTTGGGTTTATTTATCGTCAAAGAGGTGATAGACAAGCATCCAGGAGCCAAAGTTTGGCTAGAAAGTCAAGAAAATAAAGGTACTAAAGTTTATCTAGAGTTTATTTTAAATAAATAATTAGCTTACAAATATCCTCGCTTCGCGGGGGTATTTTATGGAAATTTATCATAACCCCTCCCAGCCTCCCCTTCGTAAGGGGAGGAGAATTGAAGCTTTTGTGACAATTCTTCCCCTTACGAAGGGGAAGATGTCCGCAAGGACAGAAGGGGTTGTAAATATTTGACAAACTCCCATATTTTTTATAAGCTTGGTGTAAATTTAAGCTAAATTTTATGTATAAAAAATTAGACCAAGTTTTAGCTTTGGTGACCAAAACAGGGGACAAAATGATTGTGGTTTCCGAAAATCATGATCCTTATGTCGTTATGAGCCTAAAAGACTATGAAAGACTCTTGACGAACAATGTCGCTGTTCATGATTTGAGCGAAGATGAGCTTTTGAGTAAGATAAATCGGGATATTGCCATCTGGAAATCTGTCCAGGCCAGCAATGATTATAATCTTGATCAGTTCAAAATCGACGAGCAAACAGTCGCTAGTGGCCAGGTGAAAAGCTTAGATTTAGAGAAAAAACCGGAAAGTGCTGAAAATTCAGAGCCAGGCTTGAGTTCAGAGGAAGAAAAGTACTATTTAGAACCAGTGGGGGATAATTAATCTTTTTGGCTAATATTAGCACAAAATAGGCACATTTAGCCTGGGGTTTTTAGGCTCTTGCCAAAATCAAAAGACCGTGCTATAATCTTTGTGTTTTAAATAATTAAAATAATTAATAAATAATTAAATTCAAGATAGCTGGATCATAAAAATCCTGAATATTTGAAGGGATTGCTATCGTAAGGAGAATAAAAGAAAATGGCAGAAGTTTTTAAAAGAGAAAAAGTCCATGTCAATGTTGGTACCATTGGTCACGTTGATCATGGTAAAACTACCTTAACCGCCGCTATCTTAAAAGTTTTATCAGCTAGAGGTGGTGTTGCTCAACACAAAGATGTTGACCAAATTGACAACGCTCCAGAAGAAAAAGAGCGTGGTATTACTATCGCAACTGCTCACGTTGAATATGAAAGTGATGCTCGTCACTATGCTCACGTTGACTGTCCAGGTCATGCTGACTATGTCAAAAACATGATTACTGGTGCTGCTCAGATGGATGGTGCTGTTTTAGTGGTTTCTGCCACTGATGGTCCTATGCCTCAAACTCGTGAACACATCTTGCTTGCTCGTCAAGTTGGTGTGCCTTATATTATTGTTTTCTTGAACAAAGTTGATCAAGTAGATGATCCAGAATTAATCGATTTAGTAGAAGAAGAAATTCGTGATTTATTAAAGAAATATGAATTCCCTGGCGATGCTACCCCTATAATTCGTGGCTCAGCCTTAAAAGCTTTGAACGACCCAACTGGTGACGCTGGTCAACCAATCATGGATTTAGTCAAAGCTTTGGATGATTATATTCCAGATCCAAAACGTGATACTGAACATACTTTCTTGATGCCAATTGAAGACATTTTCTCAATTGAAGGCCGTGGTACTGTAGTTACTGGTCGTATCGAAAGAGGTGTGATCAAGATCAACGAAGAAGTTGAATTAGTTGGTTTGAGACCAACTGCTAAAACTGTAGTAACTGGTATTGAAATGTTTAACAAACAATTAGAAGAAGGTCGCGCTGGCGACAATGCTGGTTTGTTATTACGTGGTACCAAAAAGGAAGATGTAGAGCGTGGTCAGGTATTAGCCAAGCCAGGCACTATTACTCCTCATACTGAGTTTACAGCTGAAACTTATATTTTAAGTAAAGATGAAGGTGGTCGTCATACTCCATTTTTCAAAGGCTATAAACCACAATTCTATATCCGTACAACTGACGTAACTGGTGAAGTTATTTTACCAGAAGGTACAGAAATGGTTATGCCAGGAGACACTATTAATTTGAACATCAAATTAATCAACCCAGTCGCTCTAGAAGAAAAATCTAGATTTGCTATCCGCGAAGGTGGACGTACAGTCGGTGCTGGTGTAGTGACCAAAATCATTAAATAAATATTTTCCTTTCTCTGCCATGCCCCTTCGGGGGCCTGGCAGGGGAAAAGAATATAAAAATAAGCAATTTAACAATTATTAATTTAAATTCATTTTCCATGCAAGCTAAAGAAGAAATCCAGTCAAGAATTCGCATCAAGATTCGCGCCTATGATCACAAGATCATTGACCAAGCTACCAAGACCATCATTGAGGCGGTTGAACGTAGTGGTGCTAAGATTTTGGGACCTATTCCTTTGCCTACAGAAAAGAAAAAGTTTACTGTATTGCGTTCTACTTTTGTGCACAAAAATTCTCGTGATCAATATGAAATGAGAATTCACAAAAGAATGTTAGATATCATCAATTCAACTCCGCAAACCATTGATACTTTACAAAACTTGAATCTTCCAGCTGGTGTGGATATTGAAATTAAAATGTAATTGTTTTTGACAAATAAAATAATAAATTTAGTTCCTTTTGACATAACCCAAATTATTTGGAAGTGTGGCAAAGAATAAAATTTAATTAAAGGTTAAATCACCAAGTAAAAATCTAAACTACAAAAGAAAAATTTATCACCTATTTAATTTTAGGTGAAAAAATAAGTTTTGTTGCTAGAATCGTGATTTTATCCTTTAAAATGTTTAAAGTATAAAATCACGATTTTTATTTAATAAATAAATTCAAAGAAATGGCCAAGTTTATTTTAGGAAAAAAACTGGAAATGACCCAAAAGTTTTTAGCAGACGGTCGTGTAATCCCAGTC
This sequence comes from uncultured bacterium, assembly GCA_903855135.1. GTDB lineage: Bacteria > Patescibacteriota > Patescibacteriia > UBA1558 > GWA2-36-10 > GWA2-36-10. The sequence goes on along the minus strand of CAINYB010000001.1, from coordinate 16,043 downwards.
ACAGTGGTCAAAGCTGGTCCATGTACAGTCGTCCAAGTCAAAGGTGACAAAGATGGCTATAGTGCAGTTCAGATCGGTTTTGAACAAAAGAAAAAAGCAAATAAACCAATGGCAGGACACTTAAAAGGTCTGTCAAATTTTCGTGTTTTACGAGAATTTAGAGTCGCTAAGACTGAAGATTTTGCTCGTGGTAAAGTTTTTGATGTCACTTCTTTTCAAGCCGGCGATCATTTGACAGTCACTGCTACCTCCAAAGGTAAAGGTTTTCAAGGTGTCGTTAGACGTCATGGTTTTGCAGGTAGCCCTGCTTCACATGGTCACAAAGACCAGTTAAGAATGCCTGGCTCTATCGGTGCGACTGATCCAGCTAGAGTATTTAAAGGTACTCGTATGGCTGGCCATATGGGTGTGGATACTGTGACAGTAAAAAATTTGGAATTAATAGAAATTGATCCAAAAAATAATTTGTTATTTATCAAAGGTGCTGTTCCAGGCGCAAGAAACACTTTAGTGAAAATTGTTACTGATGGCGAAATTAATTTTGTGACAGAGACCTCTCCAGTTGTAGAAGAAAAAGTTGAAGAAGTTGCTGCTACTCCTGAGGTAGTAGAGGAAAAGGCCGAAGTAGAAACAGAAGTAAAAGAAGAAGTAAATACTGAAGCTGAAACTTCAGCTGAAGTAAAATAAATATATGGCAGATCTTAAAGTAAAATTGTATAACTTTGAAGGCAAAGAATTAGGTAATCAAGATTTGAATGCTGCCTTTTTTGGTGTCAAAGTCAATCCAATAGTAGTCCAACAAGTTGTCATCGCTCAAAACGCTAACTCTCGCGAAGCGATTGCTCATACCAAAGGTAGAGCAGAGGTACGTGGTGGTGGTCGCAAACCTTGGAAACAAAAAGGTACTGGACGTGCTCGTCATGGCTCTATCCGCTCCCCATTGTGGATCGGTGGTGGTGTGACTTTTGGTCCAAGTTCTGAAAGAAACTTTGCTCAAAAAGTTAACAAAAAAGTCAAAAAACAAGCCTTAGCCATGGCTTTCAGTGATAAAATAGCTGAATCCAGATTAGTCTTAGTCGATGGCTATAATTTAGCTGATGCTAAAACTAAAACTTTAGCTAATGCTTTGAAAAATTTACCAAATAATAAGCAATCAACTTTGATTGTCACAGCCAAAGCTGAAGACAATATCGTCAAAGCTAGCAAGAATATTCCAAAAGTCAAAGCTATTTATTTTGGTAGTTTAAATATAGTAGATTTATTAAAATATAAGTATATTTTGGTAAATCAAGATTTGTTAAGCAAGATTGAAAAACATTATTCATAAAGCTATGGGTATTTTTAAGAAAAAAGACACAGAAGAAACACCAGCTCAAGCAGTAGTAAAAACTACTGACAAGCAAGTGGTGAATAAAGAAAAAAGTTTCACACCAAAAACTGCTAGTATTTTGTTACGCCCAGTTATTTCTGAAAAAGCTACCATGGCCAATAGCTTAAATCAATATGTTTTTGCAGTAAACAATAAGGCTAACAAAGTAGAAATCAAAAAAGCTATCAAAGCTGTTTATGGCGTGATGCCAGCATCAGTGAATGTGATTAATGAGTTAGGTAAAAATGTCCGCGTTGGACGTAAGTTTGGTAAAAGAAAAAATACCAAAAAAGCTATTGTCACTTTGAAAAAAGGCGATAGTATTACTATTTATGAAGGCATTTAATTTGTAAGATATGGCAATTAAATTATACAAACCAACTACAGCCTCAAGACGTAAGACCAGTATTTTGATCAACAAAGATTTAAATCAGGTTAGGCCGCTTAAGTCTTTAAGAGTGATCAAAAAAAAGAACGCTGGTCGTAACAACCAGGGTCGTATTACTGTCAGACATCAAGGTGGCGGAGTCAAAAGATATTTACGTATCGTAGATTTTAAAATGGATAAATTTGACATTCCAGCTCGTGTAGAGACTTTAGAATTTGACCCAAATCGTAATGCTAGCATTGCTTTGTTAGTTTATGCTGATGGTGAACGTCGCTATATTTTAGCACCAGAACATTTAAAAGTTGGTGATAAAATTATGAGTTCAAAAAATAAAGTAGCTATCACTCCTGGTAATCGTTCTACTTTAAAAAATATTCCTACTGGTACTACTATCTGTAATGTGGAAATGATTGCCAGTAAAGGCGGACAATTAGCTCGCTCAGCTGGTAATAGTGTGATTTTATCTTCTATCGATAATGGTCAGGCTCAATTAAAATTACCTAGTGGTGAAATTCGTATTGTTTCCGAAGAATGTTCAGCTACTATTGGCACTATGAGTAATACTGAGTTTAGAAACGTCCGTTGGGGTAAAGCTGGCCGCATGAGACACTTAGGCATCCGTCCAACTGTCCGTGGTAAAGTTATGAATCCAGTGGATCATCCTCATGGTGGTGGTGAAGGTCACAACCCAATTGGTTTGAAATCTCCTAAAACTTACACTGGTAAAAAAGCTTACGGTATTAAAACTAGAAAAGCTAAAAACGTTTCTAATAAATTTATTGTCAAACGTCGCAAGAGCCGACAAACAACTAATTAAACGCTTATGTCAAGAAGTTTAAAAAAAGGTCTATTTACTGACGCCAAATTATTAAAGAAAGTTTCCAATTTACGTCCTGATGCTGGTAAGATCATTAAAACTTGGTCCAGATCTTCTACTATCAGTCCAGAAATGGTTGGTTTTACTTTTGGTGTCCACAATGGTAAAGAACATCTTAATGTTTATGTAGTGGAAAACATGGTCGGCCACAAATTAGGCGAGTTTGCTCCTACCCGTAAATTTTTGGGTCATGGTGGTAAAATGGCAAAAACTCAAACTAAAGGTAAATAAAGCAAGCTTAAAATAATTCTATGATTGAGATCAAAGCAAAATTAAATTCCGTTAAAGTTTCACAAAAGAAAGTCAGGCTAGTGGCTGGTGCTGTGCGTGGTTTGAGTGTGAGCCAGGCTTTATTTCGTTTGCCAGTCATTTTTAAAAAATCTGCTCCAATGATTGAGAAATTATTACGCTCAGCAGTAGCTAATGCTCAAGATCGTTATGAAGTAGCCGTAGAAGACTTGATGATCAAAAGTATCATCGTCAACAAAGGCATGGATTTAAAACGTTTTAAACCTGCTGCTTTTGGTAGAGCTCATCCTTTCCGTAAACATTCTGCTCATATCACTGTTGTTTTGACTGCCAAAGACGGTGCTAAAGTAGTGAGTAAAGTGAAAGAAAAGAAAGTGGAAGCTGAAACTGTCAAATTAGCTGATATGGAAAAAACCGCCAAAACAGATACTAAAGAAAAAAAAGAGAAGCTCGTAAAAAAAGCTACTAAGACTGAAGATAAAAAAGATAATAAGAAATAGTTATGGGACGTAAAATAAATCCAAAATTATTCCGCCTTGGTTTGAGTGAAAATTGGCTATCTCGCTGGTATTCTGGTAAAGATTATGCTCAATTTTTGCAACAAGATGTGACTATCCGCCGATTCTTGAAAAAGAAATTGAAAGAATCTGGTATTGATAAGATCGAAATTGAACGTAACCGTGGTGAAATCACTATTAATATTCAATCTGCTAAACCAGGTTTGATTATTGGTCGTGGTGGAGCTGGCATTGAAGATTTGAAAAAATTGATTGCCCGTAAATTTTTAGAACGCAATATGAAATTGCAGTTAAATGTCACGGAAATCAATAACCCAAGCTTATCAGCTGCTGTCATTGTCCAAGCTGTAGCCGAAGATTTAGAACGTCGTATTCCTTTTCGTAGAGTTTTGAAACAAAACATTGAAAAAGTGATGCACGCTGGTGCCAAAGGTGTGAAGATTATTGTTTCTGGACGTTTAAACGGTGTCGATATCGCTCGTCGTGAAAAATTGGTTCAAGGTACTATTCCGGTCAGCACTTTGAGAGCAGATGTAAATTACAGCCGTGGTGTAGCTTCAACTACTTATGGTGTTATCGGCATTAAAGTCTGGATCTATCGTGGTGAATTATTTGCCAAAAAGACTAAAAAAGAAGAGATAGTAGAACCAGTCAAAACTTTTAAATTATTTTCCAAAGATAAAGCAAATATTCAAGTAGTAGATAATAAGAAATAAATATGTTAGCTCCAAAGAAATTAAAACATAGAAAGTGGCAAAGAGGCGACCAAATCAAAGGTAAGGCCACCCGTATGACCAAAGTTAGCTTTGGTGAGTATGGTTTGAAAAGCTTAGAAGCTGGCTGGATCACTTCCCGCCAAATCGAATCAGCTCGTCGTGCTATCACTGGTCATGTCCAACGTGGCGCCGAAGTATTTATTCGTATTTTTCCAGATAAACCAATTACTGCCAAAGGTAATGAAATGCCGATGGGTAAAGGTAAGGGTGCGGTTGATCACTATGTCGCCGTAGTCAAGCCAGGTAATGTGATGTTTGAAATGATCGGTCCAGACGAAGCTACTTGTAAAAAAGCTTTACAATTAGCCGCTTATAAGTTACCAGTCAAAACTCGTTTTGTCACCAAAGATTTAAGATAAGCTTTATGAAAATTCAAGAATTAAAACAATTAAGCATCAATGATTTGCATGAAAAATTAGCAGAATTGCGAAATAAAAATCGCGAGCTACGTTTTAGTATTGCTAATAATCAGTTAAATCATGTTAGAGATTTACGTAAAAACAAACATGATATTGCTCGTATTTTGACGGTGCTGAAAAGTGTAAATCTTAAGAAATAAAATATTATGACAAAAGAAGTAATTATTAGAAAAATGGATGGCGTGGTCGTCAGCGACAAAATGAACAAGACCGTAGTAGTCAAAGTGATCAAAATCAAGACTCATCCAAAATATAAGAAACAATATCAAGTTAGCACTAATTACAAGGCTCATGATGAAAATAATACTTGTAAAATTGGTGATAAAGTGAGCATTGTTGCCTGCCGTCCGCTATCCAAAGATAAAAAATGGAGAGTAGCCACTAAATAAAGCATAAACAAGTCAAGTAAAAATATATGATTCAACACAGATCAATGCTAAAAGTTGCCGATAATTCCGGTGCAAAGCTAGTGCAATGCATCCATGTTTCTGGTGGCTACAAAAAGCGTTATGCCCGTTTAGGCGACATCATTACCGTAGCTGTCAAATCAGCTCAACCTTATGCTCAAGTGAAAAAGAGCCAAGTTGTTCACGCTGTTATTGTCCGTCAACGTAAAGAAACTCGTCGTAAAAATGGCACTTACATTCGTTTTGGTGAAAACGCTGTGGTGATTATTGATAAAAAAAATAAAGAACCAAAAGGAACTCGTATTTTTGGGCCAGTGGCTCGTGAATTAAGAGTTAAAGGCTTTAATAAAATTATTTCTTTAGCACCGGAGGTATTGTAGTATGAAAAAAACTAAATTAAAAGTAAATGATCAAGTCATAGTGATTGCTGGCAAAAGTAAAGGTAAAACCGGCAAGATCACTCAAATTCTACCTGATTTAGATAAGGTAGTAGTTGAGGGTGTCAACATTATGTATAAACATATTAAGAGTCGTCGCAAAGGCGAAAAAGGTCAAAGAGTAGAGTTTAATGGCCCACTTCACTTGAGCAACGTCATGCTTTTATGCCCAAAAACTAATAAAGCCACTAGAGTGGGAATGAAAGTCAATGGTGATAAGAGTAAATCACGTCTTAGTAAAAAAGCTAATGAAGTGATTGATTAAAAAAAATTTATGAATCAATTAGCAGAAAAATATCAAAAAGTTTTAAGACCTCAATTACAAAAAGATTTGAGTTTAAAAAACATCATGTCCGTGCCTAAAGTGCAAAAGGTTGTGATTAATGTTGGTTTAGGTAGATCTTTGAGCAACAAACAATGGGTAGAAATAGTACAAAGTATTTTGGAGCGTATTAGTGGCCAAAAACCAGTTTTAACCAAAGCCAAAAAGTCTATCTCTAATTTTAAGATCAGACAAGGTATGGTAGTAGGTGCTAAAGTCACTTTACGTGGTGAAAAAATGTATGATTTTTTAGAAAAATTAATCAATGTCACTTTTCCTCGTTTACGTGATTTTCATGGCTTAGAAAATCATAAAGGTTTTGATGAGAATGGTAACTTCACCATTGGTTTCAAAGAACACATTGTTTTTCCAGAAATTGGTATGGAAGATTTAGATAAAATTCATCCTTTAGAGCTTACAGTTGCAACTTCCGCTCATGATGAAAAACAAGCCTTTGCTTTATTAAGCTCACTTGGCTTTCCCTTTAAGAAAAATAAGAAATAATAGATATGGCAACACAAGCACAAATTGCAAAATCAAAGAGATCTATGGAAAACCCAAAGTTTTCCACGAGAATTGTCCGTCGTTGTTGGCGTTGTGGTAAAAAACACGCTTATATGAGGCAGTTTCATTTATGCCGTATTTGTTTTAGAGAGTTAGCGAGCAAGGGAGAAATCCCAGGAGTAACAAAATCAAGTTGGTAAAAATTATTTTTTAATAAATTCAAAAATATTATGACAGATCCTATCGCCGATATGTTAACAAGACTACGCAATGCCGTGGCTGTAAAAAAGTCAGAGGTAGTTTTACCTTTTTCTAAGGTAAAGTTTAGTATTGCCAAATTGTTAGAGGCTGAACATTATATTAAAAAAGCAGAAAAAATTGAAGTCACTGCTCGTCCTTTTATTCGAGTAGAATTAAAATATGAAAATGGTCGTCCTGCTTTGAATCATTTAAAAAGAATTTCTAAACCAGGTCAAAAGATTTATGTCAATAAAGAAAATGTGCCTAGAGTTTTGAATGGCTTTGGTTTGGCTATTGTTTCTACTTCCAAAGGTATTATGTCTAGCCAACAGGCCAGACAAGATAAAGTTGGTGGCGAATTAATGTGCGAAATTTGGTAAAATAACACCTAAAGTAAATAAGTAAATATATGTCAAGAATCGGAAAAAAACCAATTATTATTCCTAAAGGTGTGGACATCAAGTTTGATGTTTTGGACACTAAGGTGAATGTGAACGTCAAAGGGCCAAAAGGAACTTTAGATGTAGTTTTACCTCAGGGTGTAAAAATTGAACAAGTAGATGATCAATTGCTTTTAAGTATCGCTGATATTACTGATAACAAAACCCGTGCTTTTTGGGGTTTAGCTAGAAATTTAGTGAACAATGCTGTTATTGGTGTCACCGAAGGTTTTAGCAAGAGTTTAGAGATCAACGGTGTTGGTTTTAAAGCTAATGCTCAAAATAATAAACTTACTTTAAATGTTGGTTTTTCTCATCCAGTCGAATATCCTAGCCGTCCAGGCATCAATATTGAAACCGAAAAAAATGTGATCAAAATTTCCGGTATCGATAAACAAATGGTTGGTCAAACTGCCGCTGAAATTAGAAAGATTAAAAAACCAGAACCTTACAAAGGCAAAGGTATTAAATATAGTGACGAAGTTATTAGACGTAAGGCTGGTAAAGTCGTTAAATCATAAAAATTATGAAAGATGCAAATAAAATCAAAAGTGCGAAAATTTTACGTCGTCGTATTCGCACCAGAGCTAAGATGGAAGGCACAAGCTTAAAACCTCGTTTGTCTGTTTTTCGTAGTTTATTACATATTTACGTCCAAGCCATTGATGATGTCAAAGCTACTACTTTAGCAACTGCTTCTGATAAAGAAATCAAAGTTAAAGGTAAAAAATCAGAAATTGCCGCCCAAGTAGGTGAGTTGATGGGTAAGAAATTAGCCGAGAAAAACATCAAAGAAGCTGTTTTTGATAAAGGTGCTTATAAATATCATGGTCGTGTCCAAGCTTTGGCTGACGGCATTAGAAAAGGCGGTATTAAATTTTAGTTAATATTATGGCAGAAGAAAATATCAAACAAGAAAAAAAACAAGATAGACCTCCATTTAAAGGTAGGATGAATAACCGAGGCCGATCTCCAAGACCAGAAAAGGAAAAAGAAGAATTCCAACAACGCATGATTGATTTGGCTCGTGTTACTCGTGTTATGGCTGGTGGTAAACGTATGAAATTCCGAGCTTGTATGGTGATTGGTGATGGTAAAGGTAGAGTGGGTATGGGTCTAGCCAAAGGTGCTGATGTATCTGATTCTATCACTAAAGCAGTGCGCCAAGCCAAGAAAAACATTGTTCATGTGCCAATTGTTGATGGTACTTTACCACACAAAATTAACATGAAGTTCAAGGCTGCTCACTTAATGCTTAAACCTGCCAAAAAAGGTAGCGGTATCAAAGCTGGTGGTGCGGTTAGAATTATCTTAGATTTAGCCGGTGTCAAAGATGCTGTTGGTAAAATCTTAGGTTCAAATAATAAAGTAAATAATGTTCGCGCTACTATCAATGCTTTGACTGGTTTTAAAATCAAGCACACTAATGCTAAACCAGCTAGAGTAGTGGCGGAAAATGCAAATAATCAAGAAAAAGCTTAAATTAAAAATATATGTTGTCTTTGCACAATCTTCAAACAAAGCCAGGTGTTAATAAAGCCAAGAAAAGAGTTGGTCGTGGTAACGCTTCTGGACGCGGTACTTATTCCACTCGTGGTTTAAAAGGTCAAAAAGCTCGTTCTGGTGGTAAATCAGGTTTGACTGCTCGTAGCATGAAAAGCTATTTATTGGGTATTCCAAAAACCCGTGGTTTTAGATCTTTGACTGCTAAAATGGCTATCGTCAATTTGAAAGACCTACAAAGCCAATTTAATGATGGTCAATTAGTAAATTTGCGCACCTTGATTAAAAAAGGTTTAGTGCAATCTTTGGATAATGGCGTAAAGATCTTATCTGCTGGTTCTTTGACCAAAAAATTGACCGTAGAAGCGCATGCTTTTTCTGAAAGTGCTAAAAAAGCGATTGAAACTGCTGGTGGTAAAGTTATTGTCATTGCCTTAAGACCAGTGGAAAAAATTGAGAAAAAATAACAATTCGCCCACCGGGCGATATAAATAAAATGTTAAAAAAATTACAACAAATTTGGAAAGCTAAAGAGATCCGTAACAACATCTTTTATGTTTTGGCCTTATTGATTGTATTTAGAATTGCTGCTCATATCCCTATCCCTGGCGTTGACACTAGTAGCCTCAAGAGTTTATTTGGTGCTAATGATGTTTTGGGTCTGGTAAATTTATTTTCTGGTGGTGGTTTACAGAATTTTTCTGTAGTGATGTTAGGTGTCAGTCCTTATATCACGGCTTCGATTATTTTCCAATTATTGGCTATGATCGTGCCAAAGCTTGAAGCTTTGCAAAAAGAAGGCGAGTATGGTCAACAAAAATTAAACCAATATACTAGATTATTGACAGTACCTTTGGCTTTTATCCAGGGCTATGGTTTTATCAAGCTCTTGTCTCAAAAAACTAATGGTGCTTTGCTAGGCTCCATGTCCAGTGCTGAGGTATTTTTAGCTTTATTGATGATTGTGGCTGGTAGTATGTTTTTGATGTGGTTAGGTGAGTTAATCACTGAGAAAAAAATCGGCAATGGTATTTCTTTGATCATTTTTGCTGGTATCGTAGCCAGCTTACCACAATCATTTGGTAATACTTTGATTGCTTTTGATAGCTCACAGATTTTAAATTTTGTCATCTTTACTTTGATTGCCTTAGTGACTATCGTCACCATCGTCATTATCACTGAGGGTCAACGTAATATTCCTGTGTCTTACGCTCGTCATATGGTGGGTCAAAGAAATGCTGGTGGCGTCAGCACTCATTTACCTTTGCGTGTCAATCAAGCTGGTGTTATTCCTATTATCTTTGCTATTTCCATTGTCATTGTGCCACCAACCATTGCTCAGTTTTTCTTAAATTCTGATGCTAGTTGGTTAGTACATTTTTCTCAATGGATTATCACTGTCTTTAAGAATCAATTATTTTACGGTATTATCTATTTTGCAGCCGTAGTTGGCTTTACCTATTTTTATACTTCTATTATTTTTCATCCTCAACAAATTGCAGAAAATTTACAAAAACAAGGTGGTTTTATTCCAGGTATTAGACCAGGTACACACACAGCCGAGTATTTAAATAAAGTCATGGTGCGTATTATTTCTGCTGGGGCTTTGTTTTTAGGTCTAGTAGCTGTTTTACCGATCATTATTGGACCATTGACTGGCATTCAGACTATTTCTTTAGGTGGCACTTCTATCTTGATCGTCGTGGCGGTGGTGATCGAAACTGTTAAACAAATTGACGCTCAATTAGTGATGCGTGACTACGAAGGTTTTTAAAATTTTTATAATTACTCTTTTTAAAGTACCCCCTCTCGGTCTCCCCCTAATTTAGGGGGAGAAGACAGCTTCCGCCTTCGGCGGAAGTGGCAGAGGGGGTATTTTTTAAAGGGCTATTTTTGTTTGAGTAAAAGCTAATAGTTTGTTATAATCTACTCAGCTATTTAAATTATTTTTTTGCTTCTCCCCGCGTATGCGGGGATGAAAAATAGCTTAATATAGAAATATTAATTTATGGAACACAAGATAAAACGTATTATTTTATTAGGTCCCCAAGGTGCTGGTAAAACTACCCAGGCAGAGAGAATAGAACAATTTTTAGACATCAATATTTTATTAGCTGGCGGTGTTTTACGCCAAGAAATAAAAAGTAAAAGTGAGTTTGGTTTAAAAATTGCCGAAATAGTAAATACTGGCGGCTTAATCCCTGATCAATGGATGATCGATTTGATGGTGCAAAATTTAAACAAAGAAGAGTATAAAAACGGTTTTATTTTAGATGGTTTTCCGCGTAGTGTGACTCAGGCTAAATATTTGGATGAAAAAACTAAAATAAAAATTGATAAAGTTTTTAATATTGAAATTTCAGATGAAGAGGCGGTAGACCGTTTATCAAATCGTCGAGTTTGTCCCAATGGACACATTTTTCATTTATTGTATAAATTACCTAAAACAGAAGGTATTTGTGATACTTGTCAGCTAAAATTAGAGCAAAGAGCGGACGATACTCCGGAAACTGTTTTAAAAAGATTAAAGATTTATCGTAATGAAACTTCCAAACTTTTGGATTATTACCACCAACAAAAAAAATTAGTAGTGTTTAATGGTTCAGAATCGATTGAATTGGTCAGTGATGACATTTTAAATTATTTAAAAGCTCATGTTAGATAAAAAAACTCCAGCCGAAATAGCTATTTTACGTGAAGGAGGCTTAATTTTAGGCCAAATTAGAGATGCTTTAGCAAATGCTACTAAAGCGGGCATGACAGGCTTAGAGCTAGATGCAAAAGCTGAAAAATTGATCAAAGAAGCCGGTGGCAGGCCAGCTTTTAAACATTACCATGGTTTCCCCAATGCTTTATGTGTGTCTGTTAATCAGACAGTTGTTCATGGCATCCCCAATAAAGTTCCTTTCCAAACAGGTGATTTAGTGGGGATAGATATAGGTATGGAATATAAAGGTTTTTATACTGATACTGCTGTCACCGTCGGTGTTGGCGATATTGGCGAGCAAGCTGAGGAGCTATTGAGTGTTTGTCAGCAAGCCTTACAAATTGGTATTTTAGCTGTCAAACCCGGTGGCTATATCAGTGATATCGGTAAAGCTATTGAAAAATATGTGAAACCATATGGTTTTGGTATAGTGAGAGACTTGACTGGCCATGGTGTAGGCCGTGCAGTGCATGAAGATCCATATATTCCTAATTATAATTCTGGTAAGCGTTTAGAGCAGATGTTTCCGGGTTTAGTGCTAGCGATTGAGCCGATGATTACTTTGGGCGGTGATTTTGCGGTGATGATAGCTAAAAATAATTGGGATGTACAAGCCAGAGATCAGAGCTTAACGGCTCATTTTGAGCACACAGTCGTGGTGACGGAAACCGGTCATGAGATTTTAACTGATAATAAAATTAATAAATAAAAGATATTTTAGTTGAACGCAAAAATTTACTAGGTATTGATTATGGCGATAAACGCGTGGGTTTAGCTTTGGCAGAATTAGGCTCCATGGCTATACCTTATAAAATTTTAGACAACTCAGCTGATTTATTTAGTGAGCTGGAAAAAATTATCCGTCAAGAAAATATTTCTTTAATAGTTGTTGGTTTGCCTCATAGCTTATCTGGCAAAAATAATGATCGCTTGGAGATTACTAAAAATTTTATTAGCGACTTAAAAAAACATTTTTCTTTAGAAGTAGTGACTGTTGATGAGCAGATGACTTCTGTTTTATATGAAAAGCAAGGCGTCAAAAAAGATTTAGATAAATATTCAGCTACTGCTATTTTAGAAACTTATTTAGCAAAACACTCTTTATGAGTTATTTTGATTTTAAATTTGTTTGGATTTTTTTCAGCACTTTTATTTTATCTCTTATTTTGACTAAAGTAGTTTTGCATTTAGCCACAAAATATCAGATAGTAGATAAACCAGATAATGCCCGTAAAATTCATAAAAAGCCAATTCCTTTATTAGGTGGTTTTAGTATTTATCTGACGCTTTTAGTTTTGAGTCTTTATTTATACGCAACTCACCAGCTTTTGGATGCGAAATTATCACTAGCTAAAATAATCGCTTTTTTTGTGGCTGGCTTGATCTTAATGGTCTTTGGATTGCTAGACGATAAATATGCCTTAAAGGCAAAAATAAGCATTTGGGGGCCAATTTTGGCCTCTGTGGTGATGCTGATAGATGGTGTCAAAGTTTCATACTTGACTAGTTGGCAAGGTGGAGTCTGGTACTTTGAAAATTTCTTTGGTGATTTGGCAAATCTTGTCATGCTCGCTATTACTTTTTTATGGCTTTTGGGTATGACCTATACTACCAAAGTTTTAGATGGTCTTGATGGCTTAGTGAGCTCTTTAGGTTTGGTCGCTAGTTTCATCATTTTTTTAGTGAGCCTTAGTTGGGATGTGTCTGGATCGACTACTTCTTTATTAAGTCTTGGTTTAGCTGGCGCTATTTTAGGTTTTTTGGTGTGGAATTTTCATCCAGCTAAGATTTTTTTAGGAGAATCGGGTAGTACTTTTATTGGTTTTGCTTTGGGAGTTTTATCTATTTTATCTGGAGCTAAAATTGCCACTGCTTTATTAGTGATGGGTTTGCCGGCTTTAGATGTTTTATGGGTGATTATCAGACGCTTAAAAAATAAACAAGCTTTTTGGCAAGGGGACAATCAGCATCATTTGCATTTTCGTTTGTTAAAACTCGGCTTATCACAAAGACAAGTAGTTTTATTATATTCTTTTTTAGCTTTATTATTTGGGGCAGTTTCTATTTTCTTTACTACCAAAGCTAAATTAAGCGCTTTGGTTTTATTATTATTTTTTATGTTGATTTTAAGTTATTGGCTTAACTACAAAACTCATGAAAAGCACACTTAGATTAAGCATCGCACTGTGGGCGATGCTGATATTAGCAGGTTGTGGACAAAAAAGTTTGATTTTTGAACAGCAAACATACAATTTAGCAGGGCAAGATTTTGTGCTAGATTTAGCTAAAACGCCGAAGCAATCTAGCCAGGGTCTATCTAATAGAGTGAAATTAGAGTCAAATCAAGGCATGTTATTTATTTATCCAGAAAAACAGAATTTATCTTTTTGGATGAAAGAAATGAATTTTGACATCGATTTAGTTTGGTTAGTTGATGGTAAAATCATGGCTTATATAGAAAATATGCCCAAACCAGCGCCAAATACCGCTTTGAAAGATTTGCCTTTATATACTTCACCGATGCCAGTTAATCAAGTTTTAGAACTTCCTGCTGGCACAGTTCAGCGTTTAAAGCTAGAAGTTGGACAGCAGTTGTTAAACAAGTAATTTATAGCAGAGAAATTTTATGGATAAAGTAGAATTAATAGGTTTTGTGGCGGGGATTTTGCTAGCGGTTTCTTTGGTGCCACAAGTGATAAAATCTTGGCAAACTAGATCCACTAAAGACATGGCTTTATCTTGGAGTCTGATTAATATTTCTGGTGAAATATTATGGATAGTTTATGGTGTTTATTTGGATAGCTCTGCTTTAGTAGTGATGAGTAGCATTGCTTTAGTGATGAATATTTTTATGGTCGCTTTAAAATTAAAATTTGGCTAAAAATATGAATAAAATTTTACCAATTCTTTTAACGCCTTTGCTATTAGCCTTAAATTTCTGGCGATTTTTTACTCGCCCCGGCTCTATTTGGTGGGTAGTAGTTATTTCGCTTTTAATTTTGTTTATCATGGAATATTGGCTAGCCGGAAAGTATTTCTGGAATTTTTTACGCCTTTGGTTTAATCTGGGCCTAGTTTTTATATCGCAGATTTTGTTTATGATTTTATTAACCAATGATGTTTTGCGTTATTGGCTCATGGTGGGTGTGGTGATTTTATGGGGCATTATTTTTTGGTTATTGGCTACTTATTTTAAGAAATTAAAAAATATCAATGATCCTGATTATTTAGCTTTTAATCGTTTTTTGTATTATTTTTCTTTTTGGTTATTAGCTTGTAGCTTTTATTACTTGATTATCTTTATTTCTTTTTCTTTATTTTATAGTGTTATTTTTTTATTGTTAGCTGCTTATTTTTGGACAAAAGATATTTTGGCTTTAGTGCCAGAAATAGAGCAAAAAGGTTTGATTTGGTTAGTTTTATTGACTTTAGCGGAGATATTAATAGCTTTATATTTGTTGCCCATTAGCTTTTATGTCGCCGGCACCGTGGCTACACTTTGGTGGTTTTTTGTGCTAGAATGGTACTTAAGCCACTTGAGACATTATATCCGTTATTTCCTAGGCTTTTTAGGGGTAATTATTTTATTATTTATTAGTGCTATTTTTTAAAATAAAAAGTTATACGTTTTCCCCGCGTCGCGGGGAAAGACAAGTGTGATAATATTAAATTTTTTCCCGCCTTTGGCGGGGGAATAAGTAAATATAATTATTAATTAATCTCTCGACTACGCTCGAGACATAAACTTTATGAAGAAGAGTGAAATCACAAACCAAGAGTTATTACAGGCCATTAGTCAAAGTAAAGAGGATATTTTGATAGCCGTTAATCAAAACATTGATCAAAAACTCAATGTACAAAAAGATGAGATTTTAGCAGTTGTTGGTCAGAAGTTATCTGCCCAAAAAGAAGAGATTTTAACAGCCATGGACAGCAAAACAGGTGAGATTCTAGATGCTGTGCTTAAGACCGCTGAACTAGATGAACAACGTTTTCAAAAAATTGAAACTTCCCTTAGTGGTATAGAAAATAGATTAAGTGGGGTAGAAATTAAACTAAGCGGAGTGGAGACTAGACTGGGCGCTGTTGAAGGCACTATCAATACTCAAATGGTAACTAAACAATATTTAGATGATAAATTTGCTGAATTTGGAGTGGAACATAATAATAAGCACAAAAGAGTAGATAAATTAACTAATATTTTACATAAAAAGAAAATACTTAATGTCGCTGAAACACGCATTGTCTTAGCTAATTAAAAACTAAAAATTTATATATTCTCCTGGTCCCCGCGTACGCGGGGAAGGCGGGAGAATAAGAGATGAGATAAATTGGGATAAGTAGTAATTAATATGTAAAACTGCTATATTTTCCCCGCATCGCGGGGAAAATAAGCTAAATAAATTTTATGGAAGAAAGACAAAAACATTTCGAAAGACCAACTACTAATCGTCCACCATCTTTGGTGAATTTAGGTTTGTTGACGGTCACGATTGCCGTTGTTGGTGGAGCTTTAGGCTTTTGGGCAATGCAGGCTTTGTCCTGGAATAATACCAGCCTTAATCCTTTGGGTGAGTTTAATCGTAATATTACGGTAAATTTAGAACAGCCATTGACTGATTTGGCCAGAAAATATGAGCAAAGTGTAGCTGGTGTCTATACTGCTAAAGCTATTTTACCAAAATTAGAGCAAATGACTTTTTCGGCCGAAGATTATTTGGGCGCAGCTACAGTCGTTACTTCTGATGGTTGGCTGATGTCCACTGATCAGGTAGTCAAGAGTGGTAAAGAAATGATTGCGTTAAATGATAAGATTTATCCGATAAAAGAAATAAAATCTGATGAGTTTAGCCATTTAGTTTTTGTGAAAATTGAGGCTAATTTTTT